>NZ_JAAUWV010000070.1 GCF_014694405.1 Pseudoalteromonas sp. S16_S37
TGGTCGCCTTGTTGCTGCTGGTCGCCTTGTTGCTGCTGGTCGCCTTGTTGCTGCTGGTCGCCTTGTTGCTGCTGGTCGCCTTGTTGCTGCTGGTCGCCTTGTTGCTGCTGGTCGCCTTGCTGTTGCTGCTGGTCACCTTGTTGCTGCTGTTGGTCACCTTGTTGCTGTTGCTGATCGTCTTGCTGTTGTTTTAATTGCTCAACGAGCTTATTGTTGTCAGCGGCTTGGCTCATATTTGGGTCGAGTTGCAACGCTTTGTTATACGCTTCAATGGCTTCGTCAAGTTTACCTTGCTGGGCAAGGGCATTGCCGTAATTGTACTGACCAACTGACGATGCCGTGTCTTTAAGCACTTCTGCTGCTTGTTCAAAATCACCTTGTTTATACAATGCGGCGCCTTTTAACGTAGCGTTCTCTGCGGATGTAGCTTGCGCATAGTTTTCTTTTTGATACTCACTGAGTGCGTTTTGGTCGGCATTTTTAAACCAGCTTTGCCAATCTGCCGCCATAGCTTGTTCAGTCGGTTGCATCACAAAGAGTAGGGCAACTAAGGTCAATCCAGCTCGACGCATCAGCAACAAAGCCAACGGCAGTAAAATAATCAAACCATATTGGCCAGCATCAATGCGCCATAACGTTTTACTTTGCTGTGATTCGCTGAGCTCACTTTGGCCGTGTAGTTTGGGCGTAAATGCTTTGATGTCATCGCCACTTGGTTTATATCGCACCAGTTGCCCGGCATGCCTTTTGGCAAGGCCACTTAAACGAGAATAGTTAATTTTTGGTACTACGATTTGCCCTGAGCGGTCTTTTAAAAAGCCGCCCTCAGGCAGCGCTATCGGCGCACCTTGCTCAGTGCCCACACCATAAATACTTAAAGTAAATGTTTGGTCTTTAAGTTCGGCATTTATGTCATCAACATCAGATTGCTCTAGCCCATCGGTCACTAAAATGATGTCACCATTTGCGTAGCCTGCTTGCTTGAGCAATGTAATAGACTCGCTGATCCCAGCCAGTACATTTGAGCCTCGACTAGGCATTATCTCAGGGCTAAGACTAGGGATTAGGTTTGCTAATGTTGCGGCGTCGCTGGTTAACGGAGAAACAACGAAAGCATCCCCAGCATAAGCAACTAATGCTGTTTCGCCTTCTTTAAACAACTCAATCATATCGAGCGCCTTAAAGCGCGCTTGTGTTAAGCGATTTGGAGTGATATCGGTAGAATACATGGAGTAAGACATATCCATTAACAATACGCGCGCTTGTTTGGCTTGATACACAGGTACTTGCTGCTTTTCGAAGCTTGGACCTGCGGCACAGATGATGGCAACAAGTAAAAACACACTAATAAGCAGAGGGCTATGTTGTTTGCGCTGTTGTTTAGATTCAACCAGCATCACACTTGCTAAATGTGGTGCGATAAGGTCGCTGTGTTGATGTTTGGCGCGCCGGATAAACTGTATTGATGAAATCACCAGCCAAGGAACCAGTAACCACAATAACTCGGGGCGAATAAACATAAACTCCATGCTATGCCTCCTGTTTTAAGCCGCGCAGGGCTTTGAGTAAAATGGTAACAGCGATGAGTGCAAGGATAGCCAGCAATGGCCAGTAAAATAGCGCCAATTGTGGTCTAAAGGTTTGTGCCTCATCCGAGATAGGTTCTAATTTGTCGAGCTCTTGGTAAATTTGTTGCAGGCCCGCAACGTCCTTTGCTCTAAAGTACAGGCCACCGGTTTCTTTAGCAATGTGCTTAAGCGTGGCTTCATCAATATTGCTGCCACCAGCGCCGCCCATACCAAACAAACTAAATCCGCCTCTACCGTCGGAGCCAACGCCCACGGTGTAAACTTTAATGCCTTCTTCTTTGGCTAATAACAGCGCATCTTCTGGGTCGAGATTGCCCGCGGTATTTTGGCCATCAGTTAGCAGAATTAAGATGCGGTTACTTTGCTCTTTTTGACTAAAACGCTTTACCGATAAACCCAAAGCATCACCGATAGCGGTTGCACGACCAACAAGGCCAATTTGTGCTTCGCTGAGCATTTGACTCACAGTGTTTAAATCTCGGGTCAGGGGGGTTTGTAAAAACGCGGTATCGCCAAACAAAATAAGCCCCAGACGGTCGCCTTGGCGCTGCTCAATAAACTCACTCAGGACCGCTTTTACCACAGAAAGCCGGTCAATGTAGCGGCCTTGATATTCCATGTCTTGTTCGGTCATTGACCCAGATAGGTCCACGGCTAACATAATATCGCGACCTTCATTGGGTAGCGCAACGGGGTCGTCGAGCCATTTAGGGTTAGCGGCTGCAATCACCAGTAACAGCCAGATCAGTGCTTCTAGCCAGTTCACCCCGCGGCTTTGTTGCACTGCTTTTGGCGCAAGCGCCGCCAGTTGTGCAAAACTTGGCATACGCAAACGCGCTGAGGTGTTATGTTGTACAGGCTTAAGCTTGGCGATAAGCCACGGCAGTGGCAATAAAACAAAGGCCCAAGGCCAGCTAAACTCAAACATCTAGGGCCTCTTTTAGTTTAAAGCTTTTTATTGCTTGCTGTAGCTTAATAGCAAGCTGTTCGTTGGGGTTTGGCCCGTACAAACTGTCAAGCTCTTGTGCGTTGAAAGTATGACCACACAATTGCGTTAAACGGGTGGCCCACAATTGATTAGAGCCTGAAACGGCGCGTGAGCCGTAATAATGCTTGGTTAAACGTTTAAGCAAAATATGTAATTGCTGAGCATCATGTTGATGGTAAGCAATATGCTTGATTGCTTCTCGCTTTGCTTGATGATATTTCCACGCTTTGTAGCGCCATACGGCAACCGCAATGAAAATAAATAGCACAATTAAAATAACTGCCCACATCGCGTATGAAAAAGGCCACCATGAAACCTCGCTTGGTGGCATAACGTCGTGTAAAGCATCTAATGGCGAAGCTTGCATAACTACTAGTATTACCTCATAAGCTGTGATTCAAGCGGCGTAGCCGCGCTAAAAGATTGCATTGTCATGCCTGCACGTTTTAAGCGTGAAAGGCGATTAGAAAACGCCTCGGCTGCCTGCTTAGCAAATTTTGCCCTAAATTGTTTGTCCATCAAAGGTAGGGTCCATGCATTACTGCCAGCTTCAACCATAATCGCCTCGCGATAAGCAGGGAGCTGATGTTCAAAGGGATCGCTAATTTGGCAGCCAATTAATTCACAGTGACGAGCAAGACGTTCAAGTTGCTTAAAACTGGCATCATTTAAATTGGTAAAATCAGAGATGACATAAATTAAGCTGCTAGGTTTGGCTAAATGCGTTAACCGCTTGAGATTATCTGCAAAGCGGTTTTCAGAGTGATGTTGTTCTATTACCTGATCTCGGTTAAACAGCGCCTGTTGATGGATATCACATAGCTGGTGACACAGGGCTAATACACCTTTGTCTCTGGCTGTTGGCTTAAGTTCATGATGACCATGTTCATTAAACACAATCCCGCCCAATCTATCGCCACGTTGACAAGCAGACCAAGCAACTAATGCACTTAAGTGTGCTGCTTGTACTGATTTAAGAAGCAGCTGGCTACCAAATAGCATGCTGTTTGATAAATCGGTAAAAACAAACACGGGACGCTCTTTTTCTTCTTGATAAAGCTTAGTATGCGCCTCACCTGTGCGAGCAGTCACACGCCAATCAATGGCGCGTATATCGTCGCCATATTGGTATTGACGCACTTCAGCAAACTCCATACCTCGGCCTTTATGAGGCGCGAGATATTGGCCTGCTTGCGCGCTTTTGATGCGCGCTTTGGGTTTAAGCGAGAGTAGATTTGCTTTGGGCTTGTAATAAAGTAACTCTTTCAAGCCCAATTGCGCGCCATTGCTATGGCATTGCTCTAACCATGCTTGGCTTGATAACTGAGTTTGTTGCATCATTATGGTACTGGCACTAATTCAACAATACGACTAATTACTTCATCTTTACTGATGCCATCGGCTTGTGCTTCGTAGCTTAAAATAATGCGATGACGTAATACGTTATGAATAACCGCTTGAATATCCTCAGGCGTTACAAACTCGCGATTATGCAGCCAAGCGTGCGCTCGGGCACATTTATCCAGTGCAATCGTTGCACGTGGACTGGCACCAAACTCAATCCAAGCTCCGAGTTGAGGGTCTAACTTAGCGGCTTGTCGAGTGGCGATAATAAGCTGCACTAAATATTGCTCCAGCGGCTCCGCCAGATGCAGTGACAGTACACTCTTACGTGCTGCAAATAATGTTTCTTGACTGATTGGGGTGAAGCTTACAGATTCTTGCTCTAACGCTTCTCCGCGGGTTAAGCGCAAAATTGCTAGTTCATTTTCTGCATGCGGGTAATCAATATTCAGGTGAAGCAGGAATCGGTCTAGCTGTGCTTCAGGAAGCGGGTAAGTACCTTCTTGCTCCAACGGGTTTTGCGTTGCCATCACCATAAATAGACTCGATAGTGGGTAGGTATTTTTACCTACGGTGATTTGCCGCTCGGCCATCGCTTCCAATAAAGCCGATTGCACTTTAGCTGGTGCACGGTTTATTTCATCGGCCAAAATTAAGTTGTGAAATAAAGGGCCTTTTTCAAACACAAATTCACTGGTTTGTTGACGATAGATATCTGTGCCCGTTACATCGGCAGGTAGCAAGTCTGGGGTAAACTGCACACGCTGAAAGCTCCCCTCGATACCTTTTGCAAGCGCATTTACGGCACGTGTTTTAGCAAGCCCAGGAGGTCCTTCTACTAATAGATGTCCGTCTGCCAAAATGGCGATAAGTAAAGCTTGCGTTAAAGCAGGTTGACCAATAATTTGAGTATCTAAATAGCGTTTTAATTGTGAAAATTCGTTTACTGCCATTGCTTTGTCCTTGTTGTGACAAATTTTTGCTTTAAGTTATATGGATTCGTTGTCTGATCTCAAGTCTAGAGTGACATTTTAGCGTCATATTAGACTCTAGTTTTTTGAATAGTTCCCTAGTTTTTTCAATAACTTTTGCTAGTGTACAAAAAAGCGACTAGGGTATGTAAGATTTGCTTCTTTAGTAACCAATTTTGATTTTACTATTGGCATTGTGGAAGCGGTTGTTTAGAATCAGGTAAAATTAAACAGGTCAGACCTGTCAGCGGGAGAGCATAATCAATGTCTGAGCAAAATATTCTAAAAACAACAAAAGGCGACCGTATCGCGATTGTAAGCGGCCTGCGTACTCCTTTCGCAAAACAAGCAACAGCTTTTCATCATGTGCCAGCACTGGACTTAGGCAAGCTAGTCGTGAACGAAATGCTGGAGCGTTTGAACTTCGATAAAAAAGAAATTGACCAATTAGTGTTTGGTCAAGTGGTACAAATGCCTGAAGCACCCAATATTGCCCGTGAAATTGTATTAGGCACGGGAATGCCAGTATCTGTCGATGCGTACTCAGTATCACGTGCATGTGCCACCAGTTTTCAAGCGATTGCAAACGTTGCTGAGTCTATCATCGCAGGTTCGGCAACCGTCGGTATCGCCGGTGGTGCCGATTCATCATCAGTGTTACCGATTGGTGTAAGCAAAAAGTTGGCGGGCAGCTTGGTTGATTTAACGAAGGCACGCACTTTAGGCCAACGCTTAAAAATCTTCTCAAAATTACGCTTTAAAGATTTAATGCCTGTTCCTCCAGCAGTTGCTGAATATTCAACGGGCCTTTCTATGGGGCAAACGGCAGAGCAAATGGCTAAAACTCACGGCATTAGCCGTGCTGATCAAGATGCTATGGCACACCGTTCACACACCCTCGCTGCAAAAGCATGGGCAGATGGCTTATTGAGTGAAGAAGTGATGACGGCACATGTTCCGCCGTATAAGTCATTTATTGAGCAAGACAATAACATTCGTACTAACTCTTCACTTGAAGGCTACGCTAAGTTAAAACCAGTATTTGATAGAGTACATGGTTCAGTTACAGCGGCTAACGCTACGCCACTGACTGACGGTGCAGCTGCGGTATTGATGATGAGCGAAAGTAAAGCCAAAGCGCTAGGCTACGACATTTTGGGCTACGTTCGCAGCTTTGCGTTCTCGGCGATTGGCGTACACGAAGACATGCTAATGGGTCCGGCACACTCAACGCCTGTGGCGCTAGATAGAGCGGGTATTAGCTTAAAAGATTTAGATTTAATTGAAATGCATGAAGCATTCGCTGCGCAAGCGTTGGCTAACATGAAGATGTTTGGCTCAGACAAATTTGCGCAAGAAAAATTGGGCCGTTCAAAAGCGATCGGTGAAATTGATATGGATAAATTTAACGTTAACGGCGGCTCTTTGGCATATGGTCACCCATTTGCGGCGACAGGTGCGCGTTTGATCACGCAAAGCTTGCATGAGTTGAAACGTCGTGGCGGCGGCTTAGCATTAACTACAGCATGTGCTGCTGGTGGTTTGGGTGCGGCCTTTGTATTGGAGAGCGCATAATGTCAGTATTTAGTTATGAATTAAACGAGCGACGCGTTGCCATCGTTACAATCGATGTGCCAGGCGAAAAAATGAATACCCTGCGTGTGAGCTTTGCTGATGATTTATTGGCAGTGCTTAAACAGGGTCGTGATGACAACATCACAGGTATGGTATTCATCAGCGGTAAAAGCGATAACTTTATCGCTGGTGCCGATATCAAAATGCTAGACAGTGCGAAAACCCGTGAAGATGCATTGGCTATCTCAGAAATGTGCCAACAGGCATTTTTCACTATGAGAAAGCAGCCTTACCCAACGGTTGCAGCTATTCATGGTGTGGCCCTTGGTGGTGGTTTAGAGTTTGCCCTAGCATGTGATTACCGTGTTTGTACCGACAGTGATATCACTAAACTTGGTTTACCAGAAGTGCAACTTGGCTTGTTGCCAGGCGGCGGTGGTACACAACGCTTACCAAAACTTGTTGGTATTCAAAAAGCATTAGAGTGGATGCTAACAGGTAAGCAAGTCCGTGCTAATCAAGCTAAAAAATCTGGTCTGGTGAATGATTGTGTACCACACAGCATTTTAGAGCGTGTAGCAGCTGAGCTGGCAACCAAAGGTAAGGCTAAAGCGAGCAAACCACGTTTAGACAGAATTAGCCAATTGTTAGAGTCAAACCCATTTGGTCGCAATATTATCTTCAAAAAAGCACAAGAAAATGTGTTGAAGAAAACCGGCGGCCACTATCCTGCACCACTAAATATTATTAAAGCAGTGCGCGCATCAGTTGAGCTTGATGAACTAAAAGCATACAAAACTGAAGCTGAAGGTTTTGCTGATCTGGTAATGACAGATGTGTCTCAATCACTGCGTGGTATTTTCTTCGCAACCACGGAAATGAAAAATGAGTACAAAAACGATGATGTTGCGGCTGTTGAGCGCACAGCGGTACTTGGTGGTGGTTTAATGGGGGCAGGTATTGCACACGTAAGTGCGGTTAAAGCCGGTGCATTGGTACGTATCAAAGACGTAGCTCACCAAGGCGTAAGCAACGCAATGAACTACAGCTACAAGATTTTATCTAAGCGCCAGAAGCGTCGTATCATGAGCAAGGCTGAATTACAGCAAACCATGAACCGCATCACCGGCACTACTGATTATTCTGGCTTTAAGCACGTGGATATGGTGATCGAAGCCGTATTTGAAGATTTAAAGCTTAAGCAAAGTATGGTGGCTGACATTGAGCAAAACTGCCAAGAAGACACTATTTTTGCAAGTAACACTTCATCGTTACCAATCGCACAAATTGCTGAGCAAGCTAAACGACCTGAAAATGTCATTGGCCTGCATTATTTCTCGCCAGTAGAGAAAATGCCATTGGTGGAAATTATTCCACATGAAGGTACTTCTGAGCAAACGATTGCGCGCACAGTTAACTTTGCACGTAAACAAGGTAAAACGCCCATTGTTGTTAAAGACAAAGCGGGCTTTTATGTAAATCGTATCTTGGCGCCTTACGTGAACGAAGCCGCAAACTTGTTACTTGCTGGTGAGCCAATCGAGAAGATAGATCAAGCCTTGGTTGAGTTTGGCTTCCCAGTTGGTCCATTGGCATTACTTGATGAAGTGGGCATCGACATTGGCTCTAAAATTGCCCCTATCCTTGAAAAAGAATTAGGCGAGCGTTTTAAAGCGCCCAATGCGTTCGACCGTATGATTGATGCAAAACGGTTAGGGCGTAAAACGGGTCGTGGCTTCTACTCTTATGAGAAAAAGGGTAAAAAAGTTGATGAGTCTGTATACGAGCTATTAGGTATCACCACCAGCCCCCGTTTAAATAAGCAAGAAATTGCCAGCCGTTGTGTTGCACAAATGCTCAATGAAGCGGCGCGTTGCTTAGATGAAGGAATTATCGCCAGCCCACGAGATGGCGATATTGGTGCGATTTTCGGTATTGGCTTCCCACCATTCCTAGGCGGCCCATTTAGCTACATGGATAAACGTGGCGCAAGTAAAGTGTGTTCTGAGTTATCAACCTATGCTACGGATAACCCCGTATTTACACCTGCCCAAAGCTTAATGGCAATGGCTGAAAAAGGCGCTAAGTTTTACGATGCGCCTAAAGCAAAATTAGCCGAAGTCACCTCACAAGAAGCTTTACAAACAGAGCAAAGCGAAGCGCAATCGTAAAAATTGCGAGCTAACGTTTATAAAAAAGAGCACGGTCTTTTGGGCCGCGCTCTTTTTTATTTATCGGGCTGAGTTTTTGCTCAAAGACAATACTTTACTACACTTAAGGCATTCATGCTGTTGGGCACAGGCGATGGGAAAGCGCGTATACCTGCAATTAGGTACATTACTGACATTAACGGTTTTGTTTAATTTGGCATTGTTTTATTGGAGTGCGCAAGTAGTCGAAAAATCGCATGCCTTAGATACTAATTGGCAACAAAACACCGCTAACACGATTGAAAAAGCGTCGTTACTTGCGCAATTGGAGCGCAGCATGGGTTATGGCGGCTTTATCCATAACTTTAAAAATTTTATATTGCGGGGCGAGCAAATTTATTTCATTCGAGCTCAGCAAGATCTTAGCAATGTATACCGCAGTATTGATAGCTTTAGTCAGTTTGAGCTATCGGCAAAGGAATCTCAGTCTCTTGCAATTATTAGCAAGACAGTTGATCAATACGCAGCCAAATTGCTCAATGAGAATATCCAAAATAAATCCAGAGACAATATTGCACAAATAGATAAAACAGTGAAAGTGGATGATACGCAAGCAGAACAAGCGCTAGATGCGTTAAGAACGAGCTTGCGCGACAGCTATCAACGCACTTTGACTGATCAAGCACGTCTCACCGAGGATATGAACATATTCATCAAACTTGGTGCGTATTTTTTGTCGCCCATTGTTTGCTTGGTGGCGCTGCTCAATATGCTCATGTTGTGGTATATGCAACAGCTGCTGAAAGAGCGCAGTGCGCTGATGGAGGTTATGTCTGACACTGTTATTTACTATGACAAAGACGGACGGATTTGGCAGGTTAATGAGGTAGGAAAAAAGCAGTTCGGATATAGCAAAAAAGAACTGGCCAAGATGACCATGGCCGATTTGATGCCTAATCATTTTCATGGAGCTACTTTTTTAAAACAGGTTAAACATAGCTTCAATCATCCACTGCTTGTGGATACAGAGCGCGACACTTGCGTAGTGGCAGTACATAAAAATGGTACTAAAAAGCGCTACAAACTAACCGTTTCTGTTATCCTCAATGGTGATAGGCAATTTTATATCGCGGTTATGCATGACTTAAGTGAAGAACAGGCCTTACTAGAAAAAGCGCATTTAGATTATCTTACGGGCGTTTACAATCGTCGTCAGGCCTACAGTTTGTTAGAAACAGAGCTTGCTCGGTTGAATCGTTATCACCGACCTTTGGCGATACTCTTAGTTGATTTGGATAACTTTAAGCCTCTCAATGATAAAGAAGGTCATTTAGCTGGGGACATTGCCTTAAAAGAGTTATGTGTATTTCTCAAAGAGTCGGCCAGACCCACTGATATTATTGGCCGATGGGGAGGTGATGAGTTTATACTGGTTTGCCCAGAAACTGGTCACCATAGTGCTATGAGTTTTGCAAGAAGACTGGTGGACGAATATGCCCAGCAAGCTAAAAACAATCTCACACTAAGTATCGGTGTTGTCGCATATGACTTTATCACCGATAAACTTTGCGCTGATGAGTGTGTGGAGCAAGCAGATAAGGCGCTTTACAAGGCGAAAAGTTATGGCCGCAATCAGGCGGTAATTTACCAACCAGAGCTGTTTAGCATTCAATCCAGTAGTTAATTTCAGGCGCTAAATAAACGCATTTTCCTGCTCTTAACGCAGCTTTAATCTAAATCGCTTCATTACTGTATCAAAGTGCCTATATTTACTCGCAGGTAATGTCAGTAACCAAAATATTAACTACTTCAAAACTCTTATCCTGAGCTAAGATGAGTGAGTAATTTTTACTTCATATGCAAAAGTACGTACAATCTGCGCAAGTTAAGTTGTAAGTGGTTCTGTACGTAGTCAATGCACAAAATAAGTGACCTTATCAACATCTTTGATAAGCAGTTTTTTTCTAAATATAACACACGTCTGATCAAAGGTAGTGATGAGCCAATCTATCTGCCTGCAAACGCGCATTGCCAATACCATCAAGTTGTTTTTGCCCATGGCTTTTATGCCAGTGCTTTGCACGAGATTGCCCATTGGTTAGTGGCTGGTGCTAAACGTCGAGAGCGAGAGGACTATGGCTACTGGTATTGCCCTGATGGCCGCGACAAAGCCAAGCAACATGAATTTGAAAATGTTGAAGTAAAACCACAAGCCATTGAGTGGGCGCTCAGCGTCGCTGCAGGATTTGATTTTAATGTGTCAGTAGATAACTTAAACGGTGAACAAACCTGTCGGTTTAGTTTTCAGCAGCGAGTTTATGAACAGGTTATGGTATTGCTAGAACATGGCTTTAATGCTCGCACCACGCAGCTGCTATTCGCGCTAAGCCAGTTTTACAAAACCCCTTGGCCACTATCCAAACAACAATTTACTTGGCATTGTCCAAAGGAGCTATTAGATGCGGTTTAAGCTTGGTTTGATTATTAACCCTGTTGCTGGGCTTGGTGGTAGTGTGGCATTAAAAGGCAGCGATGGAGCAGATACTGCACAGCAAGCTATCGCTTTGGGCGCAACGCCTAAATCAAACGCCAGAACTCAGTTAGCCCTTGAGCAGCTACTTGCATATCGCAGTCAAATAGAGGTTTTCACCGTCAACGGCGAAATGGGTGAAAACACTACCAAAAAACTCGGCTTCAAAACTGAGGTGGTTTATCAAAGTGCGATACCAACAGTACCTGCAGATACACAGAATGCGGCTAAAGCACTACTTGAGTACGGCGTAGATATGATTTTGTTTGCAGGCGGAGATGGCACTGCGCGTGATATTTGCGCTGCGGTTGATGATAGCATTCCCGTATTGGGTGTGCCTGCTGGCTGTAAAATTCACTCAGGTGTTTATGCCATTACCCCTAAAGCGGCGGGTCGCGTAGTTGAGATGCTGGTGACAGGTGAGCTGGTCACTGTATCTGATGCGGATGTGATGGACATAGACGAAGACGCTTTTCGTCAAGGCACTGTGCGCGCAAAGCGCTACGGAGAAATGCAAGTTCCATCAGAGTTACGTTACGTGCAAAGTGTAAAAAACGGTGGTAAAGAAAGCGATGAGTTAGTGCTGGCTGACATTGCGGCTTACGTGATCAGCGAGATGGATGCAGATACCCAATACATCATGGGATCGGGCTCTACCGTTGCGGCCATTATGGAAGAGTTAGGTTTAGACAATACCTTATTGGGTGTAGACCTTATCCAAGATCACGAGCTACTGGCACAAGACCTTACAGCAGGGCAGTTGTTAGCACGTTTGGATGATGCCCCCACAAAGTTAGTGATTACATTGATTGGTGGTCAAGGTCATATTTTTGGCCGTGGTAATCAACAATTGAGTCCTGAGTTGATTAGAAAAATTGGCAGAGAAAATATTATAGTGGTGGCAACTAAAACGAAATTACAAGCGTTAAACGGCCGACCTCTGATAGCCGACACGGGCGATGAAGCGCTAGACCAAATGCTTAGCGGCTATATAAATGTTGTTACCGGTTACAACGATCACGTTATGTATGCCGTTGGCCATTCAGATTTAAATTAGGAAACCAATATGTCATTTCAAGAGTATATAGACATTGCACAGCAATTTTTTGATAACTTAGTTGATAGAGCCAGTGATGATGAGCTATTTGCAGGCGGTTATTTACGAGGTCACTTTGACTTAGCGGTAGGTTATGCACAAGTAAACGGTGAAGAAGTTAGTGTTGAGCAGCTTAACGAAGATATTGAAAAAAGCCTAGTAAAAGCGTACCGTAATGGTGAACTAACAGAAGAAGACAAAACCCATGTTGTTGATATCTGGGAGCAAGTTAAAAAGCTCACTGTTTAATGTTTGCAGAGCATCACCCTATATAAAGTGATGCCAAGGAATTTTTTATGAAGGAATCATATGTCTATTACCTCTAATGCGCTGGTTTTAACTGGCGCACTACTTTGTTTTAGTGCATTTTCTAATACAGATGCACATACTGAATTTTCTCAAACATACCATGCTTATCAACGTGCTGTAGAAAACAACGAGTATGAGAAAATAGCGCAACTCGCTAAGTTGGCCTATGAGCAAGGCAAGGTTGTGTTTGGTGAAAAATCACAAAATGCCGCTAACCTCGCAATCAACTATGCAAGGGCCTTATCGAATAATGATCGCCAGCAGGCGCTTACGGTATTAAACGATGCGATCGATGTACTCACAGCGCTGCAGGGCAAGCACTCACCTGAACTTGTAGACCCTTACCTATTAAAAGTGGACTTGCTGCTACCTAACAAGGACTTAACTGCCAGAGAGTATGTCGGTTTCGCTATTGATATTGCGCAGCACCATAGCAATCATTTGCTTGAGTCTAAGATATATTTTGAGGCGGCAAAGCTCTTCAGTCGGGCGCGTGATTACTCCAGAGTAAAAAGCTATCTCAGTCGTGCCGATGACATCAACCAAAAGTACTTGCCCAGAGATGCGGTACATCGATTAACTGTTGATCTATGGGTAGCTGAGCTGCTCTCAGCGCGAAAACAGCACAAAGAGGCTATTGCAAAACTCAATGACTTGATAGTGGTATTTGATGAGCAATTGGACTTTGATCACCCAATTGAATTAACAGCCCATTCTCGTTTAGTTGGCTTGTATGAAAAAATGGGCATGAGCGAGCAGGCAACTAAACATTGCGTGATGATAGCGAAAATGACGCCTTGGCGAGATGATATTGAGCAAACTCCGCTTTACAGGAAAGAACCTGAATATCCACAAAGCGCTCTAAGGGCAAGAGCGCAAGGATGGGTTGCTCTCGAATTTACGATCACCCCAGAGGGCTTTGTAGAAGATATCTCAGTACTAGATAAGCAACATGGACAGTTATTTGTAAAAAATACCATCAACGCCTTAAAGCAATGGCGCTATGCGCCAAAGTTCGAAGATGGCAAAGCTGTCAGCGCAAAATCAACGGTACGAATGGATTTTAAGTTAAGTCGTTAGTTCTATCGTGTGCCCATAAAAGTGATACTTCGGACAGATTCAGTTATGTCCGTTAGTATCACTTCACTTCCGATTAAGCTGAAAGTAATAGTGGGTTACTTCGGCCGGAGGAACTCACTGTGCAACTAAGCTGCTTTTAAGGAAAGAAAAATCTTAATATGTCATATTGTATAAACAAAAATCTATCATTAGCGCTAGTTTTTGGTGTGCTTTTTCCATTATTTATTGACTGGATATTCGGAGTCATATTTGGACCCAGTGTGCTGTACGTTGTCGATCTGGAGATGACCATAGTGCATGCTGTGATGCTATTTTTGGGCATGGGAGGCTGTTCATTGGCTGTAGTATTGGCACATAGACTGAAAATAGCTAATAGACTTTATGATACTTATCTCAATGCATGCGCTGGCTTGATGATGCTTTACACGATGGGGGAGACATTTTATGCCATTCTTGGCACAAGAGGCTTTTTATTAGAACCTTTTGGTATTCAGCTTCATTCGTATCCAAGCATTTTTGGCCCAATTGTGAGCGTGTTTATCACATCACCGTTATTTATTGTTTTGTACATCATATTTAGGGTTAGAAGGTAATAATAGTAAGCCATCATTTTTTGAATGATGGCTTAACAGCTTATTTCTTAAAATTTCCAATATATAAACAGCAGTGTAAAACCAAATAAATAAGCTAATCCTAACCAGCTCAACACTTTAATAAAACCTTTAGGTTCCTTGTTAATAACGCCCATCAGTCGATAGTTAAACCACGCGAACACTGGGGTAGTAACAAACGCCAGCGTCATTGCAAAGGTTAACATCTCTTTTAAGTTAGCTTTAAAAAACAGTACAACACTCATTCCTAAAATAGCCTGAACTAACACCAGAGCAGACAAGCAATATTTAGGCACAGACTTTCTTGTTAGCAGCAAAGATTCATTCAATGTCCGCGCATAACCATCTAGCACCGTGAGGGTAGTACCAAACATACATAAAAATGCGATGGCAGCAACCAGCGAATGTGACCAAGCGCCAATCGTTTGTGTATACATGCTGATTAATTGTTGGCTAAAAGCAATGCCTGCCAGTTCGATTTTAGTGCTACTACCATACTGAATGAGCACTCCAAGTGCGAAAAAAACCACAGCAAGTAACGCGGTTAAGCCATAACCCAAATTGAAGTCAAATAAGCCTTGTTTTAGGGTTAGATCGTTGGTGCGAGTTTTCGCTTTTAGCCATAACGAATTAATAGCGGAAATCTCGATAGGAGCGGGCATCCAGCCCATCAAAACGACTAAAAAGCCTAACATGGCCATTTGAAATGGTTCTGGTGGTATTGCTGGTGGAGGGTTTGCTGCCCCTTGAGATATAGCCACGCACAACGCTGCTACGGTTGATACAGTCAGCGTTGCCATGATCCACTTACTGGCTTTGTCGAGTAGCTTATAATGGCCAAACAACAAAATGGCCAAACACGAGGCTAAGAGCGCAAAACACAACACCGTGATGTCGATTTTCCACGGCAACGCATAATGCAATAAGCTGGCTGTAAGCAAAAGAACACCTGCGGTATTAACAATCGCTGCAATAATATTGAGCCCCACAAAAGCGAAAAATATAGCTTTGCCTTGCTGCTGATAGCCGGCCACTAAACTTTGTTTACTAAGTAGTGTGTATTCGACACCAAAGCGAAAGAACGGATATTTTAAGAGGTTTACAACGACGATTAACCATAGCAGCTGCCAGCCAAATAATGCACCAGCTTGAGTTGCAGCAACCAGATGAGAGCCACCAATGGCGGCCGTGGCCATCAATATGCCTGGGCCTAATGTTGACCCAAGCGTATCGAGTTTGTTTTTTAATGCTAATAGCACAGCTATTCCTTATTATTTTTTGTGCCATATTAGCGTTTACATATTTAAAACTAAACAGAAAATTTACATAGAAGCGTGGCTTTTGTTAAGCGTCAAGCGCTTCTCTAACCAAAACGTTCCTGAAAATAGTCCTGAGTATCTTCTAAAATATCCTGATAATCGTCTTCATCGATTTCAAGTACATTCAATACTTCATTTTTGACATGAGGCCAGTCCGGTGTCGAAACAAAGCGTTTTTGAGTATGAACTAAATTTTCGGCCATCTTTAATGTGGCATAACTAATTAAAGATTCTTGGTCATGTGGCTCAAATAAAAACTCTGTGTCGTGATGGCGTAGAATGAGTTGACATGTTTGCTTGGGCAAATGCCAGCTAGAGGCCAGATAAAAACCAACAACCGTGTGACTGGTTTTGTATGCCTTGCTTTCAAGCGTTATCAAAGGGATATCGTTGTTATTGGCTTCATCGAGCAGCTTTACATAATCAGGATATTTTACCGCCATTGCGGGAATGCCCGCATCATGGAATAATCCAAGCATATGTAAGTTCTCTGGTGGGACTTTGGATTTTACCTTTTTACCTATAAGTGTAGAAATGGCAGCAATCTCGCTAGAAGTATCCCAAAAGCGCTCTAAGCTAATACAGCATTTGGTTTGCTCAAAAGCTTGTTGTAATAAGCAGCTCGTAACCAGTTGGGTTACGCTATCTAAGCCTAAAAACATAACAGCCTGTTTAATGTCGGTGATAGTGCGCGACATGCCATAGGTAGGCGAGTTAATCACTTTTAAAACAGCTGCGGAAGTTGATAAGTCAGTGGCAATTAACTGGGCTATATGGCTAAGCTCAGGCTCAGGTTGTTGAAGTTCAGCTTGCAAACGTTCTAACAATTCGGGTTTTGGGGGCAAATTAAAACCACGTTTAATGTCTTTGATAACTTTATCATCGATATTGATCATCATGATTATCCTCAGGCACGGCGTTTACTAAGAATAGTCCATTTCTGAAAACAGTTATTGTCCTGAATGTTAAATTTGTGTTTGTACAATTCGTCTGATTTATTGCTCAAATCAATAAAGTTAAGGTACAGTTAAGCAATTTTTTTATTAAGGAATAACTATGGAATCACAAGCGAATAGTGAAGTTAGTAATGGCGCAGTGGCTCGTTTTTTAAATTTTATTGAGCGGGTTGGTAACAAGTTACCCGATCCCGCCATGATCTTTTTATTTTCTATGTTATTGATCTGGCTTTTGTCTTGGGCGTTTTCGAATACCCAATTTGAATCAATCGATCCAAGAACAGGTCAAGCAATTGTGGTGCACAACTTACTCAGTGGTGATGCGCTAGCGCTTTTTCTATCGTCTATGGTTAAAACCTTTACCGGTTTTGCACCTCTTGGTGTGGTACTGGTTGCTATGTTGGGTGTAGGTGTTGCAGAACACTCAGGCTATATCAACGCTGGCCTGAAATTGATGCTCAAGCGCACGCCGCAGTCATTATTAACGCCATCTATCATTTTGATAGCCATTGTGAGTCATACGGCAACCGATGCAGGGTATGTGCTTGTGATCCCAATTGCCGGTGTGATTTATTATGCCATGGGACGCCATCCACTGGCAGGTATTGCCGCGGCATTTGCGGGCGTGAGTGGGGGGTTTAGCGCTAACTTTATTCCTTCAGGCATTGACCCATTATTGCAAAGCTTTACACAAAGTGCGGCGCATATTATTGACCCACAAATGTCTATTAACCCATTGAATAACTGGTTTTTTACCTCAGCATCTAGTGTGTTTATCATTCTACTGGGCTGGTACATAACAGATAAAATCATTGAGCCACGCTTAAAAAACACCCCTGTTGATGGTGATACTGAAAACTTACCTAAATTTCATGAAGTGACAGATAAAGAGCGCAAAGGGTTTTATGTTGCCTCTAGCGTTATGATTGCGGGTCTCGCGCTATTAGCATATGCCGCCAGTGGTGAAGATTCTGCGCTGCGCAGCCCAACGGGGTCATTAACTGACTTTAGCGCGCCATTAATGCAATCCATCGTGCCATTAATCTTTTTACTATTTTGGATCCCAGGTATGGTGTTCGGATTTATGGTGGGTACTTTCAAATCGTCAAAAGACATGATTGATGCCATGAGTAAATCTATGGGGAGTATGGCTTATTACATCGTCATGGCGTTTTTCTGTGCATTATTCATATCTGCGTTTGCGCAATCAAATTTGGGCGCACTATTAGCAATTGAAGGTGCTGAGGTGCTTAAAGCCATGGCACTACCAAGCAGCATTACCGTTATTGGCATTATTTTCTTAACTGCATTTGTAAACCTATTTGTTGGTTCTAGTTCTGCAAAGTGGGCATTACTTGGGCCTATTTTTGTACCAATGTTAATGCAGTTGGGGATTTCACCAGATCTAAGCCAAGCGGCATATCGCGTGGGTGATTCAAGTTCAAATATAATTACGCCGTTAATGCCTTATTTCCCGCTGGTTGTGGTGTATTGTCAAAAGTATGTTAAGGGCACAGGCATTGGTACGTTGATTGCCATGATGCTGCCGTACTCAATAGCATTTTTAATTGGCTGGAGCTTGTTTTTGCTTGCCTACTGGGGATTGGGTATTCCTCTAGGTTTACAGGCAAGTTATGACTATTTAGGCATGCAATAATGCAAATAAATTAGCTAGTTTTGGCTCCTAGTTGGTGATATGTTCAAACACATATTTATCTCGCTACAAGGAGCCAAACTGTGCAGTACCTTACAACAAACACCTCTGAAATACTCAAACACTTTGACACCATACATAACTATATTGGCCAGTCTTATTGGGCTGAGAATATTCCTAAAGAAACGCTACAAAAAGCCATTGAAAATAGTGTGAATTTTGCAGTGATAGACGAAGAAGTCGGGTTACTTGCATTTGCTCGAGTCATTACCGACAAAGCAACCTTTGGTTATTTGGCCGATGTATTTGTGTTGCCTGAGTTTAGAGGGCAAGGCTTGAGTAAAAAGATTATGTCACAGGTAATATCACACCCTGAACTACAAGGCCTTAGACGCACCATGCTCGCAACCCGAGATGCTCATTCTTTATACACTCAGTTTGGTTTTGAACAAGTAACCGATGCTAAACCGTTGATGCAAATTCACAAACCTGACGTGTATGTAAAAGCAATGTAACACTCTTCTTTGATAATGCGCACTGACTTCTACATAACATGATAAAACCACTGCTATAAGGTGGTTTTTAAGAAGGTAAACAGTGCGAATTAAAAGGAAAATTATTTCGTATGTTGCTGTCATTGTATCGGCTGCAGTAATAGCCACAGCAACAATACTCACCTTGTTGGCTAAATCTAAAGCCACCATAGCGTTACAAGACCAACTACAAAGTCGTTTAGTGGGCATAAGAGATGCTAAACGAGAACAGTTAGGTGGGTATTTTGAGATGATGCGGCAGCAAATTATCACGCTGGGCGCATCAAAAATGACCATCGACGCCACCCATGCATTTCAGCGGGGCTTTTCTCAATATGAAACGCAGTTTAAACAGGCGTCGATTCCTACAATCAACAGTGGCCTTGAGCAATTTTATCACTATCAATTTAGTGAAAATTATCAACAATTAAACAGTGATAAATTACCAGATATCAGCCAATTTTTGGCCACTTTGTCTAGTGCCGCTCGTGCCATTCAATACACTTATATTGCCAATAGTCCGCATCCATTAGGCAGCAAAAGTGAGATGCTTGACCCCTTGGATGGTAGTGTCTATGCAGCTGTTCATAAACAGTACCACGGCTCTTACAAACAACTACTAGAAGCATTTGGCTACTATGATATTTTTATTGTTGATGCGCAAAGTGGCAATGTGGTTTATTCGGTATTTAAAGAGATAGATTTTGCTACGTCTTTAGCTTCAGGAGCGCTGCGTAATTCAGGTTTGGGTGAAGCCTATAAAGCCGCGATGGCATTGCCAAAAGCACAAACGGCCTTTATAGATTTTGCCCCGTACATGCCATCTTATGAAGCGCCAGCTGCTTTTTTAGCTACACCTATTTTTGAAAACGATAACCGTATTGGCGTGCTCATATTCCAAGCACCTGTTGATAAAATTAATGCCATCATGAATTACGATAAGCTTTGGCAGCAAAGAGGGTTGGGTCAAACAGGAGAAACTTATCTAGTGGGTGAAGATAAGTTAATGCGCTCGCAAAGTCGTTTGTTTGTGCAAAATAAAGAGGCATTTTTAGCGCTTATGAGGCAGCAAAATGTATCGGATAACGTCATTGCGCAAATTGATGCTAAAAACACCACGCTTGGTTTGGCTGCAATTAATACTGAGGCCGTTGTAAGGGCTCTGCAAGGTGATAGCGGGGTTATCCAAGCGCATAATTATTTTGCAACGCCAGTGATATCGGCTTATGCACCGATGGATGTGTTTGGGCTGAACTGGGCCATTGTCAGTGAATTAAGTACCGCTGAAGGATTTTCTGCAAAACTCAAGTTACTAGAAGCCATGACGATAGCGGCAGTGATATTGAGCGTGATCCCTAAGGTATCCCCAAAACTAGTGTTTATATATCAATAAGATGGAGATTTTAGAAATTTTGGAAAATGTGGGGAACATTCATGATGTTTAGTGATCTTATGAATCGCTAAATAAAAAAA
>NZ_JAAUWV010000071.1 GCF_014694405.1 Pseudoalteromonas sp. S16_S37
CAAGACTATATGGCGGGGCTCCGGCATTTTAAGAAAACCATCACTGACTTGAATTGGCAAAATTTGGATGTTAGTGATGTGTTTGAATTTAAATGATTATTTATGGGGATCCCTCAGGCCATACACGATCTTACAGCGCTACCTACCGGAAGCGCTACCTACCGGACACGATTGACCTATTTCATCGCAACAGAAAGTGTATGATAAAGCGTAATGTTTGGGTTGCTATTGAATGATATCACTTGCCAAAAGAAAACATGTTTACGCTGTATTACTTCATACAAAAGCGACTTGCCCATTTATGGCACTGGCTAGGGGGAAGCAGATTGGCATTGTATTGGTATTGTCATTCACAGTTCATCAGCGCTTACGTCTTTCAAAGCAAATATACCTCAATGCCATCATCTGTGATTGACATGGCGGAGCATGCTTAAAATCTACTTTTGAGTTTCTCAGCACAAGTGGTACCCAATATTCATTGAGGCCATAAACAAACTTCGAACCTAACTGCAAGTGCCTCTTTAACGGCGCATCGTATTCTTTCTTACCAGAAAAAGCTAACGGCCTCATCCATTGCCCATGACTGGTGGTGGTGAAATTCATATTAAAAATAAACACTCACTAAGGACAAACAATGCCTTCAACTCGCAACCTAACTAGTCTCAATAATTTTTTGAGAAAGAACAAGAAAATTGATTTTAGAAATATCAACTTAAATAATGAAAAAAGCATTAATGAGTTTAATTGGCAAAGCCTAACCGATGAAAAAATACCAATTCTCGAACAATTAAAATCATACCAAAGATTATTACGAATTCTCCCTCCTAAGGATGACGTTTTTGGGCCGGAAAAAATCGCCAAGCAACTATTAAAAAATGATTTTAAATCAGCACTTCAAATCGCTGAAATGCCAAAAAAAGTATTCTTAAGCAAGACTAAATCCATATTTAAAGATGATGTGCTGGCAAACCAAGTATATAAAAACGCACTCTTCAAACGAAAAGTCGTTGCCCTTCAATATATCAATAGAACACAACTATCAGAGCCTCATACACGTAGTTCAGGCCTTCATATATAACTGATTAACTTACTAGGATAAAAAAATGACGATTAAAAATGATTTACCCGACTACTCAGGGTTATTTGGGGATGTGAATTTCAAAGCAGGTGATGACGCTCGTTCTGTATACTCTCCAGCGGCTTACCTGACTGATCTACTGCAAATGCTGGATGATGAGTTTGTTGATGATGGCAGTGAGCAAAGCGTGGATTTGGATCAACGCCGTGAAGACATTAAATCAATCCTGCTTGATGATAAAAATACAAATATCCTAATTCCTTACTTAGACATAGTGAATGAGGTACTCGAAAGCAAAATACCAGGGGGTGCTTATCAAGCGATGAGAGGTGCCCATTACCCGTTTAATATGCCATTCTCGCTAGATAATGAAAAAATTAAAAATAGCTTAAAACACTTAGGTATTTCTTATGACGAGTTGTATAAGTTATTCGCGACAACTCGAGATTATCAGCAAGTTGCTCGGGACTATTTAGGTCTATCACCGGAGGAATATGGCACACTAATAGAGAGCGACACCCCCGCATCGTTAGAGCATATTAAGGCATGTTTTGGCTATAACGGTGATGCTTTCATCGATCATATGTCTAAACTTGAAAATTTGCTGGATAGCACCCAATTAGCCGCATCTTCTGTCAGAGAAGTGTTATACCAATCACTCTATATAGATTCTTCTAACCATACTTTAGTTGAAAGTGGCCGTGAGAATTTTTACATCAATCAAAATTTACAAGATGCGGGTCCCGTATACCATTCTGGTTATGCTACTTTGAGTGAAGATGAAACCACTTTGCACTGGTACAGCCTGATTGATTCACAAAATCATGCATTACCAGTGCAATGGTTTGAGCGATTCAATCGATTTGTGCGATTGGCACAAAAATCAAATATTACTTTCACTGAGCTAGATCACATCCTGATTGCTTGCTGTCGTATTAATAACACTGCGACTTTAAATAAGGAAACTTTGACTCGCATTGCGCAAGTAGTTCATCTACATAAAGTGAATGAACAACCAATTGACACTGTCCTTGCTATCATTTCGTCTATCAATTACCAAGGTCAGGGAAATGACGCACTTCCGCAAGATCAATTCAATCAAATTTTTAACCACCCTTGTATCAAAGTTGACAATCGTTATATTCATATTAGTGATGTCATGGGGTCAATTCCCGCGCAGTACACAGACACCACCTATAACGAATATGCCGCCCTAGAGTACCACGCCGATTTATTTTCAGAAGAAAACGCTGAATACAGAAAACGCTTGTATCACACGCTTAATTTCTCTGAAACGGATCTCATCAATATTACTCAATATTTAGAGTACAAGGGGGCCGTGGAAAGTTCATTGTGGAACAAAGTGGATAAGGAGTGGGAGCTACTGAACACACTTTATCGAGTTCACGCGCTATCTAATGGCTTAGATGTGCATTTCCTTGAACTTTTCAAAATGTTTGAACTGTTGGAGAAAGATCCCTTTATTGGCCGTTACGATCCTCTTAACTACTTTATTTATCAGATGCCTAGTACGCAAAAGTGCTTTGATATTTTTGTAAGTGACGATATCAACAACCGACTTTGGTTAGTAGAGTCTCTGTGTGCGCTTAAAAAATGGATGTCTGAACTTGGCTATTCAGCTGATCTGCTATGGAAAATCGTCAATAACTCACCTTTAAATGATAACGAAAAAGATGCACAAAAAGCAGCTGATTTAAACTTATTCAACACCCTGTTACAAACTGTAGAGTCGCTAAAACTGACGCCTGAAGTATTTGAATTAGCACTCAATGATACGCGTGCAGCACGCTTTGCCTATGAATTGTCTACCGCAAATAAAAATACGCACTGTGATTCTGATGAGCATATGAATGGTGTAAGTAATTCACACAGAAAGTTGCTAAAACAACAATTAATTGAGTACACCCCTAATGCAAGTGAAGACTTAGCGAATGCTTTTATTCAACAATTAGAGCAGATCACAAACCGTGAATTTATGGGATTACCGCTACATGAAAAGTTGCTTGAAAAGGTTTATCGAAACTTGATCAATCATCAAGTAATCGATGGCAATGGCGCTATTCTTATTAGTGGAAAAGATACTGATGATGTCATTGATGAGGATGACTTTAGCCTTGAGTATGACTTCAGTCACCATAGTGACCAGCTGTACGCTTTACTACATGAGATTTATCAAGAGCAAGCACAGAACAATCCGGATGAGGTTGAAATTCAGATATTTGTCTCTGATTTGAGAAAGTTAGACCTGACAACAGCAGAAGCCAAAGAGCTTTATGATAACTTAATCTTTAATGGCTATATTGATGAAGAAGGCCATGTCAGAAACGCGTCATTGTTTAGTCAGGCACAATCTGAAGCACCGATAATACTTCAAGCAGGACTAAATGAATTAAGCGCATATATATATGAGCACATCACCACACAGGTAAACAAGTTTAAGGCCAGCCAAATTCATATTAGCGAGCAAATATTTTCACATATTTCGCTTAAACCTGCTGCCCTGCAAGATTTAATGGCCAATTTACAGATTAATGGCCATATCGATTCAGAACAACAACTTATAGATCCTATACGTTTGATTGATGCAACAGCCGAAACACTCAATTTAGATCTACAGTTTTACCCCCATCGTCAAAAAATTTATGAGGCATTACAGGAGGCCATTGCTCAGCACAAAAAAGCATACTTGTCAGTTGAACGTGCTTATTTATCTGAAGTGTCAGCAAAAACAGTTTCGCGCTGGATCCATGAAGACTTGCAGCAAAACTACTTACACGGTGATCATATCCGCCTTCGAGCAATTGCGAGCTCATTCTTTCTAGCCCCTGAAAATAAGTCTGATTTTAATTTACGGCACTATTTTGATGAAACAAGCACAGAAATTATTTTCGAGCATGTTGCAGGTATCGTTGAGTATGCAGATAAATATAGGCTCAGCGAGCAACCTCTCGCGACATTGGGATTTAGTGACGCTGAAATTGAAGGTGTTAAAATTGCGCTGCAAAACATGGATGTCCTCACATCAAGCGGCCTGCTTACTCCTGAGCAGTTTTCATTCTTTTTGGTTGCAGAAAATGCCGCGAATTTTAGCGTGCCCGGGTTCGAAGATTTTGATAAGGAAATATTCTTTTTACTTTATGAAATTGCAAACAACATCGAAAACACCCTTGCAGCAATCGATAGTGCCTTAGAGCAACAACGAGACAATCAAGAGAATTCAGTTATAGCATTACTCACAAATGCATTAGGCATAGACGATTCAGCCGTAAAAATTCTGACACAAGAATTCTTCCAGGCAGACGAGAATCTACATATAGCCTGGTTGCGTCCTTTGATTGAGTCTGCCGATGTGCTCAACACAATGAATGAGCTACCCACGGATAAACACTATTGCCAAACTGTAAGTCGTATTCGTCAGCTCGCTTTATTGATCAAAAAACTACAACTGACACCAGAAGAAATTGCGCTTTTTCTTAAAGATCAGAACATCTTAGCTAAATTCCCAGAAGCGCTTAAATTGCCAGACGGCATCACATCAATCGACGCAGTCTTAGAGTCTGAAGATTTTCTCTATTTATTTAAAAATGATGAGTTTTGGCTATATCAGTCCCATGACTACAGCATGATTGACAAAAAAAATCTGCAAGCAGGTAACAGCGACATTGATGATGAACTGATTGAAAAACAAAAAGACAATGAAGCATTACAAAAACGACTAAAAGAAGACCCTATCCGGCAGCTATTTGAAAAAGAAAATATTTCTCAGGTTGATGCCAGCTTTATCGACTCACAGGGAACCTGGTGTGTGATATCGGGTGAATACCATTACGTAAAGTACGCTGATTCAGATACATGGGATAAGCGCGATAACCGTTTTGGTGAAGTTGAAAATGAATTCGATAATCTTGAGTGGATAGATAGTACTTATGTTGATACGCAAGGAAAGTTATATATCTTTTCTAAAGATAAATACGTTCGTTACTCAAATACTCAAGCGCAGCAGCCTGTGATTGATCTAGGTTACCCCAAGCATATTGCACAGCACTGGAATGACGAAAATCAACCGATCCAATTACCCGATTCACTCACTCAGCATTTAGGCCCACTTATAGATGGGACAGATAGGGTGAGCTATGCGTTTTCTGGTAATCAATTTGTGTCCTCTGAAGACGGGCAATTACACGATGTAAGTGAAAAATGGGGGCATAGAGAGCATAACTTTGGCCAAATAAGGAATATTGATGCGGCCATGACAATGGATGGCGACTATATGCTCTTTTCCGGTGATAAAGTGGTTAAATATAGTGGCAGTATAGAGCTGGCAAACCTTCAGCCAGATACAGGCTACCCAAAAGCACTCTATCAGGAGTTTGATGCACTACCGAATAAGTTTGGCGACGGAATAGATGCAGCCTTACAAGGTGTGGATACCCGAACATACCTTTTCCATGACAATGAGTTTGTCACGATAGAAGGCAGCACCACGAGCCCAATAGCAAAAACTGCGCAGCAATGGGGAAAGGTGGCAAACGAAATTGAAACGTCAGGAACCATAGACGCAGCGCTAGTCGGTTTAGATGGTAGAACTTACCTGTTTTCAGGTGATCTATATGTGCGTTACTCAGGTGACATATATGATGAAGTTGATGATGGTTTTCCTCGTAATATTGCTCAGGACTGGGAAGGTTTAACGCAAGTGACAGCGGCATTTGTGCTTGGCAATAAAACTTACCTGTTTGGGCGAAATGAAGACAACCAGCCTATCTATGTACGCTATTCAAGCATACATATGGAAGAAGGCGACTTCCTGGAAGCGGACAAGCCCGATCCCAACGCAAGAAATTTAGAAACTGTGCTCAAATACAGGTCAGATGTGGATGAGATTGAAGTCTTTCCCGCAGCAATGGATGATAAGTTTTGGTCTTTACCGGCCAGTGTCACACAAGGGGAAGATGATTTTCAAATTGATGCTGTGATGAATGGACCTGACGGCAAAGTTTATCTATTTTTTGGTAACCATTATATCGAACACCATCATGCTAATCGTTGGTGGTCTGAACCAAAGTTACTCACCGAAAAATGGCAACATTTGCCGCAAGAGTTGAATAAAGTTGCGGCCGCTTTTAGTGGAAAAGACGGGAAAACTTACCTGTTTTTCGACAACAAGTTTATTCGTTTTAGCCACAAGAATTTGAATAAAATAGACAATGGCTACCCTAAATTAACAAATAAATATTGGGGTAAGGTACGCAATACCATTCAAAAAACAGGGCAGGTCGATGCCACACTGGTTGTTGAGTCTCGTTGGCAAGAGCAGAATAGACAAGGCATCTTAGCCGATTTTGTTGAAATGCACACTTATCTGTTTTCAGGCGATCAAATGTATCGTTATAAAGGTAGCGATTATTCAAGCGTTGAACCGGGTTACCCGAGATCTATCCATCGCCTTAAAGATGAACCTCGTTTTAAAGGGTTAGAAACTGAGTTTCCTAACGGACTGGACGCAGCTTTTGCAGATCAACGTCAAATATACCTCTTTAAAGATGATAGTTTTCATGTCGTGATTGGCGATGAAGAAACCTATAAAAAGTATGAACACGAAAAATTAACCAATATTCAGGCCATGACTCAGGAAAAGGGCGATGTTTATGTGCTTGGCAAAGAAGACAATGCCCGTTGGCATAAATTTAACCACTTGGAATCCAGTGCGCTTAAAACGGTGCCGGCCTTACCGCGAATGGCCGAAAAAGCACAAACAGCGTTGAGTGATGCGATTTCTACAATTTTAAATACGCCAGATGGCAACAGCTATGTTTTTGCTGGGGATAAATATTTTGATACTTCACTTGGTTTGAGTTTTAAAACAAGCGACGTGTGGGGGCGCTCCCTTAATCCAATTTATGATCAGGGTAGTTTGGATGCGGCTTTTGTTGGCCGTGATGGGGTGACCTATGTTTTCTCAGGCGAATGGTTTGTTCAGTACGATACACCTGATTATACCAATAGTACGGTTATGTATCCGCCAAGAAAAATAAGTGATAAATGGCATGGGCTGAAAAATGTCGCATTAGCTTATGTATGGAAAGGCACAACCTATTTATGTGAACACCCTGATAACGAAGGAAACTTCCGCTTGCTTCGTTATACAGATGAAGATTACAGCAGACCAGATCCAGGTTATCCACAAATGGGCGGCCCAGATTTTTGGCAGATCCCAGAGGCCTATGCTCAAGAAGGGTTTGATACACTAGATACTATTTTTGTACTCGAAGATAACTTGATATTTATCAGCGACCAAGAATTTATCCGTTTTAATCTAAAGCATGAAACTTGGAGTTATCCGCAGCCACTATCGCTCATTTACCCCGGTATTCCCTTTAATAAAACTGATTTTCAGGATCTGAAATCTGGCTTTGTAGGGGCTGATGGTAAAGCGTACTTCTTCAATGAACACAGCTTTATAAGTAGCATTGACGATGCCTGGACACAGCCCAAAAATATTAAAGGCCATTGGGGTAAGCAAACTAATATATTTGAAAACGGGGTAGATGCAAGCTACGTCGCCTCGGGTGGAACGAGTTATCTTTTTGCTGGTAATCAGTACGTTCGTTATAGCATTTCTCTCGATATGCCTAACGACTACCGCTATGTAGATGAAGGTTACCCTAAACACATAGCCACTTATTTGCACCAAGAACCTGCGTTTTCAGCGCTACCTAAAATGTTTCAACAACACTTGGATACGCTAGAAACTAACAATGAAAGCCATTACTTTTCAGGTTTTTGTGATACAGGGCGCAGTTTGTACGTATTTAGTCAAGATAGCCTACATACTTGGTCAGAAAATAAGTATGAAGTGTACTCCATTGAAGGGTTAGGCCAAGTTGAAAACAACTTCACACAAGGAGGGGTAGTTGATGCTGCCTTTGTGAATAAAGATGATAAATTAACCTATTTATTTTCTGGTGAGCAATACATTCGCTATTCCGGTGATGAATATAGATTTATTGATGAAGGTTACCCAAAACTGATTGCACAGGACTTGGCGTCTGAATTGGGGGTCAATGACTTGCCAGAGTATTTTAACGATGGAATCGATGCGGCTAGTTTGTTACCAAACAAAATGCTCTATTTAGCAAAAGACCGTAACTATTTAGCTATTTATGCAGGTAACACTTCCTCTGGAGATATTAAAAACCTGATCGGGAAAATGGAAAATGCATTCACTTTAGACCCTAAGATAGACGGTGCTTATACCGATGCGCAAGGGGTTTTATATGTGTTTAAAGGCACTCAATTTATTAGATATAGTGATACGCAAAAGTTGCTTTCGTTGAATCGATACAATGATGCCTGTTATACCGATACTGGCTTCCCACAGAATATCAATGAACACTGGTCTAGGTTAGGCGATGAAATCTTGCCCTCTACAGGTATAGACAGTGTTTTCAAGTTAGATGATCAGGTTTATTTTCACACCGCTCAGAGTTTTGTAACTTATGAGGCTGATTTAAGCGATAAAGATGAAATTAAACCGTCTCAGGTATTGGCATATCGATTTGGCTGCTGGTCTGACTATTTGCTTAGTGATATTCAGGCGATCAGCCAATTTAAAGCACTGAATGAGCTTTTTACAGGGGAAGAACTTTCATTAACTGAATTAGTCACAGGCGCAAATGGGCAGGTTAAAGAACCCTATATGCAATTTGCCGCCATTTTCGGATTTGAGAAAGAGCAGGTTCGTTGGTTAAAGCAGCGCAATGCCTTTTTACCGAGACCGAGCAATGCGTTAGAAACGAAATTTGATATAGAGCAAGTGTTGCGTTTGTATCATATTTTGGCCACAACACAGCGCCTTAATGTAGAGATCATACCGCTTTATAAAAACCTCTGGCAAAATTTATATGGCTCTATGCGCAATGATGCAAATGCAGCTCTGGCGGCTAATAATCTACTGCTACAAGTCGGTTGTGATAACAATTATCAGGTATTAGCCAAGCAAATTAATCGTGAGTTAAATGCGCTTAAGCGAGATGCACTGGTGCCATATGTGATCTCTCAAGACGCAAGTATAGATAACACTCGGGACCTATATCAGAAACTTTTAATTGATATTCAAATGGACTCAAGTGCAGAAACCTCACGTATTAAAGAGGCTACCGCTGCATTGCAGTTGTATATGCACCGCTTTTTTGTCAATTTAGAAGACTTACAACTGGATGCGGTTGATCAACATGCAGCGCGTGAAGATTTAAAAGAACGCTGGGAATGGTTAAAGAGCTATCGGGTTTGGGAAGCAAACCGAAAAGTTTTTCTTTATCCAGAAAACTATTTACGCCCAGAACTAAGAGATACAATATCCCCTGCATTTAAAGGACTTCAAGAAAGTTTAACACAGGGAGAATTAACCGAAGAGCTGGTTAAAGATGCCTACATAAAATATTTGGATGCTTCAACAGAAGCTTGCCAATTAAATATCGCAGGTGGTTATGTTTATGATGACCAACAGAGCAACGATAAAAATTTGGCTTTATTTGGCCGCACTCGTACGGCTCCTTATCGTTACTCCTATCGATTTGCCTCGTTGGTTAATGGCAGTAGCAGAGCGATAAAATGGCAACCATGGCAAGAACTGGATATACAAATTCCCAGTGAAAATGTGGAGCCAATCTATGCTTTTAATCGTCTATTTGTATTTTGGACAGAACTTGAAGAAACGATCCCCAATGCGGCTTCAGGCTCAGTTAATATTAGAGAGAGTGGCAGTACTTTTAGTGCGTCTTCTGGCAACAATGTACAGTATCGTATAAATGTCTATTATTCATTTTATAACCTGAATAAGACTTGGTCTCGGCCACAATTATTAAATACGAGTAGTTATTTATATCGATCGTTTCGGATCTATCCGAATCAAATAAAGCTTTTTGTAAAAACACTTGTCAATCACGAAGGGCTAACTGAAATACATGCAACAGTGCGTTGCAAGAACTTGGGAAGATACTACCATTCAGGCCATGGCCATTATCATTCTTACTATTATGTTGCATACCCAACATTTAGCCTGACCTCAGAATTAACAAGCCGTTATGTGGGAAATTGGTCAGTTGGTAATCCTGGTCAAGGTGTGTTCAATAAGTTGTTCCCCAATGAAGGGAATATAAGTGAGAACAATGCAATTATGCTCAGTGGCCAGAACAGCTCGGTAGACAGCCCTTGGTTTGCTTATAACCACAAAGGCAGCAGTTTTCTGGTTAAGCCCGATGTTGTTTCACTACCTGACAACGTTTGGCCTACACCTGTAACACAAAGTAATATGCCTACTTCGGCAACTATTACCGCAGCGTTTCAGGTGGCAGACAACAGCGATGTTTACTTCTTTCTCTCGGATAAAACCTATCAAGTTTTATCCGAAAATGGCACGCTACTATCTGATGCTAAACCCATTAACAGCCGCTGGGGAATGCAATTTTTAACCGAAATGCAGACTACTAAAACAGTTGATGCCGCATTTGTATTAGATGGATTCAACTACCTAACATTAAACAATGAACTTTATAAGTACGATGATGCACTGGATGTAATACAGGAGCTACCCCAGCCGCTCAACGCGCTGATTACTGACCTTCCATCACAGTGGAATAAAATTGATGCGAGCTATACCAAAAGCAATCACCTGTGTTTATTCAATAAAGAAACTGGAAAAGTATTTAATAGTGAAGGTAACGGGTTAACGCAAAATATACGCAGCCGCTTTGCCTTACCTCAGCCTGTACAAGATGGCTTAATTACAACTGCTGACGCTGCAATCGTGTTTCAAGACCAAGTTCACGTTATTGAAAGCAATCAATATGCTTCATATGGTGCTGATGGTGTTGCGATTGTGCATCCAAGCGCAAGTGTGCAAACCCTAGCCGATTCTCTTTTTGGCCAGAGTGTAGCTGACTTAGTCAGTGCCGATGAAGCCGTAACCGGCATGATGGCTATCGAGGGAGGGGTTTGGCTACGTAGTACGAATGCACTTAATTTTATCAATGAAGCTGGTATTGTTCAGAAGCCTATTTTGTCAGCTGATGATCCGGGGTTAGTGGGTTATTGGCCGCTAGATGGTAACATCGAAGATTTTCAAGTAAATGGTACTAAAAGTAATGGGATTATTCATGGTGATGAAAACTGGGATGGTGTATCAGATTGCCCGATTTCAGTTGGTGAAGAAACACAAGCTTTCAGATTTGGAGAATCGACTAATCTACAAGTTTGGGGAAGTTCAATATCAACAAATAACGAAAGTTGGACTATTGAGTTTTGGGTAAAGCTTGGTACAGATGAATTTCAATATATATTACGTAGACGACATCAACTATTGATGTTTTTCAATAATGGATTGAGGACGGGGTTTAATAATACCCAATTTGTTAATTCTTCTATTTCGATTCAATCGAATACATGGCACCATATTTCAGCTGTTTATGATTCTAATAGCTTAAAAGGAACTCTATATATTGATGGGCAGGAGGCTATTGTGCAAAACAATAGCTTATACACTTCAGGCTCAAGCATACTAAGTTTCGATATAAAGAATGGACACCTTTCTGAAGTAAGAGCTTGGAATACAGCACAAAGCCAATCAGAGATCCAGGCGAATATGAATCGCCGTTTACTGAATGAAAATTTTCTGTATCCAACTCCATTTGATGAAACAAACATAAATTGGACAAGTGGTATAGCGTATACCCATGAAGCCAATACATACAATATTGCTTTTTATGACGGTAATATCGCACGAGCCTGGCAAAATGACTCTGAGATTGACTTTGGTGGGCGGAGTACCTTTGAGCATGGCGTGAATGTCACAGCTGCATTTACTTCTAGTAATGGTAAAAACCTGATCATTGTCATAAATTCGAATCGCTATCATATTTTTGAACACTCTCAATCGCCTGAAGAAATTTTAACTGAACTCAAAAGTGGTACTAATAGGGGAGATTTGGCTTCTTTACCAAAAGAAGTCTACCTAGGCGATGAGATGCAGCAAAACCCGATTTGGGCGAATAACAGTGTAGATGCGGCATTCATTGGCACAGAGTCGTTGGGTGAAAAAGATGCTCTTTACTTATTTAGCGGTAACAAATACTGTCGTTATTCACCAAATAATGAGGGAGAGTTTGCGCCATATGCTGATAACGGCTATCCAAAAGATATTGTCAATAATATCGAAGGATTTCCGGCTAACTGGCAACAAGTCGACGCCGCTTTCACAGCAACAGATGGCACGAGTTATCTGTTTAACAATGCAACCAAGCGCTACTACCGCAGTGATACTGCTCAGATAGAAGCCATCGATAGGTGGGGAACCTACCTTTCAACAGACTTGATGCGCGAACAGCACGTGAAGGCCGCATTCTGTAACGATAAGTACCTCTATTTGCTCACAGATAAAGAATACTATCGCTACACGTTAACAGCAGAAAAGCAGATCCCCGATGTCATAGACTCGGATTATCCTAAGTTATTGCCAGAACTGGCTACAGAAAATCCATCGGATAATGATGAACCGGCTTCAACCAATATGGCTGAACCAACAGATGATGAGCCAGCAACAGGGCATGTCAGTGTTGATGCCATTTTCTCATTAAACGGCAGTACTTATGCTGTGCAGGGGACGCAGTACCAAAAACTAGCGTTAGTCGATAGTGCGCTTGAACTGGACAACCTTAAACAGGAAGACTTTCAACCACTCACAGGAACTTGGGGAAATATACCGACAGGTATAAGGCAAGATGGACTAAGTGCAGCTTTTAATGCTACTTACTCTGGTTTAAGCAATCTAACTTTTATCCAGAATGAAAATTACATTGAGTATCGCCTTGAAAGTGACAGTGCAACGCCCTATGTCAATGCGGATGTTAAATACGAGGTGATCCGATTAAGCTCCAGTACCGCAGAGCAGTTAAATCAGGTGCTGTTTTCTAGCGGGGTAGAAGGCTTACTGAAAATGTCGACTCAGGAAAAAGACGAATCGCCAACAATTAGTTTTGCATCAAGCCGCTGGAGAAATATTCAGATGAGTGCATCTAAATTTTCAATTGAGCCAGTTAACTCACATCTAGATTTTAACAGTGCCAACGGGCTTTATTATTGGGAAACGTTTTTCCATGCGCCGTTTTTGATTGCCCAAACGCTCAATGCCAATCAAAAATTTGAGCAGGCCAAACAGTGGTTTGAGTATATTTTTGACCCAACAGAGTCTGGCGATTATTGGAAGTTTTTGCCCTTTTTGGCAGCAGATCCTGACGCCATAATGGCAAGCTTGTTGAACGATTTAGAGCAATTAGCTCTGATCTCCAATCTAAACGTTAGTCACATACTCACCTACCAGCAAAGCTTAGCGTCTAGGTTAGCCCCTTATCAGGCGGTTTTTCTTGGCCTGAAAGACAAAGCATTGTTTGAAAGTGAACTTACTGACGCGCAAAAACTAGCCAATTTAATCCAGTGGCAGGAGTATAGCCAATTAAAAAATGCAATTGACAGCCTAACTTTGCCAAGTCAATCAAGTACTAAGGAAAAGGAAACATTTAAACGACATCTAGATGGTTTTAAGGAGGGTCTTGCCATTGTCGCAAAGCTGGATCGCCGTATTGATCTAATGAGTAATTACACTGCTCAGTTGGCAACTTATCTGGACGACCCTTTTGACCCGCACGCTATCGCTTCATTGCGACCACTTGCTTATCGCAAGGCCATCGTCATGCGATATATCGACAATTTGTTGGATTGGGGTGACATGCTGTTTCGCCAATACACCAGAGAGAGCATTAATGAAGCCAGAATGCTTTATATATTGGCTTACGATCTGTTAGGTGAAAAACCTCAAAACATGGGAAAAGTCGTATTAGAAGCACCTAAAGCCTATAAGGATTTCAAGCACTATAGCGGCAATATGCAAGAAAACTACGACTTTCTGATTGACATGGAAAACTCGGGTACGGTGGCAAATTATGAACCAAGCTTAAGTTTTGCTGCCACGCAGTTTGATACCATTACGCGTCCATATTTCTACCTCAAAGAAAATGATTTGTTTACTGAATATTGGCAACGTGTCGAAGACAAGCTTTATAAAATTCGTAGCAACTTAAATATTGATGGTGTAGCTCAGCCATTACCACTGTTCCAACCGCCCATAGATCCTATGGCGTTGGTCAATGCCGTTGCGGGCGGTGGCAGTGTTGCATCTGCTGTCGCTGCGGCTGGTGGGGCGGGTACAGTGCCAGACTACCGATTTGATGTGATGTTAAGCAAAGCGCGCGAAATTACCAGCAAACTGGCCGGTTTCAGTGACGCACTATTATCAGCGCTTGAAAAGAAAGATGCTGAAGCTTTAAGCATCCTCCAAGGCAAGCAAGAGTCGGCCATGCTCAATGTTGCGAAACAGGCAAAGCAATATCAAATTAAGGAAAGTGAGATATCGCTGGGTAACTTACAAGCAAGCCTTAGACGCGCCAAGGCGCAACTAAAGCATTATGATGAGTTGATTAATGATGGTTATTTAGACGAAGAGAAGTTGCAACTTCGCTTAATGAATACCGCAACAGGCCTTTCCAGCGCTGTGGCGCTTGGCCATCTTGCAAGTGGTGTTTCCTATATGTTACCGCAAGTTACGGTAGGGGCATTCAGCTTTGGCGCAACCTCAGGTGGTACCAATTGGGGGGCCGTCGCAGGCAAGTTTAGTGAAGCACTGCAATCAACTTCTGAGGCAGTTAGCACAGCAGGTGAAGCCGTAGGCATTAAAGCGCAGTTTGAACGGACCAAGCAAGACTGGGTATTGCAGCAAAAAATGTCAAAATATGAAATTGAGCAACTGGAATATGAAATACGAGCACAAAAAGAACGTATTAAAGCCTCACAACATGAGTTAGTACTGCATGACCAAGAGGTTGAGCACAAAAGTGCGATTAATACCTTTATGCAAGAAAAATACTCTAATGAGCAGCTTTACAGCTGGATGAGTGGCAAGCTTTCTGGGCTATTATTTCAAACGTATAAAATGGCGCACGACTATGCCAAACAAGCAGAGCAGGCATTTATTTATGAAAAAGGCCTAAAAGCGGGAGAGGTGAATTACATCAACGGTATGTACTGGGACAGTTCACAAAAAGGCATGTTCTGCGGGCAATCACTGGAGCTTGATTTAGATCGTATGGACAAAGCTTATATAGAAAATAATGGTCGCAGGCTTGAGATCACCAAAAGCATATCTTTGCTGGAATTAAACCCCCTCGCTCTGTTGGATCTACAAAGCAAAGGAGAATGTACTTTCCGCTTAAGCGAAGAGCTGTTCGACTATGATTTCCCCGGGCATTATAACCGTCAGCTCAAAACCATTTCGGTGACCTTCGAGTTACCTCAGGGGCAAAAAGTGAATGCAACACTGACGCAGCTAAATTCTAAGTTAGTGATGGCACCAGACATTAAAGCGGTTAAACATTTAATGGACCCAAGTAACGAGGCGACCACTAATGTAAGGGAAAACTGGCGTGCCAATCAGCAAGTTGCCTTATCTCATGTTGACGAATACACAGAAAACAACGGCCTGTTTGAACTGAACTTCCATGATGAGCGATACCTGCCGTTTGAAGGCACTGGCGCGGTATCAAACTGGCGTTTGGCGCTAAATGGTCACAAAGGCAGTTATAACCCAGATGACTTAGTGAACGTCATCATTAAAGCACGTTACACAGCCGAGCAAGGCGGGCAACGCTTTGCTAATGAAGTCAAAGGGTTACTTAAGCCTTATCATGCCAACACTGTGTTTGATATGGCAAACCATTTCCCTCACGCTTGGCTCGGTTTAACACAAGGAGGAGAAACTGAAGTACAGATCCAGCTCACGCAAGATATGTTCCCAAATATGAGTAGCAGCAAGATTATCGGAATGTTGGTGCGTTACCAGTATGCTGAACAATCACAAGGGGCGGTGCTAAATATCAATGATGCATTGCAGCTGGATAATGTGACATATATACAACCGAGTAACCTCAACATAGATAAATCAGGCAGCCAATGGACACTGTCATTAAAAGGTGACCCAACAGGGCTACAAAATGCAGAAATGGTCGTGGTGTATAAAGCCAAGGTATAAGCCTACAAAAATCTGCGAGTCATAACTTAACCGGGCGTTCGCGTCCGGTTATTTTTGCAAGCTATTACTGAGTTAGCACCATTAATAACGTGATGTAAGGGGTTTTATAGGTAAGGTTAATTATGAATCCACATTTAAAGAAAAAGCTTCAGCGTGCCAAAAAGAAACTGGATGGCAAAAACAGTATACATTCGGGCTCTGGCAACTTAAGTGTAAGTAAAAATAAAAGTGCACATAGCGCGCCTATTTTCAAAAAAAGTGAAGGCAAACAGGCATTGTCGCAAGGCACGCCTAAAACTGATTTTGCCACCGGTCGTACTTTGTTTCCGGTTGATGTTGGTAATGGAAAAATTCAGTACTTACCCAGTAAAAAAGATGCCACCCCCGGTGAGCAAAGACTGGGTATTTTTGTGGCGGATAAATCCATTACCAAAGCACCAGCGAATAGCTTAGACAAACAAGGTAAAATTGTCACCGAATTCGCTACCGGGCGAACCCTGTTTGCCACTCAAGACAGGTATGGCAAAACCCAATATTTGCCGTCGAAAAGTGAAGCCAGTGCTAAGGAGTTGAGCAGCGGTAAATATGTTCCAGATAAGGCAGTTAAAATTAAGTCGGTCAATACGTTAAAACCCGGTGGGAAAATGGTCAAAGATGTAACCTCAGGGCGTGCACTCTTTGCCACTACCAACAGCAAAGGAGAAACCCAGTACTTACCCGCACGCAAAGATGCCACACCTAAAGAACTCGCCAGGGGCAAATTTGTAAGCAACAAAGACATAAAACAAGATCCACTCAACCCACTTAAAATGCCCAAAAAAACGGTTACCGATGTAGCAAGTGATCGCACATTATTTGCCACAACAAGAGAGGTTGATGGCAAAGTCGAATATCTGCCCAAATACAGTGAGGCGAGTGGTCTGGAGCGTGCTTCAGGTATGTACGTAATGGACTTTGATGTGGCCGAGAATCCAAAAGACAATGATCTGTTGGAACAAGCGCCTGAAATCGATACCGACAACAATGACCGTAAAGTTTACCCGACCCGAGACGAAGAAGGCGATATTGAATACTTGCCACTGAAGAGCGAAGCGACGGATGAAGAGTTGGCGGATGGCGAGTATATTGATAACGAGGATTTTATTGCGTTTCAGGAGGCAATAAGTAAAGCCAACGTAAATGATGCTGTATCCAGCCAACTGGAGCAAGCACAGAGCGAGCAAAATAAGATTTCCACACTCAACACCCCAGAAGACATCAATACACTCAGTGAACAAGTCGATGATACGGCACCAGGCAGGTTGAGTAATGATAATGAAAGGGCCGTGGACCTTGATACTGGAATTGAAATTAATGGGGAAGCAACTCCGGAACAACCCCCAATAAGTGCGGATACCATTGAAGAGGGTAATAACACTTATGAGTAAACACTAACGTAAACCAAATAGATAACTTTCCTGCTGTTGAACCAAATGGCAAACGCTGAAAATTTAGAATGTGCTTACACTTGGTTGTGTTATCAGCGAAAAGGCAGCCACTTAAATAATGATATTTGGCATCAATAAAAGTAACCCATTATCAGTGTTGCTTGGTGATGCATTTCTCACAGCGATGGTGTAACACTTGAGCGATTACTGCCAAAATATGGCTTGCGTTATTATCTGCGCCCGTGGTGGACTAATAAAGAGCTGGATAAGTGGTTGATTTTATGCAGGACCCTTCATCAATTTCGCCATGCAGTAAAAATCATGGTCATATGTTTAGAAAAGATAAAACATATGACCATGATTTTAAAGCATTTATTTTTCATTACTTCCTGCCTTCCCCTTTCGATCCAGCTAACGCTGTTCAAATTTTCGAGGGTAAAAAAGCGGGGCAAAATCAATGTAGAACATGTTATTGGACATGGACAAAAAGTGAAATTGGGGCTGAATAAACCAGCTCTATCAAGTGTGTAAATATTACACTTATTTAAGTCATGTGAAACAAGTGAATTAATTAAATTTATTTATATAAAGTTATTTATGGTGTGAGGTGAAAATACCTTTCACTGTCCGAAATGCATCGTCTGTGTCTAAAAGTACACAGCTTCAGAACCTTAACAATCACTAAAAGGAAACCCAAGTATGATCTCCCAAATAACTAAGTCAACCTACAAATTACAAAAGAAAGTCAAACAGCATAAACCGTACCAAGGCAAAGAAATGAAGATGGTAAATTTCGATATGCCCAAGCAAAACACGAACCAAAATGTCATAACGAACGTTGTTAAAGCTATTATTAACACCCAAAACCCAAAGCAACAGTACAAGTCGATTGTGAACGAGCAGAAAAAGGTAATAGAAGATAGAAGCAAAAGCAAACACAACATCGACAATTTGAACTCTGAGTTGACCAAATTGGAACTTAGGAAAGAAGTACTACACCAACATCAACGTGAAGAAAAACATAAATTGAACATGGCGTTATTTAAAAATGGCATAGCCAACTTGATTCCATTAGGACAGACCTTGAATGACAAGGTATTTACTACAGACCCAAAAAACACCGTGAAAGAGCTTGGCAACAATACTGCGAATGGAGCTTATGATCGTATTTTTACACCGGCTAAAACGAACAAGCAAAAAAATGCTGAAGAAAATAGAAAAAACATGATTGGGAGTGCGAAAGAAAAAGCTAAGAAATACCCTAACGATCCAGTATCTTTAGTTGCCGAGTCCTTTCCTAATGTTCCCGGATTGAGTAATGTTCCAAGCACGATTATAAATACATCGCAGTCATTACTACTCAAAGAAGCACAGACCACCGAGCACAATAAGCAAAATGATAAACTGGATAGCCAAGTGGCAGCACTGAAATCGAAAATAACCAACGAAGAGCAGAATCTGTTAGCACAGGAAAAACGAGGAGAAGAGCTCTCTGATCAACTAAATAAAGTTGAACAACAAATGTACATGCAAAATTTACATAATGATCAAAGAAAAGACGACATGATGAGAAGAATTACACACCCTTACCTAACTACTATTTACCAAAATGCTGCGAATGGAGCGGAGGAGGACTCGGATAGCTAATAAAAACGGTGATACAAACAGTAAGACTAACCTAGGAACAGGCAACTGACTATATCAATAATGGCTGTATACCTTGATCAAATTATTCCATAGGTAAAGTGTAAATGTAATAAATAGTTTTGCGTCATCGTTGTATCCAACATAATGTCACAAATAGACCCTGTAACTAAATCTGTGTAACTGCCTATTATTAATCCCTATAAAGGGTTTAGGATAGGCAATGATGAATAAAAAAGAACTGGAAGCGTTTGCCAAGCAAGCTGCTAAATCA
>NZ_JAAUWV010000072.1 GCF_014694405.1 Pseudoalteromonas sp. S16_S37
ACCATGGGTGAATAATAGCTATTAGATCACAGTAACCAACTCGATTCAAGGTTAAAAAACAGCCAATCCAGAACCAATAATCCAGTACCTGAAAAGAGTAATTCTACAGCCTCAACGCCCCATTAAGAGGCAAATGATAGTTGGCTAAAATAAGCGACGAAGGAGCAAATAGCCAACTGTTATTTGTCCTGCTTGAATGGCTTGTTATATGCCAGTTTATTCTATTTCGTCTTTGTCTAGCCTAAACTTAACGATTAAGGTTAAAATTACAGTAGGTATTTGGAGTACTAAAAACGAAGTCCATAATCCTCTCCATGATATTTCTTTATCGGGATCTACCCATGTACCGGCAACAATGAGTAACCAAACTACTAAAAAAATTAAAAAATATCCTAATGCTGATTTAAAAACAATTGTACTTTTAGGACTCATATTTGCTCTGGCATATAACAGCTTATTCTCTCCCAAAATGTCGGAATAAATACCGACAAAACGGGTCATATTACGTGTTGCCATTTTCACATGTAAAAACTTCAATGTAAACAAAACATAAGAACCGTTCCAAAAACGCACTGTCAAATTTGGACAAAACGGGCCGTAATAATGTTATTGGACAAAAAGCAAACTACTGAATATAAAAACAGTATCTTTTAACAAACAACATGCAAATTTGAGTGACTGCCCCAAGTAAATTAGAGTGACTGTCCAGCAAATCCTAACAGTGTTTACTTATCCCTTTATAAAACAGTGCACGCTGATTTTTCAATCGCTCTTTGCAATAAAAAGCCCAGCAACATGGCTGGGCTTTTAATAGAATGAGTTAGCTCATCGCCATCATCATCTTGGCAGGGTTTTCAAGGTAGGCTTTCCAAAGGTTATTAAACCTTGCGATGGTACCGCCGTCGATTACACGGTGGTCGCCCGACCAGCTCACTTGCATAATCGCTCGTGAAACCACATTACCTTTGTCATCAAAACGCGGTAGATGCTGCAATTTCCCTAATGCAACAATCGCAACTTCCGGCTTATTAATGATTGGTGTAGCAGTTGTGCCACCAATTGCGCCAATGTTAGAGATTGAAATTGTGCCGCCTTTTAAATCATTAGGCGATACTCGCCCTTCTCTTGCTGCATCAGTTAAACGCGTTACTTCTTGCGCAACCGCTACAATCGATTTGTTTTGACAGCCTTTGATATTTGGTACTAATAGCCCCAATTTAGAGTCAACCGCCATACCGATGTTATGGTCATCAAAATAAGTGATTTCGGTACACTCATCATTCACTTGCGAATTAACTATCGGGAATTCTTTGATAGCCAAAGACAGGGCTTTGATGAAAAACGGCATCATTGTCAACTTGATACCTTCTTTAGCGTATTGATCCTTAAGCTCTTTGCGCAGCGCAATGATCTCTGTTAAATCAATTTCATCACTAAATGTAAAATGAGGGATAGTTGAAACAGAGGCCACCATTTGTTTCGCCATTGCCGCTTTCATGCCGCGAATTGGTTCAACACGTGTGTTACCAGATACCGTAGTTTGCGTAGTTGCCGAGCGAGAGCTTACTGGCGTGTTAGCTGCAACACTACTCGACGCACCGCCCTCTACAAAGCGTTTAATGTCTTCTTTATAAACACGGCCATTTTTACCTGTACCAGGCACTTGATTAATATCAACATCATGCTCACGAGCTAAACGACGAACCGCAGGCGATGCAATCGCTTTGCCATTGGCAGGCAGTTGCGCTTTTTGCACTTGCTGGTTTGTAGCCTTAACAGTTTGAGCTGCAGCTTTCACTTCAACTTTCGCTTCTGCTGGCGCGTCACTCAACCCTGCGAGGCGTAGCTGAAATAACGGGCTGTGTACTTGCGCTATATCGCCCTTTTTATAGTAGAGTTTTTCTACAACACCATCATGTTTAGCTGGGATCTGCACCAAGGCTTTGTCTGTCATTACATCACAAACAGCTTGGTCTTCTTTTATTTGATCCCCTTCTGCAACAAGCCACTCGACAATTTCACACTCAACTATCCCTTCTCCGATATCTGGTAATATAAAATCTTCAAGTTGAGATGCTGATTGGTTAGATGACGAGTTTGAAGCATCTACGCTGTTACCACTGTCGTTTGCAGGCGCACTGCCAGCGACTTCCATTGCAAATAATGGTTGATGCACTTTGGCAATTTCGCCTTTTTCATAATGTAATGTGGTGATCACACCGTCATGTACTGCGGGGATCTGAACAAGTGCCTTGTCAGTCATAACATCACAAATTGGCTGATCTTCTTTAACTTCATCGCCCACTGCAACTAACCATTCGACGATTTCACATTCTACAATGCCTTCGCCAATATCTGGTAAGATAAATTCTTTTGCCATGACTATTCCTTAAAACTCTACAGATTTCTTAATCGCAGCGAATACCTTCAGTGCATCAGGTACATATTCTTTTTCAAGCGCCAGTGGATACGGCGTATCTAAACCACATACTCGAGCAATCGGTGATTCGAGGTGTAAAAAACACTCTTGCTGAATAGTTGCCGCAATTTCTGCACCAAAGCCGTTGGTTATAGGCGCTTCATGGCTCACAATAAGACGCCCTGTTTTAACAACTGACTTAGCCACTGTTTCAACGTCCCAAGGTAAAATACTACGTAGGTCAATCACTTCGCAGCTAATTCCTGCTTCTTCAGCTTTGGCAGCGGCTTGCTCAATAATTTCCATTTGCGCGCCCCACGCTAGCAAAGTAACGTCTGAGCCGGTTTTAACCACCTCAGCTTTGCCAATTTCAAGGGTGTAATCTTCTTCTGGTACTTCACCCACAGATGCGCGGTATAAGCGTTTTGGTTCAAAGAAAATCACAGGGTTGTCGTCTTTAATACACGCTCTTAGCAAACCTTTGGCTTGATAAGGATTACGTGGTACAACCAGTTTTAAACCAGGAGTGTGCGCAAAATATGCCTCTGGTGATTGCGAGTGATATAAGCCACCAGCAATACCACCACCGTATGGTGTACGTATCGTCAAGTTACCGACGTTAAACTCATTACCACTGCGGTAACGAAACTTAGCTGATTCATTTACAATCTGGTCAAAGGCTGGGAATATATAATCAGCAAACTGAATTTCAGCAAGTGCTGGTGCGCCGAACGCCGCTAAACCGTTCGCAAAGCCTAAAATCCCCTGCTCAGTAAGTGGTGTGTTGAATACACGGTGCTTACCGTACTTTTCCTGTAGGCCTGAAGTTGCTCTAAAAACACCGCCAAAATAACCCACATCTTCACCAAAAATACACGCCTGAGGGTGTTCATTCATAGTGATATCTAACGCCGAGTTAATGGCGTGTAACATGTTCATTTTAGCCATTATTTAATTCTCCCTGCTGTCACTGGATAGGCATCTGGGTGCTGCTTTATGTGCTCTTTTAATTCTTCATATTGTTTTTGCAGTGACGGAATTGGCGTATCGTATACATCCGACACAAGCTCTTCTAGCGCAGGCTTTTGCACTTTTTCTGCCACTTTAACGGCCGCTAGAATGTCTTCACGAATTTTGTCTTTCGCTGCTTCATCTTCTTTTTCATCCAACCAGCCTTGCTTCAATAGCCACTTTTTAAAGCGCTCAATTGGACAGTTTGCTTTAAATGCCGCTTCTTCTTCTTTACTACGATAACCAGAAGGATCATCTGAGGTTGAGTGCGCACCTAAACGATATGCAATCGACTCGATTAACACTGGCTCGCCTTGCTCGGCCGCAATTTTACGGGCGGCTTGCGTTGCAGCAAACACAGCAAGTGCATCGGCGCCGTCAACGCGAATGGTTTTTATACCGTAGCCAACACCGCGAGAGGCAATGCCATCGCCTTTAAACTGCTCATCCGCTGGGGTCGAAATCGCGTAGCCGTTATTACGTGCGAAGAAGATGACTGGCGCTTCATGCACGGCAGCCATGTTCAGACCTGCGTGGAAGTCACCTTCAGACGCGGCACCTTCGCCAAAGTAACAAATGGTCACGTTATCGATTTCTGACCCTAATTTGCCAGTCTCTTTGTCTATATGCTTAAGCTTTTGACCATATGCATAACCCGTTGCTTGCGGGATCTGCGTACCGAGCGGTGAAGAAATAGTCATGTAGTGCAATTCTTTAGAACCGTAATGCACAGGCATCTGACGGCCCTTACCTAAATCTTTTTCGTTAGAGAATAACTGGTTCATGAACTGCTCAAGGGTGAAACCGCGATAAGCAATTGCCGCTTGCTCACGATATTGAGCCATGATCATATCATCTTGTTTTAAAGCCGCAGCACTTGCAGTAATTGCCGCTTCTTCACCCAAGCATTGCATATAGAAGCTAACACGACCCTGTCGCTGCGCCGCTTGCATACGTTCATCTAGTAAACGAATAAAGCGCATAGTTGAATAAAGTCTTAGCGCTGTTTCTTTGTCTATGTCTGGTGCTTGCGCGCCTTCGAGTACTTCACCGTTGTCACCTAAGATAGTCAACATTGGAATATCAAGGGCATGGCTATCTATAAACTTCAACGCGTGGCTGATATTTAACGATATGTTATTGGGGTTAGTCATAACCTACCTTCTCTTGTTGTCATAACAAATTTGCAGCTATGAGGCATGTATGTACATACGCTAGTTTTGAACAGCACCAATCACATTGAATATTTTAATTATGGACTGGCAGTAGTTTGTAAAAATAATCTGTTCAGCAAATGCAAATTGATTAAATAAAAACTACCGACACTTTACGTTAACGTAAAGGGTTATTCAACTAATCCTAGATGAATAACCCTTAATTTGCATAATTATGCTTGGAAAGATTTTATTACGGCTTATTAATTTGTTTTATAACATGTAGTTATACAAATCTCTCGTCGATTTCCATAGGAATAACAGTAAGCAGAGCGCGTTGACCAAGTGCGACATTGGCATTTGGAAAAATGATAGCTTCGCCGTCTACTTCCGCTAAATATCTAGTCTCACCATCTACGGCAAGCAATTCACCTTTAGCAAACCCCGTAAAGTTTTCGGCACTATCAGGGAAGGGAAAACTAAAATCTTGTTGCGTTCTATTAATGGTGCGATGGACTTGAAACAGCTCATAATCTGATGAATTAAAATCACCAAAATCAATTTCATTTTGGCTAATTAATGCAGTTAAAGTTTCTTTTGTTTTAGCAAAGCGGCTCATATCGTTTTCGCCAAACGGCTTAACTTGCCCTAATTCAACCGTAAATGAATCTGCAGCGAATTGTTTTGAAGAAAAGTAGCTGAATGTTGTTGCCTCTGAGCGCATCATTAGCACGGTATTAACACCGCACGCGAGTAAAAACTGCAGCTGAGATTTTTTCCAAGGCTTACCATGTAAAAATGGATATACCGCAAATTTCTCATTTTTTGAACCTCGGATCGCAGTATGCAAATCATAATGACAGCGATATCTACCAGCTCCAACCGATGTAAAAAACTCACGCACATAACGCTCTAAATTAGCAGCCCGTTTGCGTTCTTCATTTTGTACATCGCTCAATGCATGTGTGCCATTAAACAATCGGTTTAAGTTTTCTTCTACAAACCGTTCACCAATATTAATCGACTTAGGGTTACCAAAAATAAAAAGCACGCGGTGCTTAAGCAGTAATTGTTCTTTAATTACTGCTTGGATCAACTCGTCACATATTTCAATCGGTGCGGTTTCATTACCATGCACTGCACTAGATAAAACAATATCTTTATTGCCATAATTACTCGGCATAAACTGAATCACCCCCGTATCTAACACATCTACCACTGTGCCATTTGCTAACGTAAATTGCTCAGGCGGTAAATGGAACTCATTGTTTCGCGTCAATGTTAAAAAATCGCCAGTGTGTTTTAATTCTTCTAGGTACATACGGTCACCAAGTTCAATGTGTGAGAGAAACTACCAATAATATAAAGGTAGAGAATATTCAGATAAAAAAAAGCCATGCAATAGCATGGCTCAATTTTGTGTATAAATTAGCGGATCACTGAGTCAACCAGTGCTTTGGCCTCTTGTTCCAACTGCTCAAGATGCGCTTCGCCTTTGAATGACTCTAGATATATTTTATAAATATCTTCTGTGCCAGATGGACGAGCTGCAAACCAGCCATTTTGCGTAACCACTTTTAAACCACCAATCGCAGCTTTATTACCAGGCGCATTAGTGAGTATTTGAGTAATCTTATCACCTGCCAGTTGATCAGCTTTTACATCGTCAGGGCTAAGCGCTTTTAATCGCGATTTTTGCTCTGATGACGCTGGCGCATCAATTCTTTTATATAAAGGCGCGCCAAACTGTGCTTCTAGCTCTTGATAACGCTGTGAAGGTGATTTACCTGTTACAGCTAATATTTCTGCCGCCAGCAGGCCTAGGATAAAGCCATCCTTATCTGTATTCCAAACGTCTCCGTTTAGCCGTAAGAATGACGCTCCTGCGCTTTCTTCACCACCAAATGCTAGCCACTGCTTGTTCAGCCCTTTAACAAACCACTTAAAGCCCACTGGTACTTCATACACTTCTCGATTATTAGCTTCTACTACTCTGTCTATCATTGCAGATGAAACCAATGTTTTCCCAATTTTTACATCACTGGGCCAATCTCGGTGAGTAAGAAGGTAATCAATAGCAACAGCTAAGAAGTGATTTGGATTCATCAAACCATCTTTGGTAACGATACCATGGCGGTCGTAATCTGGGTCGTTACCAATGCCAATGTCATAGCCATCTTTAAGTGCAATTAAGTTTGCCATCGCATATGGCGACGAACAATCCATACGTACTTTGCCGTCTTTATCAAGCGGCATAAAAGCAAACCTTGGATCAATTTGATCGTTAACAACCGTTAAATTTAGATTGTATTTTTGCGCTATAACAGGCCAAAAATTGATGCCAGAACCACCAAGTGGGTCAACACCTATGGAGACACCCGCTTTTGCAATTGCTTGCATATCTATAATATTTGCTAAGTCGTCAACATATGGCGTGATCAAGTCTTGGTACTTGATAAACCCTGAGCGTCTTGCTTTAGCAAACGAAAACAGCTCCACTTCTACCAAGTCTTCTAACAGTAACTGATTTGCTCTATCTTCAATCCATTTGGTTACATCTGTATCCGCAGGTCCACCATTAGGCGGATTGTATTTAAAACCGCCATCTTCAGGTGGATTGTGCGATGGCGTTATAACAATGCCGTCGGCCAATTCATTTGGGTTTTCTTTGTTATGGCAAACAATTGCATGGCTTATCACAGGTGTTGGCGTGTAGTCATCATTCTCTTGCGTGATCACTTGCACTTCATTGGCAACCAACACTTCGATAGCAGAGTTAAACGCAGCTTCTGATAGTGCATGCGTATCTTTTCCTAAAAATAAAGGACCAAAGATATCGTTTGCTTTTCTGTAATCACAAATTGCCTGAGTGATCGCTAATATGTGCGACTCATTAAACTTCACGTCATATGAACAACCTCGGTGACCTGATGTACCAAAAGCAACACATTGCTCTGGGTTTTGCTCAAGGTCTGGCTCATTTATGTAATAAGCAGAGACAAGTTTTGGAATATTAACCAATTGCGACTGTGTTACTGGTTTCCCAGCACCTGGATGGATTGCCATAAGATGTCCTTATAGGTAGTCTCGGATAGTTTCGGCTTGCGCTTCAGTGTAGCCTAAGCTTAATGCGACTTCATGAAGCATCATTTTCTTACGAGTCGTATTTGAGTTGGTCATCACCCAATATTCGCTATCAAGAATATTTTTTGGGTTCATACTACTACCACTTTCAAGTAACGCTTCTTTACTTTTTGCAAAATAGATCCTATCACGCCCTTTGATATCTAACACTTTATGAAAGCTTTTTTTATGAGTGCGATGTAAAGCGCAAAGAATAAACAAAAAGCGCCCAACCACACCCTTTTGCATGGCTAGTTCTTCTTTATTGAGAATATTAAATACATTAGCGTTAGATTCAACTGATTCTTTTTCAGCTTCAGCATCTTTGCTTTGCTCTGGTTGTTCAGCAATATGCGCACTTTGTGTAGAGATAGTTAAAGCTGTATTACTGTCAGTAGAGAGGTTCAATAAACGACGTAATATTTGTGAAGCACTTTCGCCAATACTTTGAGTATTACTAGCGATGTATTGATAAAGTTCGTCATCTATTTCTATTTTCTTCATGCTTTTCCTGTCATTACTGAATTTTTGTGCATCTGCTTGCGATTATATCCTGATTTCACATATTACTCTACGGCTTTGAATTTTTGCCCAACACTGGCACAATTAATCACTTAAGCTAGGAGAGAATATGTTACTTAACTACTCACAAACTGGCCATGGGCCACATGTTGTACTTATTCACGGACTGTTCGGTTCGTTAGATAATCTGAATATCATTGCAAAAGCACTGAGCGAGCACTTTACAGTAACAAACGTTGATTTAAGAAATCATGGTCAGTCTTTTCATGATGACACGATGGACTACCCTAGCATGGCCAACGACATTCTAGCTCTGATGGAACATCTAGCCATAACCAAAGCGCACTTTGTCGGCCATTCCATGGGTGGAAAAGTAGCCATGCAAGTTGCCATGTCGGCTCAGCAACGCGTAAATCGCTTGGTGGTATTAGACATTGCACCAGTTGCATACCATACTCGTCATGACGCAATCATTCATGCACTTAATGCTGTTTCTCAAAACCCACAGCTAATTAGTAGAAGCGAAGCCGATAAACTGATGGCTCAGGATATAGAAGAGCCAGGCGTAAGACAGTTTTTGCTTAAAAGCCTGACAAAAAACAGCGAAAATAAGTTTACTTGGCGCTTTAATCTTGCAGTTATAGCAGCTAACTATGATAAAATAATATCAAATATCAATGAGACTCATTCTTGTTTGTGTGATACCCTATTTATTAAAGGTAACAATTCAGACTATATTCTACCTGAACACAAAGATGCTATTGTTAGATGCTTTCCTAATGCAAAAGCAAAGGTCATTCACGGCGCGGGACATTGGTTGCATGCAGAGAAACCTCAAGCGGTAAATCGTTCAATTATTGATTTTCTTCAATAATCCGTTTGTTTTTGTGTTACGAACTTAATTTATCGTGAATGATTATGTTATAGTACGCGCCGTTTGAGTTTTTAGTAGAGCGCACATGGTCAGTCAGTTTATAAATGAATTTGAAACCTTAGGACTGTATTTCGCTTTAGCGGGGATCTTCTTTTTTATAGGAATGGCGATACAAGACGTTCTTAAAAAAGGTGATGTTCCAAAATTTGGTAGATACATCGTTTGGTTAGTGTTGTTTTTGGGCTGTTCAGGGTTTATTGCTAAAGGACTTATTCAGGTCTTCTGGCAAGGTGCAGGTGTTGGTTAGAAATGGCAAAGTCTGAAACAGATAGAACCACGATCGACTTATTTGAGAACGAAAAGCGCCCAGGCCGACCAAAAACCAACCCACTTCCTCGAGAAGTGCAATTAAAGGTTAACAAGCGCAATCAAATTAAACGTGATCGTGCAAGAGGTTTAAAGCGCGTAGAGTTCAAAGTGTCTTCTGAGCTTTACCAAGCTTTGAGTGACATGGCTGATGAACAAAATCTTAGCCGTAGCGCGTTGATAGAAACCATCTTGCAAGAGAAATTAGCGAATAACAGATAGAAGGTAAGTATTTAATGGCAAGCGTAGGTATATTTTTTGGCAGTGACACCGGCAACACTGAACACGTTGCTAAGATGATACAAAAAGAGCTAGGTAAAAAGCTTGTAGACGTCAAAGACATTGCAAAAAGTAGTAAAGAAGAAATTGCAGAATTTGACTTGATCTTATTCGGCATTCCTACTTGGTATTATGGTGAAGCACAATGTGACTGGGATGATTTCTTCCCTGAACTTGAAGAAGTTGACTTTGAAGGCAAGCTGGTTGCTATTTTTGGTTGTGGCGACCAAGAAGACTATGCTGAATATTTCTTAGATGCGATGGGCATGATCAACGACATCGTTACAGAGCGCGGTGCTATTGTTGTTGGTAACTGGTCAACAGAAGGCTACGAGTTTGAGGCTTCAAAAGCGCTTGTAGACGAGAACCACTTTGTAGGCTTGGGCATTGATGAAGATCGCCAGCCAGAGCTTACCGAGCAACGAGTCAAAGACTGGTGTGCACAGGTTTATGAAGAAATGTGCTTAGCGGAGCTTGAAGACTAACATTTTTTTACATGCTTTGCACTTAAGCGCTTAGCACGTTATTCTTAGGTAAGGCAGCGTCGTGCAATTACCTAAGATAAATACACATAATAGATTGAGACAGATTTAATGACTGATCACAACTTAGAATTAAAAAAAGCAGGTTTAAAGGTAACCCTTCCAAGGATTAAAATTCTTGAGATCTTACAATCGCCAGACAATCAGCATATTAGTGCTGAAGACGTCTATAAGATTTTGCTAGATTTAGGCGAAGAAATTGGTCTCGCGACGGTTTACCGCGTTTTAAACCAGTTTGATGACGCGGGCATCGTTTCCCGTCACCATTTCGAAGGTGGCAAGTCAGTATTTGAACTGTCAGGTAGCACCCATCATGACCATTTAGTTTGTTTAAAGTGTGGGAAGGTTGTTGAGTTTGAAGACGATGTAATTGAAACTCGACAAGATGAAATTGCCAAACAAAATGGTATTAGGCTTACTAACCATTCACTGTACTTGTATGGCGAATGTGAAGACAAAGCAGAGTGCAAAAAATTTGCTGAAGAGAATGGTAACTAATCAATAGGGTATTCTCTGATGTTATAAAGCCGGCTTATGCCGGTTTTTTTTATGCGAGCATCACCTCGCACACCCTCTTTCTTGAAAGCTAGCTATTTATTCAATGCGCGGTAAAATAACGCGTGTATTATATAAGGAAGTTGAGATGTACAAAATTTTCGAACGCTTTACCAACGCCTTTCCAAATATTCCTGTTACACAACCACCAAGCACACTCTATGCATTTTGCCGTTTTTATACAAAAGGTATGGAATGGCCGCTATTTTTTATGTCTTTAAGCGCGGCTGCGCTTGCCATGCTTGAGGTGACGTTATTTGGCTTTATGGGTGATTTAGTTGATTGGTTGTCACAGTACACGCCTCAAGCATTATTTGAGAATAAACAAAATGAACTGATTTCGATGACAATCGTTACCTTGTTTGCGCTGCCAATACTGGTGTTTGTTCATTCAACTTTATTGCATCAGAGTTTACTTGGTAACTATCCCATGGCCATTCGTTGGCAAGCACACCGATATCTCCTCAACCAAAGTATGAGCTTTTATCAAGACGAGTTCGCTGGTCGTATAGCAACCAAAGTGATGCAAACTGCATTGGCAATTCGAGAAACAGTAATGAAGTTACTGGACGTGCTGGTATATATCGTCGTTTATTTTGGCGCTATGTTAGCCCTCGTAGCTCAGGCTGACGTGCGCTTGATGTTTCCAATGTTGGGATGGCTAATTTTATATGTCACTATACAGATTTACTTTGTTCCTAAGCTAAAAAGGGTGTCTAGTGAACAAGCTGATGCTCGCTCCGAAATGACGGGCCGTATTGTTGATAGCTATGCCAATATATCCACCGTGAAATTATTTTCATACACCAAACGTGAAGAGCAATACGCAAAAGACAGTATGGATGTGTTCATACAGCCTGTATACAAGCAAATGCGCCTCGCAACCAGCCTGAATGTCCTTATTCAGACTCTCAATTACCTACTCATTTTTACCGTCGCGGCTTTATCATTGTACTTATGGTCGTTCAACGCCATTACGGTTGGCGCCATTGCGATTACAGTCAGTTTGGCACTGCGCTTAAACGGTATGTCACAATGGATTATGTGGGAAATTAGTGGCTTGTTTGAAAACATCGGCACTGTTGCGGATGGCATTACAACATTATCAAAGCCTATTGAAATTAAAGATGCGCCTGACGCTCAAGTGCTGCAATTTAAACAAGGTGCAATTAACTTCGATAATATAAATTTTGCGTACAAACGCATTGATAAAAATGCACAAAGTAATGTTATTGATAATTTATGTCTGTCTATTCAGCCTGGTGAAAAGGTTGGTATTGTCGGCCGCTCTGGTGCGGGTAAATCTACGTTAGTGAATCTTCTACTGAGATTTTACGACTTAGTAAATGGCGTAATTACGATTGACGGCCAAGATATAAGTACTGTTACGCAAGAAAGCTTACGCCAACAAATTGCAATGGTGACGCAAGACACTTCCCTGCTCCATCGAAGTGTTCGTGACAATATTTTATATGGCCGCCCCAATGCAACCGAACAAGAGCTTATCACTGCCACCAAGCAGGCCCAAGCATATGATTTCATTCAACAGCTTGAAGATGCCAAGGGTAGTAAAGGCTTTGATGCCCAAGTTGGAGAACGTGGCGTTAAACTCTCAGGAGGACAGCGCCAGCGTATTGCCATCGCAAGAGTATTGCTAAAAAATGCCCCTATTCTCATTTTAGACGAAGCGACATCTGCACTTGACTCGGAAGTCGAGTCAGCAATACAAGATAGCCTAGATACATTGATGACAGGAAAGACCGTTATCGCTATAGCGCACAGGCTATCAACCATTGCGCAAATGGATAAGCTAATCGTTATGGAACAGGGAAAAATTGTCGAACAAGGAACGCATACACAACTGCTAAACAAAGGTGGCATTTACGCAAAATTATGGGCACATCAAACGGGTGGCTTTATTGGTGTTGAGTAACACCTGTGCAAAATAGCGAGCACACTTGTTCAATTAACTCTTCAAGCGCCTTTTCATCTAAAGGCGCTTGCCACTTTATCACTTGCTCCCAAAAGGTCAGTTTTTTTAATCCGCCCCAAAAAATAGCTGCAGCGATATGTGTGTCAAATGGCCCTAAACAGTTAGCATGTGAAGCATCTTCAAACCATTGTAATAATGCCCTCTCGCAATTTACAAAGCGCTCGTTTAACGCGATTGCCTGCTCTTGAGACCTCATCGATTCGATGATCACAATACGCGATAATGTTAGGTAATCCTCATCACTGAGTAAGTTGACTGCACTTATCGCTAAGTGCTTAAGCTGAGATTTAAAATCGTAGTTGGGAATAAATTGAATAGCCGTTAATGGTTCAATTCTTGAAATGAGTAAATCAACCACGGCGTCAAATAAAGCGTCTTTATTAGCAAAATGTTTATAAAGCGTTCGTTTGGAAACGTTCGCATTGGCACTGATTTGCTCCATCGTTGTGGCTGATAATCCATTTTGCGCAAACAATGTGATTGCTGCACGCAAAATGTCTTGTTGTTTTGTTGAATAACTCACAATTGAACACGCTAATACTTGATTTGATTAGCCATATTTTAACAAAAAATTCCAAAAGATATAGTAAACGTTATCGTTTACCTTGATATTAAAAAAGTATACACTTGCGTTTACCTCGATAAAAGTCGTCCATAAATGTTTACTTTGGTATATATTGTATAAGGTAATGGACGCCCTTGAGTTGGGTGATAGTCGTGTTTGGTCACTCACAACTATATACGACGCCAAAACATAAGCATTTCAATGCAAAATAAAATTACTGCAAAAATGGGAATTGGAGTAAATATGTATCCACACTTCTTTAGTCGTGTAAAATTAATCGTAATATCTTTAAGCACTCTTGTGTTCATGTTAGGTTGCAATGACCAACAGCCTCAGTCTTCTCACCACTCAATGCCACCGGCAGCTGTAAGCATTCAAAATGTGACTAAAACAAATGTTCCAATCACAATCGAACTACCTGCAACGCTTGCTGGTAATAAAGAGGTTGAGATCAGAGCTCGTGTTTCAGGAATTGTAGAGTCGAGAAATTTCGAAGAAGGTCAAATCGTTAGTGAAGGGCAATCTTTATTTACCCTCGACTTAGACCCTTTTAAATTGGAATTGGAAAAAGCTCAGGCTCAATTAGACGCAGCTAAAGCTCAAGTTATACAAAATAAACGCGAACGTGACCGATTTGAAACCCTCACTAATGAACGTTCTGTATCGAAACGCGATTTTGACAATGCAGCATCTAATTATGACATTTCTTTGGCTAACTTGGAGTTGGCAAAAGCAGCATTGAATGAAGCGAGATTAAATTTAGAGTATGCCCAAGTGAAGGCCCCTGTTTCAGGAATTATCGGCCGAGAGCTAGTGTCTGAAGGTAGTTATGTATCTGGGCCAGAGTTATTACTAGCAGAGCTCACCGATACTACCAATATGCGAGTTCGATTCGGCTTTTCTGAGCGCGAGCAACTCAAAATGCGTCAGGATGTTGAAAACGGTAGTCTCACGCTACCAAAAAACAATGAGTTTGATGCACACATTATTTTGCAAGATGGTAGTGTTTACGCTCAGACAGGAAGAGTTAACTTCTCTGATGTTCGAGTAAACAGGTATACAGGTACAAGTGAGTTACAAGCAAAAGTAGCTAACCCTGACTCACAGCTTCGACCTGGCCAATTTGTTCGTGTGCGTTTAGATGGCGCAATTCGTCATAATGTTGTGCTGCTCCCGCAAAGAGCGGTGCTAGACAATGGCACAGGTAAGTTTGTTTATATCGCAACCGAAAATGAACAAGGTGCTCTGATTGCCCTACCCGCACCAATTGAAGTTGGTGAATGGGTTCAAAAGGACGGACAAAATTACTGGGTGATCAGAGAAGGCCTGAAGGAAGGACAAGGCGTAATAACTGAAGGTATGGCTAGAATCTTCTTCCCTGGAATGCCTGTTCAAGTGGCCAAAGAGGGAGCATAATAGCCTATGTTTTCACGTTTTTTTATAGATAGGCCAATCTTTGCGTTTGTCATCTCCATCGTTATTGTGTTGGCAGGCCTTGCAGCGATGCGAAGCTTGCCTGTGGCACAATATCCTGAAATTGCCCCGCCTGTGGTACAAGTGACCGCTGTTTATCCAGGCGCCTCCGCTGAAGTGCTAGAGCAAACCGTTGCCGCTCCCATTGAAAATGCCATCACGGGCGTTGAAGGGATGATGTATATGAGTTCAACAAGCACCAATTCGGGTGTTACAACCATCGCAGTTACATTCGAAATTGGCACCGATGTAGACCAAGCTGCAGTAAACGTTAACAACCGTGTGAAGCAGGTTGAAGCCCGACTACCTGAAGAGACTAGGCGTCAAGGGGTTGTTGTTGCAAAAGGTTCTTCGAGCTTTTTACAAGTTCATGCCTTTTATTCTCCAGATGATTCTCGTACTAGTCTTTGGACTTCAAACTATGTAACGATGAACGTGCTAGATAGAATCAAACGCATCCCAGGTACAACTAACGTACAGATATTTGGAGCGAAAGACTACGCAATGCGCATCTGGCTTCGTCCTGATATAATGAGCCAATTAGGTGTTACCGTTGAAGAAGTGTCTGCAGCGATCAGAGAGCAAAACTCTCAATATGCTGCAGGTCAAATTGGTGCAACACCTACTGCTGCACACGCACAAGAACTGGTATACAGCGTTACGGCGCAAGGGCGCCTATCTAGCGTTGAGGAATTTGAAGACATCTTAATCCGCGTTAATCAAGATGGTTCAAACTTGCGGCTTAAAGACATCGCCCGAGTAGAGCTTGGCTCAAAAGATTATAATTTTGCTGGTACAGTTAATGGCAAACAAGCTGTACTTTTGGGTATTTTCTTACAACCAGGCGCAAACGCCCTCGACGTTGCAGAGCAAGTAAAACAAGAGATAGAGCAATTAAAAACGCAGTTTCCCATTGGTTTATCGCACCTTACGGCGTATGACACCACACGTTTTGTAGAGGTTTCGATACGTGAAGTGTTAAAAACACTGGGCGAAGCAATGGTTTTAGTGTTTCTGGTGGTTTTCTTATTTTTACAAAACTGGCGTGCAACACTGATACCGACTCTAGCAGTGCCTGTTTCGTTACTTGGTACTTTTGCCGGCATGTATATGCTTGGCTATTCAATTAATACCTTAACCTTATTTGGCATGGTGCTATCTATTGGTATTGTGGTTGATGATGCGATTGTCGTTCTTGAAAACGTTGAGCGCATAATGCATGAAAAGCATGTCAGCGCCAGAGACGCCGCAATTCAAGCTATGCAAGAAGTGAGTGGTCCAGTTGTAGCTATCGTCTTGGTTTTATGTTCGGTATTTGTGCCTATTGCCTTCCTTGGTGGCTTAACAGGTGAGTTATTTAGACAATTTGCGATCACCATTTCGATTTCAGTAAGTTTATCCGGTGTCGTTGCGTTAACGATGACGCCAGCCCTGTGTGTGCTTATTTTGAAACATGAGCATAAACAAACTGCTGGTTTTTTTGTCTGGTTTAACAATCTGTTTGCAACAATAACAGCGCGATATGTTGGTACTGTTAGTTTCATGGTGAGACGCGGACTACTTGGCTTGATTCTTGTTGCTGCCATGGTTAGTGTCACTGGCGTTCTTTGGAAAAACACCCCAAGTTCCCTAGTGCCTGATGAAGATCAAGGATTCTATATTTCCGCCATATTCTTACCAGATGGTTCGTCTTTAGAGCGCACAGCGAAGGTTGTTGATGAAGTTATTGCGGCTGTTCAATCAAACCCTGCAAATGAAAATGTAGTTGCCTTTACCGGTTTTGACTTTATCGGAAATGGCTATAAAAATAGTGCTGCAACCATGTTTGTCACACAAAAACACTGGGATGAACGTGATGTAGATACTAAGTCGCTGGTAGGCGAACTATACATGAAAACCGCACATATCAATGAAGCACTGGTACTCGCTTTCAACCCTCCTGCTATTTTTGGACTCGGAAATACCGGTGGTTTTGAAGTTTATCTGCAAAACAAAGGCGCTGGCGGCCATGAAAAGCTTAAACAAGGCATGCAATTGTTGATGGGTGAAGCACAAAAAAGTCCAGTACTTGCCAGCTTGCAAACTTTATGGCGCCCTGATGCGCCGCAATTAAAAGTTAAAATGGACAGAGAACAAGCTAGAGCGATGGGCGTTAACATCAATAGCGCCTTTAACGCACTTGCTGCAAACTTAGGGACCTATTACGTCAACGATTTCAACAAGTTTGGCCGAGCTTGGCAGGTGCTACTATCGGCAGAAGCTGAATTTAGAATGTCTCCTGAAGATGTTGGACGTATATACGTAAAAAACAACCATGGAGATATGGTCCCTATTTCCGCATTTACTGATATTGAGTATAGCCGAGGCCCAGAAACGCTTGAACGCTATAATAATTTGTCTGCTGTTAAGCTATTAGGAGAAGCCGCACCTGGATATAGTTCAGGTCAAGCGATTGCAGAAATGGAGCGTATTGCACGTAAAGTGTTACCACCTGACATGAGTTATGATTGGACGGGCTCTGCATACCAAGAAAAACAAAGTTCTGGCACGACTGGCCTTGCGCTTGGTTTGGCTGTCATTATGGTATTTTTGATTTTGGCTGCCCTGTATGAGCGCTGGTCACTGCCCTTTTCAGTTCTCCTAGCTTTACCTTTCGGTACATTTGGCGCACTAGTCTCTATTTGGGTCGCAGGACTGACAAATGACGTCTACTTCCAAATTGGATTGGTAACTCTACTTGGTTTAGCCAGCAAAAATGCCATCTTGATTGTTGAGTATGCGCTTATGAAACATCAGCAAGGTTGGAGTGCCAGCGCAGCTGCCTTAGAAGCCGCTCGCCTAAGATTCAGACCAATTATTATGACTTCACTGGCTTTTATCCTTGGTGTAGTTCCCTTAGTGCTGAGTTCAGGTGCAGGAGCTGGCGCTCGTCATAGCGTAGGAACCGGTGTTATGGGAGGGATGATGGCTGCAACATTCTTAGCCGTATTTTTTGTACCGCTATTTTTCTTCTGGTTGACTAATAGACGACTGACAGAAAAACGCTCAAGGCAGCAGCTCGCTGACGAAATCGCGCAACAGCATAATAAAGAGCACGTTGATACCAAAGAAGGTTTAGCATAAAGCTAACAAGGCGACCCACAGGAGGTCGCCTTTTCTTTGGAAACTATGTTTACATAATTAACCTGAGATCTGTATAAGAACTAAAGCCGAGTAACCTTTATGCTCGGTTTCTTTGCTTGAAAAGTATAAGCGATGAGGCCTGCCATCAAGTTCACCATAAATGAAATACAGCTACG
>NZ_JAAUWV010000073.1 GCF_014694405.1 Pseudoalteromonas sp. S16_S37
CTTTAATTTGCTCTAATGATGTTGTGGTATTCATTGATCACACCTTAGTTGTTTAGGTTGCAATCAAGTATGCCGGATGGTTTTTACTTATTTGCGCTATCTTGCCGTAAGGTCACAATATATTTGGCGGTTGATAGTGGTGGTTTACCAGTATACTTTGAACTGTCAGGTGGACAGCCTCATGACGTGAGTTATGATGAGAGCTTGGTTGTTTCGTCTCCAGAAGCAGAAGTGGTAGTTGCTGATAAAGGCTATAACAGTGGGGCTCTAAGAGAATTAATTAAAAGTCGTAACGCTCAGCATGTGATACCAAGGAAAGGCAATAGTAAACACGGTAATGACGACATAGATTGGAGCATGTACCGATATCGCCATTTAGTAGAAAATGCCTTTCTGAAGATAAAGAAATATCGAGCCGTAGCAACTTGATATGACAGATTGGCAAGGAATTACAATAGCGTAATTGCCCTTGCTTTCTCACTTATGTGGTTACCGATGTGGGTTGGTTGAATTATGTATAGAAAAGATCAACACGCTCTAGTGTTATTAATCTAGTATGATCTGCATTGCTGAAGTTACTGAATAAAAGACAATAACTGGTTACCTGCGGCGACTGTATTGTTCTCGCCCGAGAAGATGTTCTCGGCGTCTTTGTGTACAAATACGCTGTCAATCCAATCTGAGACGTCTTTATTAAACATCGAGAGCATTTCAATGGGGATCTGTGATGTATCAGATAGTTTAGATAGCGCGTTGGCTACTTCATCTATCATTAATGCACCGTCGTTAAATTCAACACAGAAATATAAGTTGTTGGCTATCTCTTTCATATACTTAGCAATGTTTAGATAATTAACATTACTATCTAGTGCTTCCGCCATGCCTATCTCAGAATCAAGCTCTCTAATAGACTCGGTTAATGAGATAACGTCGTCCTCTGCAATAGGGCTCTCTTGCCAAAACACTTGAGCGCTGATAGGCGACTTTTCAATTTTGTTGCCTAACGCCCCCATTTCGTTGGGTGAAAAATCAAAAAAAGCGTCTTCAAAAAGTTCTTCGTTCTCTTGTGAGCGCAGATTGCCATTGTAAATTTTTTCGTTACTTTTAATTGTTTCAACAACTTTGTCGTTAAAGCCTGTTTTAACCGCATTTAGCTTGGCTTGTGTTGCATAAAAGCGTTTAAATAACTCATTCGTATCTTTGATTTGCTCAGCGATGCGTTTGAGATTAGTTAAGTCTTTTTGCATCGATATGTAGTGTGTGACAGTGCCTTCTTCATTTTTGATCTCAGAAATGTTCCATTCGACGGGGTAGATTGAACCATCCTTGCGGTAATTAATTGAAGAACCGTAAAAATACCCATTTTTTTGTAGTGAAGGGGTGATTTTTGCGATCACTTTATGGTTGCTATCTGGCCCTTGTAGGATGCGTGGAGAGCGCCCAACAAGCTCTGCTAATTCGTAGCCCGTATGCTCACAAAACACTTTATTGGCATACACAATGGGGTAGCCTTGCGAGTGGTCTGCATTAGTGATCACAATGGCGTGATGGGAATGCATGAGTACCTGTCGCAGCAGCTGCAGTACAGAGCAATCATGCATAAGCTGACTAAAAAAAGCAGACTCTTCTAAACTCGATGTTCTGTTATCCATGAGCTATCAACCCCAATATTTGTAAAAGGACTCAATTAAAGTTAGTACAAACGTGGTGAAAAACCAGCAACTTAAAGTTAATACGTACGATGGGATAACTTTGATTGGTTTTGCGGATAATTCGATTGAACATTCCGCTGTTAAGACGTGATTGATTTAGAGTTTATGCTCTTATTTTTTTCTCTGTAACATGCTGAATTAATCCTTTTTTATTTGGCTCTATTGTTGGTTTGGTTATTTTTTCTTAGTGAGTGTGAACGCGAGTTTTTGTGTTAATGGGGTGTCACAGAAATTTCATTTCATTGGTCGCAAAATTCATTGACTTGAATCTTTATCTAGATAGACTGGATTTAGACAAAAAATATGTCAGTGTTTATAAATCTCCATTACGTTGTTGTATAAGTCATACTTGTAGTACCGTCCTGAAGTTTTTAAGTACCGTCTAATTTTTGCTCTATGCGCCCAGATGGGCATAGTTAAATTTTTAAATCAGGATATCTAGATATGTCTAATACAGTAACTGGCACAGTTAAGTGGTTCAACGAGTCAAAAGGTTTTGGTTTCATCGCTCAAGAAAATGGCCCAGACGTTTTTGCTCATTTCAGCGCAATCAAAGGTGACGGTTTCCGCACTTTAGCTGAAGGCCAACGTGTTGAGTTCACTCTAGCTACAGGCCAAAAAGGTCCTCAAGCTGAGAACATCACTGTAATCTAAGTTTTATTACTTAGAAAAAAAGCAAGCTAAGGCTTGCTTTTTTTGTGGCTAAATTACGCTCATCAGACGGGTATTAATGATAGCCAGAGAGTACATCTTTATATGCCTGCGTTCGTTTAATGTCAGCAAAGGCAACACGCAGCCTTTCAACTATTTCTGCCGGGGTTTGAATATTAGCTGCAAGGTAGCCACTGACAGACAAATCAGGCACGCTGAATAGAAATTGAAAATGGTCGTTGGGCAAATTGAGTGTATCGGCCATTGATTTTAAGTAACGAGGATCGTCGAGCACTAAGTCAACTTTGTTGGCGATTAACAGTTGATAAGAGCGCTCAATATCCGAGGTGAGCACAAAGTCAAAGCCATATTTTTTTAATTGTTCTGCGGCAATATCTCCGCGCTGTACTGCAAGGCGATATTTTTTGGCATCTTCAAGTGAGTTTACAATTACGTCGCTGCGATATTTGTTAGTAACAAAGCCTAATTCAAATTTAGCGACAGGGCCAATCCAATGAAAGTTTTGCTCGCGCAGTGGCGTTTTGGCAATGCTGTAGATCAAAGTATTTTGTTTTTCGCTGGCAACTTTAAAGGCTCTTGCCCAAGGGTAGAGGTGATAATCAGCTTTTAAGTGAGCACGTTGCAAGATCTGTTTTACAAGCTCTGTGCTGGTGCCACCAACTTCACCATTATTGAATGTTTGATTAGGTGGTGAAAGTTCAGTGACCACAGTTAAAGGAGGAAGTGCGCTGGCACTGGCGCTAATACAATTCAAGCTTAAGCTCAAAAAGCATAAGCATAATAAAACTAACAAGGAGCGTTGAGTAAATCTTACCACTGCGGTACCCAAAACAGACTGATACTTGAAGTGTAGCAAAGTTCTCGAACTTAATAGGTTATCAGTGATTAAATATTTGTCTAAGAGAAGTCCTCTATCTTAAGTTTTTCTTAAGATTCGCACACTAATTTGTAGGAAAGTCACAAACCAAGTTAGTTATGCGCCAAATTTGTAGTTTTTTACATGCCCAAAAGTCAGTATGGGTGACTTTTTTAGCGTTGTTAGCAGTGTTTACAACGAGCCGAGTAGCCCTTAGTGTTTGGCTGATAGAGCGTGTTACGCAAGACAGTCTATTTGCGTTACTATGGGGGGATTTAGGATCGACATAAGTACCAGCGCTTACCTGGTGTTACCTTTGCTATTGCTGGCGTTTTGTAGCTATTTTTTACCAATTCGGTGGCAGTACTTAGTAAATAAAGTTCGCCAAAGCTATATTGTGCTTGTAATCACATTAGTGGTTTTGTTTGAAATCGCCACGCCCGCTTTTATCAATCAATATGATGTAAGACCTAATCGGTTATTTGTTGAATATTTGCAATACCCCAATGAAGTGTTTTCAATGTTGATAAACGGTCATTTACTGACGTTAGCAATGGCTATTCTATGCTGTGGTGCTGCGGCATATGTCACCGCAAAATATATCGCTAATCACAAAATGGCATCTTGTGCTGTGAGTGGGGTAACACATTCATTGTTAAGCATGTGTTGTTTGATTGCGGTGCTGTTAATGGCCAGAGGTACACTTGGTCATCGACCTTTAAATCCTTCGTTTGTTTACTTTTCTCAAGACGCGTTGGTTAACTCTTTGACTTTGAACTCCCCTTATAGCGTTGCATTTGCAATAAAAAATATGCACAGCGAAGCCAATGCTCAAGCGCTTTATGGCGTATTAGACAAACAAACGATCACCCAGCTCGTTCGACATGAAGCATATAAAAGTGAATTTATAAGCGACGAAATACCTACGCTATCTAACGACCTCAGTTTTAACCACGGGCCAAAGAAAAACTTGGTGATTGTTTTGGAGGAAAGTTTAGGTGCTAGGTTTGTTGGTGCTTTAGGGGGGGCTGGTCTTACTCCAAATCTTGATAAATTCTATCAACAAGGCTGGGGCTTTAAGAATATGTACGCAACAGGCACTCGTTCAGTAAGAGGCATTGAAGCTATAATCACTGGTTTCGTGCCATCTCCTTCACGCTCTGTTGTTAAGTTGTCAAAATCTCAACATCAGTTTTATACGCTTGCCAGCGCGTTATCTCAGCAAGGCTATTTGACTCAATTTATCTACGGTGGTGAAAGCCATTTTGATGATATGAAGAGCTTTTTTCTAGGAAACGGATTCAACGATATTGTAGATATAAATGATATCGAGTCGCCCGAATTTGTTGCTTCATGGGGAGTAAGCGATGAAGACTTATTCAAGCAAGCTGATAAAGAGCTAATGGCACTGGCAAAGGCTAAGCAACCATTTTTTAGTTTGATTTTTACCTCGAGCAATCATGATCCGTTTGATATACCCAATGGAAAAGTCTCACTAGACGATGGTTTTAATAGCGATAATCGAGCAAGGGAGCTAGCGATTAAATATGCAGATTATGCACTTGGCAATTTTATTACAACGGCCCAAAAGCGTGAGTACTGGCAAAATACTATCTTCTTAGTGGTTGCCGATCATGATGTTAGAGTGTTTGGCAGTGAGCCTGTACCAATTAAATCCTTTCATATACCCGCCGTTATTCTTAACAGTGAATTTAATGCGCATGCCGATGAGCGGTTAGTAAGCCAAATTGACCTTCCCGTCACTTTACTGTCATTGCTCGGCGTACAAGCGCCATCTCCGATGATAGGTTATGACTTAACGAAAACGTATCCTACACAGCGGGCGATGATGCAGTACTACGATAATTACGCCTATATAGAAAACGATAAGGTGGCAGTCCTTATGCCAGGAAAAAAAGCCAGTTATTGGCATTATGACGTAAAGAACAAGCAGCAAGATGCCATTATGCCAACCGCAGAGTTGGAGCTGATAAAAGAGAAGGCACTAGCCCATGTATTATTTAGTTCGCTCGCTTATCAAAAACAGCTATATCGCTCGTATGAAAACCACAAACAAGTAAAAGTACATTATTAAATAGGCGGATATGGTTACATATTTGTTTGGGCAGAAGTTTTATCGCTCTGACGGTGTTAGCGTGTTGCAATGACACAATGGAGTAATAAAATGCGCAGTGCAGGTTTTTGCAATTGCTTCAAGGCGCGTGTTGCTCAACCTATAAAACATGCTGTTTTGGGAGCGTATGTGTCCAAAACTTGCTCATATTGGAGAGTCAAATGAAGTTCGATAGCACTAATAAACCCACTGGATTAAGGCGTATATACCTTGCATCGAGTAATTCAGTTAGGGCACTGCGATGGTTGGCTAAAAATGAGTCTGCGTTTCGTCAAGAGCTGATATTATTGTTGATCACTTTTGGCGTTATTTTTACTGTCGATTTTTCATTATACGAAAAAGTGATGATGCTAAGCGCAACCTTGTTTGTGATGTTTGCTGAAATCGTTAATACAGCCATTGAAGCCACCGTTGATCGAGTAGGGCTTGAGATCCATCCTTTATCAGGCTTGGCAAAAGACTTAGGATCTGCCGGTGTACTTATCTCTATCATCGTGTTCTTTTGTGTATGGGGTAGCTGTTTCTACAGCAACTACTTGTTGCTTTAATACACGCACAAAACCATTGTGTCTTCCTTTGCTTAAATCGCAGTGCAAAAGTCAGCTTGCCAGCCCAAGAGCTGACTATCAGATCTGTGCTGCCGTTGTATCTTGATATAACGGCCCATTCATAAAATTTATATAGGGTATAACGAGGATTGTCGACAATCTTGCGCTGGCAAGGTTGACGTTAACGTAAAGCACCTCTAATATTGTCTACAACTTTTCATCACTCAGAATGTACTCGTCAAGATGGACTTTTTTCAAGAGCAAGCTGTAACTTCTTCAGATAAAGCGTTTTTCCGCCTTAGGAAAGAGATCGTAGAAGGCGTTATTCCATCAGGTACCAAACTGAGTGAAACAGAATTGTCGACAAAGTATCAGGTGAGCCGAGCCGTTGTGCGTGAAGCGATTAACCGCTTAGAAGCGTGTAATATCGTGGAACGCAAAGCAAATATTGGTGCTCGTGTGGTGTCATTGAGCCCCGAAGGACTGATTGAGCTTTATCAAGTGCGAGAGTCTTTAGAAGGCATGGCCGCGAGACTTGCCGCACAGCATATGACAGCAACAGAAATCACGGAGCTGAATGCGCTGTTGAATAGCCAATCAGATGAAGTAAAAAACGCTGAACTTTATTACCAAGAGGCGGGTGATTTAGACTTTCACTATCGCATTATCTTAGGCAGCAAAAATAGCCACCTTATTTCCATGCTGGTCAATGGCCTTTACCACCTAGTACGTATGTATCGCGTGCAACTTGGTATGGCAGGACCACGAGTGACAAGTGCATTTGATGAGCACAGGCATATTGTTCAAGCCATTAGTAATCGCGATCCAGAGCTTGCCGAGATGCTTATGCGTCGACATATCACGTATTCAAAAAATAATATCGAAGCCAAACTTCAAAACAGCTTATAAGAGAGAACATCATGACAGGATTTACAAGCGCAGGTAAAAAGTTCCGTGAGGCACTCAAAGCCAATCACCCTTTGCAGATAGTAGGCACTATTAATGCCTATTCAGCGATCATGGCAAAAAAAATCGGTCACCAAGCGATTTATCTCTCTGGTGGCGGTGTAGCGAATGCGTCTTACGGTCTGCCTGATTTGGGGATGACGTCACTTAATGATGTGATTGCCGATGTGCAACGTATTACAGCAGCGTGTGATTTGCCATTATTGGTTGATATTGATACCGGTTGGGGTGGTGCATTTAATATTGCCAAAACCATTCGTGATATGGAAAAAGCAGGTGCCGCGGCGGTACATATGGAAGACCAAGTAGCGCAAAAGCGTTGCGGCCACCGTCCAAATAAAGAAATTGTATCAACAGAAGAAATGGTTGATCGCATTAAAGCGGCGGTTGATGCGCGTACCGATCCTGACTTTTTCATCATGGCACGTACCGATGCCTTTGCCCAAGAAGGGCTAGAGGCAGCAATTGCGCGTGCTAAAGCTTATGTTGCAGCGGGCGCAGACGGTATTTTTGCCGAAGCGGTGCAAACAGAAGAGCATTACAGAGCATTCAGCGAAGCGTTAGATGTACCAATTTTGGCTAATATTACCGAATTTGGTAAGACTGAACTTTGGAACAAAGAAGAGCTTGGTCAGTGGGGGGTTGCTATGGTGCTTTACCCATTAAGCGCATTCCGTGCGATGAACAAAGCTGCTGAACTGGTTTATCAGACCATTTTAACGGACGGCGATCAAAAAGCTGTCATTGATAACATGCAAACTCGTATGGATTTGTACGATTATCTTGGTTATCACGAATATGAGCAAAAGCTTGATTCACTGTTTGCCCAAGGCAAAAACAAGTAATTGAAAAGTTTAAAAATAAATGGGTGGGCAGCGAGGCTCGCCAATTAAAATATTATCCAGCAGGTAAAAAATTCAGGAGATTTAAAAATGGCAAAAGTACTAAGCGGTGCTGGCCTTCGCGGTCAAGTAGCAGGGAAAACAGCACTTTCAACAGTTGGTAAATCAGGCTCAGGCTTAACTTATCGTGGTTATGATGTGAAAGACTTGGCTGAACACTGTCAGTTTGAAGAAGTCGCCTACCTCATTTTAAAAGGCCACCTACCAACACAAGCCGAACTAGACAGCTATAAGGGTGAACTGCGTTCAATGCGTGGTTTACCGCTGGCACTTAAAGAAGTACTTGAGCGTATTCCAGCAGATGCACACCCAATGGATGTGTTACGTACTGGTTGCTCTATGTTGGGTAACTTAGAAGGTGAAGCAAGTTTTGATTTACAAGGCAAAGTAACCGACCGTATGTTGGCGTGTTTCCCAAGCATTATTTGTTATTGGTACCGCTTTAGCCACGATGGCGTGCGTATTGATGTTGAAACAGATGACGATTCAATTGGTGCGCATTTCTTACACATGTTGCATGGTAAAAAGCCAAATGAATTACACGAGCGTGTTATGCACGTATCGTTAATTTTATATGCAGAGCACGAGTTTAACGCGTCAACTTTCACGGCACGTGTGTGTGCATCAACCTTGTCTGATATGCATTCTTGTGTAACTGGTGCGATTGGTTCACTTCGTGGTCCATTACATGGTGGTGCTAACGAAGCGGCAATGGAAATGATTGAAAGCTTCACCTCTGCGGATGACGCAGAAGAGAAGATGAGGGGCATGCTTGAGCGTAAAGAGAAGATCATGGGCTTTGGTCATGCGATTTACTCTGAGTGTGACCCACGCAACGAGATCATCAAACAATGGTCAGAAAAGTTAGCAAAAGATGTCGGTGATACGGTGCTATACCCTGTATCAGTGCGTTGTGAAGAAGTGATGTGGCGCGAGAAAAAGTTATTCTGTAACGCCGATTTCTTCCATGCATCAGCTTATAACTTTATGGGTATTCCAACCAAGTTGTTTACACCTATCTTTGTTATGTCACGTTTAACAGGTTGGGCTGCACATGTTATGGAGCAGCGTGCAGATAACCGTATTATTCGCCCTTCGGCAGAATATATAGGTGAAGAATTGCGCCCTGTAACACCAATCTCAGCGCGTTAATCTGCCTCTAAAGCGGCTAATGTAAGTTAGCCGCTTGCTTTGTTAGTTCTGTCACCAATTTCCAATGGATGTAGTTATGAATACCAAATACCGTAAGCTCTTGCCTAATTCGCAATTGAGCTATTATGACACCCGCGAAGCCGTCGATGCGATTAAACCCGGTGCCTACGACACCTTGCCTTATACCTCTCGCGTGCTTGCTGAAAACCTTGTACGTCGTTGTGAGAGCGAAAAGTTAGATGATTGCCTTACACAAATTATTGAACGTCGTCGCGATTTAGATTTCCCATGGTTTCCAGCGCGCGTTGTTTGTCATGATATTTTGGGTCAAACCGCCTTGGTTGATTTAGCAGGTTTGCGTGATGCAATTGCTGCAAAAGGTGGCGATCCTTCTAAAGTGAATCCGGTTGTACCGACTCAGTTGATTGTTGACCACTCACTGGCAGTGGAACATGCTGGCTTTGAAAAAGACGCGTTTGAGAAAAATCGTGCGATTGAAGATAGACGCAACGAAGACCGCTTCCACTTTATCAATTGGACCAAAACTGCGTTTAAAAATGTTGATGTTATTCAACCGGGTAACGGCATCATGCACCAAATTAACTTGGAAAAGATGTCGCCAGTTATTCATGCCCGTGATGGAGTGGCATTTCCTGATACCTTAGTGGGTACCGACAGTCACACACCGCATGTTGATGCCTTGGGCGTCATTGCAGTAGGCGTTGGTGGTCTTGAAGCGGAAAGCGTGATGCTTGGTCGTGCTTCGTACATGCGTTTACCAGATATTGTGGGCGTAGAGCTTACAGGTAAGGCGCAACCAGGTATTACCGCAACAGATATCGTATTAGCCATTACCGAGTTTTTACGTGCAGAAAAAGTGGTGGGTGCATACCTTGAGTTTTATGGCGAAGGGGCGGCAAGTTTAACGCTTGGCGACCGTGCGACTATCTCGAACATGACACCAGAGTATGGTGCAACGGCTGCCATGTTCTACATCGACCAGCAAACCATTGATTACTTAAAGCTTACAGGCCGTGATGATGAGCAAGTTCGCTTAGTTGAAAACTATGCTAAACATACTGGCCTTTGGGCTGATAGCCTTGAAACAGCGCAATATGAGCGTGTGTTGAAGTTTGACTTGTCATCAGTTGGCCGTAATATCGCCGGCCCTTCAAATCCACATAAACGCGTTGCAACAGCCGATCTCGCTAAAGCGGGGATCTCAGGCGTTGTTGAAAACGAAGAAGGCAAAATGCCAGATGGCGCGGTGATCATCGCAGCTATTACCAGCTGTACTAACACCAGTAACCCACGAAATGTGATTGCAGCAGGACTGTTGGCGCGTAACGCCAATGCTAAAGGTTTGATGCGCAAACCTTGGGTGAAAACCTCACTAGCACCGGGTTCAAAAGCAGTAAAAATGTACCTTGAAGAGGCTAATTTGTTGCCAGAGCTTGAACAGCTTGGCTTTGGTATCGTCGGGTTTGCCTGCACGACTTGTAACGGTATGAGTGGCGCGCTTGACCCAAAAATTCAGCAAGAACTTATTGACCGTGATTTGTATGCAACGGCAGTACTGTCGGGCAACCGTAACTTTGATGGTCGTATTCACCCTTATGCTAAACAAGCATTCTTAGCATCTCCGCCTCTCGTGGTTGCTTATGCCATTGCGGGCACCATTCGTTTTGATATCGAAAAAGACGTATTAGGCCATGACCAAGATGGTAATCCTATAACGCTCAAAGATTTATGGCCAAGTGATGAAGAGATTGATGTGGTTATCGCTAAAAGCGTCAAGCCGGAGCAGTTCCGCCAAGTTTACGAGCCGATGTTTGACTTAACGGTGGATTACGGCGAACACAATAACCCGTTATATGACTGGCGTGAAATGAGTACCTACATTCGTCGTCCGCCATATTGGGAAGGCGCGTTGGCAGCAGAGCGCACCATGAAAGGCATGCGCCCGCTTGCGGTACTAGGTGATAATATCACTACAGACCACTTATCTCCTTCAAATGCTATTTTGGCCAGCAGTGCCGCTGGTGAATACTTGGCAAAAATGGGCTTGCCAGAAGAAGATTTTAACTCGTATGCAACGCACCGAGGCGACCACCTAACGGCGCAACGCGCCACATTCGCAAACCCTAAGTTATTTAACGAAATGGTGCGCGATGAAAATGGCGAAGTGAAGCAAGGTTCTCTTGCACGACTTGAGCCAGAAGGCCAAGAAATCCGCATGTGGGAAGCAATCGAAACCTACATGGAGCGCAAGCAGCCATTGATCATTGTGGCCGGCGCGGATTATGGTCAAGGGTCTTCTCGTGACTGGGCGGCTAAAGGTGTTCGCTTAGCTGGGGTTGAAGTGATCGCCGCAGAAGGATTTGAGCGCATTCACCGCACTAACCTAATTGGTATGGGCGTATTACCGCTTGAATTTAAAGCCGACACAACCCGTAAAACACTAAACATTGACGGGACTGAAACCTTTGATGTTGAAGGCGAACCAAGCCCAGGTGCCACTTTGACACTGGTTATTAATCGCAAAAATGGTGAGCGAGTAGAGGTGCCGATGACGTGTCGTTTAGATACGGCAGAAGAAGTATCGATTTACTCAGCGGGTGGTGTTTTGCAGCGCTTTGCGAAAGACTTTCTAGAAGCACACGCATAATATCAACCATTAGAAAGGCTCAAGTTATAGGGCCTTTCTCAACGCTTTTTAAAGGGATCAAGCATGTCTTTTAAACCGCAAATTAAAGTGCCCGCAACCTATATGCGCGGTGGCACCAGCAAAGGGGTGTTCTTTAACCTCACTGATTTACCACCAGAGGCGCAAGTAGCGGGTCCAAAGCGTGATGCTTTGCTGCTACGTGTGATTGGGAGTCCAGATCCATACGGCAAACATACCGATGGCATGGGTGGCGCTACATCAAGTACCAGTAAAACGGTTATTTTATCAAAAAGCACACAAACTGATCATGATGTTGATTACTTGTTTGGCCAAGTGGCCATCGATAAGCCATTTATTGATTGGAGTGGTAACTGTGGCAACCTCACTGCTGCGGTCGGGTCATTTGCAATTAGTAATGGTTTGGTCGATCCGAGTCGCATTCCACAAAATGGCATTGCAGTGGTGCGTATTTGGCAAGCAAACATCAAAAAAACCATTATTGCGCACGTACCAATGACAAATGGTGAAGTGCAAGAAACTGGCGATTTTGAACTTGATGGCGTGACCTTTCCTGCCGCAGAAGTTGTGGTGGAGTTTATGGACCCTGCCGATGGGGACGGAGCGATGTTCCCAACAGGCAATTTAGTCGACACACTCGAGGTGCCAAACATTGGTCAGTTTGATGTCACTATGATTAATGCGGGTATTCCTACTTTATTCTTCAATGCAGCAGACTTAGGTTACACAGGCACTGAGCTACAAGAAGCAATAAACGGCGATGATAAAGCGCTAGAGCGTTTTGAAACCATTCGTGCTTATGGCGCGCTAAAAATGGGCTTGATCAACTCAGTTGAAGAGGCGGCTAGTCGCCAGCACACACCTAAAATTGCGTTTGTCAGTGGCCCACAAAGCTATATTGCTTCAAGTGGCAAGCCCATCAGTAGTGACGACATTGATGTGTGCGTGCGCGCACTTTCGATGGGTAAATTACATCATGCGATGATGGGCACTGCGGCGGTGGCGATTGCCACAGCAGCAGCAATACCTGGCACCTTAGTGAATTTAGCCGCAGGTGGTGGTGAACGTGAGAGCGTGACCTTTGGTCATCCATCAGGCACATTACGCGTTGGTGCAGCTGCAAAATTTGTAGACGGCCAATGGCAAGCAGAAAAGGCTGTTATGAGCCGAAGCGCGCGTGTTTTGATGGAAGGACATGTGCGAGTACCGCAAGACTAACGTCTACACATATACTCGATAAAGTTTTATCAAGGCCCCCTTGGGCCTTTTTTATTGCGTAAAGTTGTTAAAAAGGAACGATTTATAATGGAATTGCGCATTTCGTTAGTGCTGACTACAGCATTACTATTGGGCTCACCGGGTCCTGCTCCACTCGCACTTGCAGGCGTTGGTGCAAGTTTTGGTTTTAGACGCGGCGCGGGATTTTTAGCGGGCATTTTAGTTGGGCTTTTGGTGGTGATCACGCTAGTTGGTGCGGGACTTGGTACGCTATTTAGTACATACCCATCAATAAAAATGATATGTCAATTAGCGGCAGGTGGGTATTTGTTGTTTGTTGCTTATAAAATAGCGACGGCTCAAGGCGGTATTGCAGATCAAGCGGGCCAAGCACCCGTGTTTAAAGATGGTTTTATTCTGAACCTGGTCAACCCTAAAGCATACGCCGCGTTTTTGGCTATTTTTGCCAACAATATGCTGCAAGCGCAAAGCCCGTTAGCCAGCGCAATGATGACCGGAGCGGTGTGTTTTGGTGTTGCGGTTGTGGTAGACACTCTATGGATGGCTGCGGGTGCGAAGCTCAGGCCGCTATTTGCCAAACCACAGCAAGCAAAATGGCTACGATTAATATTTGCAAGTGCACTGGCGATGAGCGTTGTGATTGCATTAGCTGACTAATTTGTTACCTTATTGGTTCCAGACAAACGTGGTGCTCTTATGGAATTAGTTTTAGCAGCCGACGCTCATATTAAGCAATTGATGACTTGGTTTAACAGTGAGTTACAGTTAACTCAGTGGGCTGGGCCAAACTTTAGGTACCCTTTTGATCTTGAAACCTTTAGGGCAGACCTACATGCTGACCAGCTAACAAGTTGTGCGTTACAGTCACAACAAGGCACATTGGCGGCTTTTGGTCAGTTTTATATGCGTTTTGGCCGTTGTCACTTAGCGCGGCTTGTTGTTAACCCTAAGCAAAGAGGCCAAGGGGTAGCGAATTTACTGCTCAATGCGCTTTGTAAACGGGGTTTACAGTTCTTAAATGTAGAGCAGTGTGGGCTGTTTGTTTATAAAGACAATTTGTCTGCGATACAGGCTTATGAAAAGTTTGGCTTTGTTATACACCAAAGCCCTGAGCACGACCTAATCGAGCACTGCGTGTATATGGTTAAGTCGAACTAGCCAATAGCAATTACTCATTATCAACTTATGGAAAAGGGGTTATGCAAGCCATTATTACTACCGAGCGTTTGGTGCTCAGGCCTTTTAAAAAAAGCGATGCAAAGCGTGTGGCACAGCTCGCAGGCGATAAACGCATTAGCGATATGACCAAAAATATTCCTTATCCTATTCTGAGGATATGGCTGTGCAGTGGATTGCAACCCTCCAAGCGCAATTTGAAAGTGGCAAAAGCGTGGTGTACGCAATCACCACAACACAGAGTGATGATGTTATTGGCACACTCGGGTTTGTTGAAATTAACGAAGGGGTTGGCACTTTGGCTATTGGTTAGGCGTTGATTTTTGGGGTCAAGGTTTTGTACCTGAAGCGCTAAAAGGGCTCGTAAGTTATTATCAAAATGAAAAAGGTCTTGAGGCAACCCACTTCGTTGAAAACACCCGCTCACGCGCCGTGATTGAAAAACTCGGTTTGCAGTTTGTGGACAACTCCCAAATAGAAGTACGTGGTGAACGAAGAGCGATTAGTGTGCATTGGGTAAGGTTTTAATCTCATTCTGTGATGTCTTTGCATTTATCAATAAATGTTCTTGTTCTTCAAAAAAGCCCTAAGTGCTCACAATTATATTGTTTCTGTTTAATTTCAGAGAATATTTCTCTTCACCTGTATTTGTCTCTTTTTAAACTCACCAAAAATAAGTAACGAGTTTCTCCTTGCCATAAAACAACTTATATCTTGATTGTTGGATGTAACGAGAGGATTTATTATCTGACAGTAAAAGTACTAAACTTTTAGTTACAAATAAATTTTTAGCTTTGCAGGGTTTTACTTAAATTTTTGTTTTTAAAAAATATTCTATTTCTCATGTGATCTAGGACCAATAACATTTTATTACTTAGAATAGATTTTGGGTAAAAATGATGAAATTTATTGATTGTTGTTCCTTTTTTCTTCTGTAAGATGAACTTGCTTGGATAAAAACTACACAAACCAAGTACTGGATGTCTTAACAATTTGATTTCTTTGCAATATCAGAGTTCTCTATTGCGTAGCATTTAGAGGAGTCAAACTAAGATAGTAAGCATTTGTAATGAAAACAATAAATTACATTAAAGTTTGTCGAGGAAAAGAACCATGAAAGTTGAATTAAAAGTGAAATCTAAGAGATTAAAAGAACTATCTCAAGTTGATGCGGTGAAAGTTCACGGGGGAGTAAGAATGACTGGTACCCCTAAGCGCTCTCGCGGTAAACCAACTGTTAGAGTGACCAGTCATCCCTCTGTAAAATGCTGATAATTAGATAGTTATCATAAGTCACTCTGCAAGTTCACTGAATAACATTAGGGTTAACTGGAAGGTAAGGCCAAAGTTAATGATAGCGGCTTAGTCTTACCGCCAGATACGTTTTAGAACCGAAATAAAATTGTAAACAATGTAATACTAATTTTTATAGTAGCTTACAATCTGGAGTGTAAAGTCTTTTTTGCTATTACTACTTTATGCGATACGAGTCGCTACTTATTTCACGCTCAACAATACCAACACGCAACAATACTTAATCATTTTAAGGTATTAAACTTGGCGCTCGCGGCTCTGCTAGTCGTTAAGTTTGTTAGCGCTGCTTACATAAAATAACTTACCTTTCTTATCTACGCTCAGTATGGCGTGAACAATAATTTTATCAATTTACAGCAGGAAAGTTACGTTGTAACTTATTGAAAGTAAATATATAAAACATTGGATGGCATAAGTATGAATTATTACATCATTGGCAGTAAATATGGAACACATCAACAGCATTATGATGATGTGATGCCAAAACTATTAGCAAAAGGTGTGATTTCTACAGGGTTTCATTGGGAAGAAGATCTGAGTGAATGGGTTGGTAAAGAGCAAAGACTGATAGCTCAATATCTGAAAGAAAAGTCAGAGCCAAAAAATGCGTGTTACACACTCAAGCATTTCCTTAATCTAAAGCCTGGAGATTTAGTTGCTGTAAAAGTACATAGTTCACCATCGCGTAAACAAGCACGGTTAGTCATTGGCGCGTACGCTATTGTAAAAGGTGATAAGGCGCCAATCTATAAACACTGTGAAGAGTTAGGTCATACCATTGAAGTTGAATTTATAGAAACAGGGCTCGAGTATGAGCAACCTCTAGGCTATGGATTAACGATTCATCACATAAAGGGCGAGCAGCGGATCAAGCAGATCTTTGGTTACTACTCAAACTTAAGTGATTTAAAGAAGCAAGAGACTCGGTGTTACGCAGAGTTTTTTAAAAATACCGATGACATCGAAGTATCAGTGACGGCGACATATATACAAAAAAGAACACACGACAAAATTCAAAATGTGTTGCTTGCACAGCTGTACGAACAATATGGTTATGACAAAGTCAAACCAGAGTTTAGGAACATTGATATATTGGTAGAGTTAGCAGATAAGTTTATTGTTTATGAAGTTAAGTCGTCAGTGTGTGCTAACCGATGCATACGAGATGCACTAGGTCAAATTATGCAGTATGGACATGATCTTCAAAATGCATTCCGCAAGGCGGTTGAATATGTGGTGGCGGGGCCTTCTGCGGTAGACGATACACAAGGGAGCTATTATTCATATATTAAAAACACCCTCACCCACCCTTTTTGTTACTTGCAAGTTGTGGCGCCGGAAGAACCCTAATACCGAGAAGGGTTAAACGCGCAAATGCTTTAAAGGTAGCAAGAGTCATCTTACAGCGCTCTTGATGATAAGCTTGTGAACGATAGTCGTCCTCGCAACGTATTAGAGTATTTTTCAAGATGTAGGAGATCTTTGATGAGGTTGTCAGTTTGCGAGCAAAGTCGAGTTATTGAAATGGCTTGGAAAGACAGAACGCCTTTTGAAGCCATTGAGCAACTTTATGGGCTAAGTGAATCTCAAGTAATTACATTTATGAGACGTAACTTAAAACCCAGTAGTTTTAAGCTATGGCGGCAGCGTGTAAACGGTCGAGCGACTAAGCATAAAAAGCTACGCCATCCTGCGGTTAGCCGTGGTTATTGCCCTACACAATATAAATCTAGAGTTAAATAGGGCGGCTAATACTGTTTTTTATTAAACCATTGCTCTAAATATTCAATGCATTGAATTAACTTGGTAGGCACAAATTGGCGAGCAGGATAAAGGGCATATAAAGTAAGCTTTGGTCGCGTTGCATTTGGTAATATCTCTATGATTTCTCCACGCTCTATAGCGTCTTGGCACACAAAGTTTGGAATGAATCCAATTCCAAGACCACGTTTTATCGATTCCAGCATGAAGATAGTGCTATTAACTTTTAACTTCCCACCGATAGCAACGCCTCCATCAAGTGGCCATACATTTTTACTTTGAAAATAACTATATACAAAACAGTTATGTGCTTTTAAATCGTGTGCAGATTGAATTGGAGGGTGGTTAGATAACCTGAGATCTGTATAAGAACTAAAGCCGAGTAACCTTTATGCTAGGTTTCTTTGCTTGAAAAGTATAAGCGATGAGGCCTGCCATCAAGTTCACCATAAATGAAATACAGCTACGGTGCCTTGTGTGGTCTATGTGAGTTATGTTCTTGAGTTGATCAAACAC
>NZ_JAAUWV010000074.1 GCF_014694405.1 Pseudoalteromonas sp. S16_S37
CTGAAACTATCTCGTCATTCTGAAACTATCTCGTCATTCTGAAACTATCTCGTCATTCTGAAACTATCTCGTCATTCTGAAACTATCTCGTCATTCTGAAACTATCTCGTCATTCTGAATTTATTTCAGAATCTCATCACTTTAAACGAGCAATGTAGTGCTCTTAAGATCACTGCGCATTAAATTGCTGTGTGATCTTCCCTTCGTCTAACTTAACCGAATGCGGAGGATAAATACGCGTAAACTGTTTTGAATCTTTCGCTATGGTTACTTCTATACCTGGGTGCATCAGCTCATTCACTTTAACACGGCAAGTGTGGAGTAGCCTTGATAGCTTTTGTTGGATTATTTTAATATTGCGCTGGTTGCGCTGATAATGCAGATTGAGTTGCTTTTCGCTTTCTTCGAGCTTTTTCAAAAAAGCATCGCGCTTAGTCGATTGTGGCGATTTAGCGGCTTTGGCCTTGGCTTTTGATAACTCCATCACCTTTTCGGTTAGGCGTTTTTCAAAGCTCTTGAACTCTTTTTGCTTTTCTTTTAATTCAAACCAGTTTTGCGCAATGGCAATACGGGTACGAGTTCCAGACGGCGCGCCTAACTCACCCGTTTCAATACGCAGCGCGTTCAGTACTTTACCACCAATGAGCTTGCCCCGAGGAGTATCGCCCTTACCTACTCTAATTAAACGCACAGCAGATAAGTCACAGTGTAATGCTTGGCGCTCTACAAACAAGTCTTGCTGTGTTTCAATATGAGCGTATTGCGCATAACCAATCGAAATCGTTCTAGCGGCTTTGATACTACAAGAAAACTCATCGTTATCGGTGCGCTTACGGCCAATAGCACCTTGCATAATGGTCACTGCGCCAGCACTTTCAATAAAGGCACATTCAACAAAACCAATCACGGTTACATCACCGGTTGCTTTTATACGCATGCCTTCTTTTACATCGCCGCTGACAATTACACTGCCATCAAATTCAATATGGCCGGTACTGACGTCTACGTTGGCATAACATAATACGTCATCAACGCGCATGCCTCTGGGTACCGCTACGGGCACCCCTTTAGCATCTGCCACTAAAATATTGGGGTCATTTGGGTCAAGCTTGGTGCCTTCAAGTACCTGTAGCTCAAAGTCTCGGCCCGGTTTTGGCTCTAAAACATCACCAAACACAGTGTAGCCAGTTTCACCTTTTGTAGGTGGAATACGTTTCATCAGAGGGGCGCCGGGCTTTACGGTGATGATTGCACCTAAGTCGCGCATATCCACTTTGCCCCCGTCTTTTGCTTGCGGCGCGAGCACTCTGTCCTGCGCTGTCATACACAGGCGCACAAACTTGGCGTCATCGCCATTTTTAGCACGGCGACCATGCGCCACTATGGTGCTATACACTTCACCGGGTGGCTGTTCAAATTGTTGCCCTAAAAACTGTTCTAAAACTGTTTTGTTAATACCATGTTTCACGCCAGCATCTTTTAAAGCTTGTAGCGCCATATCCATCGACACCAAATTTCCACCACGAGCAGTGACAATGGTGGCCTCTGCCGTCATATTATTTTCGTCTACTCGAATGGAAATTTCGCCGCTAACGGCCATGGCAATCACGAGGGATTCGTTGTCGGCATCTTTAGATGTGAATAATTTACCAATGTTTGCATGAATAATATCGAAGTCAGCAAATTCAGATTGCTCAAGCAATTCAACCAGCTGTGAAGCACTAGCTGGAAAGCCCGACTCTGCAGGATGAGAGAGTAAGTACACCGCACCCATATCTTTATCAAAACGAAACAACGACATTTTTTTATTTCCTACAAAAACAAATCCATTTTGTTATTGACAACGTAACGTCAGCCATTTGAGCACAACAACGCACCGATGTTAAGTAATATATCACCATAAAAGCATACAAAATATAAACGATTGTAAATGCGATTTGTTCAATAATCAGCCAAGCATTTCATATTTAAAAAGTTATCTAAAAAAGGACCTTGAGTAACTACCTACTTACGCGCTATACTGGCGTCACTTACTGAATGAAAGTATTCAGGGGCTGATTAGGATTCGACGGGATTCATGAAGCCTAAGGTGCATGTCGAGGTGCGGCTGGCCTCGTAAAAAAGCCGTATTTAAAGTAATCGCAAACGACGATAACTACGCTCTAGCGGCATAATAGCCCGCTAGCACTCCTCCACGAAATTCTTGTGGTTCTGGTTCTGGAGTGTCACCCTACACAAGATCGCTACGGAAACCCTGGCCGGGGTTGAAGGGCTAAAACTAAGCGGCCTCGCCTTTACTTATCGTGTTCGTCCGAGATTTAAAGGTTAACCAATAGACGATACTAAGCATGTAGGACCGAAGGTCGACGCTTTCCGGACGGGGGTTCAAATCCCCCCAGCTCCACCAAATAGCGAAATAAAAAACCCATTAGAACATTGTTTTAATGGGTTTTTTGTTTATTAAACGTCGTAGCATGAATTGAATAACGACTATCACCACTTGGGCAAGGGAATAAACTCAACGTCATCGTTTGGTACTTTTGGGAACTGGCCTGTTTTCCAGTTGTGTTTGGCTTGTTCAATAAGAGATTTATCGCTGGCTACAAAGTTCCAATCCATATAACGTTTGCCAACAGATGTGCCGCCAATCAGTGCGATGGTGGTATCTTCAAGTGCTTTTACGGTAATGCCAGCGTCTTTTGTAAAAACTGCCATGTTATGTTCTGCAAGCACGTTATCTAACACACTTAGCTGACCTGTGACGACATAGAGCGCCAGTTCATCCACTTCAGGTAACACTAAAGACTGCCCTGCTTGCATCCGCGCTTCAACATACAAGGTATTAGAGAAGGTTTTTACAGGAGAGACCACGCCATACGCCTCTCCAATTAGCACCCGAATTGGCACTTCGTTTTCGCTTACGCTTGGGATATCGGCGCTTGCGTAGTGAAAAAATGCGCTCTCACATTGTTCATCTTGCGTTGGCAATGCCAACCACAATTGCAAGCCATGCAGCGTGTGTGGTGCTGATTTAACCTCTTCTCGTTGGCGCTCAGAATGCACAATCCCTCGCCCTGCAACCATTAAGTTAATATCACCGGGTACAATCGTTTGTTCACTTCCTAACGAGTCTCGATGCAGCATTTCGCCTTCAAAAAGGTAAGTAACGGTGGCAAGGCCAATGTGTGGATGAGGTTTTACATCCACGCTTTGCCCAGCTTTAAAATGGGCAGGCCCCATATGATCAAAAAACACCCACGGCCCCACACTGCGACAGCCCCTAACAGGCAGCGTTCGCCGTACACTCAGCCCACCTAAATCCTTATCTTTAGGTGTCAATATCAATTTTAATGCACGACAACCTGAAGCCACTGTACACTGATGCTCTAACGCTTTAGATATATTACTCATTGTGGAATATCCCTACAAAGCTGCAAACATAACGAGCGATTATTGACCGCCCCTCATTTATTATCTCTGAGTTAATGCCTTTAAGGTAGCGCTCATCTGCGAGTCATTAAGGGCTTTATTCGAGATGAACATACATAACAGCTAATTAAGCAAAAGTTCAGCTCATGTCTGGTTTTAGACCTTTAAAAATGCCCTTTGATTAGCAAGTTGATATTAGACTCATCGGTTCGAAACTGTGGTCTGTCCGCTAGGCCGTATTTATTTTGCCAGTAGACATATTCCACGCCGACATAGAGTTTAGATTTCCAGTTAAACAGCGGATGCAAGGCCCATTTTAATTGTGATGTCATATTCATGCTCGCGCTTTGGTGTTCGCTCGCGCTACTCCAGTCCATAAAGCCATCAAATAAAAATTGCAGCTTACCCAATGTAAACGGTAAGGCCCAAGTCGTAGTAAGTTGCCAGTTGTCAGCAACATCTTCGTTGTTACGGCGGTAAAAGTTCAGATTTAAATAACTAAACCCGGGAATAGCCAAATCTGTCGCTACCCCGTACAGATAATTAGTTCGCTGCGATGACATCTCTATAGTACTGGTAAATAACACATCTTTAATCACGCCAAGCTGCAGCGATTTATCAGACACCTTGCTAAAACTGATGCGTGGTGACCATTCAGAATAGTTTTCACTGTTGCCATGGTCTGTACGCAAATGATCTAGAAAGAAAAAACTATCGCCCCAACTGGTGCCAGCTACATGCTCCAAAGTTAGTACTTGTTTATTCGGTCCGTCAACTCGGTAGTTACTACCTTTTAAATAACTAACGCTAAAATCTTGCCATAAAACGTCTGCCTTAAGCGGCACGCTGAAGCAGCCCAATAATAATAACGATATACGTGTTTTCATAATCTCTATCTCAATATGTGTTTTCGCTACCAACTCAACCTAAGTCATAAATACAGCTTACTATTAGCGCTCAAAGTACTTAATTTTAGCGCCGCAGATATTCAGCATAAATTTGCTTAAAACGACCGTTAGAACGCATTTCAGCAAGTGCGGCATTAAACTGTTCTCTTATTATTTGCTCTTTAAATACTACAAAAATCGGATTGGTATGTGAGGCAGGAATAATACGATTTAAAGGGATGATATCTACTTCTTGTCGAAATAAAGCGTCGGTATTTTGGCTGGTCCAATATTCGAACAAGTTTCTATCCAAAATAATTGCATCGGCTCGGCGCTTAAATAACATACTAACCTGACCTTGCTGATCGGTTACTTCCAGAAAATTATCACTCTTATTTGCAACCGAAGCCAATACGGGAAACACCTCCGTCGAGCCTTTAAATGATATTACGATTAAATTTTCTAACTTGCTGACACTGCTTAAAGTAATGCGTTTGGAGCGCAACGTAACAATTATTGCTTCATAAGCACCAATCGGGTGAGAATAAAAAACCTGTTTAATTGCTTGGTTTTCGACCATGGCGATGGCATCTACATTTGACTGATGCAACGCCCAATCAAGCCTCTGCAGCGGCACAAATATGGGCATAAAACCATAACCTGCTTGCTGTAATGTATCGCGCACTAATTCAAGTGCCAAACCTCGTCTGTCGTCAATAACCCATGGCGGCAAACTATGTGGAAGACTAACGATAACGTCTTTTGCAAACACTGATTCTATATATATCAATGAAAAAAACAGTAAATGTTTCATGATAAAAAGCTCCAACAACAAAGCCTTATCTGTAGTAATTGACTCAACTTGAGGCGGTGAACAATTACGAAAAAGCCACCAAGCCTTTTGGGCTCAGGCTGTAACAACATGTGAGGCACAAATCCTAGGTTAGTATGGTTTATGAAATTTTTGCAAACTACTAGCTAACATTCCCCAAACCAAACCCACAAAGCCAATAATGTTGATTAAAAATCCCTCAAGCAATGGCACAAAGACAAATACCATCTAATCTTTGTTTAAAGGCATCGTTGTGAACAGCGTCACCACATAACTTAGGGGCTGATTATGCTTATGTTTTTTAAAAACCTGTCGATCAAATACAAGTTGATCGTGTCTATGGCAACCGCTTTACTACTCGCTATTTGTATCTTGGCTATTTTAAACAATATCCTTACCACTAGCGTTCTCAAAGATAGGCTTGAGCAGGATGAGTTGCCATTCGTAATGCAAACTGTCCGCCTTAAAATAGAAAACGAAATGCATAGCAGTATCAACGCGTCAAAACAAATTGCTGAGAATAGTTATTTAATAAAGTGGCTCGAAAATGGTGAACCTAAAGCCGACCGAGATGACATACAGGCATACCTAGCAAGATTAAATAGCGTTAATAATGCAGGAGAAACATTTATTGGTTCATGGAAAAGCAAAGACTACTTCACTCAGGATGGCTACATTAAAACCATGTCACAATCTCAACCTTTGGACAGTTGGTTTTTCCAGTTTTTTAAAAGCAATCCCGATTATGATACTGGTATTGGCCCCAACAAAGTTACCGGCAAGCTAACATTGTTTATCAACTATGCAATAAAAAATAGTGGTAAAACCATAGGTGTCGCTGGCATGGGGGTTAGCATGCAAGGCTTGGTTGATTATATTAATAACTTCAAAATTGGCCAAACGGGCTACGCCTTTGTTGTGTCTGGCGATGGCAAAGTAAAGATCCACTTTGACACACAGTTAGTTGATAAAGCATCTTTAAGTTCTATGTCTGGTATAAAAGACAAAGCTAACCAGTTGGTAGGACATAAATCTTTTACACTGCTGGATGCTACAATTGAGGGTAAAGCCTACTTTGCAGCTTCAGATTACATCGCCGCGCTTGATTGGTATGTTATCGGCTTAATTCCTCAAGACGAAGTGTTTGGTGCTTTAAGTCGCGCCACCAGAAATAGCGTACTGGTTGCAGTAATGGTCATTGTCATGTTCTTATTCCTTTCAGTTTTTGTTGCCCGTGGCATTAGCGCCCCGATAGAGCGCATTTCAATGGCCTTATCCCAAATTGCTGCAGGCGAAGCCGACCTCCGACATCGTTTACCTGTTGAATCCAAAGATGAACTTGGTGCCTTGGCCTCAAACTTCAACGCCTTTACTGGGCAACTACATAGTATCATTCAGCAGGTACAACAGAGCTGCCACCAGCTGCGCGACAAAGTTCAAGAAGTAAACGAATTAAGTAAACAAACTTCAAAAGAGCTAACCGTGCAGCGTGATAAAACCATACAGGTGGCCACTGCGGTAACTCAAATGGGAGCAACGATTGAAGAAATAGCCAGCAACGCTACAGAAACCGCATCCGCCGCTCAAAACGCGTCTGAAAAAGTGACTGAAGGTGACACAGTAGTTAAAGAAACCATTGGCTACATTGAACAACTCGCCAATGAAATGACAACTTCGGCAGAAGTTATTAATGAACTGGCACAACACGCAGAATCTATAGGTTCAATATTAAGTGTTATTCGTGGTATCTCAGAGCAAACAAATCTACTGGCGCTTAACGCAGCCATTGAAGCAGCGCGTGCAGGTGAGCAAGGACGAGGCTTTGCTGTAGTGGCTGATGAAGTGCGCAGTCTAGCAATGAGAACCCAAAAATCTACCGAGGAAATTCAACAAATGATCGAAAAGCTGCAAAGCGGCTCAGAAAATGCGGTCAAAGCAATAGAAACCGGTAGACTGCAAATGGATAAGAGCGTGACATCGTCGACCAAAGCTGGCGAAGCCCTAGGGGCGATTGATCAATCGGTTGATATCATTGAAAGCATGAGTATTCAGGTAGCCACCGCAACGGAGCAACAGAATGTAGTGGTGAATGAAATCAATAGTAATGTAGTTGGCATTAGTGATGTTACAGCATCTACTGCTGATGCGGCACAAAGCAGCCTTGTCGCCTGCGAAGCTTTATACCAGTTAACTCAAGATTTGGATGGGGTAGTTTGCCGATTTAAAGTGTAAGGGCACTCAAACAGTCTATCGAGTACTCTATTTCAAGCATATTTCTTGACGGCGCAATTTTGTGGTGAATACAAATTGATATCACCACACCCCTTCAAATTCAGACTCACATAGGCAAAGTAGCATGACGTTTTTTCATTTACCTGAATTTGAATATCACAGCAGTAATTGGGATCTCGCGAGCACATAACCTCACCTAAGAGTTTTATCAAATCGAGACGTTCCTACACCCAACTTTGTGCATATTGAGTTATGTCCAAAGAAAACCCACAATCACAAACTGTGCTTACTTGTTTCTAATCTATCGTGTACGCTCTGCAAACTAAGCTTGGCGTTACCAGCACATTCATTAATGGTCTCAAGCACGATATTAAGCTTGGCGTCTAGGCCTTGTACATCCTGCCAATCTGCAAAGGTGTTTTTTACAATCTCAGCATCTTTTAGCGAGCAAGCGGTGATGAAGTTGTAAGGAAACCACTGCAACTTATCTTCGGCAATGCGCTGGCTGATGGCCGCTTTGTGGCTGCGAATATATTCCCCCACGTAGGCACGGTGTTTGGGTGAAAAAGCCGGAAATTGAAAACGATAGTCGATATCATGGCCTTTCGTGGCATCGCTTAGTAACAAGTCATAAAAGGCTTTAACTTGTTTTTGAGTGGTGCCATACCCTAAGGCATCAAGCAAGTCCTCTTTGACTTGTTTGTCACTTGTTGCAAATTGCGCCAATAGCGTTTGGTACTCTTGCTCACTGGCGTTGGCAACCACTGCACGCAATACCGCGGTGCGGTGTGTAAGTTCACTCAAAGAGGCGTTTTTATAGGCTTGTTTGGCCGCCGTGATGGCGCTGGGTACGCGTAAATTTATGCCGTATAGCTCAAGCCACAACCCACCGTTTTGATTTGCCTGTCGTGCCGACCAATCTTTGATAGTCGGCAACTGAGCCCGTAAATAATGTGCATACTCTAAGCTCAGAGACTCTGGTATTAAAGTTACAAACGTATCTTGTAAGGTCGACAGCGCATTACTTACTTCAAGTGCACCATGTGGCAACGTGTTGATGATCTGCACCAGCGAATCAATGTATGTCATAAAGTCAATCTTAGCTGACATTGCCAGTGCTTCTTGATTGTCAATGTAAGAGGCTTGCTCTGCGCGCGTAAGCTGCGCTACAGGAAATTCGCCATTACCCGTTGTGTCTAAATACCGAAAGTACCCCACCCCGTTAGTATCTAAAAATACCTGCGCATTAGCGGGTACATTGTTAATGACCATACGTGGTTTATCGAGCACCATTTTGTGTGTTTTGAGCGCTTTGCCATCCCATATTTTCAAAGTTAAGGGGATGGTCCACAGTTTATCTTGGCCGCTGTCAAAACTACTTTGTTGAATAACTATCTGTGCGTTTTGTTTGCTAAGCGTCAATAGCGGGTAGTTTGATTGGGTAATAAATGCATTCATAAACGTTTTAAACCACGGCGTGTTAGCAAAGTGCTGTGCAAATATGGGTGCGCTGGTGTTCGCCCCTGCCACTTGTTTTACGTAAGCACGCATCTGGGTTTTAAACGGCGCTTGGCCCAGTGCTAACTCTGCCATTTCCAGCACCGAACGACCTTTAGTATATGCAAGCTGACCTATAGCCTCGTTATCTCCTCGATACTTTACTTCGCTGCGCAGCGCTCTGGCGCTGTGTTTATCGTCAAAAAATGCCGATGACTGAGGATTGAAAGTACAAGCCATTTCATTAGGATAAAGCGCTTTAACCACTTTAGCGGCAAAAAATTCAGCGAATGACTCATTCATCCAGTAGTCATTATACCAGCTCATGGTGATGTCGTTGCCAAACCACATATGTACCACTTCATGCGCAATCAGCTTTCTGAATCGACACATTGCAAAACCATCCGCATCCAGGTCAGGTATGTGGTGACTGTTAAGCGCAATTAAGCCTACGTTTTCCATTCCAGCAAGGCCGTCAATGGGGGCGACAAAAAAGTCTAGTTTGCTGTAGGGGAATGGGTACTGCAGGTACTCTTCCATAAACCTTATGGTATTACTGACCAACTCACTCATATCAGAAGGTAAATTAAGTACCGTATTTTTTGGCGCATACACGACAGAGTTAAACGGAGTATCTTTAAGTTCAATAGAGTGAAACTCTCCCACCGCTAACGCCAGCACATCCGTATATATTTTATGACTTGGCGCAAAGCGCACTATTTTGCGCTCCCCCTGTACTTGGCTAGAAACCACTGGGGTGTTGTGCAATGCGTCATATTGTTTTGGGATATCAACACTAAACTCAAAGCGCGTTTTTTTATCTGGCGCATCAAACCCTGGGAATACGGTACGCGCCTCCATCTCTTGCAGTTGTGAAAAAATATAGGAGGAACCGCTTTGCTGATCCGCTACAAATAGGCCCATGGTATTTTGTGAAATCTCCCCCTCATAGCTAATGATCAATTGCGCTTTGCCTGATATTGGCTTAGTCAGTTGATGCGTCACAATATCAAATTCATTAGGCTTTACGATATTCAAAGCCTGTGTTTGTCCTTGATGCGTGAGCTTCACTGATTTGATTGCTAGCGCTCGGGCATGATAAGACACCTCTGTGGTGCTATTTAGGTAGTTGATGTCTAAAGTTGTTTGACCCGAAAAAGTTTCTTGCTGGGGAGAGAGTGTTAAGTTAACACTTTGATATTCTAAAATATCACTGCTTGGTAGGCGATATGCCTGCACCTTAATTGAAAAGCACACTAAGAGTGTGACCATTAGCGCGGTTATTAAACGGCTCTGCATTGCTACACCTTCCCTGATTAACTTGTTATTTTAATTATACTCAGGCCTATTCTACACATAGTTATTTGATATTGGCTATTACCATAAAAAAGCGAGGCACTCGCTCGGCCTCGCTATCAGTTAATTTGGTATGCTTTTTTGAAGAAATTAAAGACCTTTGGCGTGTTCCAGTACCGTTTTTGTTGGAATACCAAAAGCAAGCACCTTGCTATTTTGCGACCAATACTTTCTATTTAACGCTTCTTTTACTGATTCATAACGCTGAGGCTGTGCTAGGTCGTTAAAACTTGCCACCATAGACGAGATACCCGTAACGCAATTTTTATTCACGTTAAACATCGCACCACCCGAAAACCCGCCTTGCATATTTCTGTGTAACAACACAAAATTCACAGGTTCGTCCAACATACTGTTTGGTTCAGCCCCATTATTTGCAGCTTTTTGATTGAAGCTTTCGGTCATTCTTGGGCGGTCCGTAATACCCGATAAAGTACCTGATGCAATAGTTAAAGTTGCTGAGCCAGATAACTTAGTCATTGTTACCTTGTCACCTAGCTGTTGGTTGTCGCACCAAATTGGGACAGCGTTACTCGGTAGCGTATGCTGAGTCAATTTTAGATAAGCCAAATCTTTTTCAGGTGAGCGCATCACCAATTGAGCTGCGACAGGTTTTGACAGTTTGCCCGTTTTTCCCATTTGTACATTAACACTCTGACCAACCGCTAAGTTTCGTACCACATGATCTGCGGTAACAATCAAATGATCAGTGATTGGCACTCCCATGCCACTTACCTTGGTTGAGTCATCGATTTGATAACTGATCCTAACCTGATATCCTGTTACCTCTTGCTCACGCTCGTTATGCTGCGCATTGGAGTTATTTAAGTAAGCAATTGCTAACTCTTTACCTTGGTAAACGCGACTACTACCACATGAAGACAACGCAATCACCATACTCAGTAATAAACACTTGATAGCATTCTTTTTAGAAAACGCTGGATTACAACTTATCGATGATACCGCTTCTTTTGCTGTATAGGTCATATAATCATTCCGTGCTAACCAAGTTAATCTTTATGGTAGTGACACCCGAAATTTGTCACTCCCGCTCTGTTGTTTTTTAATATGGCACAGAACACAAAAAATTAACATAAAAATTTACACAAAACAGGTCCATTTGTATTTTTTTTGTTAAGAACACTAGCTGAAAACATAACTTAAATAACAGGATGCGATCAATTTGAGAAATTCTCATCATCTTTAATAAGCCGAAAAATGGCGCTTTTACCTCTTTTCTCCACACACGACATTATTGTTTCATGCTGGCTATTTCATTCAACAACAATTGCATAACGCTAATAAGGGTATGAGTAAACGAGTTTCCTTATACCAACTCGCTTAACTAAGTGGTCTATTTTGAGGCAAGAAAACCTTGTCGATAGCGCCGCTATCGCGCCCTGCTATCGCCAAGGTACCTACATCCATGTAGGCAAGGCAAAAATTTTGTGATTGAGTTGTTCTAAATGAGAAATTTTTAGCGCAACTCGCGTCAGGTTTAATCCCTAAAATGATTAAGTGTTATTGCACATTGGTACTACTAAGGATTAATCCGACTAACTTTAAAAACGCACAAATGCAAAGTAATCTTGCGCTTAAAAATTATTGAGTTTGAGGAATAAAGTAGATATTTAACGCTAAAAAGGTGAAATAAACGACTCACAATTTATTGAGGCCCATTTCACCAGCGGAATGCAGTTTACTAAACTGCTACAGGTACGAGAACTTAAGTACATGCTTCACAGCTACTACACAGCAAAGCACAGAATTCTTATTCTTTAGGCAGACTCTCTTTGTTGAACCATTTCTATAGGCTCAAACTGCTCAATAAAAGACAAAAAGTTAGGCTGACCAAATAGCATCATGATGTCCAGCAGCTGGCAGGCAGTTAGCTCAGTTTTGCCTGATTCCCAGTTAGAAATGGTAGCTTGATCTACAGGCGTTACTAAGCTCTTTCCTAATTGAGCCTGAGTCAGCTTCATCTCGCGTCTTAACCTGCGGATTGTTGCAGGAATATACTGTCTAGCAGCCATAGTTTGCGCTTTGCGAACTCGCTCATTTCTTCGTATCGTATTCATTACATATCCGTATTCGGTAATGGTTAGCGTTTTGCTCGCTACTAATGTTTTGCCAAAGCGACAAACGACTAAACGGTCCTAACTTTTAGCGAAGGTGATGAAATAAATAATAAAATATTTCATCAAATTCACAGCCCCTTGAACACCCAAATAGACAAGTCTAATTATTTGATGTAGCCTATCTGGGTCAACTGGTAAAATAATTGATCGGATTGGGTCATATGTCAAATACTTTTGCAACAAGATTAAAACAACTACGGATCTCCGTAGATGAATCACAGATAAATTTTGCGGAGATGTTAGAAATCCCAGTACCTTCATATCGAAAGTATGAGAAAGGTGAGCGGGAACCCACACTTTCGGTTATTAGCAAGTTTTTTGAGCACCCGAAAACAAAGGTTTTTGCACAATGGTTAATTACGGGCGAAAACCACCCCAATGCGACCACTAACACCCCAATTGGTGACAATTCATATACGCCAGTTCTCTCCGAAGAAGAGTTTGAAAAGCAGTTTGTGAGTAAGGCAAAAGAGACTTTGATGTTTTTATGTCATCTGGGATGGTTTAAATCGACGAAAACTGCGAACTTTGAAACCAGTGGAAAGCTGTTATTGCGAGATTTAAAACCCATGTTAATTGGCTCATTCAAAAAGGCTAAAAGCGCTTAGGACTTGCCAAAGTTAAATATCTGCTGTGTGTTGAGCGCTTTGACCTAATGCCACCCAACACAAACAACGCTGTCATTTATATTTATCTATCTACATAAACGCACTTCAACACCAATATCACTAACTCAAATCAAAAGGTCACTGGTTATATTATTGATGACAAAGTTGCCAACAAAGTCACACTCTGTAAAATCATGTGTGCAAAGAGTTCCCCCACAAAGTGTTAGCGTTAGCAGCGTTTTCTTGAAACAGCTAAGCCTGCCATCAGCATTAATGACAGAAACAGTGAACCACCCGACGATGAAGGTGTGCTCGGCTTAGGATCTGGCTCTACTGGTATAGTAATTAGGGTATTTTCTTTAGGAGCTAAATTTTGCGCAGTGTTTGGTGCATCATCAATTACGGTGATTGCGTTAATGGTAATAAAGTTATTGCCTGCAGGCTGAGTATCTTTGTCTGTGCACTGAGCGGCGGTAAAATCAACTAAAGGCATGCTTCCACACAGTGGAATTTGAGCTATTTTGTCAACAATCTCCATCCCGCCATCAATGACTTGCCCAAAGACACTAAAACCACCATTTTGTACATCTAAGTTTGCACTATTGTCGCTAAGATTGAAAAACCACTGGTTTGTTGCACTGTCTTTTTTACCACTCAATTTAGCCATCGCAATTGTGCCTCTCACATTCGAAAGCTTAGGCTCATTGACAACCGGTGCATTTGTTTCTACGGCGTTAAGAGGAATTTTACCATCATAATAAAACCCACCACCTTGGACGACAAAATTAGTTTCAACGCGATGGATAACCGTACCTTGGTAACTATCGCTATTTACGTAACTTAGGAAATTTTCAACTGTTTGTGGTGTAATTTCGTCAAACAAATTGACTTGAAAAGTGCCTTGCGTGGTTTGAAATTCGACGATGGTTGCGTTGGCGGTAACGCTACCTAAAAGTGAAGCCAAAAGTGCGGCACATTTAATTTGGTTATTCATGTAAAGTCTCTACCCAACTCAAAATAACATGGTTAATTTATTGTTATATAAAAATCAGTTATTGATTCTACAGCAACAATTTGTTTTTCTCGATATAAAATAACACTTGATAACATTTATGTTCACATTGATTACAGGTAGGTTTCTGTCGGCTTTTTTTGCTACTGAGCGAATAGCTATAAGCCCAGAGCAATGATTAGTATAAGTTATAGTCTAATTGCTTAATGGTTAGCCAACACTGCTCTGAAGAGTCAATTTTGCAATGAATCCCCACCAAACATGCTTTATGATGCGCGCCAAATTATTCATTAATTTGGGACAAATTAGGTGTGAGCAATTCTCCTGATGCAACAACGGCAGTTTCTATAACCACTAACACACATGAAACAACCTCTGCAACGCAAGTAAATAAGTGGAATAAGCACGATACTCACTGGGTTCTTAGCTTATTCGGCACAGCGGTTGGTGCGGGCATTTTATTCTTACCAATTAATATTGGCATCGGTGGCTTTTGGCCACTATTGATCATGGTGTTACTTGCCTTTCCTATGACCTTCTTGGCACACAGAGGCCTTGCTCGGTTTGTACTTTCCTCCAAACGAGATAACGCAGATTTTACCGATGTAGTCGAGGAGCATTTTGGTAAAACTGCCGGTAGGTTGATCTCGTTATTGTACTTTTTTTCGATCTTTCCGATTTTGTTGATTTATGGTGTTGGCTTAACCAATACAGTTGATAGCTTTTTGGTGAATCAATTAGCGCTGGACACACCACCGCGGGTGGTGCTCTCAGGTATACTCGTGGCATTTATGATAGGTCTGATGCTCGGTGGTGATAAATTACTTATGCGAGCATTTGCTGCATTAGTTTACCCCCTTGTAGCAATACTTTTCTTTTTATCTGTGTACCTTATCCCACATTGGCAAGTACCAACCATAAGTACCCCCGAAATGCCTGAACTTGTTTCAACACTGTGGCTGTTGGTACCTATCGTGGTTTTTTCTTTTAGTCACGCGGCTGCTATCTCAAGCTTTGTGAACGTGCAGCGCAGGCATTACCGTACTCATGCACACAGTAAAACAGAGCAAATCTTAAAATGTACATCGGTAATCTTGATTGTATTTGTACTTTTATTTGTTATCTCTTGTGTGCTTGCGCTAACACCAGAGCAAATGGCAAGTGCAAAACAGGCTAATGTATCAGTGCTATCGTACTTAGCCAATGTTTACCAAAACCCATTTATTGCTCTACTTGGACCATTGGTCGCATTTATCGCTATCACCTCGTCTTTCTTAGGGCATTTTTTAGGGGCACGAGAGAGCTTTAATGGTTTAGTCACTAAGCAATTTTCTTTGTCAATTACCAAGGCAGATAAGCTAGGCATTATCCTCATGTTTATCGCAATTTGGCTTTGTGCAGTCATTAACCCGAGTATTTTAGATATGATGGGGGCAATTTCTGGGCCTATCATCGCCATGATCCTGTTTATTATGCCTACAGTTGCTGTGTTCAAAATCCCCGCGCTGTCGCAATACAAAACACAAATCGGAACTTACTTTGTACTCATTGTGGGTTTACTATCGGTGTCAGCTTTGCTTTATAACATGTAAGCTATGTTGGCTTGATTGGTGAGCTAACCAGCAATTCCGGTTAGCTCATTGTTGTTTAGAGCTTAAAGCGAGAGACTAAAGCTTTCAAACGGTGGTACTCAGATTCAACTTCATCACAACACGAAGCAGCAATGCGTACACTTTCACTATTATTATTTGCCAGCATACTAATATTAGAAACTTGCTGCGCCATATCTTTAGCGACAGAACTTTGCTCTGAGGTCGCTGTTGCCACTTCCTCGTTATATTCCTCTATCGCACTTACCTGCTGATTTATTTGCTCAAACGATTGTGCAACCAGTTGGGTTGCTAAAAAAGTTTGCTCAACACTCGCTAATGCGCTTTGCATTGACTTAACTGTTTGCTTAGAGCCTGACTGCAGGGCTTCTATAATGCTTTGAATTTCTTTTGTAGAGTGCTGCGTTTTTTGAGCCAAAGAACGCACTTCATCGGCAACCACCGCAAAGCCCCTCCCTTGCTCTCCGGCTCGTGCCGCTTCAATTGCAGCATTTAATGCCAGTAGATTCGTTTGTTCGGCAATGTTTCTAATAACTTCCAGTACAGAACCAATCTCGGAACTCTCTTGGGCAACACTGTTTACTTTTGATGATGTTTCAGTGATCACCGATTGTAGTTGGTTGTTATTTTGCTTACTACTTGCAACATTGCCTGTGCCTTGCGTTACTTGCTCAACCGCTTTATGGGTAGCCAAACTTGAACTGGCAGCAAAGTGAGCCAACGATTCAGAGGTTTGTGCCATCTGCTCAATTGCTGCAGATAGCTGAATAGTCATACTCGACTGCTCATGTGATTGCTTTGCTACTTGATCAAAGTTGCTGCGCAGTGCATTGACAGATCTATCAAGATTAATGGTTGATTGAGACACTTCACAGATTGCCTCATTAATACTACTCATCATGATGTTTAACGATTGCCCTACTTGACTTATCTCATCGTTATTAGATTTACTAAAACTCAATTTCGCCCGCAACGACAGATCCAGAGAATTAGCCACATCCATCACAAACTCGTTAATGGCGAGGATAGGTCTGGAAAGATAACCACCTAGCAACCAAGCAATACCAATTCCCATAAGAATGAGGATCACGCCTGAGGGATCCCCATAAATAATCATTTAAATTCAAACACATCACTAACATCCAAATTTTGCCAATTCAAGTCAGTGATGGTTTTCTTAAAATGCCGGAGCCCCGCCATATAGTCTTG
>NZ_JAAUWV010000075.1 GCF_014694405.1 Pseudoalteromonas sp. S16_S37
CCATTTCCAATTCGAATTGCTGAGGGGTTTTGTCTTTAAGCATGGTGAACTCCCTAAACTCACTACGCTTATTAGATCAAAGGGCTAGATCTGTGTCTAGCCCTTTTTCAACAGTCTGAGGCACTATAAAGTGCCTTTTTCAATCTCTGTCTTGTCGTCAACTCGTTGAGTTGACCAAGCGTTGACGAGCGCTTTGACTAGCGATGCTAATGGAATAGCGAAAAACACCCCCCAGAAGCCCCATAAGCCACCAAAAAATAGCACTGCAACTATGATATAGACGGGATTTAGATCGACAGCTTCAGAAAATAGTAACGGTACTAACACATTGCCATCGAGCGCCTGAATAACGCCATAGACAATCACGACGGTCCAAAACTGTGCTTCTATACCAAATTGAAACATTGCAACAGCGGCCACAGGAATAGTCACTAACGCAGCCCCAACAAATGGAATTAAAACTGATAGACCAACCAAAGCACCTAGCAATGCCGAATAACGTAAATCAAGGATCGAGAAAGCAACAAAACTAACGCTACCAACAATACCAATTTCGAACACTTTACCACGAATATAGTTCATGATTTGATGGTCCATCTCTGACCAAACTTGCGTGATCAGACGACGTTCTTTTGGGATCATAGCCTCTATACCGCGTGTTAAAACTGCTTTGTCTTTAAGCATGAAAAATACTAGCAACGGTACAAGTATCAAATATATCAACCATGCCACGACGTCTTTAAGTGACGTTAAAGAAACGGATACCAACATCTGACCAAGCTCAAACACTTTTGCTTCGACACTCGACACCAAAACTTTTACTTGCTCGGCAGAAATCAGCGTAGGGTATTCTTCAGGTAAATGTAATAAAAACGCCTTCCCTTGCTCTATCATGTGCGGACTTTCTTGCAAAAGGTTACTCGTTTGCTGCCAAAGCACAGGCACAATCCCTAGTAACATCGCAAGGCATAACCCCACAAAAAGTAAAATCACCAACGTTGTTGCCAACGTTCTATTCGGTACAAACTTTTGTAGCCGATTCACTGGCCAATCGAGTAAATAAGCAATGACCAGAGCTATTAGGACAGGAACAACAAAAGGCCCAAAAAAATACAGCATCGCAACAGATGCAATAAGCATCAGTAGCAAAGTGACGGAATGTGGATCAGAAAACTTATTTTGGTACCAAGCTTTTACAATATCAAACATGGTCGATGCTTACCTCTAAAAATGGCGCTGTGCCTTGATGATGTGAATAGGTAAATTTGTGCTGCTTAAGGTAACGTACTATATCACTAATATCTTGCTCACGAAGATAATAAAACTGAACTTTTCCAGCTTGTTGTTGCTGAGCCTGTTTTAATTGCCATTTGAATTGCACGAAAAACTGCGGACACTGATAAGGTGATAAGTCCATTATTAGCGCTGTCTTCATGGGTTTTGAGCCTCTGGTTGGATGTTCAAGCCGGGTTCACATGGTAGCATTAAGGCAAAGTAACTTAAAAGCCAGATCCTGTGGCTTGAACTCTCGCAATAGTTTATCCTTTTATTTAGAGAAAAATTCGGAGTCCGGTTTGTCATGCCTAAAGCAAATAGTAAGGCTATTTTGCCTGCCAACCCTACACTCAAAGAGATCAATTGGTACAAAAAACAGATAAACTGGGGGGAATTACCTCCTTTTTATCATATGGTTGCATCGTCAATTGGTGAAACAGAAGGGATACTACACCACGGGTTTGATAACGCAGTTAAAAGAGTACTGCACAAACCCAACTGGAATTTGCAATTATTAGGTGGATATGAAGACGAACATGGCGTTATTCATTGTGAAGAAAAACCAAAGGTAGCGCTTCACCAAGTTTTCACCGATAGGGGTTTTGAACTATGGGCTTTCCCATATGCAAAAAACGTCAAAGTTGACCGCTACATGAAAGACAATAGTCTGATCGGTTTTCATATTTGGGATCCTCATAGCATGAAAACTCTGATCAGAATAAACCAGTTACATAAGTTTATTGGTTTTTACTTCGAACGTGGCGACACAGCAGATAAAGCACTTATATTGCATGCCCACAAAGCGGTCCATAAAGTAATTACTTTTTTACAAGCACAACTGAACATTGTGGCTATTGATGGGGTCACAATAAAAGATTTTTATTTAATGTGTGAAAAAGACAGTCGTACGAGCAGTGATGAGCTTGATCTCGCAAGGCTTAAGTACGGTGACGATGTTAAAAAGGAATAATATGCGATTAACCACTCTAGCCCATGCCGTTGTAGGGGCGATTTTGCTTGTAGCAAGTCAAACCAGTCATGGACAAAGTGCTTTAAAACTGCCAGATTTAGGCACATCCGCACTGCAAGTCTTGCCGCTTGAAAAAGAACAAGCGATCGGTGAAGTGATGATGATGCAGATCAGAAGTCAACTTCCTTTGGTACAAGACCCAGTACTCGACGAATATTTAACGAGTTTGGGCAATAAGCTCGTTGCCAATGCCAATGATGTCCGATTTGGGTTTTCATTCTTTTGGGTAAATAACCAAGCTATTAATGCATTCGCCTTTTATGGCGGCCATGTTGGGGTACATACCGGTTTGATAGCGCAAGCCGACAACGAGTCCCAGCTTGCTTCAGTGCTTGGTCACGAAGTTGCGCACGTTACGCAGCGCCACTTAGCTAGACGAATGCAACAAGCCAAAGATAACAGTGCTCTCAGTTTAGCAGGCATGATTGCTGGTATATTAACCACCATTGTTGCACCTGATGCTGGTATGGCCATTCTTTCTGCGAGCTCAACACAACAGCAATTGAGCCAACTGTCCCACAGTCGTAAGGCTGAACAAGAAGCTGACCGTTTTGGCATGCAAACTCTTTACGAAGCGGGCTTTGATCCCTCACAATCAAGTGAATTTTTAACTAAACTTGCCGCGCAGGTTCGTTATCAGACAAAACCCCCTGCCTTTTTGCTTACTCACCCGTTGCCTGATTCTCGTATCTCTGATGTTCGCTTAAGGGCACAACAATTTGAACCACGCTACGTCCCTGCCAGCTTAAAATTTGAATTGGCAAAAAGTCGTGTACTTGCGCGTTATCACTATGAGAGCCAACATGCTCAGAGCTTTTTTGAAAATCAACTACGCTTAAGAGCAACTGAGATGAATAAGCAAGCGTTAGAATATGGCTTAGCACTTAGTCTACTTGACCAAGGAAAACTAGAGCAATCACAAGCTTTACTCGATAAATTGCTCAAACAAGATGAAAATAACCTTTTCTATTTAGATGCATACACAGATCTCTTAATTGCACAAAAAAAACCAGAGCAAGCCACTAAGCTTTTACAGTTAAAGCACGAATTTCGTCCTAATAATCAGGTTATTACGTTAAATTTAGCGAATGCTGCTATCGAAGCAAAACAACTGGATGAAGCTGAAAAACTATTAAAGTTATTTTTGCTAGAAAAGCCAGAGCATGCGCTCGCCAAAGATTTATTAACTAAAGTCTATAAAGAGCAAAATGACAAAGCAGCCTATCATGAAATGCATGCAAGCTTACTTGCTCAGTACGGCGCATACATCAAAGCAGCGGACGAAATACAACGCGCTTTAAATCATACCGATAAACAAGAAACTGTAAAAGAAGCAAGACTTAAAGCACTTTTAAGCCAGTATAGGCAGATGCAAAAAGAACTCGCTAAGCTTTAAGTCACAAGTTACATCTATTAAAATAAGCAAAAAATTTTAGGAATGGACATGTCAGTTACTATTTACCACAACCCACGTTGTTCAAAATCTCGCGAAACACTTGCATTACTCGAAGCACAAGGTGTAAACGCTCAGGTGATTGAGTACTTAAATAACCCGATGAGTTTAGAAACTCTGAACGAATTAATTCAGAAGCTGGGTTTTGACTCTGCCCATCAATTAGTCAGAAGCAAAGAAACTCTATACAAAGAGCTGGGGCTGAGTAAAGAAACTGAGGAGTCGGTGCTTCGCCAAGCGATGATTGATAATCCTAAACTTATCGAACGACCAGTTGTAGTAAATCAACAAAAAGCTGCGCTTGGGCGTCCACCTGAATCTGTGTTGAATATCCTTTAATGGTTAATATTGTTGTTCTTTATCACTCAAGCCATGGCTCCGTTGAAGCCATGGCGCATGAAATAAGTGACACCATCGAATCTCATGGTGCAGATGTAAAACTCAGAACATTCGAGAAGAAAAACGACTTTGACCAAGTCATCAGCAAACAAGATCTTATTGATTGTGATGCATTAGCATTTGGCACGCCAACCCGCTTTGGCATGATGGCAGCACAAGCTAAAACGTTTTGGGAAACCACCAGTGATCTGTGGTTAAAAGGGCAACTCATAGACAAACCTGCCTGCGTTTTTTCATCTTCAAGCAGCATGCACGGTGGCAATGAAGCAACATTGCTTAACTTGTCATTACCCCTGCTACACCACGGCATGATGTTACTTGGCGTTCCCTATGATGTGCCTGAACTACTAAATACGACGTCGGGCGGAACACCTTACGGCGCCAGCCACGTAGCTGGGAAAAACAATTCAAACCAATTAAGTGAGTGCGAAAAACGGATTTGTCGTGCAGTTGGTACCAGACTATTTAACATTGCAAGTAAATTAAAATGACAAAACCTAGTAAAAAGCCCATAACTTTAACCTATCAGCGACTCGCATTGTTTGGCTACATCGGTCTATTAATTCTGATGCCAACGTGGCTGTTTGTACTCGCACCACGCGAGGGCTACAGTAATGGCTTTGTATTTGCAGTATACATTTTGCCTTTACTGCTTCCCCTAAAAGGGATCATCCAAGACAAACCCTACACCTATGCTTGGGCAAACTTCATCGTTATGATCTACTTCATTCATAGTCTTAGCTTGCTTTGGGTCTCTCCTGAGGAAATACTATGGGTTGCACTGGAGCTCATATTTGCCAGCGCCATGTTTGTTGGGTGCACTTACTATGCTCGACATAGAGGCCAAGAGCTGGGGTTAAAAATTCGTAAGTTAAAGGATGAGCTTGCAGAAGAGAAAGCGGCTCACAATAGCGAGAAAAACGACTGAACCGCTTATGCTGCGAGGGCCTAACCTCGCAGCAAAGTACTCAAAATTAATAGTGCAAAGAGCACCTGCGCACTGACACTAAACCAACTCAACGCACTAAGGCCTTTTAACGACCATGGATGAGCCATGTTAGGATAAAGCTGCCCACGTCTCACCCAGCGAGCAGACCAAAACAGAATTAAACCCACCCCGGTTGCTCCCCACACCAGCAACGACTTCTCTTCGACTTGATCACTAAAAAACAACGCAAGTTGCACTGGCAACAGCAAGCTAACCAAAGCGTACAGAAAATGCACCTGCTTAATTTTTACTAGCTTACCTTGCTCGGAAAGCTCTTTGATACCGTGTTGTTCAAGCGTTTTCTTTGCAACAACCAAAGATAGCTTCATCGCCAACCGATATGGGCTTTGTCCTAGGCTGTCAGGTTTGGTAGCGTCAACGCCTTGTTGCATTATCAAATCAATCATACTGGCCAAGTTAGACTTCACTGCAAAATGCATCATCGTTTGGCCTTGTTCATCTGTTTCGTTTACATCATGATTCACTAGAAGCTTCTCAACAACGTTAACAAAACCTTTTTCAATTGCCCACATCAGTGCCGTGCGTCCTTGTGCATCACGCTTTGACCCTTTGGCTCCCTGAGCTATCAGATTCATCAGCTTAGGCTGCTTTACATCTTCTGACATCACTTGATTTAATAAAGCTTGTTCAAGCAACTGCGCTATTTGTGTTTTATCGTCATAGAGAAGTTCTAACAAATGATAGTACTCACCGCTATCTTGGAGCAGTTTATCCGTTGCCATTTGTGCGGTAGTGTCACGTTCACCAATACAGGTTGCAATGTGCTGCTCTATCACAACTTTAAAATCGTTTTTCTCCCACATCCTACACGTTTCTGATGCGGTTAGTTTCATACCTGATGCTAAGCACCAATTAAAAACTCGGACGTACTTCAACGATGCTAATAAGTCAAAAAAGTTGGGGTATACGACAGCGTCTTTTTGCAGCGTCAAATCACTGTATTGCGCAAATCGCTCGAGCAACATAATGGTGAGCTCTTCACGCGTCATGCCTGAGTGCTCAATATGAGCAAATAATTGCTGAGTATAGGACTGCTGCTGTTCGTCATATTCATCAATATGCTGAAAGTAACATGATTCAAATGGCTCAAGAGGTTTTAGCCACTGTAGGTAAAACAAAGGCGGCAAAACCGTTGTTTCGACACCTTGTTCATCTTTACTCGTTGTACAATTCGGCCAAGATTCAAGGGCATCCAAGATAAATGCACCATTTTGCTCTATTAATCCACGCAGCAACAACGGATACTGAGATGGCCAAATTAAAACATGTTCCATGAGCAAGTTTTCACCTTTTACAAAACCAAATTTACTGTCTTTGTCAGACTAAGTCTCAATGCCTGACTGTTGGGTGAATGATACCAATATAGCGTTAAAAATGCTTAACTAAATCTCACACAATGGTGAGATAAATTGTCAGTAAAGCGCCAAAGCCTCTACAATGCACTACAAGGCATCAGTTTGTATTGTTTATAATTATATGGATGCAAGCTGTATAAAAATAAAATAGAGGTTATCATGCTGGAGCAATTAGAAACTTGGCACATCATATTGATCATCGCCACCGTGCTTGCGGTGGTTTGGAGTAATATTGCATTACTCAAATACTCTGCCAAATTCGATCTTAAAGGCAAGATTGATAAACAGATTAAGCCGACTGAGAATACTGAACACGGTAAAGACAAAGACGTGGAATAAACATAGATTCATCCCACGCCATAAATTTAATAGTACGGATTAACCCACCAGCCAGTGTGCCATTAAGGCTATCACTGGCAATGTCACTAATGTACGCAAAATAAAAATAACAAATAGCTCAAATAAATTGACTGGTATTTTGCTGCCAAGTAACAGTGCACCAACCTCAGACATGTAAATTAGCTGTGTAACACTCATAGCGGCTACAATAAAGCGCGTCACGTCACTTTCAATATTGCTGGCAGCCAAAATTGAAGGAATAAACATATCAGCAAAACCAACTACGATAGTTTGTGCTGCCTGGGCAGCCTCTGGTACTTGCAACAACTCTAAGTAAGGCACAAATGGTGTGCCCAACACCTGAAAGACCGACGTATATTCAGCAACAATTAGCGCCATTGTTCCTACAGCCATAACAACAGGCAAAACCGCGAACAACATATCAAGCGCATTGTGAATCCCCTCTTGCAGGGTTCCTTTTACTCCAGGAGCCTTTTGTGCTTTTGTTAACGCAACGTCTAACGCATGTTTGAACAGAGTTTTGCCCTGAGGTACAGCCTCAGCATCAGGATCAGCCTCAGTGCCATCAACATACACATCTTTTTTAAACCTCAGAGGAGGTAAACGAGGCACAATAATCGCAGCAACAAACCCTGCAAGACACACTGTCAAATAGAATGGCGCGAATAAATGCTCTAATTTAACCTGACCTATTACTACTAAACAGAAAGTAATAGACACCGCAGAAAAGGTAGTGCCAATAATCGCAGCTTCTTTTTGCGTGTAATATTTATCTTCGTATTGCCTAGCAGTCATCAAAATCCCCACGCTGCCATCACCAAGCCAAGAAGCCACACAGTTCACAGCGCTGCGCCCAGGCACGCCAAATAATGGGCGCATAACTTTTGTAAGCAATGTACCTACTAACTCAAGCAGACCAAAATTAAGCAAAAGAGGCAGTAGCAAGCCTGCTAAAATAAATACCGAGAAAAGTACCGGGAGTAAATCGTTGAGAACCAAAGCTCCAGTGTGGCTGGAGTTGATCATGGCAGGACCAACTTTAAAATAGGTCATTAAAATAAATACCATGCCAGCCAAACGTGTCACTAGCCAAATCCAGCTGACTTCAAACAAATACCTCACCAACTCAATTTTCATTAATGGCGCAGGCTTAAACAGTGTAACCAAAATGCTCATGACCCCAGTCGTACAAATAATAGCGAGTATCAATGTATCAACATATGGACCAACAAACCCTTGCAACGATTTTGCCATCACGGCAATGGGAATGGTCATCGCCTCGCCAATGGCAACGGGTGTCATAAATAAAAACACACCAATTAGAGAGGGGACAATAAATGCAAAAAGCGTACGCCAATCTGGCGCCGCAGTACGACTTGTTTGTGTTGTCATTATATTTAGCCTGCAAAAACAAAGAAAAGAGCCTTAGCTCTTTTCTTATTGAAAAAACGACCCACTAATTAAATAGTTAGGCCTTTATCACGCAATACTTCTAATAGTACTTGTTGTAATTGCGCCATAACATCGGTATCTAACACATTTCCTTGCGCATCTTTCCAAGTGAGCGATGTACTGCCGTCATCAGTAGTTGCCACCGTAATTTTATAGTCTCCACTTTCCAGTGGTAGCTGTACAGCTTCATCGCCCCAAATTGAGTCCCAAACACTATTGTCTGGTTTCTCATAACGGGTCGAAATTTCACCGTTCTCATTATCAATTTTGATAATAGTAAAATTAACGCGCTCCAAAAAGCCAGCAAATCTATCGATGACAACGTCTGCGGGTTGCTCAGTCAACATGGCGCCATTGCCTTGCTTATCGAAACCAAGTGCGAGTGATAAAACCCCTTGCTGTTTTCTTATTTGTACTTCTAATATTCGGTACAAATAATCGAACTCTGTTATTACCTCATTTACTGCTCGAGCTTCGAGTTGCTGCTTTAGCATATCGTTAAGTTGAACTTTATCACTGCGGTAATCCAACAGCTCAGCACGCAATGACGCTGTTCTTTGGTGCTCTTTTTGCTCAACCACAAAACGGAATCGCTGTTGAGAAATAACCTCATCGTCTTCCCAAAACCAACCGTCGACTGGCTTTATCAACGAATACCAATCGGTACTTACCATGCCCTGCTGGCGATTATCCTCAGTCAACGTAATGTTATGACTCGTCATAACAGCATCAACAGATTGCCAGATAAAGTCGACAAGGTTATCAATACCGTCGTTTTTATCAAAATAAACACGGGCCATTTCATCATTTTCTTCGACCCAACTCCCTTTCGCCACGGTAAGTATCTGTTGCGGGGGACGATAGCCTATCGCTTTGGGGTCGTTGTCAAAATGCGCCACTGACATTTTATACATAGGATCTTGAGCTGGCTGCTGTAGATTTGCTGGAACTTTAACTGGCTCATTTACACGATAGTTACGCTCATGATGCGCATCATTGCTAAAAACACTACATCCAGATAAACCAAGTAATACGCCGATAGCCAACGTTTTTGGGATCCAATACTGCACTGATTATTCTCCTTAGCAGACCCATTAATTGTTATTTCATTACTATGAGTGGGGAATGCTGGTTTGGTTCACTGTCAATTCAAAATTTTCCAAAATATGACAAGTTCTTTGGAAATTATAGGGTTAGTTTTGATCAACCTAAAAATTTTCAACTATGGTACTTTCCAATGGGCATAAACACAAGAAAGCCATAAAATAATCCACCTTCAAGACAATAAATTCTAAAACAGACATGTTTAGCTCAAAATTCTGTGGTACCATTTTCGGTTAAATATCAATTGTCCAATGTATTCTTCACTGCGTTTGGGTGGATAAAAGTACATTTACAGAGGTTAGATTTCATTCATGACTGCATTTGCCAATCAACAACTGGTATTAACCGCAATAGGTGAAGACCGTTCTGGGATAGTAAGCGAACTTACACAGCTTGTTAGTGATTGTCACTGTAATATTATTGACAGTCGTATTGCGATTTTAGGCAACGAGTTCACTTTCATTATGTTACTCAGTGGTGACATGTCTGCCATTAGTCGTGTTGAACACAGCTTACCGGTAAAAGGAATGGAGCTGGGTCTACTTACGATGATGAAGCGCACAAGTTCGCATCAACAGGGAGATTTTAGCGCCGGTTACACGCTTGTGTACGAAGGTCTAGACGCACCCGGTACACTTAGTAAAGTGACACGCTTTTTTGCAGAGCAGCAAATTAGCATTTGTTCTTTAAAATCAGATACTTTTGAGCAAGGTGATGACTTAAACATGCGCTGTGAGATTGAGTTCAATATCCCAAGCGATGTAAACGTAGATGAATTTAAAATACGTTTTGAAGATCTTTCTCATACACTCAACGTAGATTATATTTTAAGACGAATTCGCTAAGGATTAACATGAAAACTTTAACAGCTGGCGAGCAAGCCCCTCTTTTTACTTTGCAAAATCAAAACGATGAAACCGTCTCTTTAGCAACGCTACTAGAACAAAACCAAGTATTGGTTTATTTCTACCCCAAAGCCCTTACACCTGGCTGCACTGTACAAGCAGAACAACTTAGAGATCACAAAGCAGCTCTTGCTAAGCTTAACACTGTCGCTGTAGGCATAAGCCCTGATCCAGTCAAAAAGTTAAAAAACTTTGAAACCAAAAAAGAGCTTAACTTTGACCTTTTGTCTGACGAAAACCATGCCATAGCGGATGCTTTTGGCGTTTGGGGCCTAAAAAAGTTTATGGGCAAAGAATATGATGGTATTCACCGTATCAGCTTTTTAGTTGGTCAAGACGGTAAAATTAAACATGTTTTTGATAAGTTCAAAACCAAAGATCATCACCAAGTGGTGATTGACTACCTAAATAATGAAATGAAATAAACTAAGTCTAATTTTAAGTTAAGCACCACAATAAGGTGCTTAACTTACTTTTAAACTTTATTAGTGCGGAGATAGTAAAATATAGACACTCGGCGTGCTGGCACTAAAACTTTCGGCTATACGCTGCTATGCAGTCTTGTTCACGTAATAATTTAAAAACTCTGTAATAGAAATATTTTTATTAAACGTGGTGACACTTAACAATAGCTCCACCGAGCTTACACGTTAGAAGTTAATTAATACCTATGTACTTATGCACTTGCACAGACAAACGCCAGTTCTTCTTCATGCATGTATCTATTGCAAGCTTCGTGGCTTTTGCCTTTTGGCTTATCGGCTGTAAATAAACAAGCTTGGGAGTAACACCGGTTTTTTCGAATAAATCTTCCAATTCTTCAACATGCTTTTGCATGGCAACAGGATGCTTGATCTCATTTGCTCGCTGCATGGCACTGGTCAGTACTTCATAGCCACCACGCATATTGATTTTTGGAGAGACCGTTACCCAAGTTTGCTCAGGCACTTTAATTTCAAAGGTGCCACTGGTTTCTATTTGAGTGCTATAGCCCGCTTCGTGCAATAATTCACACAGTGGCACTAAATCGAACATACAAGGCTCACCACCGGTGATAACTACATGTTTTGCTTGATATTCACGCTGCTTAAACAAAGTCAAAATTTGCTCAGAAGTTGCTTCCGCCCACCATTCTGAGTCGGCTTTCTTTTCTACCGTTTTGTCTAACGAAACCAGATAGGTTGGATTTACATCCCAAGTTTGCTTGGTGTCGCACCAAGCACAGCCCACTGGACAGCCTTGCAGACGTAAAAAAATCGAAGGTACTCCAGTGTAACTGGCTTCACCCTGTATGGTTTCAAAAATTTCGTTTATTTTGTACAAAACGGCTCCGTAACAACTTCACAAACTCAAAAAAACACCAATGGAAATTGTTATTTCCTCAGCGGCCGTGTAGTATATCGCGCCCTGAAGTAAACCTCTATCAAAATCGAGGCAAAACACCTATGAGCGAAAAAGTTGTTGTCATTTATTCTGGTGGTATGGACTCATACACCGTATTAAACAAAGCCGTTCGTGCAGGCTATGAAGTCTATGCGCTGTCTTTCAATTATGGTCAGCGTCATGTCAAAGAGCTGGAAGTGGCAGCACAAGTATGTGAGAAGCTTAATATCGCCCATAAGGTCGTTGACATTTCGGCTATCAATCAGCTTATTGGTGGTTCATCACTGACTGACGATATCGATGTACCCGAAGGTCATTACCAAGAAGAAAGCATGAAAAGCACTGTTGTGCCAAATCGTAATATGATTTTATTATCTTTAGCTGTCGGTTACGCCGTATCGTTAAAAGCCAATAAAGTATTTTACGGTGCTCATTCAGGGGATCATGCAATCTACCCAGACTGTCGTCCTGAGTTTGTAAAAAAGATGGATGATGTTTGTCGGATTGCTAATTATGAAGAAGTTGAAATTGTTTGCCCTTATTTAAATAACAGCAAAATAGACATTCTTACTGATGGCCTGAAAATGGGGCTAGATTATGCCGATACGTGGACTTGTTATAACGGACGTGAAAAAGCGTGTGGAAAATGCGGCGCTTGCCAAGAGCGCTTAGAAGCATTCTCGTTAAACAACGCACAAGACCCTCTGAGCTACGAAGCTTAATTTGTCAGCAGGAGCCGCAGGCTCCTGTTTGTCCCACCTATTAACTCTGACAAATGTCACTTCCCATCGAATTACTTTGTGCTAGATTAGTACCTAACAAATACACGTTCTACAACGTGTGAGACATAAAACAACTGTGGAGAAAGTTATGTCAGGCACTACGATGATTGTACTTATTGTATTCATTGCTGTTGGTTTTAGCGTAATGAGCAAAATGTTTAACCAATATTTAGCACAACAAAAATCACAACAGAATAAACATAATGAAGCGCTGCAAAGCGAGCTTGATAAAATCAAAGAGCGCGTAGCAACGTTAGAAAAAATCGTGACCGATGATGGCTACGCACTGAAAGAGCAGTTCAAAAAACTGTGAGTATATTTTTATATTAATCCGAATGAGAGAAGTAATCGGCAGTGCCGTGTGCCTCCAACGCCTCTGAGAGCTTTTGTAATGCAAGTTTGTAAACAACCTCACGCATTGAATTATCGTGCTGTTGGTAACGCTGCCAAGCTCTCTCAAACGCATCATTCATGTACTGCCCAAGCTTTTCATGAACTTTTTGCTCAGGCCACGTTTCTCCCTGACGATTTTGACACCATTCAAAAAAGCTCACGATTACTCCACCTGCGTTAGCAAGTATGTCTGGGATCACGTGCGTGCCCTGCTCTCGTAGCTGTTGGTCAACATCTGAAGTGATAGGACCATTAGCTATCTCAACGATATAATCAGCTTGAATTTGCTTGGCATTGCCTGAATGAATAACGCCTGCTAAAGCAGCTGGCACCAAAATATCCACTTTGAGTGCTAACAGCTCATCGTTACTTATTTGAGTATGCTCTACGTCTTCACAAACTGAGTGCTGACAATAAACAGCTCTAAGCGTATTGCTTCTTTGTTTTTCGCTATAGACGCTTTCTATGTCCAAGCCCAGTTCACTGTATATGCCGCCTTTTGAATCACTGACAGCAACAACTTTGTAGCCTGCGTCTTGCAAAAGCTTTGCACAGTGATACCCACCATTACCAAAGCCTTGAATAGCAAAGGTTTTGTCTGCGACACGCCAACCTAATTTTTTAGCTAACGCATCAATACATAAAAATGCTCCACGGCCTGTCGCGCTATCTCGTCCATGGCTGCCACCAAATGCAACAGGTTTACCAGTGATCACTGCTGGACATTTGGTTCGAGTGATTTTTTCGTATTCATCCATCATCCAACCCATAATACGTGCGTTGGTATACACGTCAGGCGCTGGAATATCGAGCTCAGGCCCAATAAAATCTGCGTTCGCTCTGATATATGCGCGTGCTAAGCGCTCAAGTTCCATGGGCGAAAGCTTTTTAGGATCAACTGTGACCGCCCCTTTTGCGCCACCAAAAGGTACCCCAACCACTGCACATTTGAGTGTCATCCATAACGCTAACGCTTCAACTTCACTTTGGTCGGCATGTTGATGAAACCGGATCCCACCTTTTGTGGGGCCAAGCAAGTCATTGTATCGGCAACGATAAGCTTTGAAATAAGCCGTTGTTCCATTGTCTTTTCTAATTGCAATATGACTAGTTAGGGTGCTTTGCGGTTGACTTAACGCCTCAAGTATCGCGTTATATTCACTGTGGTTTTGGGCGATATGACTCAGTCTTGCTAATGCATCTTGCAAAATATTCTTGCTCATGAATACTCCTTAATGTTTATTGAGATTCAGTACGACTCACTCCCAAGAATAGTTTAGTAATGTTCTAAGTGAACTCATTCGCTTAACTATATTTGTGTTGTGACTGATTTTGCTCCCAATTTACATTCAGCTCATCTAGAAATGGACTCGGATTTGTTTTTGGCTCTAATAGAATAACTTGCTGCTTTGCGCGCGTTAACGCAACATAAAATAATCGACGCTCTTCGGCATAGGGATAAGCGCCTTCTGCTGAGAGCATGCTATTTAGCAACGGCTGAGGGCGCGTTTGTGCAGGAAAGCCCCCTCTACCCTCGTACAAACCCATAAGAATGCAGCATTGAGCTTCTTTGCCCTTAGAAGCATGGAATGTCATCGCTTTTAATTCAAGACAGGGGTACTTTCGTTGCAGTTGTTCGAGTCGCTGCTTAGTTGGCAGCATTCTGTGGTATCTGGCCAACAGCAACACACTAGACACACCTTGTTGAGTAAGCCGCTCCAGCACAGTGTCTAACGACTCACTGTCGTCATCTACGCTGTATTTATTAAATGCTGGCAGAGAACTTTGGGTACAGGCACTCAGTTGCTTAACTAATTGCGTGGGATTAGCACAGACAAACTGACTTGAAACATCCAATATTTGCTGTGAATATCGAAAAGTTTTATCAAGCGCCGACACCGAAGCCTCACCAAAGTGCTCACTGAAATGGGTAATTAATCTAACATCAGCACCGCTAAAACGATAAATAGATTGCCAATCGTCACCCACCGCAAACAAATGAGATTGTTTAGATTGTTTTAATAGCGCATTAAGCAATTTAGCTCTAACTGGTGAAAGATCTTGAAATTCATCCACCATAATGTGATGCCAAGGCACGATAAACTTTCGCTGCTCAAGATAACCAATCGCTTTGCCAATCATATCTTCAAAGTCGATAGCTCGTTCGTTCTTTAAGTAAAGTTGATATTCAGCCACTATCGGTTTGAGGCATTCTAGTAACTGAGCATTCTTTAACTCAATCTTAGATAGCAGCTTTAACAAACTGGTATTTTTATAGTGACTAATTAATGTCGCTATATGCTTTAGCACGGCTTTTGAACTTGAACCATTTAAGAACTCTTTGACATCAGTAACTTGGGTATGGCACTCGTGTCTACAGAACTGTGTAAATAACGCTTGATAACTAGGTTGCAAGCAAAGTACTTGTACGGTATCGCGAATAAACGCCTGCATTTTCACAGGCTCAGAAAGCAGTGTACTCAAAGTAGGCTTTTGCCCTTCCACAGCCTCAATAATATTCATCCCCAAAGCATGAAAAGTCGAACAGTTAAATTCTTTACCTACCCTTTGTTTAAGCTCTTTGGCCGCTTCGTTTCCATATGCAAGCAACAATATTTGTGCAGCACTGATGCCTGTGCTGTGAACCAAAAATTTCGCTCGTGCAGCCATCACACTGGTCTTTCCTGTTCCAGCACCTGCTAAGAGTAATTGCCGATTATCTTGAATGATGCAAGCACGCCTTTGCGCTTCGGTTAACGGCTGACTCTCAATGGAATCGAAAAATTGTTGATATTTGATTGCCTGATAACTGATATATGCACGACGAAATGTCGCTATATCGTCGCTTTGCCATTGTGCTAATTCCCTTAATGTGTGTATAGCCTGCAACAAGTTTTCAGGCAACACGATGCTTGGACTCCAGCTAAGCCATTGAGGGATAAAAGACGCTATGAGATCAGTTACTAACGTGAGGTTTTGGGAGGATAAATAGCGCGTTTTTAGCAATCGTTCTATTTTAGCGATTGCGCGTATTAAACGAGCGCTGTGCGATGCAGCCCATAAGGCCTGACAATGCTCGTTAGTGTATGTGCAATTTTCGATTCTAACGCAGTGTACTTCACCACTTTCAAACAGCGGTATTTTTATCGTAAAACCAAGTAAACCGTTAGATATCGTGGGCGGGTATAATATGTCCCGCCACAAAATGACTCTGCTTTGACGCTCGTTTACAAGATGCACACTCTCATTTTGAAAGATGAGTTTTGCATAATTGCCAAACATACTTTTTATAGACAGGTTACTAGTATTCAATTAACTGTGACACTCAATAAAAGGGGGTTTGAGTTTAGTGATCAACATTAATACCGATGGGCAATAACATTTAATCATTTTTAGGAATTCAACCTGACGCTGGCTGCGTGAAAAATTTCTCATTTAGAACAACTAAATCACAAAATTTTTGCCTTGCCTACATGGATGTAGGTACCTTGGCGATAGCAAGACGCGTTAGCGGTGCTATCGATGAGGTTTTCTTGCCTCAAAATAGACCTCTTAGTTAACCTGAGATCTGTATAAGAACTAAAGCCGAGTAACCTTTATGCTCGGTTTCTTTGCTTGAAAAGTATAAACGATGAGGCCTGCCATCAAGTTCACCATAAATGAAATACAGCTACGGTGCCTTGTGTGGTCTATGTGAGTTATGTTCTTGAGTTGATCAAACACCGTTTCAATAATGAACCGTTTTGAC
>NZ_JAAUWV010000076.1 GCF_014694405.1 Pseudoalteromonas sp. S16_S37
TAAAAATGCCCTAAAATAACAACTCACACCCAACTAAACGATTGAATCAAAATAGGAACTCAGTTATCGTTTGTTGATTACAAAAACAGATTTGAAACGAGTTATTCTACAGGCTCGTTGGCGAAAAGAATCACTTAGTTTGCCATTAAAGTAAAAGCTAAATATTTTACTTTTATGTTTGTACCTTGTTGTTTGGGAATCGTAATTTCTTGCTGAAAAATTAGCGGTTTCAGGAACTTAATGTTAATAAAAGAGGTACTATCTGTTCATTTTTTAACATGGAAGAGTATTTGTTCTAGTGCTTTTTTGTGGAAAGTGCCAACTCTATTTAGTTGTTTTTAAAGTGGTTATCTTATTTTTATTACGTTATCATTAACAATTCTTTACAATGGCATGTAACTTGTTGTGTTAATTATTTTGTTTTTTGATACATTTCATTACGAAAATAATAACAAGCATGGATTATTCCAATGAAGAAAGTAACAACAAATAAAGCAATTTTTGCTACTACGCTGCTATCACTTGCGGTATCTGCATCATTACAGGCATCTCCTTTAAAACTAGCTACAGAGAAATCAGAATCTCCGTTACCAAAACGTTACATTGTAAAATACAAAAACAACGAAATGGCGATGATGGGTGTCGCTATGCAAGGCTCGGCTAACATGCCACAAATGGCAGCTAACCGCATGGCTACTTTAGGTGTTCAAAACGCACAGTTTAAAGCGAGCTTGAATGCAGTTGTAGCGCAGTTGAGCGAATCTCAACTGATGGCACTACGTAATGACAACCTAGTTGAATACGTAGAAGAGGATTTACCGCGTCGCTTGATGTCGCAAACTCAGCCTTATGGTATCTCAATGGTACAAGCTGATTTGGTTGACGACTCTGTAGCTTCAGCTGCAAATGGCGGTAAGAAAATTTGTGTTATCGACTCAGGTTTAGATCTTCCGCATGAAGACATGGGTGCACGTGGCGACACAATTTCTGGTACAAACGATTCTGGCACTGGTAACTGGTACGAGCATGGTGGTCCTCACGGTACACACGTTGCAGGTACTATCGCAGCACTAAATAATGGCATTGGTGTACGTGGTGTAATCGGTACAGACCCTTCAATGCATATCATCAAAGTATTTAACGCTGACGGTTGGGGATACTCGTCTGAGTTGGTTGATGCAATCAACAAGTGTAAAGCGGCTGGCTCTGATGTTGTAAACATGAGTTTAGGTGGTGAAGGTTCAAGTGTTACTGAGCGTAACGGTATCCAAGCTGCAGCAGATGCAGGTATGTTACTCATTGCGGCAGCAGGTAACGATGGTGTTCCAACTAATACAACTGATGTTGAGAGCTACCCTGCGTCATACGACTCTGTAATGTCAGTTGCTGCAATCGACAGTAATAAAGAATTAGCTGATTTCTCACAAAAGAACAGCCAAGTTGAAATTGCTGCGCCAGGTGTTGATGTTAACTCAGCATACCCTGAAGGTTTAGGTACTATTGTTTCTCTATCTGTTGCTGGTCAGTCTTATGACGCAAACGGTATGGAAAACCAAGGTAATGCCAATGCACCTTTATACAACTTTGCAACAGGCGAGTCAGTTGACTCAGGCGCAAGTGGCAAAGTGTGTTTGATACAACGTGGTAACATCTCTTTCCATGATAAAGTTAAAAACTGTGAAGACAGCGGCGGTGTTGGCGCAATCATTTATAACAATGCGGCTGGTTCATTCGGTGGTACTTTAGGTGATACGAACGCAACTTCTATCCCAGCGGTAACAGTTAGCGATACAGCTGGTGCGGAAATGTTAAACAACATTGGCATGACTGCTTCAGTGAATTTAGACCCTAGCAACTACGGTTTAATGAGCGGTACTTCAATGGCATCGCCACACGTAGCAGGTGTTGCTGCATTAGTATGGAGCCATCACCCAAGTTGTACAGCTTCGCAAATCCGTGCAGTGCTAACAGCGACAGCACAAGATTTGGGAGCGACTGGTCGTGATGTTAAGTTTGGTTATGGTCTAGTACAAACTAAAGATGCAATCGACTTCATTACAGAGAAAGGCTGTGACGGAACGGGTGGCCCTGTTCAACCTCCAGTAGGTAATGAATTAGAAAACGGTGTTGCTAAAACAAACCTTTCTGGTGCAAAAGCTGAAGAATTACTATTCACTTTTGAAGTTCCAGCTGGCGCAACCGATGTTAAAGTTAACATGAGTGGTGGTACAGGAGATGCTGACTTATATGTTCAGTTTGGTTCTAAGCCAAGCGATTCTAACTTCGAATGTCGTCCGTACGCAGGTGGTAATAACGAAAGCTGTGATCTAACCAAATCTGGTGGCACTTACCACGTAATGGTTAAAGGCTACAGCGCATTCTCTGGTGTATCTCTTGTAGCTAGCTACACTGACGGTGGCACTACAAACCCAGGCGCTGAACCAGTTGATCTAACAGAAACAGGTATCAGCGTAGCTCGTCGTGGTTGGACTCGTTTTACATTAGACCTAGTTGATGGCTACTCAGACCTTAACGTAACAACGTCTGGCGGTACTGGTGATGCTGACTTATTTGTAACTCGTGGCGCACAATCTACAACGACTAGTTACGATTGTAAGTCTGAAAGTGCGAGTAACAATGAGTCTTGTGCAATCCAAAACCCACAGGCTGGTAGATGGTACATCGATATTTACGGTTACAGAGCGTCTAGTGGTATTACATTGAATGTAACTGCAACACCAAAATAAATTATTAATTAACCTTAAACCAAAGGCCGTCTTGTATGGCCTTTTTTATTGCAAAGATATGAGTAAAAGAAGCTAGTTTAATGTACGAGATCCAACCTGATAATTGTCTCATATGTCGTAAAAGTGTATGAAAGTATTATATATAGGAACAAACTGTTCTATAAATAGTCAATTTGTTTGTCGGAGAACTGTTGAAGATATGTATTTTTGATGTTAATAATGTGTTTCCATTCAACTGTAATAGGAACACAACATGTATAGGTTTAATAAACTCGCGATTGCGCCATTGGCAATCTTCACTTGCTTAACTCAAGCGGCCATTCCCTACAAAAATCATCAGTACGAGTATACGCAACCAAATGGAGAAGTTGTCACCATCAGCTTAGAAGGTAACGATTACTTTGCTTTACAACGCACTCAAGACGGTCGTTTAGTGATCTTTGATGAAAATAAAAATGGTCTCACTTATGCTGAAGTGTCAAGTGACGGTCAAGATTTAGTATCTACCGGTGTTCTGGTAAGTAATCAAGCTGCACAAGGCAATACAATAAAACAAGCAAGATTTACGCTGAGTCAAAGTGCAATACAAAAGAAGGTAGAGCAAGCCCAGCAAAGTATGTTTGGTGGTTTAACCCATAAAGCCAGCGGTATGCTAGACACCATGAGCGAAATAGACACTCAAAGCACGGGGCAAATTAAAGGGTTAACAATCATTATAGATTTTCCTGATTTTCCAGGAACTATTAGCAAATCACAAGTTGAGTCATTTTTAAATGATTTAAATTACACTGAGTTTGGTAATGCGCAATCGGTCAGGGGTTATTTTAGCAGCGTTTCAGGTGGCAAGCTTGACTATACCAATACGGTAACGGCTTATTATACTGCCAAAAATAACAAATCCTACTACACAGATGATAGATATAGCTCAACCGTGCGCTCTCAAGAGCTAATCAAAGAAGCTCTAAACTGGTTGGAATACACCCAAGGTTTTGATTTTTCGACATTGTCGGTCAACAGTAGTCGCCAGATCAAAGGGCTTAATATTTTCTATGCGGGTAATTCTGATAGTAGTTGGTCAAAAGGCCTATGGCCGCATATGGCATCGCTTAGTCCTCGATTTTGCGCTGATGGCGTCTGTACAAATCGTTATCAAATTACCGATATGCGCGATAGCTTAGCAATTGGTACCTTTGTACACGAGTCTGGTCATTTGGTAACAAACTGGCCAGATTTATACGATTACGATGGCAGCTCTGAAGGCTCTGTCGCAAGTTTTGGTGTGATGGGTTACGGGGCGATAGGTGAAACTAATCGTTTCAAGCCAACACCACCTGTCGCGCATTTTAGAAATTTGGCAGGGTGGGATACGGTTACAGAACTCAATCCTGCGATCAATAGCAATGCACCTAGCGGCACCTTGACGCACACCTCTGGCTCTAACACCTCTTACAAATGGACTAACCCAAGTAACCGCAATGAAGCGTTTTATATTGAAGCGATTCATCGCTCGGGTCAAAACTCTGAACAGCTTGACCAAGGTTTAGCCATTTGGCATGTAGACAGTGCTGGCAATAACTCAAACGAGTGGCATCCATACATTCAAATGGAACATGCAGATGGTAACAGAGACCCAGAATACAAAACCAACAGAGGTGATGCGACGGACTTATACGATGTTGCTGGTGAATTTTCAGCCTCGCTGCCTAATGCGTTAAGTTCAAAAGGAACAAACTCATTATGGTGGAATGGCAGCAATTCGGGCTTAGCAATTAGCGAAATTAGCGATGCGTCACAAACCATGTCTTTTAAAGTCGGGGGAGACGTAACGCCACCTAAAAAAGATATTTATACTGGCTATTTGGCAGATAAGCAGCAGGCGATTGTTCCAAATGGTACCTGGTTTCAATATGCAGGTGGTACGCTTGATATGACCTTAGAGGGCCCAAGTAACGCTGACTTTGATTTAAAACTTGAAGTTTGGCAAAGCGGGCGTTGGGTTCAAGCTGCAATTTCAGAAACACCTACTTCAAATGAGGCGATTACTTATCAAGCCAGTAGTGGGTATTACCGTATAACAGTGTACTCATATTCAGGTTCAGGGGACTACAGTTTAGCACTTAGTAAGTAAGCAAATAAAATTGGGTGGCAATGGCAGTTAATATGACTAGGTCTATGAGGTTGATTAAACTAGGATATGGCCGTCATTGTTTACCCATTTATCTTGCAATCAAATATCTCATCGTTATTAGCACGTAGTAATCGACAATCAGTTATTATAATCCACTTAATTACAAATAGTTAACTTACAAGTGTGTATGACATTGACTAACGGATGTAGTCAAATAAGTATGTTTTATAAGATGGTACAACCGAGTGGATTCGAACCACCGACCCCTACCATGTCAAGGTAGTGCTCTAACCAACTGAGCTACGGTTGTATTATGATTTTGAATAAAATAGATTTGGTACGACCGAGTGGACTCGAACCACCGACCCCCACCATGTCAAGGTGGTGCTCTAACCAACTGAGCTACGGTCGTACTGTATTGCAAAGCAACGGCGGCTAATATATAGCGACTTGTACGTTGGATCAAGCCAGTTTGCTAAATTTTTGTTTGTTTGCAGTTTTTTTGCACATTAAGGCTGGATTTTGCACGTTTTATAAAACTTTTGCCACCATGTGACATGCGTCACCGCGCTTGTTTTGAGTTGTTGGTAGTATGACTCGTTGGCCTCGACGTTAAACAGCTCACTTAATTGTGGTTCAGAGCGCCATAAAATATAAAGTAAAGGAGAGACTTCTTGCAGCATATTAGTGAGCTTAGATTGGTAACCCTGTAATTGCGACAGATAAAACTTGTTAAATATATTACTGACAATCTGAGCTTTTTTCTTATTTTTATTGTGCTGACAAAGTGTATTTGAAGGCTCTATGGTATTTAGCCACTGAGTGGTTAGATTGTTAAGTAGAATTTGTTTTCTTGCTGAGGTAATGAGGCGGGACACTGCGTCGTTTTGATTAAGCTTAGCTAATGCATTGGTAACGAGTTGAGGGTAACCCAACTGACTATAATCAGGTTCGTTTATTGCTATTTTTATGTACAGATTTGCTAGAGTCGTTAATGCTTCTAGCGCTTCACTCAGCGGCTCTTGATGATCTTGCAACGCAACTTCTTGGCTAGTCAAACGTAGCATTTTAGACAGTTCACGTTCATTAAACACCATCTGCTCAAAATAATGTGAGAGCTGGCTTTTCTTTTCCTCAAGCGCATTTGCCAGCTTTTCTTTTACTATTTCATCCCTTGTGTCAGGGTGATTCAAACAGGTTTGCGCGTGAACAATAAAATTCATCGCATATTTTAATTGTTCGCTAGGTACACGCACCTTACCAAGTTGATTGTTATTGGCTGCGATGATGTTCATAAGCGAGCAGTGATCTAAGCTAGTTAATTCCAAAATTGATAGTGTGATTTGAGACTTGGGCTTTGCGACATGCTTAAATGTAAGTGGAGCAAGCGTACTTCGTGTAATGCTGTTTTGCTGCATCACTTTTTCTAGACGTTGTTGATAGTCTTGATACACATCGCTTGGAGCAGGCGCACAGCCTGCTAGTACAAAGACGCAACTAATGATGAGACAAAATAGATGCAAGTCGAGCCCTCACACTTAAAAGTAACAATACGGCAGCTGCACTTAAGCCAACTATAATACCTATCCAAAACCCTTTGGGACCCATAGCGGGGGTTAATAGGTCTGTTTTGGCTAAAATATAGCCTAGTGAAAAGCCAACAACCCAATATGAGACAAACGTAATATAGGTAATTGGCTTGGTATATTTTAATCCCCTGAGTACACCGTTTGCCGCTACTTGCAGTGCATCGGGAAGCTGATAAACGCATGCTAGTACTATGATGCTTGATGCCAGTAGGGCAACCTGCTCGTTATTAGTATATAACCAAACGATACTATTTCGACCGATAAAGGTAAGTAACGCAACAAACAAAGCGATAAATGCGGCTAAACAAAAACTGGTAAATATCGCTGTTTTTAGCTGCTCATAAGCTTTTTGACCAGACAAATTACCAATGCGAATGGCGATGGCCATAGAAAGGCTCAAAGGCATCATAAACAACACAGTTGTTACACTTGCCGCTATTTGGTGTCCTGATACAGCAACTGCGCCTAAATCGGCAATAAATAGTGGAATACAGGCAAATAAGGTCACTTCAAATAGTGTCGCTAAGCAAATCGGTAGCCCTAATTTGGCAATATACCAGATTGCGGATAAACTTGGTTTGGCAAACGATGATAGCAAAGACAAAGCTCGCATGGTTTCGCTACGTTTGCAGTATAGCCACTGGGCTATCGCCATGGCCCAAAACACCAATGCAGTTGCCAACCCACAGCCTGCACTGCCATAAGCTGGCATGCCTAATTTTCCATAGATAAATATGTAGTTAGCTACAACGTTTACGGCAAGACCAACGAGGCTTATATAAAAAGCGGGTTTAGTTAAGCCGACTCCCTCTGTTACGTTTCGGTATATCGAAAACAGCAAAAAGCCAAGTACACCCCATTTTACAAAATCAATATACAGTTGCGATAAATCAGTGATATGGGTACTGGTACCTAGTCTTGAAAAGACCAAGGGCGTGAACTGAGCTAGAACCAGACTCAGAACAGTTAAAATCAGAGCTAAATATACACCTTGTTGAAAGTGTGACTTGATACTGGTTAAATCTTTTGCACCGTGACAATGTGCAACAATGCCAGTTATAGCGAGCAAAATGCCTTGCAAAGAAAATATAAGCGGATTCCAAATACCGATTGCAATAGAAAGTGCAGCAAGATCGTTGGCACTGACTTGACCGGCCATCATAGTGTCTACGACTGACATTAAAACTAAAGTGATTTGTGCAAAAAAAACGGGGGTAGCAAGTTGCAAAAGGCGTTTGCCTTCCCAGTGACTAAACTTCATATGATTGCCAGCTAAAAATCTAATTGTAACCTCTAGTTGCGTATCTTTGCGAGTAAAGGCGGTGAATGTAGAAAAATTATCTGCGTGTTCCCACTCTGTCAGCTTCAGACGGTGCTATTTATGCTGTATCATGTGCAAAATTTTTGTTCGGCAAGGGTAAGTATGTTTACTGGTATTGTGCAAACGCAAGCAACAGTAATAAGTGCAAACCATAGAGATGGTGTATTAAGGTTAGGTATATCAGTTGGAACAGAGTACTTAAACCATCTGGATATTGGCGCCAGTATTGCGATAAATGGATGTTGTTTAACGGTCGTTGAATATGAGTTAAACCGACATGATGTTGTAGGCCAAGTCTATTTTGACGTAATTGATGAAACATTAAGGCTGACAAATTTAAGTGAGTTGTCCAGAGGGGCGCAAGTTAATTATGAGCGTTCGGTTACCTTTGGCACTGAATTAGGTGGGCATATCGTATCAGGCCATATCCACTGTACTGCTCAAGCACAACATGTTGTTTATGAAGAGGACAACTGCAAAATATATCTCACGTTACCGTCACAGTGGTTAAAATTTATTTTATACAAAGGATTTATCTGTGTGAACGGAGCGAGTCTAACGGTTGGAGAAATTGACGAACATGGTTTTTGGTTGCACTTAATACCCGAAACTTTAAACATTACAAATATTGGCCGTTTACGCGAGAGAGACCTCGTTAATATAGAAGTTGACCAACAAACTTACACCATCGTTAATACCGTTGAAAATTATCTGCGTAAACAAAGCAGGTTAAATGACTAAAACTGATAAAAAAGCTTTGCCTAACGATACGGCAAAGCTTGTGAGTTAAAAAATTTGTTCATCGTCACTATCAATGTGTAATTCAAGTTTATTATTAGAGTGATCTATGTGCATGTTGCAGTGAATTGGGTTACAACATGCTGCACAATCCTCATAAAAGTCTTGATCGCCTTCGCTTGCATCAAGGCTTATGTAAACGTGATGACCACAGTGTGGACACGTTATTCTTTGATCATACAGCGCTTTCATTTAGCTCTCCAAAAGGCGATTGCCTGTAGCCATTGCACTCACCTAATTATAGCAGTAAATACAATTGTGAAAGCTTTATTACAGCTATTTCAAAATCTCGTTCACTCTTTTTTGTGCTTGATTGAGATAATCTCCTGCATATAAATTTGCATGCAAAAGTAGGGGATATAACTGATACACAGATTTGCGAATTTCATAGCCTGGTTGGAGTGCAAATTGGGCGTTGTAAGTGTCGTAAAACTCTTTTGGTAGGGGAGCGAAAAGCTCACTCATGGCAATATCAACTTCTCTATCTCCGTAGTAGCAAGCTGGGTTGTCTAAACATGGCTTGCCATCACTGAAAAAGATATTACCTTTCCAAAAGTGGCCATGTAAAAGCGATGGTTTAGTGTGATGTGCGAGTAGTGATTTAATGGTTATCACAAAATCATCGATATTAACTAATTCAACCCCTTTTTCTTTTAGAAGTTGAAGCTGCCAGCCAATTCGTTCTTCTGCAAAGAACGTTTCCCACTTGCGATGCCATTGATTGGGCTGAATGAGTTGATGCACATAACTATCTTCCTCCAAGCCAAACATTTGTTGCTCAAAGCGATTGTGCATCTTTGCTAATTGCAGTGCGCATTCAGACCAATTTTCTTGAGCTTGGGAGCGGGGCAACATTTCTATTACAATAAAACTGAACTCAAGCGTAGTACCTATGGTTATGGTATCGGCAACTAAAAAGTCACTGTCTCTTATCAGTAAGTCTCGAGCTTTTGATTCGGCTTCAAAGCGCTCAAGTGCACTCAGTAAGTCCACTTTGACCAAGTAGTGGTGTTCACCATTAGAGATGTGAAAGCGCATCTCATTATCACAACTTCTAAGCTGCTCTTTATGCGTTACCACAAAGGGCTGATGTAGCACTTCAGATATTTGCTGATTAACGACATTCCACATTAGAGTCACCTTAAACAAATAGATCGCTTGAGGTTTAAATATAGCGGATCTATGGCTTTGGGGGAGGACAAAGGCAGTTTTTTACTTTAAACCCGAAGTTATTAGCTTTTTATCGGCGCTATATTTTGTCGAAAATAGTGTATAAAATGCATCGGTTTGTAAATCAGGAGGTTGTAGTGAATAAAAGCTATGTTACTAATACATTGGCGCTATTGGCTGTTCTTATTGGCTACTTTGCGCAATTGCCGGTGGTCTTTTCTATCGGAATTTTCGCCTTATCTGGTGCAATGACAAATTTATTAGCGATTCATATGCTGTTTGAGAAAGTGCCATTTTTATATGGTTCTGGTGTTATAAAACTCAAATTTAAGCAGTTTAAAGAATCAATAAGTGTATTAATTTTGGAAGAGTTTTTTAGTCAAGAAAAAGTCTCAACATTGCTTGAAAAACAGCAAAACTCAATGGACCTCACACCGGTAATAAAAAAAGTAGATTTGAGCCCTGCGTTTGACAAATTGCTACAAGTGATTGAAGCATCACAATTTGGCCCAATGCTTACCATGTTTGGCGGAAACGAAGCGTTGTTACCGATGAAAGACGCTTTCGTTGAAAAGATGCAAGATGCGCTGATAGACATCACAGAAGAAGATAAGTTTAAACAGCTCATGAGCGATGAATTAAGCAGTGGCCATAGTGCCGAAATGGTATTTACAACGATTGAAAATGCTGTAGAACAGCGACTTGAAGAACTGACCCCGGACATGGTTAAAGAAATCGTACAAAACATGATCCGTGCACACCTAGGGTGGTTAGTTGTTTGGGGAGGCGTTTTTGGTGGATTATTTGGCTTAGCAGCGCACTTGCTGGGCTAAAACAATATAGTGCGCAAAAAAACTTATTTCGCACTATATTGAATATTGTTTTCTCATAACTTAAGAGCCTGATACAACAATTGTTTTACTTACTTCGTTGCGGGCACTTAAGTCTTTAATATGCGTTTTTGTGTTGAAGTCTAAATTTAATGAATGCGCTGAGTTTTTGAAACCATACTTCGCTATAAACTTGTCAGTTGCCATATTGTTGCAAGCCAATACATTTTTCACTACACGCAAGGTAACACGGCGTTCTTGCATTGTTTTACGTAAGTTAAAAGAATTGTCTCTTGCGATAGCCATGCATAACTCAGTTTCGATTGTATCGTCTGCTGCAATAAATTGTTCGGCATTAGCTGTACCAGCTATTAAGCCAGCTAGAAGCGTTGCTGATGCACAAAAAGTAGTTAGCTTTTTCATGATGTTTCTCCACGGGTTTAGTTTAGGTTCGAGTTAATTATGACTGACTCAAAAAAAGATGCTGTAAAGCAACGATGTGATAATGTAAGTAAGTATTAGGATGTAACAGGTAATATTTAACACATTGATTAGCTTAATAAATATGTGTGTATTCAGACACAAATCTGTATATTTATTTTTTGGGAATTTTTGCTTTTACATTTTCGTTTCATGAGTGTAAATGCTGGTTTTCAAGTAAATGGTTTTTAGTTACCAAATAATGAGAATGTAATGAAAACTTACAAAGCGGCGCTAAGAAAGTATTACAAGCAAGGTATAGCTAAACATGTTGAACACGCCAAGCTATGCTTTTATTGCGGTTGTGAAGCAACTGATATGGACTTTTGCCCACCACTTGAGCATGCAGAGCTGATACTCGAGTTTGACGAACAAGCGGATTTTATAACGGTTCCATCGTGTTATGAATGCTTTGCGTTGTTACATAATGAACGGGTCCTCAACTTAGATGCGCGAGTGAAAAAGCTCAAGGCTAAACTTGCTGACAAATATGCAAAGGCGCTCAAGGTGTATTATATGTGGCATGAATCTGAGCTTGATGAAATGAGCCCAGAGTTTGCACATAGTATCAGTGCAGGCATGGCACTAGGACAAGAGGCGGCAACGCGTCTAGCGTTTGTGCCGTTTGCACTAGAAAGTGACGAGGCCGAGTTTAATAAGCCAAGCGCAAAGCAGCGATTTGTAGTTGCAGGGCACGAATTTTCAAGTTTTGATCAGGCAATGGCCCATTGTTTCGAAAATTTTGGTGTTAATAAAAGCAAGTTTTATGACTTATTGGTTAAAGAATGCGATGGAGATTTTGATAAAGCGTTGAGCCAATATAACCATCGATTTAGCAAACCTCAAACACTCGATATTGCCAAAACTAAAATTCAGAATTTCGCCAAACAGCACAAGCAAAATTCAGATTTCGTTGCCAGAGCAACTGAGCAACTAATGAAAAAAGATGCAAAGTTAGACATAGACGCAGCGCTTGCTAAGCTGTATCAAGATTATATTGCACGTTAAGTTTGAGTACAGAGTTGTAAAATAAGAAACTCATCGTGAATAAATGCATTTTGAGGTATTTATTTCGCATTTTTACTTGAGTTTCGTTACAGTTACTAAGAAATAAAAACAAATAGAGATAAAACAATGCAAAAATTTGCTCCTTCCATTTTGGTGCTAGCATTGAGTGCAGCACTCGCGGGTTGCCAAGATAGTGGCCCGCACAAAGAAAAAGTGACTATAGAAAAAAATCCTTATCCTAGTACCTATCAACCACTACCTTCAAGCACAACGCTTATTACCAATGCGACAGTATTAACCGGTACTGGTGAGCGTTTAGATAATGCAGATGTGTATTTGGTAGATGGCAAAATCAGCCAAGTTGGTATTGATCTTAAAGTAGATGCACAAACCACTGTTGATGCAAAGGGTAAGTGGGTAACACCAGGGATCATTGATGTGCATTCACATTTAGGCGCATATCCTAACCCATCTGTAGAATCACATGCAGATGGCAATGAAATGATAAACCCTAATACATCGCAAGTTTGGGTTGAACACTCTGTATGGCCACAGGACCCTGGCTTTAACCGTGCACGTGAGGGCGGTATTACTACCTTACAGATTTTACCGGGATCGGCAAACTTATTTGGCGGTCGAAGCGTCACTTTGAAAAATGTGCCAGCGCACACAATGCAAGCAATGAAGTTTCCTGAGGCGCCTTATGGTTTAAAGATGGCTTGTGGTGAAAACCCTAAACGTGTATACGGCAGTAAAGGCGTAGCGCCATTCACTCGCATGGGCAACATGGCAGGTTATCGTGAAGCTTGGATTGAAGCGACAGAGTACAAACGTGCTTGGGAGCGCTATGAGCAAGAGTATGCAGCGGGTATGAACCCAGACGCACCAAAACGTGATATTAAGCTAGATACTCTTCGCGGTGTTCTTGATGGTGAAATATTAATTCATAACCACTGTTATAAAGCCGAAGAAATGGCCATGATGATTGACTTAGGTAAAGAGTTTAATTACCACTCAGGTACATTCCATCACGGTATTGAAGCATACAAAGTAGCTGATTTATTAGCTGAAAACGGTAACTGTGCGGCACTTTGGCCAGATTGGTGGGGCTTTAAAATGGAAGCCTACGACATGGTTCATGAAAATGTGGCCATTGTTGATGCCGTTAAAAACTCATGTGCAGTCATTCACTCTGACTCAGACACTACAATTCAGCGCCTTAACCAAGAAGCAGGTAAGGTGATGTACAATGCAAACCAAAACGGCTTTGATATTTCTGAAGAGCATGCAATCCAGTGGATTACTTACAATGCAGCTAAGTCTTTAGGTATTGCAGACAAAACAGGGTCAATTGAAGCGGGTAAACAAGCAGACGTAGTGATTTGGAACCAAAGTCCATTTAGCGTGTACGCAAAAGCCGAGCATGTATATATCGACGGAGCAAAAGTATATGACCGTAACGATGAAAAATATCAAGCAGTTAGCGATTTCATGCTAGGTCAAAAATAAGGAGCGCACACAATGACTAAATTTAAGTTATCAATGATCACTGGCGCGCTGCTAACAAGTTCAGCGGCCTTTGCACAAATTACGGCAATTACAGGCGCAACAGTTCATACTGCGACAGAGCAGGGAACGTTAAATAATGCGACGGTTGTAATTGAAGATGGGAAAATCAAAGCCATAAACCCACAGAGCATTGAAGCGGATGTCACTGTTAGTGGTGAAGGAATGGTTTTAACCCCAGGATTTATTGGTTCAATGAATCAGCTCGGTCTTGTTGAAGTAGGTGCAGTGGCGCGTTCGCGTGATGCATCAGACGAAAAAGCAGGACTAGATTTTGATCCAAGTTATGCATTTAATCCTCGTTCTTCATTGATTGCCTACGCTCGCAAAGGCGGGATCACACAAAATGTTGTTTCACCTGTTAATTATGAAGGTGCTTATTCTGGCCTTGCATTTACAGCAGACCTAAGTGGCGACTTCGATAGCGTTACTGATAGACATACAGCGCTAGTAATTGACTTAGGTGCGAAAAGCAAAGGTTCACGTGCGCTTTCTTTTCAACAGCTAGTTGAAAAACTGGAAGGTCAGCAAGCTAAGCTTAAAAAGCAAAAAGACAAAAAAGACGACAAAGAAGAAGACAAGCCTTCGGGAGAAGAGCGCGTTTTAACTCAATTGCTTGAAGCGAAAATGCCGTTAGTAGTCGAGGTGAGCAGAGGGGCCGATATCGCACAGGTGATCAAACTAAAGGAGCAGTTCTCGTTAGATGTGATCATTCGCGGTGGTTCGGATGCAGTGTTACTCGCCAACGAATTGGCCAAAGCTGAAATTCCAGTGATCATTAATGGTGTATCTAACTTACCAACTGATTTTGACGCAATGCATGCTAGCTTGGAAAATGCAGGTAAGTTAGAAAAGGCGGGTGTTAAGGTGTTGCTATCAGTGTTTGGTGATGGCAGTCATAATGTTTATCAGCTTCGCTATGATGCCGGTATTGCTGTATCGAATGGCATGAGTTTTGATAGTGCGATAAAGGCCGTTACTAGCAATGTTGCTGAAGCGTTTGAAATTGATGGTGGTAAAATTGCAGTTGGTCAACGCGCTGATTTAGTACTTTGGAGCGCTGATCCATTTGAATTAAGCACTCACGTAGAAAAGGTGTGGATCAACGGTGAAGAGGTAAGTACTGAGTCTCGTCACGACAAGCTTCGTGAACGTTATACAACAGACTCTCAGCTTCCTAGAGCCTACACAAAATAACGTGTAAAACCTTACTTAAAAAAGCCCAATGACTGTTGGGCTTTTTTGTATCGTTAATATACTAATATTCACTTCTATAATTAAGGCAATTTTATGAGATAAGTCTTGAAATCCGACTATTTAAATAGTCATTTACTGGAATTACTTGATGGGTTATTTTAAAACAGACGTTTTATATAGCCAAATAGATGTAATAATATGGAATACAGAATAAGAAAAGCAACCCTAAGTGATATTACACATATAGAAATGTTAATAGGTGAATCTGCAAGAGAACTCTCATCTGAGTACTATTCTAAAGAGCAAGTTGAGGGGGCACTTCAAGCTGCTTTGGGCGTAGATTCTCAACTTATTAGAGATCAGAGTTATTTTGTAATTGAAGATGATGATCTTTTAATTGCTTGTGGAGGATGGAGTTTTCGTAGGACATTATTTGGAAGTGATCGTCAGAGTAATCGGTCACCTAAAGAGCTTAACCCCGATATTGATGCAGCTAAAATTCGTGCTTTTTTTGTGAAACCCAGTTATGCACGTCAAGGGCTTGGTTCAGTACTCATGCGAGAATGTGAAAAAGAGGCGCGAGCTAGAGGTTTTAAAGCTTTAGAATTGATGGCTACGCTACCTGGGATCAAGCTATATAAACGTCATGGCTTTATCGGCGAAAAGACAATCGAATATCCTGTTACAGAAACATTATCAATCACTTTCGTGCCAATGAAACGCGATTTATAAGTTGGTAAGAAAACGGCTCAATAGATTATTGTAAATTAACGTCAGTAAGCGCAATTGTACTTAAAAACTCGAATTGGGTTGCTTTAAAAACGCCAATTCTTCAGCACTTGATTCTCGGCCTAAAATAGTATTGCGATGCGGATATCGGCCAAACTGATCAATAATAGCTTTGTGCTTGAGCTCAAAACTTAGATTACTTTCATTGCCTAAAGTCTTATATAACTCAACGGCTTGAGTATGAATGGCTTTTGATTCACTATGCATGTAGGGAAGATACATAAAACTTCTTCGATTGCTGGGAAGCATGGTGTCTTGACCTTGGGCAATAGCAAACTGGGCCAATGTTAAGGCGAGTGAGTCATTCTCAAATGCTTTTGGTGTGTCTCGATAAATATTTCTAGAAAACTGGTCGAGAATAATGATTTCCGCCAAACTGCCTTGAGGGGTTGTACGCCTAAGGTATCCCCAAAACTAGTGTTTATATATCAATAAGATGGAGATTTTAGAAATTTTGGAAAATGTGGGGAACATTCATGATGTTTAGTGATCTTATGAATCGCTAAATAAAAAA
>NZ_JAAUWV010000077.1 GCF_014694405.1 Pseudoalteromonas sp. S16_S37
AAGCTTGTTCCAGATTGCTCTGCTTCAAACTTGGCTTTCCAGTTGTATAGTAACTTATCAGTGATCCCCAAGGATGCTGCTGCCTTCGCAACGCTATAACCTTGTTCAGTGACCAATGCTACTGCTTCTTGCTTAAACTCAGCTGGATAACTTCTATTAGTTCTTTTTGTCATTTTACACCTCGATATTTGGATTATATTCCATTATAAAAGTGTCCTGTATGATTAGAGCAGATCATTGGTTTAGGTGAATAGTGCCAGCGACGATTTTGACTGCGAAGGTTTTTTGATTGGTAAGTGAAAGTTTATCCTTCAAAGCTCGCAGCATAGAAGTCGCAGGTCTGCACTTAGGGACTGACTAATAAAGGTTAGAACCGTATATGGGGGAAGTTCGCTCATACGGTTCTAGACGAAGGGCAGCCAATAGTGTCCTGCTGTCATCCGACAACATCCTTTCAGCTCCTAGCAACAAAAAACCGCGCTTGCGGTTTTTTTTGTTTTTGTATTGTGCAAAAGACGGTTTTTTAATTCACATGCACTTACAAAACTTAGTTGTGGTGCATATTGCTTTTCGCTATCTTGCTTAAAACAAAATTATTAAGGGATAGATATGAAGCACATAGTGTGGGGATTTTTGGCGGTGTTTTCGCTGATGGGGCAGGCCAGTGAAATGGAAAGCTTATCAACGGCGCAGCTTCAAGAACGAGTTAAAGCTATCAATACGTTGCAAAATGCTATTTTGATGAAGGACTCCAAAGTATCAGACGTTGATGCACTGTTTGCCAATTTTACCGATGATTTTCAGTATGTGCATGAGGGATATGGTGGTAATTATTCAAGGCAGCATTTGTACGATAATTACGTGAAGTTCTTAAAGGCAGGTGAATATCAATATACCACGGCGAGATATAAAATTATCTCGATGATAGCGGGGTATAACGCCGTATCCGTTGAGCGTCAGCAAGAGTATGAAGGAAAGCTTGAAAACCATCTTAGCGTTTTTGAATTTAACGGCTCGAAAGTATCTAAAATCATCGAATATTGGAAATAAAATAGCACCACTATGGATAAGGTAATTTACCCCAGCGCACTTAGTCATGGCAGTAAAATTGCGGTCACAGCGTTGTCATCAGGTGTGGGCCATGTGTGTCATCCGCGTTTGGAGATTGTGTTAAAGCACTTACGTGTTAGTGGCTTTAACGTCATTGAAGGCGGATGCTTACGAGAAAACTTTCAGCATGTTAGTGCTACGCCAGAGCAACGAGCGGCAGAGCTGATGGCCTTTTTATGTGATGACAGCATTGCGGCTGTTGCACCACCTTGGGGTGGTGAGTTTGCCATGGAAATCCTACCTTTGTTGGATTTTGAGCGTCTGAAAACGGCCAAGCCGAAGTGGCTGCTAGGCTTTTCTGATATTAGTACTGTGCAGCTTGCGTTAATGAGTAAACTCGGTTGGTCAAGTATCCACTGTGCAAACTTAATGCAGCTGCACCCCAATGAACAAGATGAGTTAACTCGGCAAACACTGGCACATTTATCAAATGCGCAGCTGGGGTATCGTTTTGTGCAGCGCTCATCAACAGCCTACCAATTGCACGGTGAGTCGTTTGTCAATAATCCAGACAGTGTGCTCAACAGCACCGAGCAAACAATCTGGAAAACCTATCCTCACGATAGCGCAGTGACGCTCAAAGGGCGTTTAATCGGTGGGTGTTTAGATATATTGCAGTATTTGGTTGCCACAGACTATTTAGATTTAGCGAATTTAAAGCAGCGTTTTTCGCCTGAAGGCATTGTTTTATATATCGAAAATGCAGAGCTTTCGGCAACAGCGTTGAAGCGAGCTTTGCTGAGCTTACGTTTTAGAGGCGTATTTGCGCTGATAAATGGGTTGCTGGTGGGGCGTAATGCTGTCACAGACGATGGTGCTAGAGATATTAGCGCTGAACAAGCGTTGTTAGATGTAATAAGTACGCTTTCAATTCCAGTGATTTATGATGTTGATATAGGCCATTTACCGCCAAATATGACGCTGTTTAACGGCGCTTATGCCCAAGTACATGTTAGTTCAGGGAAAGGACAAATAGTACAAGCACTGAGTTAAGTATGATGAGGTTGGGTTGATATATAGTTTGACAGCGTCCACCTCATCTCCGTGCCAAACCGCTTCCATGACTTAATACCTCCTAATTCGCATTTTCAAGCCATTGAACTAAGTTTAGATGCAATCGCAAAGTGCGCGATTATGCATCGGAGCGTTCCGGTGTATGTTTCTAGGAGGAAAACCATGGATAATCATCAATCACGTGCCAAGTTTTTACAACAACACCCAAAAGCCAAAGCGCATGCCGCGCTAGACGATGCAACCAATCAACAACTCAAAGTGACGCCAGGACCTGTTAAGCTCACCGCGGGTAAATTCACTGGCAAAATATGCCATATATAAAAGGGGGCTGGTCACAGTGGCATGCGGTGGAGGAGAACGCTGGTAACGCTGTGAAGCATTTTAATGCCTTGGCGCAAGGTAGTAGTATTCGCTCTGTGCAAAGTACGCCAACACAGCCAAACTTTTTTGTGATAGGAGATCAGCTATCTTCATTACCAGGTTGGCAAGAAGGTGCAATCGCTTCTGTACTTAATGCGATAAGTCGGGTAGAGCGCCCAGATTTAGCCGTACCGCATTTATCATACCTACCAGATACACGCTTGATGGTTGAAGGTGTATAACTTTAAAGGCTAGCAGAGGAGACTCGGCTAGCCGTTATTACTTTTAATATCCGCTAATTATTTGATTCAACAAAATTGTAGTGCCATATTTTTAATCAACAAACCATCAACCGTTGGTTTTAAATTGAGGCGCTACACTCCTCCCTTACCAACAACGAATATAAAAATAGTCTTTCGAGCATACATTTGCAGGAGCTTACCATGGTTATTGGTCGCAGTTATTTATTGTCTTTTTTTAGTTGTATTTTGCTTATCGCATGCAGTCCTAATGAACAAACTAGCGAGCAAGCACCTCAGCTGCGGCCGGTTAGAACAATTGTTGTTAGCCTATTTCATGCGGGGCCAGTACAAGAGTTTCCGGGTGTGGTGGATGCTGCAAATTCAGCGCAGCTGTCATTCAAAGTGCCCGGTGAAGTAAACAAATTACTGGTAAAACAAGGGCAAGAAGTAAAACAAGGAGATGTTATTGCAACGTTAGATGATACCGATTACAAACTTGCTCTTGAAGAAACGCAAGCCTCTTTTGAAAAAGCCAGTGCCGATTTTGGCAGAGCCGAAAAGCTGCTTAAAACAGGCATGATATCAAAAGCCGATTATGATCAGCTGAAATTGCAATTTGCCAGCGCCAAGAACCGCCTAGCCACAGCTAAAAATAATTTAGAATACACTACGTTACATGCGTCTTTTAGCGGGGTTGTAGCGCGCACACAGATAGAGCAATTTGAAGAAGTGCAAGCTAAGCAGCCTATCGCCACATTACAAGATATCAAAACCGTCAATATCAAGGTGAACGTGCCGGAAAGTGTCATGATCAATGTGTCAAAAGAGGCGCCTAAGCAAGTATATGCAGAGTTTTCGGCTATAGAAGATAGGCGCTTTGAACTGTCGTTTGTTGAAGTTAGCACCAAAGCCAATGAGATCACAAACACCTATGAATTGACCTTAAGCATGACGCCTCCTAAAGGCTACAATATTTTGCCCGGCATGACCGCCAAGGTCTTTGCAAGCCAAGTAGCACAAGACAAACAAGCCATTTATTTACCAATTAAAACGGTATTAAAAGATGAGTCAGGTAATTATGTGTGGACTGTTGAGCAAGTGGATGAAGGTCGGGGCAAGGTGGTAAAAACGCCAGTTAAGATCGGAGAAATGACGCAGTTTGGTTTTCAAATTATTGATGGACTGGCTGTTGGTGAACATGTGGTTTCTGCAGGTATGAGTAAAGTAAACGATGGTCAGCTGGTGAAATTTTCAGGAGGCCAGTTGTGAATATTACCCGATTAGCCCTTGAGAATGATCGTACTGCATGGGTGATTTTTGCGGCCATGTTGCTGTTTGGTATATTGGCGTTTAACAAAATGCCTAAAGATTATGATCCCGGATTTATAATACGTACAGCACAAGTAGTCACTTACTTTCCTGGCGCGAGCCCGCAGCGTGTAGAGGCCTTGGTCACGGATCAAATAGAAAAAGTGGTTCAGCAAATACCTGAGTTAGATTATGTCAGCAGCACCTCAAAAACAGGGGTGTCTATTGTCAGTGTCAATATCAAAGAAAGTTACAAGAATATGCGCCCTATTTGGGACAATCTGCGCCGCAAAATACAGAGCATTGAATCCGAGTTACCAAAAGGTGCACACACACCGATAGTCAATGATGAATTTGGTGACGTGTTTGGTATTGTGATAGGCCTAACCGGTGAAGGGTATAGCCATCGAGAACTGGAAGATGTTGCTGAACAAGTCAGAGATACGTTTTTACGTCTGCCTGATGCGGCAAAAGTAGAAATATATGGTACACAAGAGCAGCGGGTATTTATTGAGTTTGAAAACAGCCGTTTGGCTGCCTTAGAGCTGTCTGCTGGCATTTTGCAACAACAATTGGCGGCACGTAACATCGTTAATCCTGGTGGCACTTTATATGTGGGCGATGAAACATTAGTGGTTGAACCCAGCGGTAATTTTGAGTCGGTGAGCGAAATTGCCAATACCATTATCAATGTGCCAGGCAGTGAACAGGTTATTTTACTGTCTGATATTGCCAAGGTGTATCGTGATCATATCGAGCCCGCCAAAGCTAAAGTGCGAGTTGGCAATGAACAAGGTCTCACCATTGGTATTTCCATGCGCAAAGGTGGCAATAACCTTGAGCTTGGTGCGCAAGTTAAACAAGCAATCAAGCGGCTGGAAAATGTTTACCCTATTGGAGTGGAATTTAAATTACTGTCGTTTTTACCGCAAGAGGTGGACAAAAAGGTCGATGACTTTGTTTCTAACCTTGTGCAAGCGGTTTTGGTTGTGACTGTTGTGATGTTATTCACTTTGGGGTTACGTACCGGTCTTGTGGTGGCCAGTCTTATTCCAATGAGTATGGTATTTGGCATTTTAGTGATGTCGTTTTTTGATATCAGTATTGATCAAATCTCTTTGGCGGCGCTTATTATTGCCTTGGGTATGCTGGTGGATAACGGTATTGTTATGTCTGAGAATATCATGGTGCAAATGGAGCAGGGCAAGCGCGCTATAGATGCCGCGGTTGAGTCTGCTCAGGAGCTAAAAATCCCCTTGCTAGTGTCTTCTTTGACCACGGGGGCTGCATTTTTACCTATCTTTTTAGCCGAGTCAGCAACGGGTGAATACACGGCGTCATTATTCAAAGTGGTGACCATTACTTTACTGTGCTCTTGGTTATTAGCGCTGACCATGATCCCCATGTTGTGTGTGTATTTTGTCAAAGTGAATGCACAGCAAAAAGAAGTGTTCAGTAGTACTATATATCAAAGTTATCGAGCTACGTTGCGCACGCTTATGAACCATCGATGGCTGACGCTAGGAGCCTGTATTGTTATGTTTGTACTGGCTATTCAAGCCTTACAATTTATTCCCAAGCTGTTTTTTCCTCCCTCAGATAGAAACTATTTCAAGGTTGAGCTAGAGCTACCAGTTGGCACTCGTCTAGAAACCACAGAAGCATTAGTAAAAGACTTAGAGCAATACGTTCAAAATCAACTGTTAGTGAATAAGCAGCGCACTGAAGGGGTCACTAAATGGGTTAGTTATATAGGTAATGGAGGACCTCGGTTTTTACTCAGTCACAATCCTGAGCCAATCAGTTCAAACTATGCATTGATGGTAGTGTCAGTTACTTCTTATACCTTAATTGACGATATCATGACTAACATAGAAGAACATGCACTTGGAAACTACCCAGATCTATTACTTAAACAGCGAAAAATCGAAAACGGTGCGGCGATTAATAACCCAGTAGAAGTTCGGATCTTAGGTGAAGATAAAGATAAAGTGATGGAGATCGCCGGCCAAGTAAAAGCAAAAATGCGCCAGACAAACGGCTTAAAAGCCATTAGTGATGATTGGGGGCTGCCGATTAAAAAACTTGAGATCAATATTGATCAGGCAAGAGCACGCAGGGCTGGGGTGTCTAGTGAAGATATCGCCACATCATTACAAACGGGATTAAGTGGTTTAGAGCTGACCCAGTACCGTGAAAAAGAAGATACCATTCCTGTGATATTGCGCTCCGTAGCCTCTGATAGACAAGATATTGCCAAGCTAAAAGCAATGGCGGTTTACTCACAATCATCGGGTAATTCGGTACCGTTGCAACAAGTTGCCGACGTTGCGGTAGTATGGGAAAGCGCGCAGATATTTCGTCGCGATCGAGTTAAATCGGTGGTGATTGGTGCACAAATTGACGGTATTACTGCTAGCGAGGGATTTGCACAGCTGATCCCTTGGCTGGATGAGCAGCAAAAAAGTTGGCCATTTGGTTACACCTATGAGCTAGGCGGAGAAGCCGAATCATCAGGTAAAGCGAATCAATCTATAGCCCAACAACTACCCATAGCCGTATTAATCATTGTGTTGTTGTTAGTGGCTCAGTTTAACTCTATTCGTAAATCTTTGTTGGTATTAGTCACCATTCCTTTGGGATTTATTGGCGTAGTTGTCGGTCTATTTATAGGGCAGTCATTTTTTGGCTTTATGACGTTACTTGGTGTGATCTCTTTAGCGGGCATTGTGATTAACAATGCAATTGTATTGCTGGAGCGGATCAAAACAGAGCTTGATTGTGAACCTAGCGACCCCGTGAATGCAATTATTAGTGCTGCTCAAACGAGAATGCGGCCGATTTTGCTAACCACAGCAACCACCGTGTTGGGTTTACTGCCGCTGTATTTAGGCGGCGGTGAAATGTGGGAACCAATGGCTTTAAGTATCATGGGCGGATTATTGTTCTCTACCCTGTTAACGCTTGGCGTGGTACCTGTGCTATACGCATTAATGTTTTCCATTGTTGATAATGAAAAACAGTAACAAATTATTTGCATTGTCAGTGTCGCTTTTAGCTGTTGTTATTTGGGGTATTATGGGGTAAAAATTATTCTGAACTGTTTAAATTATAATAACAATGTATGGAACACAAAAATGAAAACACCAAAGAATGGTCTTATTACAATATTATGTTTAACGCTTGCTGCGTGTGGGGGGTCTGGAGGGGAGACCAAAACACAAAGTAATACACCCCTTCAAAGTAGTGGTGAACTAAAAAGTCGTCCTTCAGTAAGTTACTCTGATGAACTGATTGACGATATTACAGCATTCACAGATGTCGCTCATAAAGTTAGGTTCTTTTATCCAAGCGAAAGTGTTGCAATGACTAATTGGGATGCTTTCATTGCAGAATCAATTATTAAGTTGGCTGAAGTTGAACATGGAGAACGTAGGAGAATTGCTCAAGAGTTGCTTACTGGAGTTGCCCCGTTTTTACAGGTAACGCAACAGCCTCCGGCAGCGCCCAGTGACAGCGATAATGTCACAACTTGGCTAGCCAATAGTGCAGTTAAGAATTTAGTCTACACAAGAGAGCTAGTGAGTGGCTCTTACAACACTTTGCGTGAAGATGAGCGCCATGCTCAAGCTGCGCACTTTAAAACATCGCTTTTAGGACAGACGGCATATGTACCAGTTTACTTGAAGCAGAGTGAGGCGCAACAAGGCAGCACATATTACCAGTACAAAACATATAACTTAGGTAACTCTGTGCTCGATAAAGAAGTTTGTATGTCAACAACCAGCCGTATATGGGCTGAGATCCAACATTTTTGGCCTTACTTTGGTGAAGTACAGGTAGATTGGAAGCCGGAGCTTCGCAAGATGATTGCAAGTTGTTTGCACAACGATGCGAAACAAACATGGCGCGAAGTGCATCGTTCACTGAAACTTTTACAAGATAATCATATTAATGTTGCTCTGCCTGCGTCCGCAAATCCATTTGCTGGGCTAGACTGGCAATTGCCCTTGGAAGTTGAGTTTGTAGAAGGCAAGCCCACAGTAGTCAGTGGAACTGCAGACGCTTTAAACAAAGTGTCGCTCGGTGATGAGGTTTTGGCGATTGATAATGTGTCAGTGAATGATATTGTTGCGCAAAAATCACCTTGGATGCCGATAGCAGATAATTTAGTTAAAAGTTGGACCTTGCAGTTAGCGCTACGTCAAAGCGAGCAAACACCGATAGAAGTTCATCTTCGCAGACCAGATGATACGGAGTATTCGCAGGTTTTGGAGCCGCTCCTTGCTAATGAGATTGAGTTTTCGGGTCAGCCGTTTTTGCGTCACTACGATTATTATCACACAGTTTTAGATAACCAAGTTCATCACGTGATTGTGTATAACTTGACTCCAGAAAATTTGAGCGACCTAAAACTCAAGTTGGCATCAGCAAAGGGGGTGATCTTAGATTTAAGGCATTATCCGGCTAGCTTTGAGGCGTGGCGTGCGGCATTGGGTTGGTTTGTTGATAAGCGCACAAGTGCCGCACCTATGTATTTACATTGGCAAAGTCTACCTGACCAGCTGGGTAAGCATGCTCAGTTGGCTGAGCAATATATTTATCCTGGAAAGCTTCAATTACGCATACCTATGGTAGCACTTTCTTCACGTATGAGTTTAAGCCAAAATGAGCATGCATTGGCATATGTACAAAATGCAGGGATCCCAATCCTCGGAGAGAGTACCGTTGGTATAAATGGAAATGTGGTTACCAGCGCCATTTTTTCAAAAAATGGTGATTCAGAGGTTAAGTTTAGGTATACAGGTATGCGTGTGACGCAAAATGATGGGTCTGTGCTAATCGCTAAAGGAATAAAACCCACATACGAGGTGCCAATAACTCGACAAGCGGTGATAGAAAAGCGTGATAATCAACTAGAATCTGCACAAAGCTACGTAACTGAGCTTATCAACTCGTTATAATAGAAGCAAAACACAACGGTTATCTCGTTTGATAACCGTTGTTACCCGTGATCTTTTGCTGTTATGTTGATAATCGATGTAAAAAAGCATAAACCTAGGTGATAAGGTCATTTTATTCATCTAAATTGACTTTAGATTGTCATTTAGGACGCTAAGGAGGTTTCTATGAACAGGTCATTGGTTTTGTTATTCGGGCTAATGTATATAGGTGTTGTTCACGCAGGACAAGCCAAAGTACAGTTTAAAGATTTTAACGATTACCGCGATGTGTATCCGTCAAACGAAGCTAAGGGCGCATTCCATAAACGCCTAGCAAAGCAATTTGAACAACACATTATAAAGCTTGCGGAAAAGCTGCCAGAGGGCTACACGCTTGACGTTACATTTAATGATATCGACTTAGCGGGTGAAGCGCGTTTTAATATGGATAATGTGCGTGTTGTAAAAAATATTTACTTTCCGCGTTTAGATATTAGTTATAGTTTAGTCGATGACAAAGGGCAGCAAGTGCTTGAAGCTACCGAAGAGCTTAAAGACATGAGCTTTTTAGATAGAATTAAATTAGGCCCAGAAGAGTCACTGAATTACGAGAAGCGTTTGCTTGATCAGTGGTTTGAATCACAAATAGTAAAAGCAGTCAAAAGCTAGGATTCATATAGCGCACCGAGCAATAGCGTCGGTGCATGCTGTTTACTACTTAAATGTGGCGAGTAACTGCAATAAATGCTGAAGCTTTTGCACCGTTGTTTTTAGTAACTGCTCGTCTAATTGCTCACTGTCACTAAGTGCTTTAACGTTTGCTGCAACATCAAGCACATACGGTTTAAAACGTTTGGCTTCAAAATCGAAACCCGCTTCTTCGGTAAATAAGGCTTTAAACTTACCATGACCTTGCTGCTGCAATTCGTCTAATTTTTTATCAGCATCAAGTGATTGGCGATAAACAACTTTTAGGTTTTCATTCAATTTTTCAATGATGGTTTGCATATTTTTCCTAAAGTTATTGCTAAAACGGCCGATAGTCTACTTGGATTCATCTAAAAAGTCAGGTAACGCTTATGAATATTTCCGGAAATAACCTGCCTGTAATGTCTGGTGCAGGCTCAAGTGGCGAAGTATACAGCGCCTCTTTAGCCAAAAAGCAGCAGCAAGCAGACGGGAGAGCGGCACTTGCTTTGATTGAAGCCGCTGGGAGTAGCGCAGCTGCGCAAAGTCCCGCAAAATCAACCACAGCAAGTTTAGGTAATAATATTAACGTTTATGTATAACGAGTGCGTTGTGCTTAATGTTAAATAAGCTGTAAATCAATCGGTGTCTTACTTGTTTTGCCACCGATTTCTCTAACTAACTTAGGCACTAAAAACCCTGGCAGCGCCTCCAATAACTCAGCCATAATGCCTATGGCATCTTCCTCAGATACGTCAAAATGACTTGCCCCCTCCACTTTATCTAGTAGATGCAGGTAGTAGGGTAAAATATCCGCACTAAATAGCGCTTCACTTAAAGCAATTTGAGCGTCGCTAGAATCATTAATACCTTTGAGCAAAACGGCCTGATTGAGCAAGGTGACATTCGCTTGTTTAAGCATCGCCATGGCGTTGATAAAATCATCATCAATTTCGTTAGCATGATTAACATGGTTAACCAAAATAACTTTCAAACGACTTTGTGCTAATCGTGCGCACAGACCATGGGTAATACGTGACGGCATAACCACAGGTAAACGGCTATGTATTCTTAAGCGCTTCAGTTGGGTTAATGGTTCTAGTTGGTCCATGAACCATGCTATTGCGTCATCTTTGGCCATTAAAGGGTCGCCACCACTGAGGATAATTTCGTTAATTTCTGGGTGTTGTTTCACGTACTCAACCACATCTAACAATGCACGTTTGTTGAGTTGGTTTGCTTGATAGGGAAAATGACGGCGAAAACAATAGCGACAATTTACAGCACAGCCTGTTTTTAACATCACTAAAATACGCGAGCGATACTTGTGTAATACCCCCGTTTGAGCACTTTGCTGCTCTTGTAACGGGTCTTTATTAAAGCCTGCTTTGCTCAAAAATTCTTGATGAAGGGGCATGACTTGCAGTAGCAAAGGGTCATTTTTATCGCCATAACGCATTTTCTTGATAAAGGCTTGTGGTACACGTAGTGGAAATAAACGTCTCGCTTCGACATCTTTTGTGTCAAAATACGCCTCTAAACCCAACATATTGAGTAAGGTTTGAGGGCAAGTTACTACATTTGCCAATTCTTTTTGCCAGTTACTATGCAAATTTACTTCATTTGTTTGTATCATTAGCAGGTTTATTACTCGAAAAAAGATGATTAGAGGATACGATGGCGAATTATAGCACCAACGAGTTCAAGGGCGGCTTAAAAATTATGTTAGATGGCGAACCTTGTGCCATCTTAGAAAATGAAATGGTAAAACCTGGTAAAGGCCAAGCGTTTAACCGTGTTAAGATCCGTAAATTGATCTCAGGTAAAGTGTTAGAAAAAACATTTAAATCTGGTGACTCAGTGGAAGGCGCTGATGTTATGGATACAGACTTAGCTTATCTGTACACAGATGGTGAGTTCTGGCACTTTATGAACAACGAAACATTTGAGCAAATTGCTGCAGATGAAAAAGCGATTGGCGACAACGTAAAATGGTTAGTTGAAAACGATGTGTGTACAATTACATTGTGGAACGGCAACCCTATCGCGGTGACACCACCTAACTTTGTAGAACTAGAGATCATAGAAACAGATCCTGGTCTTAAAGGCGATACGGCGGGTACAGGCGGTAAACCTGCAACGCTAAGCACTGGTGCAGTTGTACGTGTACCACTGTTTGTACAAATCGGTGAAGTGATCAAAGTTGACACTCGCAACGGTGAATACGTAAGCCGCGTTAAGTAATACAAACATATGCCTGATTTGAAGGCATAGTGTGTTTAAAAGTCCAGCTATATGCTGGGCTTTTTGTTTTGGTAACAATCAGAGAGTAACAGCATGTCACAGCAGCTATGGGCACCTAGCGCAGAAATAGCCACTTTAAAACAAAGGGCTGAGATCTTGGCAAAGATCAGAGCTTTCTTTGCAAGAAAAGGCGTTTTAGAAGTGGAAACGCCCAGTTTATGTCGTGCCAGTGTAACGGATGTTCATCTTGCAAGCTTTAAGACCCGCTTTGTTGGGCCGGGCAATCAGGATGGGCTAGATTTATATCTGCAAACTTCACCAGAGTTTGCAATGAAAAGACTGTTAGCTGCTGGCAGTGGACCCATTTATCAATTAGCGAAGGCATTTCGTAACGAAGAATCAGGTCGACATCACAACCCTGAATTTACCATGTTGGAATGGTATCGTCCTGGGTTTGATGAGCATGACCTTATGGATGAGATTGAACAGCTGATGCAATTGATTTTGCACTGTGCGCCTTGTACCAGAGTGACTTACCAGCAAGTATTTGTTGATGTGTTAGGGCTTGATCCACTATGTGTGAGCCTTGAAGAACTAAAACAGTGCGCAAGCGAATATGGATATGGTGATATTGCCAAGCAAGAGACTAATCCAGACACGCTTTTACAATTACTATTTTGTATGGAAGTTGAGCCTAAAATCGGCATCGCTGCACCGTGCTTTGTTTATCATTTTCCGGCCTCACAAGCGGCGCTTGCCAAACTAGATGAAAGCGACCCGCGTGTTGCTGGGCGATTTGAGTTGTATTACCAAGGCATGGAATTAGCCAATGGCTTTAATGAGTTAACAGATGCGCAAGAGCAGGCGAGCCGCTTTGTAAAAGACAACCAGTTACGTGCGCAGATGGGATTACCTACTGTGGCGGTCGATCAGCATTTTATCGCTGCATTGCAACATGGCTTACCTCAGTGCTCTGGGGTGGCGTTAGGTGTTGATAGGTTGATAATGCTGGCGCTGGATAAAAACCGCATTAGCGATGTATTGGCATTTGATGTAGGGCGAGCTTAGCGCTTGCCCTACATTGCAAGAATTTATACAAATCGTTGCAGTTCTTGTTGGGTCGTTTCTGTGAGTTGTTGCGCGCGCTGGCAGTCCCTCAGTGCGGCATCAATTTGTGTTTTTGCTTGCTGCGCTAGGGCAACGATTTGTTGCACCGTTTCATGGGTATGTGCTTGAGTTGATTCAAGTTGGTGTACGGCGCTGGCTATTTGTTCTAGCTGCGCCTGATTTCGCTCAAAATCATGGCTCATATCAGCAAAACCTTTAGATGTTTTACTAATGGCTTGCTCAGCTGACTCAGAATGGCTGATAAGTAGCTCTGACTCGCGATGTGTTTCACCCACCAAGCTATTCATTTGGTTTATAAAGTCGCTTATCTGGCGGGTTGCATCATTAACTTTTACAGATAGACTGCGTACTTCGTCAGCAACCACCGCAAAGCCCCGTCCAGCTTCGCCAGCTCGGGCTGCTTCAATGGCTGCGTTAAGTGCCAATAAGTTAGTTTGATCAGAGAACTCTTCAACCATTTTTAGGATACTACGAATATTTTCGCTGTTTTCTTTTAAGCCCGACACGGTTGTTGAAAAGTTACCAAGCAATACCGTGATCTGTTTGACTTCATCAACCAATGTGGCCAACGACTGTGAAGATCCGCGCACAAAATGTAAACTTTCAGTGTTGGCCTGATACACTTGATCTGTATTGGCAACAATACTTTGCAAGCTATGTGTTACTTGATCACTGGCCGCAATGATTGAATCACTCATATTAATTTGCTGGGCACCAAAGTCGGCAGTTTGTTGCATCGAATGAGTGACTTGGTAGTTACTGGTTGCTGCTGTTTGCGCGCCTTCATAGGTTTTTTCTAAAAGTTCCTTTAGGTGCTGGGTAAAGGCATTATATTGTTCGCTTAATTCTCTGAACTCATCATAAGTGAACTTTGGCAATGTAGCATTAAGGTTGCCATCTTGGCGGTTTGCTTGTTGCAGGCTATCGCGCATTGCCCGCACAGGTCTGACAATCAAATATCGCATATAAAACAGGGTAAATACAAAGCCACCAACCGCACCAAACGCCATTAACCAAAACAGCCCTAAGCTGCCGTTTTTGGAATCTAGTTCATTATAAAGCCAAATGAGGGTGATTACTTGAAAGGCAAAGACAAAACTGAGGTTGCCGAAAATCTTTCGAGACAGTGTATAAAAAAAGCTTTGTTCAATTTGATTATATAAGCGCATGTACAGACTCATTGTTGGCTTTTGGTTATCCATGTTCGTCCTCTTAAAAGACGCTGCATCCTTGATTATACGGCTTATCGAGTTGCAACAGATAGAAACATAAATACTTCTTTAATCAATAATATATGCTAAGAACGCGATAAAATCATTTTTGCGTGACAAGGAAAATTGCTAAAAATGCCATCTACCCCGAGTGCTCGCATATCTTCTATATCTTGCTGTTTATCGACGGTGTAGACAAACACCTTTAGGCCGCGTTGTTTTGCATCATCAACAAATTGATGATTTATAAAGTTTTTATCAATATGAATGCTGTAGGCATGTAAGCGCTGTGCAAACTCAGCGTAGTGCAATGGAATAGAACCAGTCAGCGCACCAATTTTTACCCAGGGTAATTTTTGTTTGAGCCAAACCAGTTGGTGATGATCAAATGATGAAACCAGTAATTGCTCACGATTGAAGGTGCCCTGCTGCACGTTTTGCTCAATACAGGCAACAAACTGATCAAGGCCAAAAGTATGTTTTAGCTCTAAGTTGATCATGGTTTGCTGACCGATGGCATCAAGCACTTGTTGTAAGTTTGGAATAAACTCGCCATTACCTGCATCCAGTGCTTGTATCTCTTTTAGTGGCGTTTGATTCACTTTGCCCGAGCCATTGGTGGTTCTATCCAGCCAAGTATCATGCACAATAGCGTAATCATCTGCACAGCTTTGTACGTCTAATTCAATGCCATCAACCTTGGCTTGTAGGGCCGCCTGAATGGCACTAAGCGTATTTTCAGGGTAATTACCGCTGGCTCCCCGATGGGCGAATACTAGCATTGGTTTTTTTCCTTGTGATAGACCAAGTTTCAAAACAAGCAGCGCTGATCACCAGCAGACCGCCAACTAGAGTCATTATTGTTGGTTTTTCTGCCAACAGCATAAAGGCCAAAAGCGTCCCGTACAAGGGCTGTAAGCAAGAAATTAACCCCGCGGTTGTGGCTGATAAGTGCTTTAGGCTACTAGCAAATAAAGCATGGGGAATGGCAGTAAATACAGCGCCCGCGAGTAAAATATAATAAACATCTTGGTTAGTCAGCTGAGTTGGTGGAACTTGCACAAAAGCTGCCAACATAACACTTGCGGTTAAGGTTTGGTAAAACATGGTATGAGGCCCGCTATAAGTTACAAAAAAGCGTTTTTGTAATAAATTACGCAGTGCAAACAAAGCGCCTGAGCTGATGCCAGTAATAATACCCAAAGTGACCTGATTGCCAAGGTTGGCCTCTGGAATAAGTAAGTAAATTCCAAATAGTACGACGGCGGCACTGATAATATCCTTGTTTTTAATCCTTTGTTTGGTAAACAAAGGCTCTAGAAATACGGTAATAACTGGGTAGGTAAAAAAAGCGATGATCCCGGTGGCTATGCCTGCCATTTGCATGCCCGCAAAATAAGTCACCCAATGCAGACCAACCACGATGCCGAGCATTATGGCAATGAGATAGTCTTTGCGGCGCGCTAAACGCAGCGGTTTGCCCATCAATTTTAGCAGTAACGCTAAGACAACAAATGCCACGGCAGTGCGATAAACCGTTATATCTAAAGCAGATAAATTGATAAGTTTAGAAAACAGCGCGGTTCCACCAAAGAGCAATACGGCGATATGAAGATATAGCAAAGAGGTTTGTTCTGGGCGCATGGGGGTTTCTTATAATGTTATGAAGCATGCAGTGTATCATGTTGACATTTGTCACTGAAACTCACGTCATAAAACAAGTAAACTCACTGTCAGTGCAAATGGAATAAGTAATTAGTCGACACTGAAAATCACTTAATGCATTGATCTTCTTGATGATCTAAACGATCTTACTATCCTCATTTTGCAACGTTTGTTTTCTCACCCCTCAAAACCTTGCAAAATGGAGA
>NZ_JAAUWV010000078.1 GCF_014694405.1 Pseudoalteromonas sp. S16_S37
CCCTACCTAAGTAGTTCTGCTGTTAGAACTCAATCTGTACGAGTGCCCACACAGATGATTGCTTCATATTTTTAAAGAACGGTGCGATGATTCAGCGCTTTGCTTCATCTCGCTAGGGGTGTGCATTCTAAGCATTCCCTATTTTTTGTCAACACTTAATTTTTAAGATTTCAAAAAAAGTTTAAACATTAAGTTTTACTCGACGCTGACTCGTTGTTGCTTTGCTTTAAGTTGCTCAGCGCTCCGTGTCAGTGGGGTCGCATTATAGGGCGATCCTTTTTTTGATCAAGTGTTTTTTTAAGAAAAGTGATAAAAATAGATCGTTCGCATAAAAAACACACTAGAACACTCTAAATATTAACTTTCCTATAATCTGTTATTTAATTTAGACAAAAAATGCCACCTGATTAGGTGGCATTTTATTACTTCTGTTAAAGCTACTAGTCTTTAAACTTTATATTTCGCAACTGCATCTCTTAGAACTTTTGCTTGTTCGGCAACTTCTTCACTACTTTGTGCATTCGCACTCGCATGGTCTGACGCAACTTGTGCAATATCCCGAATACGAACGACGTTTTTGTTTACTTCACTTGCTACTTGGCTTTGCTCATCAATTGCGGTGGCAATATGAGTACTCATATCCATAATGGTTTGAACATCTTCGGTGATCATACTCAGCAGTTCACCCGCTTTCTCTGCTTGCGACACACTTTCTCCACCTTGCTCACGGCACTGCTGCATAATATTAACTACTTCTCGAGTCCTCTGTTGTAAGGTAGATATGATACTTTCTATTTCTTGCGTTGAATCTTGAGTACGCTGTGCAAGCGATCGAACTTCATCAGCTACAACCGCAAAACCTCTCCCTTGTTCTCCAGCTCTAGCAGCTTCGATAGCCGCATTTAAAGCGAGTAAGTTTGTTTGTTCGGCAATGCCTCTAATTACATCTAGTACAGATCCAATAGTTTCTCCATCCTTTTCTAGTTGAGATACCACATCGGATGCACCGCTTAATGATTCTGATAATGCAATAATATGTTTAATTGTTGCATCAACCTCGGCACGCCCTTGTTGGGCATTGCCGTTTGTCGACTCAGCTTTTTGTGAAGCAGCCTCGGTATTATGAGCAATATCTTGAATGGTAGCCTGCATTTCAGTAGCTGCAGTTGCAACCATGTCAGCCTCATGAAGCTGCTCACTAACGCCAGCGCTCGTTTGGGCAGTAGACTCTGTTAAATGTGTAGTTGCATCATTTATTGTGTGCAACGCGCTATTTACCTCAGAAATCAAAATTTTGAAGTCGTTTATCAAACTGTTGAAGTCTCGGGTCATGATAGTAATTTCATCATTACCACTTTGCTCAATTTGTAGCCCCAAATTATTTTCTTTACGAATACGTTCTATCGTTAAGTAAACACGTTCCACCGGTCGAACGATTGAATTACTTGTTGAAAGTACCAGCACCATGACAGTAACTGCGGCAAAAGCAAAAACCGCAAATGCGATAAACTGAACATTATCAGAGCTCTTTGAAATTTCTTGTCTGGTTGCTTCAACGACCTTAGCAACTAGCTCTTCGCTTCTCTCAACACTACTTTTCATTTCACCTAAAGCACCGTCTTCAAGATTTAAGCCTAATTTAACTTGCGCGTTGACTAAATCATTAAACTTAGATTGGTACTCCATAAGAAGGCTTAATAACTCACTTTCATAACCTGCTGGAAATCCAGCAGATTTGATCTGGGTGGAAAACTTAGATATTAATTCTGACAGTTTACTTTGGTACTTTGTATCTAAGCGCAGCATAAAGTCTTTTTCGGCACGGCGTAATTGCAGCATCATAGCTAGCAATTCGTAATTTTCACGTTCCTTTAAAAGCGTTTCCACTTCATGAACCGCAGCCCGTAGTTCACCATAAAGCGCATCTTTTGGATGTAAGCCAATCTCTTTTTGTAGTTCTACTACATTTTGGAAGTCTGAATTATATTGACTTGCCAAACCTGCAAACTCATCAAGTCTGTCGCTATCAATGTCAAAATCATCAAACGTCTTTCTTAATTGAACTAACGTGTCTTGAAGGCGATTATATTCACTATCGAATTGTTTTAACGATTCTGGTTGTTTATAAAACAAGAAGTTTTTTTCATGCTTGCGCATCGTAAGCTGATGAATATTCAACTCTTTTGAATACTGAATAGCATTATTAAGTTGAAGCATCGTTTTTGCTTCATAAATGATTACAACCAACATTACAATCAACGCAACACCAACAACTAGCGCGTTCAATTGTAAGCGACGCTTTATAGTAAAATTTTCTAATAAAGCCATACTGTTACCCAAAAAAAATAAACCTAGGGATAGTATAGCCGAGAACTATATTTACTGCTGCAGTTAACATTGCAAAATGCTGAATTTACCGATTATGGGCATAATCACCCGTTACGCGGCCTTCAACATTTTGTAATTTACAGATTGCCATAGTTGGTGATGTAGCTTTTCAATATCAAACCAATGCCCGCTAACTAGCCATTCCACAAGAGGTGTTGGATCTGATGGAAAATCCACAGCGTCTACCATTGGTGATTCTAAGAATTCTTCCAACGCATTTGAACTTAGATAATGCATCACTTTAGCTCGCCCCATATTCTCAAGCGTTAAAGCGTTGCTTAACTGCTCGAACTGACCGCTTAACGGCTTTAATAGTAGTTTTTTACCAAATTTCATCGCTTCGCTAGAAAGTTCAAAGCCAGCATTAGCCACTATGCCACTAGTGTTAGCCAAATCCTTTAGAAAACCGTCTCGACTGGGAGCTCTGAGGTGAATGTTTGACAAAGACTGGTTCTGCGCATCAGGGTGATAGCAATAAAATTCTTTGTCGGGAAAATCTTGTAACAACTCAATGATTTTACTAAGTTCTTCAAAGGGCAAATAAACTAGTACTTTATTAGTAACCGACTGACACAATTTGTCGGGCACTTGGTAAGGAATAAAAGGTGGAATAATATTTTTTGCAAACGGCTGCCAATGTACACCCAAATGGATATTGGCGGGTGCGAAGCTTTTAAGCAGTTTACGCTTTAAAAAGCCGGCGCCCTCTACTGGCACTTCGGGAAATAAGAAGGAAGCCTGATGACTCATAGCAATAACAGGCACTTTTGCTAATTTACCAGCCCAAGCTGTGATGGGTTCAAAATCATTAAAAATTAAATTGTAGCTTGAGACATCTAAATGACGTACATCTTTATACAGCTGGCCTAGCTTGAGCTTTTTGAGCGTGTCTAATTTATTTATTTGTCCGCTTTGCGTGGAAAAACTTAGCCCTTCGCAACTTTGGTAATCGCCAAATGCTTCCATGTCAAAATATTTGTCTCTCGGTCTTCCCGAAAACAAATAATCGACCTCAACACCAAGGCGTGCAAAACACTCGGCCATGATCCTTGCTCTTGTTGTGTGGCCATTTCCTGTTCCTTGTACTCCATACAATATTTTCATAGCATTCCTACTAACCCTATGGCAAAACTTGCACAGCCAACACCCATAAGGGCACCGACAACCACGTCCAATGGATAATGCACTCCAACAACAACTCTTGATAACGAGACACCTGCAGCCCAAATTAACAGAGGTATTGACAAGATAGGGAGGTGCTCAGCTAAACAAGTAGCATACAACCATGCCCCTGCACTGTGCCCAGAGGGTAAGCTGAATTTATCTCCTGGCGTTAATAACGCTTTTTGTGAGAAACAATCACACGGCCGAACACGAGCAATACGCTTTTTTAGATAAAAATAAATTGGCCGCTCCAGCGCAAATGCCAATACCGCCGTTATTGCAAACGTCTGACCTAGCTGCTCGAGAAAAACAGCGCAGCCAATCGCTAACAAAACATACAAGCCGCCATTGCCGCTTTTGGACAAACCTAACGCAACCATCCGCCACCAATGTCTGGGGCTCGGGGTAAAAACCGCAAAATATAAAGCTGTGTCAAGCTGTGCTAGTTTGCCTTTCATAATGCTCAACTCACGTACTGTAGATAAATTCAGCATAGAAGAGCTAAATAACAAAACCGTGACAATTTTAAGACACTAATATGTAAGTTACTGTTTACCATTGCTAAGGGGATATATGGGAGTATACTGACCCTGACTTATGTTATTTTCAGAGGATAATAGTTATGGATTACAGCACTTCAGATTTATGTGACCACTTTGCTGATGTTGTTGACGTACTCGAACCTATGTTCATTAACTTCGGAGGCCAAGCTTCATTCAGTGGCCGTATTACTACCATTAAATGTTTTGAAAATAACGAGCTTATTCAAAGTGTACTTGAACAAGATGGAACTGGACGCATTCTATTAATAGACGGTGGTGGTTCTACACGACGTGCACTAATTGATATCGATCTTGCAGAGCTTGCTATGGAAAACAACTGGCAAGGAATAGTCGTCTATGGCGCAGTTCGCCATGTGGATGAACTAGAGGAATGCGATTTAGGTATTCAAGCTATTGCATCGATTCCTGTTGCTGCAGATAGTGAAGGCTCTGGCGAGCAAGGTATTCCAGTGAACTTTGCTGGCGTATCATTTTTTGAAGATGATTTTTTATATGCCGATAGTACAGGCATCATCATTTCTGCTGAAGAGTTACTTTTGGAACAAGAAGAGCAAGAGTAACCTTTATGAGAGATTACTTATATGTCTATAGTGAGGCTGATATTATCAGCCTCACAACTCGCAGAGAAAACGAACTTCGCTACTGGCAATCTCTTACCTTTTTAGACCCAAATGCTGATCTCGATGTCGCACTTAAAGATGCTGCCGCATTTGGTATCAAATATGTGTTAGTTGGTATCAATGAGGATTTTGGGCCAAGAGCAAATTGTGGTAAAGGGGGAGCAACTTTAGGCTGGCAAGCATTTTTACAACGCTTTTTGAATTTGCCGTCTAATGATTTTTTGACCCCAAACAACGTTCTCCTGCTGGGTGAAATAGACTGTGATGATTTACAAGAGCAAAGCGCTAGCCTAGATAACACCAAGCCCGAACAATTAACCTCACTTAGACAGCTGTGCGAGCAACTCGATGAGCGAATAGCAAATGTACTAAGTAAGGTATTTGCCGCTGGTTTAGAGCCAATTGTGATAGGTGGTGGGCACAATAATTGTTATGGAATTTTAAAAGCCTTATCAGAGACATCAAATAAGCCATGCCAGGCCATTAATTTTGACCCTCATGCTGATTTTAGAGCACTCGAAGGACGTCACAGTGGCAATGGCTTTCATTATGCTCATAACCACGGCTATCTTTGCGATTATCATGTGGTGGGATTACATGAGCAGAAAAATAATCAAGCAATATTAAACGCGCTACTTGAAGCCAAATATAGTTATATCAGCTACCAAGATATTTTAGTTAGTCGCAAATACTCTTTGACACAGGCCTGTGAAATCGGCCTAAATCGATTTGCACAAAGCACACCTTTAGGTGTAGAAGTGGATGTAGATAGCATTAGCTACATGCCGGTTAGTGCTTTTACTAACTGTGGCTTTAGTGTCGGTGATGCTGAGCATTTTGTTTATCTTAGTGCGCAGCAAACAAACACTCACTATTTACACCTCTGCGAAGCAGCGCCGGCGAATCACCCTCAAGGAGTTATGCAAGGGATGCTCGAAGCTGGACAAGTACTTAGTGGTCTAGTTTGTAGCTACTTAAGGGCCAAAAAACAACAAGTTTAATCGTTATCTTTAGATTGCCATTTATGTAACCAGCCCATGACACCTTTACTACTCATGGGTTGTGCTAAATAGTGCCCTTGTACTGCATCACATTTTAGTAGTTTGGCAAACTCAAGCTGAGCCTTACTTTCAATTCCCTCACAAATCACTGTTACCCCTCTTTGTTGTTGCATTGCAACAAGGTTTTTGAAGATAGCTAAAGCGCCTTCGGGTTGCGGCTGGGCTGTTAGTTCTGCGGATAATTTAATAAAATCCACCTGTAATTCAGACAATTGATTTAATTGAATGGGGGTTTGCCCAAACCTATCTATACCAATATGGACGCCTAGTTGCCTTAACTGCTCAATACGAGACAGTGTTTGCTGATCAATATTGAGGAACACTTGAGCTGGAAATTCTAATAAGATTTCCCCCGCCTGTAAGTAATGCTCTAACAAAATATGATCCATAAAGCTAAGGAAGTCTTGTTGCAGCATTTCTTGACCAAATATATTGATGTTTAAAGGCACTTGCAGGCCTTCCATTTTCAATGCCATCGCTAATTCAGCCGCACGCTCAATAACAAACCTCGCTACAGGTAATGCAAGTCCTGCAAGGCGAATATCCTCGATAAAGCTTTCTGCGTTGAGCAACCCTAATTTCGGATGTGGCCAACGTAACAAAAGCTCTAAATAAGCAATTTTACCGCCTTGTTGTGAAAAAGCAGGCTGGAAAAAAATCTCTAATTCTTCACTTATTTTAATATTTGCAAGTTCTCTTAATCGTACTTGTTGCTCTACTTGGCTTATTTGCATTTGCTGCTGATAGGCACATATGGATTGCTTAGGTAATTTATCAAGCGCTAAATAACCACACGATATCAGGCTATCAAACTGCCCTAACTCTTCGTCACAATTGACATAACTCGCACGAGCCGATATTTCTAGCGTACAACTACCAACATGAAATGGCTTGGCAATACACAGTAAAATATCGTCAATTAACTGCTCATGAAGATATTCAAAGCGCCCTAAACGACATACAAATGCGAAATGCAGTCCACCCAAATGAGCCAACCGACTCACCGAGTTACCATTGGGGATAGGAAATATATCCCTATTATTCAATTGTTGTTGGATCCTGTTCGCCGATTCAGCCAATAACGTATCGCCAAACTCTCTTCCTAAATGGGTATTTACCTGCTCTATGCCTTCTAAAAATACAACAACAAGTATAGCTGGCCCCGGATCTAGCCTTCTTTGCTCCTCATAGGCTTGCCGCAAACATGCTCGATAGGGAACACCTAATTCATTACCAAACAGCTTATTTTTGGGTAAGTCGGCTTGCGACTTCACTTGTGTATCAAGCCGCGTAGCATACAGGAGTCCAAAATAAATAGGAAAAAGCCCAAGGGCTGCAAAACTTATCGGCCATTGGGACAGTAAATAACCACTTAAAAAAATGGCATAAATACAAATGCTCCCAGCGACTAATTTACTCAGCCATGATGCAGAAAATGAAAACGAGTAAGCGTGATAAATAGCAAACACAATGGCTAGCATAAACATAGCCATAGGGATGTTTAAAAGCAGTAATAGAAAAGTAATAATACAAAGAGCCGCATGTAGACCTTTTAATAATACTTCCTTGGTAACTATGCACAGCATAATACCAGCAGTTGCGACGCCTCCCATTACCAAAGCGTCAAACAACGACACCGAATGTGCCGTTGATTCAGTAAATGTAGATAAAAAAGAGGTAAACCATGTTGATGACTGTGCTAGCACCTGCTTACCTTTTTACGGACAGTTAATATTGAATAAGTTTACCCGAGATCCATAGATTTGACAGATCGCTTACTCCAAATTGATAACTTAATTGCGCTGGGTGTTCAATATCCCAAAGCGCTATATCCGCCCGCATACCTTCTTTGAGCAAACCTCTATCATTTAGCCCAAGCGCTTTTGCTGCATGAATAGTCACCCCCTGAAGTGCTTCAAGCGGTGTCATTTTAAATAATGTGCAAGCCATGTTTAACATTAAGCGTAGAGAACACAACGGTGCTGTGCCAGGATTGAAATCGCTGGCAATCGCCATAGGTACTTGGTGTTTACGTAATAGCTCGATTGGTGGTAACTGCGTTTCTCGCAAAAAGTAGAATGCGCCAGGTAAAACGACGGCGGTTGTACCTGCTTTTGCCATCGCGATGACACCTTGTTCATCTAGATACTCGATATGATCCGCCGATAAACCAGAGAACTGTGCCACTAATTCGCTGCCATGTTGATTAGAGAGCTGTTCGGCGTGACATTTTATTTTGAGCCCTAGTTGCTGCGCTTTGGTAAATACTTTTTTTGTTTGCTCATAGCTAAAGCCAACATTTTCGCAAAACACATCAACAGCGACCGCCAAGTTTTGCTCAGCGACAAGAGGCAGCATTTGCTCGCAAACCAAGTCAATGTAGTCATCAGCTCTATCTTTATATTCCGGTGGCAAAGCATGCGCGCCAAGAAACGTACTTTGAATATCAACAGGGTGATGCTCATTAAGCAACTTGTTGACTTCAAGTAATTTCATTTCATTTTCGCAATCTAAGCCATAACCCGACTTACTTTCAACCGTAGTGACCCCTTCTCGCAACAAGCTGTTAAGGCGTGTTTTACCTTTAACGAATAAGCTTTCCATATCTGCTTGACGAGTTGCCCTTACAGTGCTGGCAATTCCGCCACCACTTTGCGCTATCTGTTGATAAGAAACACCATTTAAACGTTGTTCAAATTCTGTGGCTCGATTACCTGCAAACAAGATATGTGTATGGCAATCAATTAATCCCGGAGTGACCAATTGCCCTTTGCCGTCATGCAGAGGGGTTGCTAAAGCATCAAATTGAGGCATGTCACTTTGTTGCCCTACCCAAGCAATTTTGCCGTTTTTTATCATAATTGCTCCCTGTTCTAGCAAACCATATGGGCTTGGTATATCAGGGTTCATGGTGGCGAGCTTAACATTGGTGATAACTAAATCTACTTCAAGCATAACGGCCTCATTAAATAATAAAATTGTTAGGAGTGTAGCAAGCTTGCTTGTATATACAAGATAGATGTGCCATGTTTATTGATATGATTGCTATGTGAGTAACAAAAATGACAGCAGCTGCTCCTAAGTTTGCACAAATTAAACTACACATCATCAATAATATCCGTGCCGGAATTTGGTTGGAAGATCAACGCGTACCTTCTGAAAATGAATTAGCCGATCACTTTAAAGTGAGTCGTATGACAGCGCGCCGTGCACTTAGTGAACTTACCGACGCTGGAATTTTAACTCGCAGTCAAGGATTAGGCACTTTTGTAGCTAGCTTTAAATCGCAGTCATCACTTTTAGAGATTAAAAGTATTGCTGATGAAGTTCGGCAAAGAAATAATCAGTATTCATGTACCATTTTATCTCTTGAATCTATGGCCGCTTTGGCGCCTATTGCCATTGCTTTAGGCGTTGAAATTGATAGTCAAGTGTACCGCAGTGTACTGCTACATAATGAGAATGAGGTTCCGCTTCAAGTTGAGGAGCGATTTGTTAATCCAGCACTTGCACCTGACTATCTGCAGCAGAATTTTGATACCTTGACGCCTCACGATTATTTATCCAAAGTCGCACCATTAACTGAAGCAAGACATACCGTAGAAGCCATCATGCCTAATGCTGAAGTGTGTGAGTGGCTAGGTTTATTTAATGAAGAGCCTTGTCTGCAAGTGATCCGTCGCACTTGGTCGTCAATGGGGATCGTTAGTTTTGCTCGACTGATCTCACCGGGCAGTAAGTACCGCCTCGGTGGCCACTTAACATTCAAACGCGTGCAATAAGCTTCGGCCGATATTTAGGGGCTAAAAGATTATTAAGCCCCTAAATATCATATTGATAACTAAACCCTAGTTGGCAAATAAGGCGACCATCAATTACTCGCTCTGATTGCTCATCGCTTGCGAACGTGGGCGTTTCACTTCCCCACTGATCACATTTTTGCTGGTAGTAGCTTAATCGGGTTGGGTGCGCAGGATGGCATACATTATAGATATCATCAGCCTGAGGCCAGTTATCTAAAACACAGAAAATGGCATTAAGTACATCTTGCTGATGCACCATATTCACAAGGCCTTGTGACGAGCTGGAAAGTTGTTTACCTGCAACAAATCGACCCGGCTCTCTGTTTGGACCCACCAGTCCAGCTAAACGCAGTATTTTTCCACCACCGGCCTGCACCTTTTGTTCCGCGCTCACAAGTACACTTTGTCGACTACTCACATTCATATGAAGAACATCAAACTGCTCGTTAAAATTGCCATTCTCATTTGGATAGACCCCCGTACTTGAGCACAATAAAAAGCCCTTACGATTCAATTTTTTGCTCAGTAATAGCGCTTCATCTAGAAGTTGCAGATAATTACTCTCTTTTTGCCTAGCGCGAGGAGGAATAGCACATACCCACCAGGCACCTTCTAAAGAGACATTGCTTTGCAGTTTATCGTCTTTAAGACAAAAAACCCGCTCGTATTTTTCACTGGTAGGCTGTGTACGAGTCCCCTCTACTTGCCACCCTTTTTCTTTCGCTATTAGGCACAAAGGTTTACCTAGCCAACCGGCACCTAATACCACGAGTTTATTCATCTTGATGATTACCTTTTAAACAACTACGACTTGTGTACTGGCAAGAAAACCTCTGCGCTAAGGCCGCCTTCACGTCTATTTCGAAGCCTAACTTGTCCACCATGCGTTGTCACTATGCGCTTAATGATAGCTAAGCCTAAACCGCTGCCTTCACTACCACGCGCTTGGTCGCCTTGTTTAAAAGGCTCAAACACGCTTTCGAGTTCATTTTCAGGGATACCAGGACCTCGATCTTTTACTTTAATAACCACGTTCTTTTCTTTAGGTTGGTAGTGTGTACTCACCTCAATTTCACCATCAGAATAGCGTATGGCATTTTCTATCATGTTGGTCAAAACACGCTTCAAAGCCACCGTATTCATCAATACAGTTGGGTTTTCAGAAGCCGTTGACAGCTTTATGACTCGCTTATGCTTTTTCTCCGCTTGAACCACATCTTCAACCAACGCATTTAAGCGCTCCGAGGACATTTCACCACTGTGGTGATGGCGAAGGTATTCTATAAATTGGTCGATAATAGCGTTCATGTCTTCTATATCGTCAATAATACCTTCTTTTAAATAATCTTCTTCATCTGCCATCATTTCTGTTGCCAAACGTATCCGAGTGAGTGGCGTACGCAGATCATGAGATACGCCAGCCATCAGCAATCTACGATCGCTCTCTAGCTCAGCAATGCCTTTTGACATTTGATTAAAAGCACGAGTTACTTCGATGACTTCTGTTGAACCGCGCTCCACTAGGCGAGTCGAAAAATCTCCCACCCCTACGCGCCCTGCAGCCATTTGTAATGCTTTTAAAGGTCGGTTGAGGTGACGCGCAAACCACCAGCCTCCCAACACACTTAAAAAACCGATACTAGAGAGATAAAACACCAGAAATTCAAGCTTGGTTTCACTGAGTCCCGTCAAAGGTACTCTCACCCAATAACCAGGCGCCTGTGGTGCTTCAACCCAATATACGACAGGGTCACCTTGACTAATACGCACGCGTGCTGAGCCATTCAGTTGCTCCGACATACTTTTTGATAAAAGGCTATACTCTTTTGCTCGGTCTAAACCATTAATATACGCCTGTCGTTGTGTCATTACCTCAATGCCAGTAATTTCGAAAAACTTTTCCGACAATTTAGCATCTACTTCAACTCCATCTTCCCAATCAATGAAAACAGTTTTAACTTGCTTAGCTAGCATTAAGTTAACCTGTTCGAAGGTTGGCTTGAAAACATAAAGTGTGACGGTAATGTAGGAAACTATCTGATTTAATAACAGTAGTGCCCCGACAAAAAACACCGTTTGCCCAAAGGCACTTCTTGGAAATAAACTCATAAAAGCGAACTATTTTTGACCATCAGGTACAAACACATATCCCAAGCCCCACACTGTTTGGATATAGCGCGGATTAGCGGCATCCTCTTCAATCATTCGTCTTAAACGTGATACTTGTACATCAATGCTTCTCTCCAGCGCACTGTAATCACGTCCGCGAGCTAAATTCATTAACTTATCTCGACTTAGCGGCTCTCTTGGATGACTTACTAAGGCTTTTAGAACGGCAAACTCACCACTGGTCAAAGACAAAACGTCATCACCTTTATGCATTTCTCTAGTAGCTAAGTTCAGCTTAAAAATACCAAATGCAACTTCGTTTTCTTCCGCAGATGGCGCACCTGGTACTTCTTTGGCTCTGCGACGTAAAATAGCTTTGATACGTGCTAACAATTCGCGAGGATTGAATGGTTTTGGAATGTAGTCATCAGCCCCTAGTTCTAAACCAATTATGCGATCTACTTCATCACCTTTGGCTGTAAGCATAACTATTGGAATTTCATTTTCTTTTTGTCGTAGGCGTCGACAAATAGATAAGCCATCTTCGCCTGGTAACATTAAATCGAGCACCATTAAATGAAAGTTTTCACGCTCCAATAATCTGTCCATTTGTTCACTATTGGCCGCCGTGCGTACGATAAACCCTTGCTCAACGAGATAACGCTCAAGTAGGCTGCGCAAACGCATATCGTCATCAACAACCAGTACTTTAGTGGTTTCATTTCCCATACTATGTTCTTCTTGTTATAAATCACTTTAACCTAATATAATTGAAAAACAGCAAACTAGACACCATACCTGATAAGAACTTTTGTTACTGAAAGTTACAAATTTATAGTAATTGAATAAATTGGGAACAAACCAGTGGCTGTTTATTATCTTAAGCTGTAGAGCATTCAATCAAATCAACCAGATACATAGATATGAAGACCAACCTAATCACCCCTGAAGGGTATAGACAACTGCAACAAGAGCACGACCACCTGTGGCACGAAAAGCGCCCAGAAATCACCAAAATTGTGTCTTGGGCTGCAAGCTTAGGTGACCGCTCTGAAAATGCAGATTATACGTTTAATAAGCGATTGCTTCGTCAAATAGACCGCCGAGTCAGGTATCTGCGCAAACGCTTGCCTGAATTGAAAATTGTAGAATATTCAGAGCAACAAGCGGGCAAAGTATACTTCGGCGCTTGGGTCGAAATCGAAAATGACCAAGGGGATGTAAAATACTTTCGCATTGTAGGGCCCGACGAAATATATGAGCGTAAAGACTACATCTCAATTGATGCCCCAATGGCTAGAGCATTACTCGGCAAACAAGTAGATGATGAGTTTACTGTTCGCACACCTGAGGGAAACAAAACTTGGTTTGTGAATAGCATCGAATACAGCAGCTGAGGTTATTATTAATAGCTGCTATGATATCATTCAAATTATTTTCGCTCACCATGCACAAAGAGCGTATATGACTGAACTTTATAAGGATTTTGCATGAGCAACATCTCGGCTCGTTTAGCCCAAGAGCTAAACGCCAAAGAGCAACAGGTAATAGCTGCGACAGCTTTACTTGATGAAGGTGCAACAGTGCCGTTTATCGCACGTTATCGAAAGGAAGTAACCGGAGGCCTAGACGACACGCAATTACGTCTGCTTGAGCAACGTCTTGGTTACTTGCGAGAGTTAGAAGAGCGCCGTGCTTTTATTTTAAATACGATTGCTGAGCAAGGTAAGCTATCAGATAACTTAGCAGCCGATATTAATAATGCGCAAAGCAAAACCGAACTTGAAGATCTTTACCTGCCTTATAAACCAAAACGCAGAACAAAAGGCCAAATAGCCATTGAGGCGGGATTAGAACCACTCGCAGATGCATTGTTTAATGATCACAATTTAGACCCTGAACGTTATGCAGCAGAGTTCGTCAATGCCGACAAAGGCGTTGAAGATGAAAAGGCAGCTTTAGATGGTGCCAAGTTTATTCTCATGGAGCGCTTTGCTGAAGACGCTAAGCTACTGGCTAAATTTCGCCATCATATTCAACAAAACGGTCAACTTGAAGCTAAGGTTATTGCGGGTAAAGAAGACACAGGTAGCAAATATCGTGACTACTTCGAGCACAGCGAAAAGCTCGCCAAAGTGCCTTCTCATAGAGCGCTTGCAATGCTCAGAGCACGTAATGAAGGCGTCTTACAGCTCGCTATTAACCCTGAGCCCGATGTAGAAGACCCACAGCAATTTTGCGCCCAACTGATAGCCGACCACTATCAATTAAACATTAGCTCTGCAAATGCTAGTAAATGGCTTATGAGTGTTGTGCAATGGGCGTGGAAAGTAAAACTTGCTTTGCATCTAGAAAATGAGTTCTTGGGTACTTTACGTGAGCGTGCCGAAGCAGATGCAATTGATGTATTTGCTAAAAACCTCAAAGACTTGTTGATGGCAGCGCCGGCAGGTCCTCGCATAACAATGGGCATTGACCCAGGTCTACGTACTGGCTGTAAAGTCGCAGTCGTTGACGCTACAGGCAAGCTCTTAGCAACAAACACGATTTATCCCCATGCCCCACAAAATCATTGGGACAAATCACTGCGCACCTTAGAACAAGTATGTCGTCAGTATAAAGTAGAGCTGATTGCAATTGGTAATGGTACAGCCTCTCGAGAAACGGATAAGCTGGTTGCCGAATTACTCAAGTCGGCGAGCGAATTAAAGCTTAATAAAATAATAGTCAGTGAAGCGGGTGCATCGGTTTATTCGGCATCAGAGTTTGCGGCTAATGAATTCCCAGATTTGGATGTTTCATTACGCGGTGCGGTCTCTATAGCTCGCCGTTTACAAGACCCACTGGCAGAGCTGGTAAAAATTGAGCCTAAATCTATCGGTGTAGGCCAATACCAACATGACGTATCACAAAGCCAGTTGGGCCAGAGCCTTACGTCCGTGGTCGAAGACTGCGTAAACTCGGTAGGTGTGGATGTAAATACTGCTTCAGTCCCTTTGCTTACCAGAGTGTCTGGCTTAAATAAAACACTGGCAACAAACATCGTTAAATATCGCGATGAGCATGGTTCTTTTAGTAGTCGTAGTCAGTTAAAGAAAGTAGAGCGATTAGGCCCTAAAGCATTTGAGCAAGCTGCTGGTTTCTTAAGGATCATCAACGGTAAAGACCCTCTTGATAGTTCAGCAGTGCACCCAGAAGCTTACCCTGTTGTAAAACAGATATGCGAAGTGAAACAAGTTTTGGTGTCTAACCTTATTGGTAACACTGAGTTGCTTAATAAGCTTGTCGCCAATGACTTTACCAGTGAAAAATTTGGTCTGCCAACGGTCACTGATATTATTAAAGAACTAGACAAACCTGGTCGAGATCCTCGCCCTGAATTCAAAACAGCCACATTTAAAGCCGGTGTAGAAACCATAAACGATCTCAAAGTGGGTATGATTTTAGAAGGGGTTGTTTCTAACGTGGCTAATTTTGGCGCATTTGTCGATGTTGGTGTGCATCAAGATGGTTTGGTACACATATCGGCAATCACCAATAAATTTATCTCTGATCCTAGAGAGGTCGTCAAAGCTGGCGACATAGTGAAGGTTAAAGTGATAGAGGTGGATGCTCCTAGAAAACGCATTAGCTTCACTATGCGTTTAGATGATGAGATACATAGTGCACCAAAGTCACAACAACCTGCATCAAGCTCTCAAAAGCCTGCATCGCCAAAGGCTACCAACAAACCTAAGCCCAAAAGGGATACCGGTAATGCTGCAATGGGCAACGCTTTTGCTGAAGCATTTGCCAAATTGAAAAAGTAACGAAAAAGCCGCATCAATCGATGCGGCTTTATTATTACTCTTGTCTCGTCCTGAAATGTGTTTACACATTTAGGACTTATTATGACAAGTACAGATAAACAAAGAATTAAACGAACACAAAGAGATTATACCCTAGGCTTTAAATTAGCCGTGGTTGAG
>NZ_JAAUWV010000079.1 GCF_014694405.1 Pseudoalteromonas sp. S16_S37
TCCATTTTGCAAGGTTTTGAGGGGTGAGAAAACAAACGTTGCAAAATGAGGATAGTAAGATCGTTTAGATCATCAAGAAGATCAATGCATTAAGTGATTTTCAGTGTCGACTAATTAAAAGAGTTATTTTGTGACTAGCCGATAATATCTTTAGTTTATTGCTCTAAATGATTAATAACTATAACAAATTAGTATTATTACGAGCTTAAAAAAACCGATCCTAAGCTCGGTTTTTGTTTAATGAAATAGTAAGTTAGATATACTCAACTGCGATGATTTCGTATTCAACCGTGCCATTCGGCGTTTGAATGTTAGCGACATCATCTAACTCTTTACCAATTAAACCTCTTGCAATCGGTGAATTCACTGAAATTAGGTTGTTCTTAATATCAGATTCATCATCGCCTACAATGCGGTATTTAACTTCTTCGTCGGTATTAACATTACAAATTGTCACTGTAGCGCCAAAGATAACTTTGCCGTTATTTTGCATTTTTGTAACGTCTATCACTTGAGAAGTAGAAAGCTTAGCTTCAATCTCTTGAATACGGCCTTCACAAAAACCTTGTTGTTCGCGCGCTGCATGATACTCAGCGTTTTCTTTAAGGTCACCGTGTTCGCGCGCTTCTGCGATATCGGCAACAATTTTAGGGCGAACAACCGATTTTAAATGGTTAAGTTCTTCACGAAGCAATTTCTCGCCTCGTACTGTCATCGGAATTGATTGCATAACTGTCTCACTTGATGCCAAGGCCGACAGGCCTTGGCTTTAGTCCTTAGTTCAATCGTTGGTGTAGCTCTTGTACAGAATTTACCGTACTTCTGTCATCTGCCGCATGGGCAATACAGTTAGCAAATGCTGCATTAAGCGTAGTGGTATAGTTTGTCTTATGCTGCAATGCACCACGACGCAACACCTTCGAGTCTTCGATCGCTTGGCGACCTTCAGTGGTATTTACTATGTAGCTGTACTCGCCATTTTTGATTCTATCAAGAATGTGAGGACGGCCTTCATATACCTTGTTTACGCGGCGTACTTCAATGCCTGCTGCTTCTAGCGCTTTGGCAGTACCATTTGTCGCATCTAACTCAAAACCAATCTCTTTCATGATTTTGGCCAACTCAACAATGCGTGACTTATCACTGTTACGCACAGATAGTAGCGCGCGACCACCGCGTGGTAAAGCGTTACCCGCACCTAATTGCGCTTTAGCGAACGCTTCGGCGAAGTTTTCGCCAACACCCATTACTTCTCCCGTTGAGCGCATTTCAGGACCACGAAGTGGATCAACGCCTTGGAATTTCGCAAACGGTAATACCACTTCTTTTACGCTGTAATATGGTGGAATAACTTCATTGGTTATACCTTGGCTTGCCAGTGATTGACCCGCCATACAACGTGCTGCTACTTTTGCCAAGGCAACACCTGTCGCTTTTGAAACGAAAGGTACAGTACGCGCAGCGCGTGGGTTTACTTCGATTAAGTAAACTTCGCCATCTTTAACTGCAAACTGAGTATTCATTAAGCCTACAACACCCAACTCTAGCGCCATGTCAGTCACTTGTTTACGCATGACATCTTGGATCTCTTGAGACAGTGAATGCGCTGGCAATGAACATGCTGAGTCACCTGAGTGAACACCCGCTTGTTCGATGTGCTCCATAATACCGCCGATGATCACTTGCTCACCGTCACAAATCGCATCAACGTCTACTTCAATTGCGTCATCTAGGAAGCGGTCTAGCAATACTGGCGCTTCGTTTGATGCCGATACTGCTTCGGTCATGTAACGACGTAAGTCATCTTCGTCGTAAACGATTTCCATTGCACGACCACCCAGTACGTATGAAGGACGTACAACCAGCGGGAAGCCAATTTCTTGCGACTTAGCAACGGCTTCTTCTAGTGAAGTAACTGTCGCGTTTTCTGGTTGCAGAAGATTTAAACGGTCTACCATCTGCTGGAAGCGCTCACGGTCTTCTGCACGGTCAATCGCATCAGGTGAAGTACCAATGATTGGCACGCCATTCGCTTCAAGCGCGCGCGCTAGTTTAAGGGGTGTTTGACCACCGTACTGAACAATCACACCTTTTGGTTTTTCAACACGGACGATCTCTAGTACATCTTCAAGGGTAATTGGTTCGAAGAACAATCTGTCTGAAGTATCATAATCTGTTGAAACCGTCTCAGGGTTACAGTTAACCATGATAGTTTCGTACCCGTCTTCACGCATAGCAAGGGCAGCGTGTACACAGCAGTAATCGAATTCGATACCTTGACCGATACGGTTAGGACCGCCACCGATAACCATGATCTTCTCTTTGTCTGATGGATTCGCTTCACACTCTTCATCATACGTCGAGTACATGTAAGCCGTGTCTGAGCTAAACTCAGCCGCACAAGTATCAACACGCTTGTATACAGGCAGGATATTTAGTTGGTGACGCTTTTTACGAATTTCTTTTTCAGATACACCTGCGATTTCAGCGATACGTGCATCCGCAAAGCCTTTGCGCTTAAGTCGACGTAAAAACTCTTCGTTAAGACCCGCCAAACCAACTTCTGCAATGGTTGCTTCATCTTTGATGATGTCTTCGATTTGAACCAGATACCAAGGGTCAATCTTGGTCAGCTCAAACACATCTTCTACACTCATACCATGACGCATAGCATCGGCAATATACCAAATACGCTCAGCACCCGGTTCACGAAGTTCGCGAATAATGGTTTCTTTAGCTTTCGGGTCGTCAAGTGCAACGATAGGATTGAAACCAGTTGCACCTACTTCTAAGCCACGCAGTGCTTTATGTAATGACTCTTGTTGGTTACGACCAATCGCCATTACCTCACCCACTGACTTCATTTGCGTAGTCAAACGGTCGTTTGCACCGGCAAATTTTTCAAAGTTAAAACGTGGGATTTTAGTTACAACGTAGTCGATTGACGGTTCAAATGATGCAGGCGTTGCACCACCTGTGATGTCATTTTGCAGCTCGTCAAGCGTGTAACCCACGGCAAGCTTTGCAGCGATTTTTGCAATTGGGAAACCAGTCGCCTTAGATGCAAGCGCAGATGAACGAGATACACGCGGGTTCATCTCAATGATAACCATACGGCCATCCACTGGGTTCACACCAAATTGTACGTTTGAACCACCCGTTTCAACACCGATTTCACGCAGAACAGCCATCGATGCATTACGCATGATTTGATATTCTTTGTCAGTCAATGTTTGTGCTGGTGCAACGGTGATTGAGTCACCAGTGTGTACACCCATTGGGTCAAAGTTTTCTATAGAACATACGATGATACAGTTGTCGTTTTTGTCACGAACCACTTCCATCTCATACTCTTTCCAGCCAATTAAGCTTTCATCAATTAAAAGCTCACTTGTTGGAGATAAGTCCAATCCGCGAGTACAGATCTCATCAAATTCTTCTTGGTTGTATGCAACACCACCACCGGTACCACCCATGGTAAATGACGGGCGAATGATACACGGAAAACCAATGCGAGAAAGCACATCGTGTGCTTCTTCCATGGTGTGTGCAATTTCAGCGCGAGGACACTCAAGGCCAATGTTCTTCATTGCCGCGTCAAAGCGCTCACGGTTTTCCGCTTTATCAATCGCGTCAGCCGTTGCACCAATTAGCTCAACACCGTGCTTTGCAAGTACACCATGCTTATCAAGGTCTAGCGCACAGTTCAATGCAGTTTGACCACCCATAGTAGGCAGTACCGCATCTGGCTTTTCTTTTTCAATAATTTTTTCAACAACTTCCCAGTGAATTGGTTCGATGTACGTCGCATCAGCCATTTCTGGGTCTGTCATAATGGTAGCTGGGTTAGAGTTAACTAGGATAACTCGATAACCTTCTTCTCTTAGTGCTTTACACGCTTGTGCACCTGAGTAGTCGAATTCACACGCCTGACCGATCACAATCGGTCCCGCGCCTAAGATAAGAATGCTTTGAATATCAGTACGTTTTGGCATTATAACTCCACTCTCAATTAGGCTTTACGCGATTGCATTAGGTCGATGAAATGGTCAAACAATGGTGCCGCGTCATGCGGGCCAGGGCTTGCTTCTGGATGACCTTGGAAACTAAATGCAGGCTTATCAGTGCGGTGAATACCTTGCAATGTGCCGTCAAACAATGACTTGTGCGTTGCGCGTAAGTTAGCAGGTAGACTATCTTCATCAGCCGCAAAACCGTGGTTTTGAGCTGTGATCATCACTACATTACGGTCTAAGTCTTTAACCGGGTGGTTACCACCGTGGTGACCAAACTTCATTTTTACTGTTTTAGCGCCTGATGCTAAAGCAAGTAGCTGATGACCTAAACAAATACCGAAAATAGGAGTATCTGTTTCTAAGAATGATTTAATCGCTTCAATTGCATAGGTACAAGGCTCTGGATCGCCTGGGCCATTTGATAGGAAAATACCGTCAGGATTGAGTGCCAACACGTCTGCAGCGGAGGTTTCTGCAGGCACTACGGTTAATTTACAACCACGGTCTACTAGCATACGTAAGATGTTTTTCTTCACACCAAAGTCATACGCCACGACGTGGAATTTTTCTTCTTCTGCCGTTAAGGTCTTGTAACCTTGTCCAAGTGTCCAACTTGATTCTTTAAATGCGTACTGCTCTTTAGTACACACCACTTTGGCTAAATCCATGCCTTTTAAGCCTGGGAATGCTTTGGCAGCTTCCAAAGCTTGTTGCTCATCTAGTGAGTCACCCGCGATAATACACCCGTTTTGCGCCCCTTTATCACGTAATATACGTGTCAGCTTGCGGGTATCAATATCAGCAATACCCAAGATATTGCGCTGTTTAAGGTAATCACTCAATGATTGCTCGTTGCGGAAATTACTGGCTAGTAAAGGTAAGTCACGGATCACTAGGCCTTTCGCCCAGATCTGGTCCGCTTCTTCGTCTTCACTGTTAGTGCCGGTATTACCGATGTGCGGGTAAGTCAAAGTTACGATCTGTTCCGCGTATGATGGGTCTGTCAAAATTTCTTGATAACCTGTCATAGACGTATTGAATACTACTTCACCGACTGACATACCGTCAGCACCGATAGCAGTACCGCGAAACACCGTGCCGTCTTCTAGGACTAACAGAGCGGATTTAGTCAAGTTAACCTCCTAATGGTAAAAAACGGGAGCAAGCTTTTACGCTTTTCATCCCGTTCACAAAGCGCTTGGTAACACGCAGTTATTAATTTTTGGCAAATTCGTTATAGTCTACAGCAATTTGTTAGGTTCGTCTAACCCAAGACACAAAAACATTAAAAATAGTGCCTTTTGTAAAAAAAATTAACGAAAGCGCCAAAAAAGAACGTTTACTCTCTAAAACCAAGCACATCTTGCATATCATAAAGTCCATTAGGTTTATTTCTCAACCACTTCGCAGCCCTTACAGCGCCTTTAGCGAAGGTCATTTTAGAGCTTGCTTTGTGTGTTAATTCAAGCCTTTCGCCTTCTGTTGCGAAATAAGCCGTATGTTCACCTACTATGTCTCCGCCACGCATGACCGAATAACCAATCTCTTTTTGAGATTTTTCGTGTTCATCTTGACTGCGATCAAATTTTGCGACTTCCTGATGATCCCAACCTTTTGCCTCAGCAATGGCCTCCCCAATCATCAATGCAGTACCCGATGGAGCATCTATTTTATGCTTGTGATGTAATTCAAAGATTTCGATATCAACATCATCAGAGAGTGTTTTCGCCGCTTGCTTAACTAAATTTTCAAGTAAATTTATACCAACCGAAAAGTTGCGTGAAAATACAATTGGGATCTGTGTCGCTGCTTGTTTAAGTTCAGCCATGTCGTCGGCTGTTAATCCAGTAGTGCCAATCACCAATGGTGTGTTTTGCTCAAGCGCTAAGCCTAAATGCTTCTTCATGCCAGCTGGTAGAGTGAAATCAATCGCAACATCAACATCGGTTGCAATCACTGATTCCGCCGAAAATGTCACCTCAGTTTTACCCTGATGAATAAAATGTTGTACTTTAGTACCAATTAAATCATGCTCATCACGTACATAAGCCGCTGCTAATTCTGTATCTGGTGAGATAAGTGCGGCTTCGCACAATACTTTACCCATTCGCCCATTGGCACCGAAAACCGCGATTCTAGTCATAATTTCCCCCATTCAAATTTTCTGTGTTTATACAGATTTTGTACGCATAAATCATCTATAAAAAATTTATATGCCATGCTTTTTACAATGATTTTGCCTGATCAATATACGCACAACGGATAAAACGACCAATGATAAAACTAAATGCAACAAATAGCGCTGCACATATCAATGCATACGGCAAGCGAACAGAAAAGTTAACAAACACAGCCCCTAGCGCATAACCTAAAGTATGGGTTGTGGTGACATAGTTTGCATAGTGCTTACCCGCTTTAGCAACAATGATATTGGTGTATGCGAGGGTCGCGCTATTGAGAGCAACAAAAATCAGTGATACAAACACACAGATTGCAAAAATGTCATTCGCAACACTACTCAAACAGGCCATTAGTAATGCAATTGCCAAGCTTAGAACAAGCAGTTTTTCTGAATCGATATTTTTCTTTTTAATAAAATAAAGTTGATTAAACGTGCTCAAGCAGGCTGTTAATGCGAGATTAATCGCCACCCATTGACTCACTTCAACACTATTATCGGGAATAAATCGTGTCAGTACTTGTACCAAACTAAACTGTCCAAAGCACAAACTGAAGGCACATATAAATGCAACAATAAGCAATCCCCAGTGTTGGCGTAATTTTGCGGATTGTTGCGTTTTACTTTGACCAATAGTCAGCGATGGTGTGGTAAGTAGTACGAATAAACTTAGCAGCAAAGGTAGTGCGAACACCCAAGTGGGTGACAGCATTATCAAACCAATGCAAGCTAAAGGAGTTAAACATCGTGCAAGTGTGCCACCCAAGCTCACCTTAGCTAATGCGCCAATACTATTTTGTGGATATAGCATTAAGGCGCTCACTTGCAACTGAGGAACAATACCGCTACTAAACACCCCGTGGATCAGGCGACTCACAATAAACACGCCGAGCATCAGTTCCACCGATAACCACGTATATCCAAGCCACAAAAACAATAAAACGAGGTTACTTAGCAAAAAGCCCGCAGTAGTCACCTTAACAACAAAAGATACACCTTTTGTTGTCATCATTTTCGCCCAAAATAGGCTTGAGAATAAGAATAAAAAAGAACCAGCGGCTTGCCAATTTACTAAAGTCTCGTATCGGACAGACATAATGTCTGCAAGTAACGGCAATACCACCAAAGCGATTTGTTGACTTACACCAAGTAAGCCCCCCCCACCACTAACCAAGCAGTTTGTTTATTCATTAAGTTCTTAAGAAAAGGCCAAATTTTTGTTGACACAATAATGCAAACTATTATCATTCGCAAATAGTTTTATAACCCAAGGATTAAGACGGTGTTAAACAAAAGCTTCAGTTGGTCTAGTTTTGCCAACGCCTATTTACGAGAAAATACCAATTGGTCACAGACCCAATGGCAAGGCAAGTCGGTTATCAGCATAACGCTTGATGAACGACGTCAAATCCTGCTGCCCGTTCATTATTTTTCTGAAGTCGGTATTCACCATTTTGCCGGTGAGATTTTGCTTCGCGATACAACAAACAATGAAGACTCAGCCGAATTGATCACATTTGAACAAGCCATTCATTTGTTGTTACCTCACGCAGATAAAATAGCGGCTTTCTCAGCGCCGCAAATTGAGCATTTCACAGCTCAAGTATTACAAAGCCAAAAGTTTGTGGAATCCTCATTAGAAAATCACCCGAATGTCGCCCATTTAACCACTGGTCCTTTGAACTTTATTGAAGCAGAACAAGGATTACTCGCAGGTCATAACTTTCATCCAGCCGCAAAAAGCCGCCAACAACTAGCACAAGATCATTGGGCCAAGTACAGTCCTGAATTCGGCGCTAAGTTCCAACTTATGTGGTTAAAAGTTTCCAAAGAGGTGCTCGTAGGTCATGCTCTAGGCAATACGCTTGATCACTATTGCGAAACGCTTGTAAAGCAAAGTGCTCCCGAACTACTAGATAGCATTGATAAGCACTATGCTGTGATCCCCATGCACCCGTGGCAATGGCAATATTTACAAAGCCTTTCTAGTGTTCAAACCCTTGTGAGCGACAAGCTAATCAGCGAATTAGGGGAACATGGTTTAGCTTGGTCTGCCACCTCATCAGTTCGCGCAATTTGCCAACCTCAAGTCGATTTCCAGCTTAAGTATTCTTTGAGTATTAAACTGGCCAACTCAGTGAGAACCTTATCAGTCAAAGAATGTAAACGTGGCTTACGTGTATTCAATGCATGCCAAACAGATACTTACCAGCAGTGGCAAGCGCAATACCCTGAGTTTGTTATTTTGCAAGAACCAGCATGGTGTGCCTTGAGTTTCAATGGTGAGGTGATTGAAGAAAGTATTTTCTTATTTAGAGAAAACCAACAACTTCAACAGCAAAGCGAAAGCTTAGTACTTGCAACCCTTGCACAGTTACCAATCGACACTGATCATCATTTGCTATTAGAGCAACTAAAACGCGTCAGTGCTAACTATCAGGTGAGTTTAGATGAAGCCGCACAGTTATGGTTTAAAGATTTCAGTACCAAAGTCATTTTGCCACTGTGTGATTTACAAGCAAACTTAGGCTTAGTTTGTCTCGCTCACCAGCAAAACATTGTGATTGAGTTTGCACAAGGACTACCAAGCAAAACCTTTATACGAGATTGCCAAGGCTTTGGTTTTTCAGACTTAGGTATTGAGCAATTTAGCAACCAATGTAAAGACATTAGTGGCGACATTGAACAGCACTGGAGCCAAGCCCAAATCACACGTTACTTCCCATACTACGTCATCATCAATAGTGGTTATGCGGTTATCGCAGCTTTAAGCCAACTAGGGTTTGCTGATGAGCGTACTTGGTGCCAAAAATTGCACGCGACTTTATCAACCATTATCGACTCAGCAAAAGACCAGCAATGCTTAACACGTATTCTTGAACAGTCGCATTTTGAGTGTAAAGGCAACTTCTACTGTTATTTAACTGGTGATAACGAAAATACCATCGAAGATCCGGCTGTGATCTATTTCGATATGGCTAACTTACTTGCACAAACTCAGCAATAGGCAATATAACATTGTTATTTCAACAAAGTTTTCCATTAGAAAAATTGGAATTCGGCGTCATAAGCCACGCTCAAAATCTGGTGTTACAGGGAGACATTTGCTTTGGTAACTGCTTAGTTGCAAAGTTTGACGACCGTATTAGCACCTTAGAACAGTTGTTATTTTTGCTAGATGGGCTGTTTTTCCACCATCCACATATTGGGCATGTGCAATTGCCTAAATCGGCATGGCATACCAGCACGGCTTGGCAAGCATTGATAGATGTCTTCAATAGCGAAAGTTTTTCGCGGTTTGAGTTTTTCGCTCATCCTATCAACGGATTAAAAGACACTACAAGAACATTATTTACTGAGCAATTCGAAGATAGAGCATGCCCAACTCGCCCTAATAATTTAAGCGAAGAAGTATATCGTCGTTTTGATCATGAGATTGGTCAATTCATCAGCTTCAAAGTTGCTGATCCAATCCAAGATCTAGACTTATTTCATAGCTGGATGCACAACCCAAGAGTTAGTGCTTTTTGGGAACAAGATTGGCCTAAAGAGCAGTTACAGAGCTACTTAGCAAATAAACTCACAACGCCTTACAACTTACCGCTAATTGGCTATTTTGACGAGCAAGCATTCGGTTATTTTGAGGTGTATTGGGCGGGTGAAGATCGTATTGCCCCTTATTACCCATGGCAAGCGCACGACCGAGGCTTGCATTTGCTTGTTGGTAACGAGTCGTTTAGAGGCAGTCGATTCTTTAAAGCCTGGTGTACTGCCATCAGCCATTTTATGTTTTTGGATTGCCCACAAACACAAAAAATCGTACTTGAGCCTAGATACGATAACCAAAGATTACTCAATCAAATTACCAAGCTGGGGTTCAAAAAGGATTATGAATTCGAGTTTCCGCACAAACGTGCTGCGCTTGTTTCAATCGACAAAGTTAAATTCTACAAGGAGAATTTTCAATGTTAGATCTTGCTGGGATCGGAATTGGTCCATTTAATTTAAGTATCGCTGCGCTATTGAACGAAACGCAAGCGCTTGATTTTCGTTTCTTTGATAACAAACCAAAATTTGCATGGCACCCCGGTTTACTGTTGCCCGAAGCACATATGCAAACCTGTTATTTAAAAGATTTAGTCACCGCAGTTGTTCCGACCAGCAGAGTGGGTTTCCTTTCATACTTAGTTGATAAAAAAACGTTTTTATCGCTTTTTATCCACTGATATCAGTATGATCAGCCGCATCGAGTTCTCCGACTACATGGCATGGGCAGCCAGCAAACTTAAGAACCTTAACTTTAATGAAGGTGTGCAACGCATTGACTTTGTTAACGACCATTTTGTTATCACAACAGAGCATGGTGAATACCAAGCGAAGAACATTTGCTTAGGAACGGGCAAAGTGCCCCATGTACCAAAAGAATTTAAACCGCAACTAGGCAGCAATGTATTTCATGCATGCGAGATCATGGGTAAAGAGTTAGATTTCGCAAATAAACGTGTGGCCGTCATTGGTGGTGGCCAAACAGGTGCTGATATCGTATTAAACGCTTTGCACCATTATTGGGGCAAACCGAGAGAACTTTACTGGATCTCTCGCAGACCTAATTATCAACCGCTTGATGAAGCAACATTTACCAATGAATTCTTTACGCCACAATACACTGAGTGCTTCTTCGAGCTACCTGAGTTAAGTAAAAAACGTGAAGTAAAAGCACAAAAACTGGCGAGCGATGGCATCACCACTGAATGTTTAAAGCAGATTTATCAATATTTATATCAGCATTTTGAAGTCAATGGCGAACGTAAGTGGGTGCATTTACTACCAAATCGCACAGCCCAGCAGCTTACGCCTCACAGTAACGGCTTTGAGGTACATTGTTATAACTCGCTCAATCAAAGTGAAGAAATACTCGATGTCGACTATGTCATTTTAGCAACGGGCTTTGAATCAGTATTACCTCATTATCTGGAGCCATTAAAGCCATTATTGCATTTAAGCAAAGACGGTGGATTGCAGCTTGACCGCCACTTTAATGTGCAATGGCAACATCAAACAAGTAATCAAATTTATGCCGTCAATGCGGGCTTGAGTAGTCATGGTATTGCAGAGCCACAACTGAGTTTGATGGCATGGCGTAGCGCCAAAATTATCAATCATCTAGCAGGGAAAACCGAGTTCGATTTAAGTGAAACGCAGAATTTCATCGATTGGACATTACCCGAATCAACCAAACAATTAACTTTAACTACAGCAGTTTAATAAACATGGATATGAAAAAAAAGACCTTAACCTTAATCGCCTCAGCCCTTTTATGTGCATTTAACTCGCATGGTGTCCTTGCGGATGATGCACAAGCGAACAAAGAACATGAGCGCATTTTAGTGACCGCTAACCGTACTGAACAAAAAATTTCAGATATTGCGGGTACGGTATGGCTTGTCGACCTTGAACAATTGCAAGCTCAAGTCAATGCGGGCAACGACTTTAAAACGTCATTGGCGCAATTGGTACCAAGTTTAGACTTAGCCAGTACAACCAGAACCAACTATGCGCAAAATATGCGAGGTAGGCAAATGGTCGTGATGATTGATGGTGTTTCGCTGAACTCTTCGCGTGGCATCAGTCGTCATCTTGATGCCATCGATCCATTTAATATTTCACGTATTGAAGTTCTTTCTGGCACCACCGCGATTTACGGTGGTGGCAGCACAGGTGGTGTTATCAACATCATTACAAAGCAAGGTAATGAAGATAATGCCGTCAGAGTAGGTGTTCATTCTGGCTTCGCTGGCAGTGACGACTTTGATACTTCACTTGCTGGTGCTTATGGCTTTGCCAATGCACAGACAAAAGGACGTGTTTCTATTGCCTACAATAAAGTGCAAGCGATGTATGATGGTAACGGTGATGCCATTATTATGGATACAACTCAAAGTGGCTTACAGTACACAGATAGTTTGGATGTGATGGCATCCATATCCCATAAGTTTACCGAGACTCAGTCTATCTCTGCAATGGTTCAAAAATACAAGAACGAGAGTGACGGTGAACATGGCCTATATTTTGGCCCACAAGCAAACGGGTTATTTGGTGACATGACAGGGGTAGAAATTCGCAAAGGCCTAGACTCTGCACATACACCAAAAACAGAGCGTACGTTAATTAATCTGAACTATGTCAATAGTGACGTTTTCTCACAAACTCTTAACGTTCAAGCATTTGCCCGTGAAGAAATCTTTGATTTTTATCCGCGCCCTCGCCTAAGCGGCGATAAAATCGCAGACTTCTCAAGCTCAGAGCAAAATACCCACGCACATGGTTTCAAGTTTGTACTATCAGGCCAAACAGGTAAATTAAGTTATGCCTACGGTTTTGACTACGACAGTGAAGAGTTTGATTCATTACAAACCTATTATGATAAAGACATAGCGCAAAACTCTGGCGGCTTAGTTATGAAACGTTTGTACGCCGTTGACCGCTATCCGGGATTTGAAGTCGATGCCAGTGCCCTGTTTGCTCAGTTGCAATATCAAGTGCTAGATAACCTTGCTGTTTCCACGGGTTACCGCCGCCAAAACATGGACAACACAGTACATGACTTTGTTGGAACAAGCGCTGCCATTGCTGTGACCACAGGTTCAGCCTCATCTGCAGAAACAATCAAAGGAGGGAGCACGGATTATAGTGTTAACTTATTCAATTTAGGCTTAGTGTACGACCTGAGCGATAGTCAACAAGTGTGGTTCAACAGTGCAGAAGCTTTCGAGTTGCCAAATGTTGCTAAATTCTATGGCCAAGGTAAATACGAAAAGAAAGACGGTACAGACAGCTTAACCTTAGTTGAAGGTACTGTTGTTGATGTTAACAATTCAGCGCTCGCTGGTATTAAAACTGATTCTATGGAGCTTGGTTGGCGCTTCAGTAATGGTGCTCTAAGTGCGCAAGCTGCGGCTTACTACAGTACGTCTGATCACAAGATCACTTACGACAACAAAACCCTATTAATTGCTGTCAGTGATGCAAAAACGCGTACTCGAGGAATTGAAGCTCAGCTAGACTATGACTTTAACGCCGCTTGGCGTGCTGGTATCTCAGCCCATGTCATTTCATCTGAAGCGCAAGACAAAGCGGGCGATTGGAAAAAAGTGAGCGTTACACAAGCGTCTAGCTCTAAATTCACCAGCTATCTGGCTTGGCAAGCAAATGATTTAAACGTGCGCTTGCAAAGCAAAACCATGTTTGATTTAGATGATGACGCAAACGGTGAAATCGATGGTTATACCCTGTTTGATTTAAGTGCTAGTTACCCACTTGCAAGCGGCAAAGTACAATTTGCGGTTAACAATTTATTCGATAAAGCTTACACCACACAGTGGGGTAAACGTGCGATTTACTTCTACAGCCCTAAATATGGTCCAAACGCTTTATATGACCACAAAGGCCGTGGCAGAAGCTTTGCTTTAACCTATCAATATAATTTCTAAACATAAAATTACCCACTTTGGGTGAAATAATCGACTTTAAGCCGCACTATGCGGCTTTTTTATTGAATTAAATTTGACAAAACATCTAGCCATCTATACATTTACACATCCAGTTTTTAACTGCTTGAATTATGCGTGTAATTGTGTGAACAATACCTGTGTAATAAAAAATATCATTTCTTTAATATGAGGTTTACATGCAGTCGTCTGTAAACAAGGTAGCAGCCAAGCTGTCGCTACTGCCTTTACTAACCTTTGTGGCACTTTTTTTAGGTGCTGGCTTATACTTACAATCGCAAGGTGTAGATTACGCGTTTTATCAACTACCTGCGCCAGTGGCGATATTGCCAGCGATCGTTGTCGCTTTCTTGATAAATAAAGCAAGCATTAATCAAAGTGTTGAAACGTTCATCAAAGGTGCTGGCCACAGTAACATCATCACCATGTGTTTAATTTACCTGCTCGCTGGTGCATTTTCTGCCGTTGCTGGAGCAACCGGTGGCGTAGATGCTGTGGTTAACGCCGGTTTATCGCTTATTCCCGCATCGTTCCTACTACCTGGCCTGTTCTTGATTTCAGCCGTGGTATCAACTGCTATGGGCACATCGATGGGCACCATTGGCGCTATTGGCCCTATTGCCTATGCTGTTTCGCTAAAAACCGGTATCGACCCCGCTTTGATGGCAGGTACTATCGTATCCGGGGCGATGTTTGGTGATAACTTGTCGATTATTTCAGACACCACAATTGCTGCAACTCGTACGCAAGGCTGTGAAATGAAAGACAAGTTTAGAGAAAACTTAAAGATAGCCTTACCCGCGGCGCTACTGACTGTACTACTGCTTGTTTTTCTCACGCCAGAACCCCAAGCAGTTGAAACCAAGGCTTTTGATTGGCTGTTAGTATTGCCATACATCTTCATTCTAGTGCTTGCTGTAGCTGGGTTAAATGTATTTGTAGTGCTATTTAGTGGCATTGTATTTGCCGCAGCAATGGGCTTTATGGGCAATTATGAAGTCGGTAATTTTGCTAAAGATATTTATAAAGGCTTTAGCGACATGCAAGAAATATTTCTACTGTCGATGTTTATCGGAGGCTTGTCTGAATTTATCCGTGTTAATGGCGGTTTAGATTACTTAGCTGCAAAAATTCAAACACTCACAGCAATTGTTGCTAAGTGGCACCGCAAAGTTGCCGATCAACTTGGTATTGCCGCTTTGGTCTTGACCAGTAATTTATGTATCGCCAACAATACTGTGAGTATTATTGTTGCGGGACCAGTTGCCAAAAAGTTGGCTGACGATGGCGGGATCTCAGGTAAACGCTCTGCGAGTTTGCTCGACATTTTTGCCTGTGTAATGCAAGGCTCATTACCTTATGGTGCACAAGCTCTGTTACTTGGAGCAACCTTTAAAATAAGCCCTTGGGACGTATCAACCTCTTCATTTTACTGCTTTATTTTAGCATTTACCGCTATCGCAGTGATTTGTTTAAGACGTGACAAAGCATAATAATTAAACAATAAAGTGCGCCCCATTGGGCGCATTATTATTCTTACCCGATTATAAGTCTTGCTACTTATGCCTATATCATTAAGCGCCTTTTAATAGTCTTCTTTTAGAGTCAAAATACTAAATTAAATGAACGCTTTAATAATAATATCAAGTTTGCTTTGTTGATTTACTGAAGCAGATTATTACCTTGCCACTACCACAAAGTTCCCACTATAGTACAGGGCCCGAGCACACTTTGTTAATTCCTGTTAACCAAACAAAAGCTCTGCTCTAAAATCATCGTCAAAACTAGCAGCAACGAGCTTGCTGCGAATTGAGCCTTTGCTTTTTGTGTGC
>NZ_JAAUWV010000080.1 GCF_014694405.1 Pseudoalteromonas sp. S16_S37
AAAACCACAATCATCATGCTGAAAAGTAGGTAAAACCTCGCCTGACGTTTTGCAAATACCGCCTAATTCCTGAGTTAATTTTAAAAAATAGCAATGAAAGGTGCTTTTGACGCAAAAATCACAAAGAAACTGGCTTTGCACGTTCGTTTTCTTGATAATTTAATTATGGATGTCTGATTTAATTTATTTGCAATGCCATAAATACAACTGTTGTATATATACACACTCTGGCCGTTTTAGAAAACAAGCATTGACGAGCTCTATGATAACTAAAAATCACTATCAAAAAGATGAACTGAATGATCATACCTGATATGTAAAACACTTTAATTTTATTATTTAACTCTGCGATTAATGGACTTACAAAAAATTGCTCAATTTCAGAAGCAAACACATGGAAAATGAACATGCAAAGAATGGTCATAAAGCAAGAATGCATTTCGTGATGCTTTAAGGACTTAAATGATTTTCCTCGCGCGTAAAATAATTGCAAGCCATGTTTTGGCAATTGCGTTAGTAAAAACCAAAGCAAAATCAGCAACTCATGGCCCTTTATTAACCATCCCAATTGGTACAAAAACTCATTCATGAGCAACAGCCTCTCTTCGCTGCTTAAAGTAAGCCACGCTTTGTCTTATTGGGTAGACTGACATGGCACAGACTACAATGATACTGCAAGCCCAGCCACCGGCCACATAAACGGGAAATAATTCATGATAATCAAAATAACCTCTAGCGATCAGCTCCATAAAACTCAACAGCATGGATATGATTCTAGTATAAATACAGATTCTGGTGGTTTGTGAAAACAAACAACCGCGAAGTCGGTGCCATATAAAAATAACTAGGATCTCTGAAAAATGAACCCCCATCACCCCTATGTAGAATACTCTCAGTTTATTTGACCGATCGAAGTCTAACGACAAGAGATACTGCTCCACTGCTGAGCCATACAAATGGGTAAGCACTACGCAACAGACTGTAATAAAGCATGATTGCATTTCGTGGTGCTGTAGAGAGGTTAGTGTATTACGCTGTCCGTAGAATAACGACCACTTGTAGGTAGAAAATTGGGTAAGAAAAAACCATATAACAATCATTATGTTAAAAGTTTTTACTATCCATCCAAGGCGGTATAGGACCTCATTTAATTCCATTTATTTGTTACCCAAGCACCCGATGATAGCGGGAGTTAATTTTAGACAAAGATAGTAAAGTAGTGTATTTAATTTGGCAACATGATGGTTATGCGCTTACTCCATCTATTAAATTAATATTAACAGAAGTTCAGTACTATTTAGCTATTCTCCTTTTCCAGCTGTGCCTTAACGCGAACTTTTATCCCCTAATTCGGGTCTATTTATGTTATTTTGCGCATTGAAATATTGCTCACAACACGCATAGTTAGGTATTGGATAGTGGACACATTACTTAAACAACATTTTTATCGATTAAAAGATTATCAACTTATGTTGATTGGCTGGGCGCTGATCCTCACAGTTGTTTGCTTAAACTGTACGGTACACAGTTTATTGATTGCTAAAGAGCGGGTTGATATTGCCTCTTCTATCGTGTGGTCGCTGCAAAAGTTTGGTGTGTGGCTTATCATGACACCAGCATTGTGCAATGCACTAACTAATCGCCATCACGCTTCAATAACAGCACATTATGCTTTGGTTGGTGCCTATGCAGTGAGCTTTGCGCTTGCAGTAAATACAGCGCTAGATATCACCTTAGACCAGATATCTTGGCAAGAGAGTTTATTTTATCAGTGGCATCACCATATTATCGCTTACATCACAATTGTATTTGTATGGCATCTAAAGCATCGCTTATTTAATGGCGACGTCTCGCTTGCGACAATTGAGGCTAGTACATCATGCCAGCCCAAATTTGTTCCTGAACAATGCAATTTGCAACCTACTGTACCATCTATAGATGGGTCAACTCTCTCACAGAAAATAAGCGAAGACCAAGCTCAATCAATATATTTAGAACTGGATAATACTCAGATTAAACTTAACGACATATCAAAGCCGCAGGCAATTACATTGAAGTAACCTGTAAGACTAAAACTCACTTGCTGCGGGCCACGATGAAAGAGCTTAACGAGCTACTGCCCAGTGACCAGTTTTTCCGCAGCCATCGCTCGTACTTTGTTAATATTTCTTACGCGCAAAAAGTGATTAACGAGCGCTCCGGCCACGGAATAATCGTATTAAAAACTCAGCAGCATGTTCCTGTTAGTAAAAGTAAACGCCAAAAAGCACATGCTATGTTAGGTCAATACTCACAAGCGCTTGGGACGAATGGCGGATGTTAAACAGGTTATCCCAAAATGAGGCATTTCATCACTTAACTATTGGCTCACAACCACCCGCTCTTTAATTTATGAGCTAAGCAAGTTAAGGAGCAAGTAAGTATGAATCAGCACACACTAAGCACCACAACCCGTCTACTACATTGGTTAGTTGGACTGACTATGTTAAGCCTAATCATGGTCGGTTTTTATATGGTAAACCTTGAAGCATGGGCGCTTTACCCTATTCACAAAGCCCTTGGTGTATTGGCTTTATTGCTCATTTTACCCAGAGCTATTTATCGAGTTAAACGAGGGCTTCCCAAGCCTGTTGCCGAGATGTCGGTAACCATGCAAAAGCTCTCGCATGGTGCGCATTGGCTACTGTTACTTGGCACTCTTTTGATGCCAATTAGCGGCATGCTTTACTCTGGGTTTGGTGGCTATGGTATTGATATATTTGGTTTGATTTTAGTTCATGAAAACATCGTCAACGATGAAGTAGTCGCGATTAATGAACTCATATTTGTCATCGCCAAAAATGCACACAGTTTGATTGGCTACGCACTAAGTGCCCTTATCGTTGCACATATTGGCGCCGCCATTAAACACCATGCTATTGATAAAGACGAAACCCTAAGAAGAATGCTAGGTAAGGCGTAACCTATCTTGAGTCGCTCAATCACACCATCTAACTGGCGGGCCTTTAAGGCCCGCCTCATTACTGTTAAGTATTGTTTGAAAAGCTTATTTTTAAGTTTTCTATCCCGCAGCCAAACTGGCTTTTGTTCACCCGCATAAAACGTGTATGCTCATCCGCTTGAAAAGTAAAATAAAACTCGCCGTGCTGAGCTTGGGCTTGCTGTTGCTTGGCCAAACACATAGCTTGGGTCAACGAGCGTAACTTCGCGTCATCTAAAATATTAGCAAATCGCTGCTTAGGCAACGCGGGTACTTTGATATCTGGTAAAGCGTTTTGCACAGTGCGCTCACTCAGTACAAAACCTTGCTGCTGTTGTTCAATTAACGCACCCCTTGGCCAGTAAGAGTAGCTAAATTGTTGCTTTGAAAGTGGCTTTATATGCACCACACCATGTTTGCCCACCACTGTCATAACCTGCCCTGATAAAGATCTAATAACCGCAAGTGCCGTTGTTTCATCTACACCAAAACCATATGGCTGATTTGTCTCACTCTGCAGCACAGCTAAACGTAGGGTACGGTTTCGTTCGCTAAAGTGGGTGTCTAAAATACCCAAGCTAAAGGAGCCAAGCCCTCCTGCACTTTGATATGTAAGGGCATCTACCGATAGCCCCTGCTGGCAATCTTCAACGCATCTAGCACTGGGTGCAGCTTGGGCAAATGCCCCGTCTTTTAACGCCAACTCACTGCTGCCATTACTTATCATCGCCACTTGGCCAAACTGATTCTTGCCACCACTTTGTACCGCGGTGCCAGCACTTGTGCCAATTAATATAGGCCGGTTTAGTATCGCTTGAGTCCAAGGATACGCTTGCCCCTTATCATCGAACATTACTTGTCTTGTTAGGCTCTGATCTCCCCCGTTGAACATAACCCCTGTGCTTTGCTCTATCATTTTCACAAGGTGCGCCAACCCTTTTTCGCATAACTCTTGCTCGGCAGCAATTCGGTCACCATAGATATTTTCACGGTTGAATAGCTGCATAGTTTGTTGGCGTATTTCATCTAGCTTATTGCACTGGCCTGTGGTGATGGCTTTTGCAAGTGCAGGTGTCAGCGCTAACCACTGAGCTTGCTCTACCGTTTGACTAAGTAACCCTTCATAAAAATCAGCAGATTCATACGGGTCTCGACTTGATGCGGTAACAGCAAGTAAACTAGGGCTGTGCTGTGCTACCTCAGCGGAGGCCTTTATGAAATTGACAATATCGTTACTGGCACCTTCACGATTGTTTTGAATGTTCACTTGTTCTTTGATACGTCGTCCCTGCTTATTCAAGATTGGTTTTTCGAGCATATCCAGAACAAAATAATATTCAAGATCAGTCAATTGACTTAACAGCGCGTTATCCGTATCACGCCACTGCCAAAGCAACGACTTTTTGTTCATCACACCTGAATGCTGCTTAGCTATTTTTTTAAGTACTGCATTCACTTTATTTTTATGTTGTAAATTTGCGCTTGGCCACTGAGCATGAACACGCGCTATGGTTTTAGCATCTACCGTAAATTGATTTGCAGTTTTGCCGTTCGGCGCCGTTTTATTGTTGCAATTTTCAGGATTTAAACTGGAGCAAGTCGTCAGTGCACCACCAATTAACACTAATGTTTGCGATTGCTCATTTGCCACTATCTTCAGTGAAAAAGCAGACAAAATCATTAAAAATAACCATAAAAACCTTGCTTTAAAGTTACCAAATATAACCTTGTGAATACTAGACATCACGTTCTCACTCATGTTGGGGTTAAAAAAAGTACTTGCAGACACAATTATGCCTTGCTATAAAAAAAAGGAACTTTAAAACGCGAGTAAGCTAGCACTGACCTGTTAGCTTTGTCAAAAACCTATTTGGATTGGAATTATGTTTAAAAAAGCACCATTGCTTTGTACATATTTCTACTCTCCTCACTACCTTTCGGAGTGGTTTGACGAGTAGCCCACACCTCACAACCCATTGTTTTGTGAGGGGCTGTTTGTGTTCATCTATCACTGCCCTGTCTGAATAATCATAATAATCGAGCGTTTGGCACACTTGCGCCTGCTCGTTAAAGACATAAAGGTAATCCGTCATGTTTCGTCGATTAACTATTGCAACGGCAGTAAGTGCTTTACTTTGCCCGGTTGCAAGCGCGTATGCGCAGCAAAATAACGAATTAGAAAACATTGAAAGAGTAGAAATTACGGGCTCACGTATCAAAGGCGTTGATCTAGAAGGCAGTGTTCCCCTGACCATTTTAGATCAACAAAGCATCAAACAATCTGGTGCCAATACCATTTATGAGTTGCTCAAAGACCTCTCTGTCTTAAAAGGCGGCACGGGCACCTTCTCAACGTCTGAAAGTGGCGGCACATCGACATCAACACCCGCAGGACAATCAGCGGCCAGCCTTCGTGGTATGGGCCCATCATCAACACTTACTTTGATTAACTCACGCCGCGTTGCACCAAGCTCGTTTGCAGCAGGTACCGAGAACTTTGTTGATATCAACGCTATCCCTCTTGCAGCCATTGAGCGGATTGAAATTTTGGCAACCGGTGCATCCGCCGTATACGGAGCTGATGCCGTGGCTGGGGTGATAAATTATATTCTCAAAGATGATTACAACGGCGCTGAACTTAACGCTTCGTTTTCAGATAGCACAGCTAGCCATGATGAGAGTAAGAAACAAATTAACTTATTATTTGGCACGCAAATTGGAGATAGCCACCTAAGTGTGTTTGCGGATCTCTACGATAGAAACGCATTTAAGGCCGCAGATCGAGACTTTAGCGCTTCACCAAACTTAAGCAGTGCCTATTCGTACCTGCCGACGCTCGAAAACTCACCCAATATTTATTATTACAGCAGTCGTGATGGCAATGAACTGCCAGCGCCTAATTGTCAAAGTGCGCTCGTTAGCACCGAATATGGTGAGCAAATCTGCGCCTATTACGGCAATCAACATGACTATTTAGAGACACCTTTTGAAAGTATCTCTACAGGGTTTATGTTTAACAGTACCTTGGCTGGCCTTGACTGGCACACAGACTTCTTTTACAGCCAAACGAAGTCTCAAGCCTACTCCTCCCCTGCGCCAATCAATCAGCTCAATGATAGCGATGGCCCCTACATCCTTGAAGACGCCTTGTTTATTTATGACCAAGCTGATGGTAGTAACCCCTTGTTAGATAAGTTATATATTGATCCATTTACCACTCAAAGTGGCCGAGAAGTATATGGTTTTGCCTTTGACGCACGTTTTAACGACTCTAGAACAGTTGAAGTTGATACTAAAAACTTTCGTTTGGTCAGTACGCTTGAGGGCGAATTAAACGACTGGAGCTGGGAGTCGGGTGTTACCTTATCTCGTTCACGCTCAGAGCAAGAGGCTATTGCTGGGGTGTATAATCGCTATCAGTTTCATGCCGCTATTACCGGGGAGCTTTGCTCAGATGGTACTCTCGCGAGCTTCGATGGTAGCGCATTAAACTGCCAAACAGGGCAGCTCCTGCCATTTTATAACCCTTTTGTACAAGGTGATGCCAATAACGATGCAGTACTTGCCACTACACAAGCGCGCCCAACGCGCGATGGCAAAAGCACGGTGTATGGCTGGGATGCCAATATCAGTGGCGAATTGTTCACTTTTAATGACCTACCTGCTTATACGTCATTTGGCATTGAAGCCCGTAAAGAAGAACTCACGGATATTCCTTCTGCTAACTCACAAGCAAGAGCAGATAATGATTACTTAGTTGATGTGTTTGGCTTTGGTTCTAGTCTATCAGGCGCTAAACGCACTCAATATGCCGCATTTGCCGAGCTCAATGTCTCAGTCACCGAGCAAATTGAACTGCAACTGGCTGGTCGCTACGATCATTACGATGATTTTGGCAGCACCTTCAACCCTAAAATTGGTGTGAGTTACCGCCCGTCTGACTCACTCATTTTAAGGGGGTCTTGGTCCACTTCGTTCAGAGCGCCCTCTCTCACGCAAGCAGGCGTAAAACTGAGAACCACTCAATCTTCATTTGATTGTGGCACCAACCAAGCCGTTGCAGATCTATATTGCGTGGGTGATGGAACAAAAGTGAGTGTTAACTCTCTTGAGCTCGGCAATCCCAACTTAAACGCTGAAGAGTCCGAAGCGCTTAGTATTGGTCTTGCTTGGAGCCCCAGTATAGATACCAACTTAACCATTGATTACTGGCACTTTGATCACGAGCAAGTGATTGATACCAACATGACTGCTGTACTAGATAGAGCAATGACGGATGCTAGCTTACGTCACTGTGGATTAGTACCTGATGGACAGCAAGGGATCTCCTACGAAGCTCAATTATGTGAAGTGACAGACAGCAGCGGCCTGACGATAGAGCAACAAGGTGCAGATTTACCGCAAATTCTCGATGCCTATATTACGGTCTTTGAGCCAAGAGAAGATGAGTATTACTTGCCACTATATCGCGACCACGTTATTCCTTTAGAAAATACAGGAACGCAAACGCTTTCAGGCATTGATTTCAAATTCGACCAGCGCTTTAACTTAGCCGCCGGACACCTCACCGTGGCGTTTAACGGCACTCACTACTTAAAGTTTGAACGTAATAAGCCAGGCTCGGATGCTCTGGAAAAACTCGTTGGTAGCTATCAATACCCAAGAAACATTGTTCGCACTTCATTAGATTGGAGCATGGATAATTATTACATCACACTGGGCGCCAATTACACCAGTAGCTACGAAGATGATATCGAAGGCTTACGAGGTCGTGAAATAGATGAGCTGGAAGACTTAAACATGCTCAATAGCGAGGGCAAGCGTAACGTCGATAGTTGGTTGGTTTGGGATTTATCAGCAGGCATAGACCTTAACGATAATTTCACCCTCAGAGCGCGCATTGATAATGTGTTTGATAAAGAGCCACCACAAGTATTTGGCTCACGCCGTGGCTTTGACTCTATCAATCACAACGCATTCGGGCAGCGCATTACACTCAGTGCAACTTATCGTTTCTAACTGGTTTGTGCCATAAATCAGTTTGCGACCTAACCAAGTTCGTAGTGGCTTTGCTCATAAGAGTTTAAGCCACTACGCTATCTATATTGATTGGATAGTCAATTTTGCTATCCAATAACTCGCACATGAAGTGATAATATGAAAAATAAAAACTGTACCATGCCCGATGCCAGTATCATTTTGCTGGCCGTAGCATTACTTGCCTATGTCGCCTCTTTGTTGATAACACCTGGTAAACTTGACGCACCAAAGCAAAGCCATGCAGTTGCACTATCTGAGTTTCAAACAGTAGAGGATGTCTCGCCTTTACCTTTGTTTGCTCAAAACGGTGAGATAGGACTTGCCAATGTATTGTTCGAGGGCTTAGTTGCTGGTGATAAATACGGCGCCACTATTGGCGTAATGGCGTTTATTCTCATAACTGGTGGAGCGTTTGGCATCATCATGAAAACAGGTGCCATTAACAATGGCATTATGGCGCTTATCAATAAAACGCAACGTATTGAGTGGTTGTTTATTCCCTTACTATTTTGCCTCTTCTCACTTGGTGGTGCCGTATTTGGTATGGGCGAAGAAGCCATTGCGTTTTGTATTGTATTGCTCCCCATCATGAAACAGCTTGGTTATGATGCCAAAGTGACGGTACTAACCACTTATGTGGCGACGCAAATTGGCTTTGCAACATCTTGGATGAACCCCTTTAGTATCGCCATCGCGCAATCTATAGCAGAAATCCCGGTATTCTCGGGCGCAAACTTCAGAATGTGTGCTTGGCTGGTATTTACTCTTTTTGGTTTGATTTTTACCGTGCGTTACGCCAGCTCAGTTAAGCAAACCTCATCAAATACTCAACAACAAAATACCTTACCTACCGCCCTTGATACCGCTGATAAAGCTATCCTACTCACCTTTGTGTTAGGTATCGGCTGGGTTGTTTGGGGGGTGATGGCGAAGCAGTTTTATATTCCTGAACTCGCAGCACAGTTTTTCTGTCTTGGTTTAGCAAGCGCCATGATTGCTATTGTCTTTAACAAACTGAGCGCCAACGACTGTGCAGAGGCTTTTAAACAAGGTGCGCAAGACTTGCTTCCTGCTGCTATGCTGGTAGCACTGGCGAAAGGGGTGGTATTGCTACTGGGGGGAAGTGATCTTAATTCTCCATCCATTTTAAATACGCTTTTATATCACAGTGCAAGTAGCATTGCCTCCGTACCCGATTTTATTGCTGCTTGGGGAATGTTACTTTTTCAAAGCTTATTCAACTTCTTTGTTTCATCTGGTTCTGGTCAGGCCGCCATCACAATGCCGCTTATGGCACCATTGGGTGATTTGCTTAATATATCAAGACAAATTGTGGTACTGGCTTTTCAACTGGGCGATGGTTTAACCAACATTTTTATTCCTACATCAGCAAGCCTGATTGGCTGCCTTGGCATCGTAAAATTAGATTGGGGTGAGTGGGCTGCGTTTATCTGGCGATTTACACTGGCGTTGTTTGCACTTGCCAGTGCTTTTATTTTTATCGCATATTTCATTAATTACCAATAAAAAGAGCTTTATATGTTAACGCTTATTCAAGGAGCAAGTTTATACACTCCAACTTATCAGGGCACCAAGGATGTGTTACTGGCAGGTTCAAAAGTGATTGATATTCAGTCGAATATTGAGCTAGAAACGAGTACTTCGGTTAAAAAAATTAACGCCCGCGAGTATATCCTTGCACCTGGGTTTGTTGATTCTTTGGTACATATTACTGGTGGCGGTGGTGAAGCAGGTTTTGCAAGCCGTACACCAGAAATGAATTTAACCGATGCCACTTTGTCTGGCATTACAACAGTAATTGGCGCATTGGGCACAGACTCAAGTAGCCGCACTCTTAGCAATCTGATAGCCAAAGCCAAAGGGCTAAAAGAACAAGGTCTAAACGTATTTTGTCATACTGGGTCTTATCACTTACCTGCCAAAACCTTAACGGGCAGCATTACTGACGACTTAATGTATGTAGAAGAATTTGTTGGGGTTGGTGAAGTGGCCATATCAGATCACCGTAGTAGTCAGCCCACCGTACAACAGTTGGCACAGCTTGCTGCTGAAGCCAAAGTAGCAGGTATGTTAAGTGGAAAAAGCGGTATCGTCAGCGTGCATGTCGGGCCACAAAAAAGCCACTTAACCTTATTGCATGAGGTGGCAAGTAACACCGATATAAAGCTCTGTGCGTTTTACCCCACTCACATGAATCGCAATAAGGCGCTTTTGGATGCAGGTGTTAAATTTTGCAATGCCGGTGGCACTATCGATTTTACAGCGAGTACGACCCAATATGACCTTGAGCATGGCGAATATTCTGCCGCTCAAGCACTGGCCTATTGCATCAATCAAGGAGTTAGCCCAACACAACTTACTATCAGCTCTGATGGTCATGCAAGTTTACCTATTTTTGACCAACAGCTAAACCTAGTAGGCCTAGAGATCGGCAAAGAAGACTCCTTGCACCATGCATTTGTTCAAGCTGTACAACAATTTAGTGTGTCAATCGAACACGCGCTAATGGCGATAACGAATAACCCTGCAAAAATACTTGGTATAGACAAGGGCTATATCGCAACAAATTGCGATGCCGATTTAGTACTATTAGATAAAAAGACCTTGATTCCCTCCTATGTATGGAGCAACGGCATTTTAATGGTCGAACAAAGCACTCCTCTAGTAAAAGGCATGTTTGAGTAATAATGCTATGAGCCCAATTATTTTTATGGGCTCCATTTTTAAAGGCCACGTTACGAGTCTTACCACACCCTATTTAACAACCAGCGTTCGACTTTGCTGCTTTTTAGGTTATGAATGCGTTGCTTTAGTTTTTACAATGAAACTTGGCAATAAATTGGTTGACCAAACTTTCTTGGTCCAGCAGCGAGCTTTGTGTGGCTGCGACCGTGTTTAAGCTACGTGCCGCACTTTGTAATGAGTCATCAGCTAATTGCGAAATACTCACAGCATTTTGATTAAGCTCGTTTGAAACGTCTGACATTTCGTCTGCAGACGTCGCTATCTGATAACTGAGACTAGAAATATCGTTCACAATATCAGTAATTGAGTTCAAACTAGCCTTAGTACCTTGGGCCTTTTCAACGCAGCTTGCAGACTTTTCTACGCCATTTTTAATCGCGGTTACTGCATATTCTGTACGTTGTTTTAGATCTGCCACTATCTGGTCTATTTCTTTTGTTGACTCTTGCGTACGCTGTGCAAGGGCTCTTACTTCATCGGCTACCACAGCAAAGCCTCTGCCTTGCTCTCCCGCTCTTGCAGCTTCAATTGCTGCGTTTAAAGCAAGCAAATTAGTTTGCTCTGAAATAGAGCGGATCACATCAACAACACTGCCTATATTGACTGTTTGAGCGGCCAATTCCTCAATATCACGCTGAGTTTTTAGCAGCTCATCACAAAGATGGTCATTATTGGCAATATTCTCTTCAACGGCCCGATTACCTTCAGCCACAGAAGTGAGTGCTTTTTCGGTTTGTTCTGCTGCCCCCGAGGTATTTTCTGCAACTTCAGCGATACTTTGTGTCATCTGATTGAGCGCCGTCGCCAATGAACCGGTTTGTGTTTGTTGAGAGTTTAATAACTCAGAGCTACATTCGCATTCTGTAGCCATTTGCTTAGCATCATTTTTAACCGTGTCACATGCATCTTTTACTCGCCCAAGAACAGCTCTTAGTTCCCCTTCTCTCGCTAATAAGGCAAGTTCTATGGCACTAATATCATTCACCTTATTTAGATAAATTTTTTGCATTAACGGATTGCTGTATACCTGCTTGGCCTTTTCACTTAATTGGCGAACCGGTTTTAAACGCCAATGTGTTATCGCTAAAGTAGCAATGAGCAATATAGTTTCTAAAATGTATCGCCAAGGTATTGGTAAATACATGATAAGTAACGTAAGAAAGTAAAAAATGCTGATAATTGCTATCATCTGAGCAGATAATGACCATGAATATCGCGCGATTTTTTCAGTTGGTACGCCTTGATTAAGTTGCTGGTAAACTTTTTCAGTTCGAGCGACAACATCTCTATTTGGTTTAGTTCTAACTGATTGATACTCTATTATTTTTCCGGAACTATCAGTGATCGGCGTAACATAAGCATTGACCCAATAATAATCACCATTTTTGCAGCGGTTTTTAACCATACCCATCCATGATCTGCCTGAACCAATATAACTCCATAAATTTTTAAATGCCGTTTTGGGCATGCTTGGATGACGCACTACATTGTGTGGCTGGCCAACTAACTCATTTAGTTTATATCCAGCCACTTCACAAAAATGATGATTTGCATAAGTGATCTTCCCTTTAGGATCTGTGGTAGACAACAGATTAAAGTGCGATGGGTAATCGTTTTCTTTATTCGTACAATCCTGCTGATCATTGCGCATTATTCTTTCTCTTAAAGATAAAAATGCAATGATAAATTATTAGTTTTGTAAAAATTTAAGAATAACTTCCCAAAATTTGTTTGCGATCAACGCAATAAATGATTTGTATAAAAAACAAACAGAAAGTTGAGTAAGGTATAAATGATAAAATTGAGTTTTATTAAGGCGGTACGATTGAATGGTAAAACGTGCATAAGAAGTGGCGTCCCCTAGGGGATTCGAACCCCTGTTACCGCCGTGAAAGGGCGGTGTCCTAGGCCTCTAGACGAAGGGGACGCAGAAATTGTTTCGCAAATCACTGATTTGCTATTTCTGCGTTAGATGAGACCGAGCCTGCGAGGCGAATGACCTTATTATCTTTTGCAGAAATTGTTTTGAGTATCGAAGATACTTTTAGTGAGTATTTAGATGCTCATTTCTGTGTCACTAGGACTGGCTGTTTTAACTCGCACCATATGAGTTTTTTATACTTCACCTTAGGTGAAGTGGCGTCCCCTAGGGGATTCGAACCCCTGTTACCGCCGTGAAAGGGCGGTGTCCTAGGCCTCTAGACGAAGGGGACGCAGAAATTGTTTTGCAAATCACTGATTTGCTATTTCTGCGTTAGATGAGACCGAGCCTGCGAGGCGAATGGCCTTATTTAAAACAGAAACTTGTTTCTGTGTCACTAGGACTGGCTATTTTAACTCGCACCATATGAGCTTTTTTACTCTAACTTAAGTAAAGTGGCGTCCCCTAGGGGATTCGAACCCCTGTTACCGCCGTGAAAGGGCGGTGTCCTAGGCCTCTAGACGAAGGGGACGCAGAAATTGGTTTGCAAATCACTGATTTGCTATTTCTGCGTTAGATGAGACCGAGCCTGCGAGGCGAATGGCCTTATTATCTTTTGCAGAAATTGGTTTGAGTATCCAGGTGCTCTTAGTGAGTATCTAGGTGCTCATTTCTGTGTCACTAGGACTGGCTGTTTTAACTCGCACCATATGAGTTTTTTATACTTCACCTAAGGTGAAGTGGCGTCCCCTAGGGGATTCGAACCCCTGTTACCGCCGTGAAAGGGCGGTGTCCTAGGCCTCTAGACGAAGGGGACACAGAATGTGTCTCTAGGACTGGCTGTTTTAACTCGCACCATATGAGATTTAATTCTACAAGCTACTCGAGAACTTGCAAAAACATCACTTAAAAGATAAGTGGCGTCCCCTAGGGGATTCGAACCCCTGTTACCGCCGTGAAAGGGCGGTGTCCTAGGCCTCTAGACGAAGGGGACACTAAAATGTGTTCTAGGACAATGCACTTGGAAGAAATGGTGGAGCTATGCGGGATCGAACCGCAGACCTCTTCGCTGCCAGCGAAGCGCTCTCCCAGCTGAGCTATAGCCCCATTCCTTAACGAACTTAGCAAACAAAACTGTTTAACCGTATCGCTGAGTGCGGGGCGCATTCTATGCAGGCACACAAACAAAGTCAACAATTTTTCTTGAACTTTTTGCTAGGCGTTTTAAAAAACGTCAATTAGGCGACAATATAATCAAAAAATCCCCTGTAACAATAAAAACCTTTGTTTTTGCTCAAAAAAACATCTCTTGTGCGTTGTTACTTCTTTTCTTTTTCTCCAAGCACAACCTTACTATTCAATGTAAATATCGCACGGTTGTGTTTATCTAGTTTTCGGCTTATTTTTTACGAATAGTAATGAAGGCCTCACTAACATAGCAACGGCAAGTGTTATCGTAAACAAAGCACTCTCTCCTTCCCTACGTTCTACAAAAATATGCTGCATATTCGATAGAGCTTTGATGCAAACATCGAATAAAAGCGCAAAAATACATTACTCGCCCTTTAAATATTGATTCTGGTATATAAGGAAGGGTTATTTCTATTTGGCGATAAAACCCGCACCTAAACTAAATTTGTAACTTCAAGTATTGACACTATTTCAAGTCTCCCTATAATAGCGCCCCACAACGACGCAGCAATTGTCGTATGTAACTTAGATATGGGTCGTTAGCTCAGTTGGGAGAGCATCGCCCTTACAAGGCGAGGGTCACTGGTTCAAGTCCAGTACGACCCACCATTATCTAAGGTTCTATATTGGGTCGTTAGCTCAGTTGGGAGAGCATCGCCCTTACAAGGCGAGGGTCACTGGTTCAAGTCCAGTACGACCCACCATGTAGAACACAGTTTAGGGTGATTAGCTCAGTTGGGAGAGCATCGCCCTTACAAGGCGAGGGTCACTGGTTCAAGTCCAGTATCACCCACCACTTTCTTAAGTGGACAATTTGGGAGAGCATCGCCGCCCTTCATAACGAAAGGCGAAGATAACTGGTTAAATCCAGTATCACCCACCACTTTCTTAAGTGGACAATTTGGGAGAGCATCGCCGCCCTTCATAACGAAAGGCGAAGATAACTGGTTAAATCCAGTATCACCCACCACT
>NZ_JAAUWV010000081.1 GCF_014694405.1 Pseudoalteromonas sp. S16_S37
AAAACCACAATCATCATGCTGAAAAGTAGGTAAAACCTCGCCTGACGTTTTGCAAATACCGCCTAATTCCTGAGTTAATTTTAAAAAATAGCAATGAAAGGTGCTTTTGACGCAAAAATATAAAAGGAACAGGCTTTGGATGCTCACTCTTTTAGTAATTCAATTATGGCTGTCTGATTTAATTTATGATTTAATTTATGATTTAATTTATGGCTGTCTGATTTAATTTGATTTTATACCAATCTCATTTCCAACTTGAAGCATATAATCAGAATCCAACGCAACACTCCTTATATTGCTAACGCAATGCACACGGGCGGAAAAACGCGTTAGCGTTTGACGCCCAGCAGCCGCAGGTTGCGAGTGATGCGTATTGTTAGGCATTTTTTTCACCTAAAACTGACCACTGCTGCCAAGAACCTAGAGCAAACAGGCCGCCAATAAACAAACATATACCAGAACTAATTAACCAAAATGTCTGACTGTTTTCTGGGAACATTGGCATTAACCCGACGAAGGAAACGCCACGAATTAAAAATATACTGGCAACGAGGATTAGCACCAATTTTGTTAGAGGTAAACGTTTAATTACGCCAGCGCCCGACAAGCCATAAAGCGCCCAAACCAAAAGCACCATGACAATAACAGAGGTTACAATTGTCGGATACCACAGCCCTTGCTCTGCCATCCGAGCCATCTGTTCGCCTGCACCAAAGAAACGATACCAATCGCCTCCGAATACAATACAACCCAGATGAGCAAGTGCAGCAGCGAAACAACATATAGCCGCAGCCAGAAGATACTTGTTACTAGCAGAACGCATCTTTTCTCCGTGAATGCCTAACAGCTTATTTTCAACCAATTTGGTGGCTCATCACACACAAAATCGGCGCATATTACATGGTCTTATAATTCCACTCAAAATTCGCTTTGTAAACAACAAACTAAAAGAGTACAGAAGCACTACTTGTATCCTTACACCAAAACGGCGACTAATAGTGTTATGGGACAAAATCATGGGCGCTGTGTATCCTTCTGTTTTAGCTTGTCGCTGTCAGTTTGGTACAGATATACGCAGCTGTTTATCAGGTTAGATTTAAGCTTGCTCTTCCACACCTTAAGCGCTTGACTATAAACCAATTCATCGAGTGCTATTCATTGCACTTGAGCGCACTTAAATCTACACCAGCAACTTGTGCATAATATGGCTATCGACATAGCCTAACTGCGGGTGTTTATAGGCTTTGGGAATAGTGCCAATAATGTTGTAACCAAGTTTTTGCCATAAACGGATAGCGCCTTCGTTACTACTCACCACGCTGTTAAATTGCATGGCTTCAAAGCCCATTTCTTTGGCGATATGTTGCGAGTGCTCACAGAGCTTTTTCGCAATACCTTGGCCTCTTGCGGCTTCGCTGACCATATAACCACAGTTACAAATATGGCTGCTGGGGCCCATGGCGTTGGCTTTAAGGTAATAGGTGCCTAAAACTTCACCATCGACTTTATAAGCAAAAGCTTTGAGTGGCGCTTTGCACCAAAGTTGGTAGGCTTGTTCGAATGACATATCTGGGTCGAACGCATAGGTTTGCTGCGCTTGTATGATGTCTTTAAAGGCGGGCCAAAAGTTGCGAAAGTCTTGTTGTGTTATTGCGGTGATCATATTCTTTTCCTAAATACCGATCTGTTTTGCCAATGCCGATTGCTTGCCGTTAATGGTTCTGAAACAAGTTCAGAATGACACGAAACAAGTTCAGAATAACGCTAAGCGAGTACCGAGTGACGAAATGGTTGTACCAAAACAGCGCAGCGCTTAAGCATGCCCCTGTTAGTTGTCGACTAAAGTAAGGATCTCACATACAAACAGCGTTACTCAGTGTGATAATCAATACCACTTTTAGGGGCATTTTGCACGGTTGTTTGAAGGCAATGCGCCAGTGATACCTTTGCAAACACAATAGGGCCAAAGCAAATCAAAACACCAGCATTTATAAAAGAAAAACTCGCGTTATGCATTTAGCAGCGTCGCGAGTTTAAACCTTTAAAACTGAATCATAAAAACTTAACTCATTAGCCAAATGCGCGTGCTTTTTTATACGCTTCTCTAGTTTGCATATCACCAAGATAGCGGGCGATATTAGCGTGCCCTTCCAGTAAATTTAAGCTATTGGCGATTTCTAAAGTAATGGTCATCATAATATCAGCGGCGCAAAACTGCTCGCCTGCAAAATACCTTTGCTTGGCAAGTACTTTATCGATATACGAAAAATCTAGCTTCAACTCTTTGCTGATATAACCATCCATCGCCTTGGTGCCATCTCTTTGCTCCATTTGCATCAGCAAGCTGGTTATAACTGGCAGTGCTAATGACCCTTCTGCAAAATGCAACCATTCTAAATATTGGTAGTATTCCTTGGTGCCTTTTTCTGGGCGTAAATGTTCATCAGGAGCTTGGTCTAGAATATACTCCATAATCGCGCCTGACTCGCAAAGTATTGTGCCATTGTGCTCAATAATTGGCGCTTTGCTCAGCGGATGCACTTTTGCCAAACTGGCGGGTGCTAAACGTGTTGCACTATCACGCTCGTGCCGCTCAACTTCATAGGGCAGGCCAAGCTCTTCTAATAGCCATAAAACACGCGTTGAACGCGACTGATTTAGGTGATGTACTTTTATCATGCTTGTTAGCTCTTATGATAATAATTTAACTAATGCTTCGCCTACAGCATGCGCACTTACTGGGTTTTGACCTGTAATAACACGGTTATCTTCAATTACAAATTCACCCCAAGGTTGAACTTTACTGTATTGCGCTGCTTTACGAGTGAGGGATTCTTCCAATAAAAATGGAATATCATTAATAGTGCCATAATCAATTTCTTCTTCACGGGTAAACGCAGTAACATGCTTGCTGGCAAGTAACGGCTCGCCGTTACTCAATGTGATTGATAATAATGCAGCTGGACCATGACATACCGCAGCAATAATGCCGCCAGCTTCATAGTGTTTTGCCGCCATTGCTGCAACGTCTTCATTGTTGGCTAAGTCAGAAAGCAAGCCAAAGCCACCCGGGTAGAAAATCGCATCATAATCGTCCACATTTACCTGAGATGCTGACAAGGTATTGTTGATTTTTGTTTGGAACGACGCCTCGTTCAACACTTGGCTATTCACTTCATCGTCTTCGATGTCTGTGCCATAAAGTGGGGCTTTGCCCCCTTGAATAGAGGCAATGTCAAACGTAATGCCATAGTTGTTTAACACATGAACCACGTGTGTGAGCTCAGGGGCATAGGTACCATTTACCTGGTCTGTACTGCCTAATGTTGCATGATTAGTCACTGGAATAAGTACTTTTTTCATAATGATTACCTTTGTTTAAACATTGCCAATAACGAAGTGTATGCACACTATATTGTTCTACTTCAAACAACAACTTGAGCGCTTGCGAAACACTTTTGCTCTGTAGCAAAAATAAATTAATAGAGGTTACTACGAGGCAGCTGAGTTTAAGATCAGTTGCGCTTAACAAAGTTAGAACAAGATGATGGTTAACTCTATTTAGGGAGTAAGATTTTGCGCCTGTCCATCGCGATTAGGTTGTCAGCTAGGCGCCTATTTTTGTAGGAGTAGTAAGTTAGTTCATTATTGCCGCTCTATTTCGCTGATATCACTTGTTGCTGTCTCTTGCACGGTTGTTTGCTGCCGGTGTTCGGTATTATAAAATGTTTAGTGTCGAGATAATAAAAAGTGGCTAATTTACCTGCCTAGCTGCGTTCAATGTCGCTTATTTCTGATTGGCTATCTTGTTGATGATTGCTTTCAGATTGCTCGCCTTGCGTGCGTTGCTCTTGTGATTTGCAATCACTTCGGTTTTCTTTCCAATAAACCACATTTTTTACGACCACAATGCTGCCAGATACCACTAAACTAGCCGCACTTACTACCCCTGTAGAAGCGAGCATTAAGGCACAAGTGTGGTCGCTACAGTTTTGTAAACGAACGGCTGTGGTTGTATCTAGCACGGCCTTTTTGTTGAATGTTTGGCATTGTTCGTTGAAGTATGTAATGTCTTTGGGTACAAATATACAACCAGATAACAGTGTAATGAGTGAGCTTGCCAGCAAAACCTTGGTCATTATGGCTCCTTGCTTTGTAATTAGAGTGCGATAATAGGCTTTGCTGTCAAAGTGTTAAAGTAAAAAAGTGTAATAGATCTTAGGTCACACGTTACTGTGGCGGGTCGATATTACCGCCCACACTGGTATTTACTCTAAACCACCCCGCGATTGAGTAGCGTGTTTTTTTAGCGGCTAATACTTCATGGGGAAACTCGTCACTTAAAAAAGTCACTAGCGTGCCGTAGTTAGGCGTTACAATCTGTAAAACTTGCTCATGGTTTTGTGGATCATAGATAGCAAGTTCCCCGCCATCAGTGTTTTGCCAGTTGGGGTTTAAATATAATACGGTTGAGAGAATACGGTTTGTTTCTCCTTTAAATGCATCTAAATGCTTTTTATAAAACGCCCCAGGTTCATATTGGGCAAAATGGCATTCGTAACTAAACAAGCCCAAAAATAGCCTGCGATTTAAGTAGCTCTTTAAATCTTGCATATATGATAAAAAAAGCGCTTCTTTGGGATCTTTATTGTCCAACCAATGAATCTTATCGCGGCGTACTTGTTCATTTTTTATATGGTCTTCTTGGCGACCAATCCCAGCTTTGTAAAAGTCTTTTTGTGATAAATGTTCAAGTCGCTCAGTCAGTGCTAATAGAATGGGCTCATTAGCCTCTAAGCTTTGTATACTTACGCCATGCACTTGTAAATCAAGTGCAATTTGCTCAAATAAATTAGTGGAAGTGTCCAAGTATGTTGCTCTCGAAAATGGGTCGCTATTTCTACCATAAGCGTCCCCATCTGGCGAGAAAAATTACCGCGATTTTTATCTTTTTTGTAGTTGTTTGATAAGGCTGGTAGCGGCCTCTTCAATTAGCTCCAACACCAGCTCAAAACCGTCGCCCTCTCCATAATAGGGGTCAGGAATTTCAAGATAATGGCTGCGGCCAAATTGTAAAAATAACTTTAGTTTATGTTGGTATTGCGCTGGGCAAAGTGCCATCAAATCGGCCAAGTTTGCTTTGTCAGCAGCCAGTATTAAATCAAAGTATTCAAAGTCTTGGGGCGTTACTTGGCGAGCATACATACCATCGAAACTATAGCCTCGTTTTCTACCAGCAGCGATGCTACGTCTATCGGGCGGATTACCTTGGTGATAAGCAATGGTGCCAGCCGAGTAGACTTCAATATGTTTGAGTCCAGCTTTGGCTAGTTTATGTTTTAGTACCGCTTCGCCGGTAGGAGAGCGGCAGATATTACCCATGCAAACGATGAGGATTTTTTGGACTTGTTCTGGGATTAGGGTATCGCGCATTATACTAAACCTAAATCTATATATTTTAGTAAGTTAACATATAAATTCTAATCACATCAATCATATGTTAGTGCTCGTAAACTGGTAGTTTTGCCAGTGTCCTTAGGTGTGACTTAATCCCTAATTGAGCTTAGTATTTGCTCACCTGATTTTGGTTCAGGCTAACTACTAAAAGGATTATAGAATGAAAATAAAGCTCAATAAAAAGAAAGTGAAAAACCTGTCACTAGACTCAAAAACAATGGTAAAAGACTTAACACCGCAAGTTGCAGGTGGTATTTACTATAGTCGTAGAGGCCAATTTGGGTGTGGCAGCTGGTTTGCATGTGAAAACCCAACTGAAGCCCGTAATATCAAATAATTGATGATATAAGCGCCTAAGCGTTATTACTCAAAAGACCGTCAAACTGGCGGTCTTTTGCAAAGTATGTACATGAGAGTGAGTAACAAGTGAGATTGATAGACGTCATTTCAATTAACCTCTTTTAGGGAACGAGGCCGAATCTAATTTGCCGAGTTATGCGGGGTGATGTCTTTTTTCCGCTAGGGGGCTAGCAGGGGCAAAACTCGAATCAAAAGACGTCATCCATTGGTATTTCTAGCCAAGCTATTCTAGTTTTAGTGAATGCACTTTATTTTTCTGAAGTTGCTTTTCATGAAGTTGAGGCCCCACTTATACATATCAAAACACTTAAATGAGTGCCGTTTTTTATGGATTTTTCTGCTATTTGTAGGTTTTACTTTTACTCAAATCGCTTATGCGGCAAAACAAAAGCCTACGAGTCTATTTGAGCTATCAGAGTTAATTTTTCAAACGGTTGGTGACGACACTGTTATTCCAAAAGGTGCTATTACTTCGCTTGCTCAAGATAAAAAAGGGTTTATCTGGATTGGGACACAATTTGGTTTGGTGCGTTACGATGGCTACCGATTTGTGCGTTATGAGCACGATGCTAATCAAGCTGACGCTATTTCTGGAAATTTTGTTGGTGCATTATGGGTTGCGGATGATGGCAAAATTTGGGTAGGTACCTACGCTGATGGTGTTTCAGTTTTCGACCCTGCTGTGAATACCTTTTCTCACTTTAAACATAGCGCCTCTGATATTCGTAGCCTTTCAAATAACACTGTACGGGCGTTAACGGGCGACAATCTGGGCAATGTTTATGTGGCAACTGACCAAGGTTTAAATCATATCAACGTAAATACACATGTTGTTACGCGACTAAACAACATTTCTGGATGTGAAGTCCCTTTTAAATCTCTGCGGTTGCGCTCTGTTTTATTATCAACACCAAAGACCTTGTGGGTAGGTGGAAAAACGGGGTTATGTCGCATTACCTTGCCAGAGGCACTCTCGTTTGATTCGGGCTCACTTACCGGTGAAGCTGTTGTTGATTTAAATGATCACAATGCATATCGGCTATTTAAGGCGAATAATGATGATATTTGGGTAGGCACGACCGATCATGGTGTGGCTATTATCAGAGCCGCTACTAAGCAGGTTGATAGGATTCGGCACGTTCCAAATGACAAGCAAACACTAGCTTATCACTGGGTAAATAGTATTGCACAGGTTAATAATGAGATGTGGTTGGGTACGCCTGGCGCTGGGGTAACTATCGTCAACGCCAAAACAGGCGATATTGTAAGGCATATCAATCACGATCCCCTTATTGATACCACTATTAACTTAGATGCCATAAGTGCGATTTTGGTCGACACGTCAGGCATAGTTTGGTTGGGCACGTGGGGAGCTGGGCTCAATCGCTATAACCCCCATAATGCTGCAATACGCCGATTTTCAAAGAGTATAAGGAAAGAAAATACATTGAGTCATGAAGATGTCCGCAGTTTTTTGGAATTAGAAAATGGCCATATTTGGGTAGGTAATTCACAAACTGGTATTGATATTATCGACCCGCAAGTTGGAGTTATAGGAGGCTTTAGACCGCAACCAAATAACCCTAAAGCACTTGGTGATGGATTCATCAGAGTCATGCAAGAAAGTAATAATGGCAATGTTTGGGTCGGAACTTCTAACAAGGGATTGTATCGCTACGATAAAGTGGAACAGCGTTTTTACCATTACTCAAAAGATGATGGTTTACCAAGTATAGCCGTTGTGTCTTTGCTTGAAACTGCGGACCAACTTCTATGGGTTGGCACGAGTGAAGGGGTGGCATTAATGGATTTGACGACAAATACTCTTCGCTCTTTGAGTAATATTAATGGCTACCAGCTTTTAGAAGGCAAGTCAGTGATGAGCATTGCGCACATGACTGACAATAACGTTTGGGTCGGTACACGTAACGGACTGTTTGTGATCTCGCTACAAAAACAACGGGTGCTAGAAATTAGTAAAACGGCTGGTACAACCGAGTCCTTATCCGGCAATTATATTAGTAACCTACTGGTTGATAAGCAAAACCGTTTGCTAGTTGCCACCTCTTTGGGACTTGATAGACTAGTAAGTTTTGATGGAACGAGAGCCATTTTTGAATCAATTGATAAGCTAGCAAATCGACGGCCCAGAGCTGGTGATGTGCTATTGGAAGATGAGCTTGGGCGCTTGTGGAATGGATATGGTTGGATAAGCCCAAGTGGCAAAGCTTGGTATGACCTAGGTCAGGGAGATGACTGGCTGGTGGGGACTATTTGGACTGGCTCATATACAAAACTGCGAGATGGCACGCTTTTATTTGGTGGCACAAATGGAATTACAGTTGTACGTCCGCCTCTTTGGCAGGCATGGGATTATGCTCCCCCCGTTGTTGTAAGCGAGTTAGCGGTGAATAACCAACTAATACCGGTTCCAGAGGTGCTCACGTTGCTTGCAAACACCAAAAGTTTTTCGTTTGAGTTTGCGGCATTAGATTACACCTACCCACAGAATAATAAATACATGTACATGCTTGAGGGTTTTGACGAGCATTGGATAACTGCTGATTCTAGCCGACGCAGAATAACTTATACGCGCTTGGGAGCCGGTGAGTATCGGCTAAAAATTCAAGGCTCAAACCGCAATGGGATGTGGAGTGATGAGCAAAAAAGTGTGTTAGTCATCCAGCTACCGGCTTGGTACGAGACGCTGTGGTTTAAATTCGTTGCTTTGATGTTTGCGGTGACGGTTTTATACGGTATTTATCTTTGGAGAGTAAGAGGACTGCAAGCGCAAAAAGCGGCGCTTGATAATTTGGTTCAATCAAGAACTGCGAATATCTCAATGTTAAGTACGATTGGCCAAGAGATCACGTCGACTTTGCACTTAGAGTCTGTACTTGAAAGAGTTTACAAGCATGTAAATGAGTTGATGAATGCGCAAGTGTTTGTAGTTGGCATTTTGGATAAGCAAAGGCAGGTAATTGCGTGCAAACTTGCTATTGAGAACGGCCAGCGTCTGAGCGCCTTTGAATATGAATTGCATGACAATATGCGGCCAGCTGTATGGTGCGTGAAAAACAACAAGGCGTTGTTTGTTAACTGCTTTGATGAACTTAAGTGTTGCGTTGGTGATGTAAAGTTACCAGTTAGTGGAGCAAATACCGAATCTATCATTTACTTACCACTGTGTGTTGGCAATGACGTACTTGGCTGTGTGACAGTACAAAGCTTTCAAAAAAATGCATTTTCAGAGAATGATGTGCAAATGCTAAGAACAATTGCTAATTACACGGCCATTGCTTTGGCAAATGCTGATTCGGTTGAAAAACGGGCGAACACTTATCAAGAACTAAAAGAAACGCACGATTACTTGAAAAAAACACAACAGCAACTGATTGAGCAAGAGAAAATGGCTGGATTGGGTCGGTTGGTGTCTGGTGTTGCACATGAGATAAATACTCCTTTAGGGATTAGCATCACTGCAAGTTCTCACGCAACGAGGCAAGTGGAAGAATGTGAACAATTACTCAACAGTGCTAAGTTGACAAAACCTCAACTTACATCATTTATAAACAGCCTGAAAGAAAGTTTGAAACTCCAAGAATCAAGTCTAGAACGCGCAGCTCAGCTGGTTAAGAACTTTAAACAGGTGGCTGTTGACCAGTCTGAAGAAGCGCTTAGCAATATCAACTTATCTGAGTATTTGACCGATGTACTGACCAGTTTACAACCTAAATGGAAACACACTAAAGTAACTTTGCACACTGACTTTCCTACGCAAGTGCGCTTAACTACCTACCCTGGAGCCTTGGCGCAAATATTAACTAACCTTATCGAAAATGCAGTACGTCATGGCTTTGATGACGGAAAACTCGAAGGTAGCATTACTATTTCACTTGAGCACAGTGGTGATTGGGTTAAATGGGTTTTTGCGGATACAGGAAAAGGGATGGACAGCGAAACCCTGAGTAAAGTATTTGAGCCATTTTTTACTACTCACCGAGCCACAGGCACTGGGCTAGGTATGCACATTGTTTATAATATTGTGACACAAAAACTGAAAGGTAAAATAGAGTGTGAGAGTGTACCAAACAACGGCTGTGTATTTACTATCATGCTACCTCAAAGTCAGTGATATTTGTGTGCTTAAAGGCTTTGATACTGCTACATTAAAGTCATAATATAATAAAATTAATACGTTATGAAATTAAGCACGATTGACTTAACACAAACAAAACTGTGGTTAACTGAGGCGCAAAGGCAGCAGATAAGCAAAATTATCCAAGCGAGCTTTGCCAATGTTCATCCACAGGATTACCTTGCTAAATACTTCGATAATGCAGATTCATATCAGAAAAAGTTACGGCTTTACTATCATCAGAATACACTTGTTGGCTATTGTTTGCTGACCTTCAGTGAACAAATGAATACCGTTGTTATCCGCGCTTCAGCGGCGTTTTTACCTGATTATCGTCAAGGCGGTAATACTTTTAGTTTTTCTTTACGAGAAAGTATTAAATCGTGGCTTAAATCACCATGGCGAAAACACTATTATGCCGACACCATGCTCAGTCCTGCCATGTATCGAGCCATTGCTAAAAAAACAGGCATTATTTGGCCGCATAAGGGATGTGAATTACCAAGTGACCTTTTTGAGCGATTTAACGCTACTGGTTTGGTGAGTATGGCCAATTCATTGAGATGTTTGGTCAACGTTTCACGCTCCACTAACTATAGCGAGCAGGATTTAGCAGCGCTTAGGGCAAGTACCAAACAAGAGATCCAATACTATTGCCATATAAATCCAGATTTTGATAAGGGGGTAGCGTTGTTTGTTATTATTCCCGTCAATCTGCGGCAAATAATAAAAACATTTTGTAAGAATGTGTTCGGTTAAGTGTATTAAGTACCTAGGTTTGGTATGTTAACCCAATACATGATGGATTTAAGGAAGATTCGGCGATGTTATTTCGGTTTATGTTGCCTAGCTTATTGCTCATTGGCCTTAGCGGCTGCGCTGGCGATAGCTTACCACAACAAGCAGATCCAAACTTCAAACCGCAAAATAGCTATGCGCGTTTTGATAAATCACAAGCGCCTGTGGTGTTAGTTGACGAAGCTCACTACAACTTTCACACCATAAATACGCGCTATAAGCCCTTTGCAAAAGTGCTGCAAAGTGATGGCTATAACGTTAAAGCAAATAAAAAAAGCTTTAGCCGAGCAAGCTTAGCTAAGGCTGATGTTTTAGTTATTGCCAACGCGCTGCATAAGAGCAATAGTCGAAACTGGGACGGGCCATTTCTAAGTGCTTTTACATCGAATGAAGTACAGGCAGTTAAAGAATGGGTAAACCAAGGTGGCGCATTACTTTTAATTGCTGATCATATCCCATTTCCCAAAGCTGCAGAGCAACTTGCAAGTGCATTTGGTTTTGAGTTTGCCAATGGGCATGTGCAAGAAGTCACCTTTAGCACACAAAATAACACCCTTAATCACCACACGATATTAGACAGTACCTCTCGAACAGGCCAAATCACTCAAGTGAAAAGCCTAGGAGGAGACGCTTTTAAAGCCCCTGAAGCTGCCATCAACATTATGCAGTTACCTAAAGGGGCGAAGGCGGTAATACCGCAGAGGCCATTTGCGGTAGATGAACAAACATCTCGGATCGCGATTGAAGGTTGGTCGCAAGGTGCTGTGCTAGAAGTAGGTAAAGGCCGAATTGCTGTCTTTGCTGAAGCGAGTATGTTTACCTCTCAAGTTTATACGCCTACTGGGCAAACATCTGGGCTGGTATCCCCTGGAGCCGAGCAAAACGAGCGTTTTTTACTAAACGTCATGTATTGGCTGGCAAACAAGGGGCCGTCCTAAAGCTTTTTTAAAAAGTGTTGTTAAGTTTATTAGCGGCGCATCAAATAGCCTAATCCCATGAAGTCTCACACGGCAGATGTGATTTATAAGGTTGCTGCAAGGTGCGCTTTAGGGAATAAAAACTAAAACCAGAGGAGTACTGACTTACCAAGTTTGAATATGCCACAGGCATTAAACATTCAAACTTGGCTAATTGTCATTGGTAACGATGAAGCTAGGTTCTTGCTTTAGTCACAACAGTAAAGCTCTTCGTTAGAACGATGTTGAGTTGTCTGAACTTGTTGTGTCTTTACTATTATCTGAGCTGGTTTTCGGTGTGCTTTCCTCTGTGGCACTAGGAATAGTCGTAATTGCCGTATTAGCTTGGGAGCCACTTGTACCCACACCTAACCCCGCAGTAGATATTTTTGTAATGGTACTGAGTGTTTCGCGATAAATTGCCAGCGCTTCTTCTTTTGATAAGTGCTGGTTTAAAGACAACTCACATGAGCGATATAGTAACTCTCTTGAAATAAGCGTTGCTGGGTTGCGACCACCCAATAAATCTGCCCCGGTGTTATCCGTTTCACCTAATCCGGTTTTTGGTACCCAAATGTTAAATCCTTCGCTTTTGGTGGCAACCGCGTCGGGAGCTGGAGACATACAATATTTTTATTTTGCTTGATCATAGTTGCCAGACTTATAAAGCCTAATTTTATTAGCTAGCGCTCGTTCGATGCGTGTATTGTAATTTGTTTTTACGCTTTAGAAACTACAGTTGCTGCTATTGTTTTATAAAATGTAAAGTAAGCTTAATATTCAATCGGTTGTAGGTTTGTTTTCACCATGCACATGTGTGTGGATGAGGCGGCTAGTGTCTTATATTATCAAGTTGGACAGTGTTAGCGTGTTCCCATGTTATACGTATAAAAAACGTAAAACAGGAACACACTATGAAGACTATTCACATCTTATTAGTTGCCGCAATGATACTTTTAAGTGCCTGCGGTGGTAGCAAAAATACCAAAAAGCAAGACAAACCAGCAGTAGCAACACCCTCAACAACTAACATTAGCTTTGATACCAATGAAGACTACCAAAGTTTGCTCGATAAGGTGGTCAAAGGCGGGTTAACAGGGGTGTCTGTATACATCGAAACCCCAACGTATGAACGCTTTTATACCAGTGGACTGGCAAACATTGAGAACAAAACTCCGTTGCAACCCGATCATTTATTTAGAATAGCCAGTAACACCAAAAGCTTTGTTGCAACGCTTACGCTTATGTTGGCGCAAGAGGGCCGCATAAACTTGGATGAGCCTATAGAGCAATACCTGAGTAATGAAATTTCTAGTCAGCTTCCTAACATGGACACGATAACAATTCGGCACCTTTTAAAGCACACCAGTGGCTTATACGATTACCTATCAACCCCTGAGTTTTGGCACAAAATTAAAGCTGAACCAGACCATGACTGGCAAGTAACTGAAATGCTGAGTTATGCCTATGGAAAGAGCGCTAGATTCGAACCCGGCAAGGGGTTTGAGTATTCAAATACTAATTACCTATTACTGGGTCTGATCCTTGATAATGTGTTAGGTTTTGACTTAGCGATAGCAATACGTCAGCGGATATTAGAACCGCTAGGACTAGAAAATACGTATTACTATCAAAGAGAAGAAATAAAAGGCACGCTAGTAGATGGCTACGAGTTAGAAGATGGAAAGCTCAAAAGTTATCGCCATGTAAAACTAGGCTATCGGGCAGCAGATGGTGGTATGGTAAGCACCACCAAAGATCTTGCGAAGTTTTATCGCGCGTTTGGCAAAACACACCAGCCGTTTAATGAAACGATCAAAGAGCAGATGCTTGCTGATCTCAATATATTGGATGCTCGCAGGCAATATGGAGCTGGTTTGGTTGTTTTTACCGAAGACAGCGAAGAGGGCAATATCAAAGGTAAAATGGCATATTTTCATGGGGGGTATAATAACGGTTACATAACCCGCAGTTATTATTACCCTAAGGAAGATGTCAGCATCAGTATTTTTTATAATCATGTATTTAATCGACGTGACGAACCTCAGAAGTACGACATGGTAGATAGGTTTAGAACCACTATTAGAGCCAAGGTATTAAGTGAATTCTAGTTTGGGCAACAACTAAGTAAACTGAGCTTTTTTCCGCGCCTGTATAGCGTTCATGCAGGCGCGCAATCAAGCTACCTATTCAGTGAGGTATAGAGACAAAACGAGAGACAGTACAAATGAGACACTAAACGCAATGAATCGCCCCGAGTTTGCCAGAGACTCAATAACTTGAGAAACTGGAACTATGAAAAAATCAAATCGCTATACACCAGAATTTCGTGAACGTGCAGTTAGGCTTGTTACTACTCAACA
>NZ_JAAUWV010000082.1 GCF_014694405.1 Pseudoalteromonas sp. S16_S37
GCCATTGGCACGTGAAAATCAAACAACAAAAACGTTAGATGGTTAACCGACTCTAAAGATGGCAATCCAAATTGAACAACCTCAGTTTTTTGAAAAACCGAGATTTTCAGAATCGACTATATAATTGCATGTAATAGAACAAAGTTGGTCACACTCATATACTTTTCCTATTCAAAAAGGAAAATATTATGTGTACCAACTTTGTAATCACTACCGAAACAAACACTAACGAACAAAATTCTTTAGCTATACCCGATGCGGTCATTGTTGGCAGAACAATGGAATTTGGTAATCAATCTGTCGCTGATGGCCAAGTTACTATCTTACCTAAAGGTGAGCTGCTTTATTCATATGGCACAGCAAAGGCAGACCACAAATATTGCATAGTGGGGGTAAACATCCATGTCACAAATGATGACGATAAAGAAGAAAACAATGATCCTGTTCTACGGCTACTTGCCAATTGTTTAACCGATGGTTTGAACGAAGAAGGGCTCACCTGTGGCTCACTATGGTTACCTGGCTCTGAGTATCTAACAACACAAAAATTTCTAGAAAGTGATATTCCCGTCTACCTATTTACCAACTGGGTACTGGGCAATTTTTCATCTGTAGAAGAAGTAAAGCGGGCTGTTAACTCAAATGATTATCGCTTTTTTGAAGTCGAAAACCTTCCTCTTCCTTTACACTTTCCTATTACAGATAAATCAGGAAAAAGCATTGTTATAGAGTTTTCTTCAAGCGATGGAGAACCCAGCGTTTACGATAATGAGCTTGGCATTTTGACTAATGCCCCAACCTATCCTGAGCAGCTAGCTAATTTAAACACTATGCTACGAGAGCATAAGTTTAGCCCATACAACCCAGCTCAAGTGCCGTGTTCAATCAAAGCACCACAAGGTGAGGGATATGGATTGGCAGGATTACCAGGTGATCCTATCCCTGCTTCTCGCTTTGTAAAAACAGCGGTTTTAAAGCAGTTTGCAACAGATGCCCAAGCTGGATATGAAATCAAAAACGCTGCGGATGCCAAAACTCTTGCTTATCATTTAATTAACTCCGTTGACTTACCAAAAGGTGTGACCCGATATGGTGATGCCCACTCAAGCGACGGCAGTGATTATACACAATGGGTTGTGGTGAAAGACTTAAGTCATGGTGAATTCCAAATCCGTAAATACGACTCGCCAATCCCCTATAAGATTGACTTTGAAACTATAAGCCAACTTAAACTAACTGAACCTATGTTTATTGATGTACCTCGAGACGCAGACGCGTTATCGCTTATACCGAATCATTAATACAAACCAGCTTGAGGTAACCCACCTCAAGCTCAATGCTTTGAACCAGCCAACAACTCAATTGATAATTGGAGCTGCTCTAAGTTAGCAATGGTCGAGTCAACGGCGTGCTGCTCCATTTGTTCACAAAACAACTTATCTAGGCCAGATAAGCACAGCCTTGCTTCAGCCATAAGTTGCTCTCCAAGCTCAGTAAACACGATAACTTTCTGTTTTCCATGCCCTGTTTTTTGCTCTAAGTACCCTAAGCTACACATTTCTTTGACTGATTTTGCAACCATTTGACGCGATACATCTAAACTTCTTGCTATTTGAGAGCCATAGTTTTCCCCACACTCCAACGCACTTAAAAAGTTCAAGGCTGAGGGGGTGGCACCAATAAACCCTTTATTTTGAAGATAACCAGAAAGATATTTTGAAATACTGTTATGCACTTTAGCCGCTTTTGACACCAATTGCAGGGCCTGACTATCAACCATAGTCACTCCTCCACTTGTCAACCTTGTTGACATAGATAACTCCACTCGCTATTCTTATGTCAACCTAGTATACATAAGGATGCACGTATGATCACATTAAAGGCTGTTTTGCGGGCAAACGCGGCTAGCTGTTTGCTATTTGCCACTATATTTGCCTTAATTCCCCAGCATGTTTCGCTATTTCTAAGTGCGGAGCACCGTGCTCCTGAGTATGTAATATGGATTTTAGCAGGCGTGTTAATGATCAATGGTTTACACCTAATTTGGGCATCATTGAGACAATCACCACCCAAATTGCTCATCTATTATTTCTCGTTTGGTGACTTTATATGGGTACTGTTATCTATTACTTTAATTTGCGCAAATACCTGGGTTACCTCTACACAAGGAAGACTGTTCACACTACTGGTCAGTGCAATAGTTGGGATAATGGGTGTATTACAACTCACGTTACAAAAAAAAACCAACCAATGAGTAAACTAAGATAAAGGCAGGCTATGATTTAAACCTGCCATTAAGATTACTTTTGCTTGATTAAGTATTCAGCTAAAGCTTGATATGCAGGTAAAGAAGTTGGGTCAATTTGCGCGTTTTTTGCAGTAGGGTAAGATGCAAACCGCACTATCACCATATTAGCCGTCGGATCGATATAAATGGTCTGCCCATGTACACCTCTCGCAGCAAAAGCTTCATGCTCGTTATGTAACATCCACCACATGCTGCGATAACTCCCCCCACTGAGTGACTTGTACCCAGCCTTACTAAAAACTTGCTTATCACCACCTTGCTTAATATTCTTCACCACGCTTTTAGGGAAGATCCGGCTATTATTAAATTCCCCTTCATTTAGCATTAATTGCCCAATACGGCCAAGATCACGCAAGCTAGCACTCAGACCACCGCCAGCAAAAGGGGTTCCTTTACTGTCTATAGTCATGTATGCATCTTGTTCAGCACCGATTTTTTGCCAAAGTAACTCTGACATTAAGGTACTGACATCTTTTCACGCTGTACGTGACACTATCCAACCTAGAGCATCAGTATTAACGGTTTTGTACGCAAATGCCTCACCATGCTCACCTTTTTGAACAACACTTTGCAAATATTCAAAATACCCCTCAGGGCCTTGATATTCTTTAGGTTTAGGTAATGGATTTGCCGCCTTAGAGTAAATCCAAATATCAGCATTTGGATCGGCATAATTTTCGCTATAATCGAGCGCCGTCGTCATATCCATCACTTGTCTAACCGTTGCACTGCCAAATGCACTTCCTTTTAGCTCTGGCACTATGCTGTCAACTTGCGCATGTTCATTTAATTTGCCCTGGGCTATTAAAATCTCAGCGAGCAACCCGGTTAGCGACTTAGTCATCGACATTGCCGCATGTTTACGCTGCTCATCAAGGCACCCTGCATACTTTTCATATACAACTTTGCCTTTATGCAGTACCAAAATACCGTCAGTATAATTAGCATCTAATGACTCTAACCAAGTCATGCTCTGCTGTTGATCTAGGGGCTTGAACGTCACAGCATCGATGTTGTTATCTAGCGCATACATTAATGGTGTAGGTACACCTAAGCCACGGCTTACGTTTTTGGTTGGCAAAAACTCCCGTATATGGCAAACAGTCCAGCGTAGCTTTGGAAAACTAAAATAATTTGACTGGGGCTGAGTGATTAACTTTTCAGGAGCCGGTGGGCTGCCCACCATCCATCCAAGCATTTTGGGATCAGATTCTTGCGCACTTAAATAGTCAGTCTCTGGCTTCGCCCAGCTTTCCGGTGCCATTGAAATAAGAGCAGAGGAAAATAAAACGGCAACGGAGATTAGTTTCATAAATTGTCCTTTTTACGGCAGCTAGTCTGCCTTAATCAGTAAAAGCTTTTCCAATAAACGACCTAAAGCAACTCAGTTCGCAATGCAGCAAGCAACTTATCTATATCATCACGGGTGATATCCTTGTGTGTTACAAAGCGCATGCCTTGGTAGCCTGGTGTGATCACTATATTCTGCGCTTTTAGTTTTTCACTCATTCGCTGAATATCAATACTCTCATCAATATCCACAAATACGATATTGGTATGTACTTGGTATGACTCTGTGCTAAACCCTTTGAGCGTATTCAACTGATGCGCTAAATATTGCGCATTGTCGTGATCGTCAACTAAACGACTCACATTATGCGTTAATGCATAAAGCCCTGCCGCAGCTAATATCCCTGCTTGTCGCATACCACCGCCGAGCATTTTTCTGAGGCGTCGCGCTTTTTGGATAAATTCACGATTACCTAGTAATAGTGACCCCACCGGTGCCCCAAGCCCTTTCGATAGGCAAATTGTCATTGAATCAAAATGCTGGCTAATCTCTTTGATATCAACGTTTAATGCAACTGCCGCGTTGTACACTCGCGCACCATCTAAATGCAACATGAGTTGATGCTTATTGGTGAACGCTCGCGCTTGTGCAAGATACTGCAAACTTAACACCTTGCCACCTATGGTGTTTTCTAAACTCAATAAGCGAGTTCTGGCAAAGTGGCTATCATCTGGCTTAATTGCTTTTTCAAGTTTGGTTAAGCACAGGCTGCCGTCAGGTTCATTTTCGATTGGTTGAGGTTGCACCGAGCCAAGCACTGCGGCCCCGCCCGCCTCATATCGATAGTTATGGGCATTTTGCCCGCACAAATACTCATCCCCACGTTCACAATGACTGAGTATGGCCAATAAATTTGCTTGCGTGCCAGAGCTTACAAATAAGCTAGCTTCAAATCCGTGGCGCGTCGCTGCCCATTGTTCCAACTCATTAACACTGGGATCATCGCCATACACATCATCGCCAACTTCAGCATTACTCATCAGTAGGCGCATTTGTTGGCAAGGCTGAGTTACCGTATCTGAACGAAAATCTATCATGCTACTGTTCTCTTAAAGTTGGTTTTTATAAACAACGCCATTTTTCATAACAAAGCTTACTTCGCTCAGCGCAGAAATATCGTCTTCAGGGTTAGCTTTAAGGGCAATAATATCGGCATATTTACCTACTTCTAAAGAACCTAGATTATTTTCTTGACCAAGTAACTTTGCCGCAGAGCGAGTTGCACTCACCAGCACTTGTTTTGGTGTCATGCCATATTCCACCATCAGCTGCGCTTCTTTGGCGTTATCGCCGTGACGAGATACGCCTGAGTCTGTGCCAAATGCAATATTAACTTTGTTTTTCAGCGCATTACGAAATGCTTGCTCGACTACAGGTGCAACTTCACGTACTTTGTCAGCAATCGCTTTTGGCATATCAGGATTACTTAGCACTTCCTCTGATACAGTATGACCTGCAAGTAAGGTGGGTACTAAATAGGTGCCGTGTTTTTTAAATAACCTAATTGACTCGTCATCTAAATAGGAACCATGCTCTATTGAGTCTACACCGGCGCGGATCGCCGCATTTACGCCTTGTGTACCATGTGCATGTGCAGCCACTTTACGACCAAGATTATGGGCAGTATTTACAATTGCGTTAAGTTCAGCATCGGTCAGTTGTTGATTCAAACCTGCGGCAGTATTGCTTAGAACGCCTCCTGTGGCAGTAATTTTGATTACGTCTGCCCCATACTTAATGACTTCTCGTACCGCGCGTTGACAATCATCAGCACCATCGCAAATACCAAGACTGGTACTTATGGCCTCCGTTAGGTCGTGGCGATATCCATGCATGTCACCATGACCACCCGTTGCAGATACCGCGTTACCCGATGCAAATATTCTTGGACCCACGATGAGTTGCTTTTCTACAGCGCGTTTAAGTGGAAATATAACTTGGTATTTAGCTCCTAAATCTCTAACACTGGTAAAGCCCGCATCCAGTGTTTTTTGTAAATAAGGGATCGATTTTAGCGCATAATCCGCGTCATCCTGCGTTAACCAAGTATGAGGGTTTACATTTTTGTCGCGCTCAAAAGTTAAATGCACATGCATATCTATCATGCCAGGCATAACATAGTAGTCTTTAAGATCGTAAAGTTTCACATCTTTAAGGCCTAGCTTTTCAGGTAGTACATAGCCATCATGGATAGCTGATACCTTACCCTCTTCAAGTACCAATGTTTGTTTGCTCAGTGCTGTAGCTTCTGGCTTAACTAATACCTTTCCGGCATAAATCACCCCATCCACTTTTGCAAGTGCTGCAAAATTTACTAGCGACATACTGCAAAGCAGCCATCCTGCCTTTATTGTTTTCATTTTTATCTCCTCTTCGACAGATAGTGTTAATACCATATTGGCCACTACCTGTTTTTTATTTGCGCTCAACGGCAGAGTTTTAGTTAGATCACCGCTTAGTTAATTGTTGGGTGAACTGCATAAATATCTTAATTGTTCAATAAACGCTTTTGCAGCAACCCCGAGACGATCACTGTCTTGAAACACTAAATACAACGCACTTGAACGCGTCGCATTGTGAGTGAGCGGTAACTGTTTTAGCTGGCCATTTTCTAATTGATCAGAAATCGCGCTTGCTGGCAGCCAAGCAAATCCCAGCCCCTCACAGATCATATCGATTGAAGTTCGCAGATGGCTTACCGTCCATCTCTGATTTGCCTCCAGCCACCCTGAGTCTGAGCGTTTATTATGCGCAGAATCTCTAATCACTATCTGGCGGAATGACTTAAGATCTTCAAACGTCAACGGCCTGTTATATTGCTGCAAAGGGTGAGCAGGACTAGATACAGCCACAAATTCAACGTTACACAGTTGCTCGCTAAATCCACTTGCTAAACTCATTGGAGAAATAGCAATATCGGCTTGATTGTTCTCAACCAACTCATGTGCGCCACTTAAAATCGACTCAAATAGTTCAATCCTAAGCAGTGGGTATTTTTCAGATGTGCTATCGAGTGCTTGATAAAGCGTTTGTTTTGCAAAAACTTCATCCACCGCAATGCGCAGCGATGTTTCGACTCCCTTAGCCAGCGTGTGCCCAACAGATTCAACTTTTTGCGCTTCATCTAATAGGTAATTAGCACGACGGAGCAACATTTGCCCCGCTTCGGTTAATCGCGTTTTTCGACCTTCTACATAAAATACTTTAACACCCAGTGAATGTTCTATTTTGCTCACTGCGGTATGAATACTCGATTGGCTTTTATGTATCTGCTCAGCGGCTTGGTTAAAGCCACCATGTTCGGCCACCATACGAAACATTCGCCACTGCTCAAGAGTAATTCTTAGCATGATGCAGTACTTTCCTTTAATTTTCCTGTAGATACACAGCTAGTAAAGCACATCGATGTTATGGGGTGAATGCTTTTTTTAGCTAAATAATTATAAAAAAGCCTTTACCTAAAGTTAGGTTGAGCTTTTACGCTAGACAAAAATTAAAACAGCTTCCAAAAGGAATATCTAATGCGTAAAACGGTTATTTTATTTTCAAGCGCCAACAAAAACGGCAATACATCTAAACTCGTGAATCAAGTTATAGCTCAGTTGCACAGCGAGCACGTTAAGTTATTACCAATCGACGAGCTAGAGTTTTCCGACTATTGCTATTCTAATCAATATGCCAATGATGATTTTTATCTTATATCCGATGCTTTAAACTGGGCCGACAATATCGTTTTTGCCTCACCTATTTATTGGCATAGTGTGAGTTCAAATATGAAACGCTTGATTGATCGTATGACCGAGTTGACAGAAAACCCAACCATCAAACCTATCGGTAAAGGCTTAAAAGGCAAGCAAGGATATGTATTAACAACCTCTGCCCACGAGCAGGTTTGTGAGATATTTTCAGGCTTTTTTGACAAACTATTTGGCTACTTTGGTATTAACAATAGCGGTTTACTTCATGTGCCTTGTAACAATGGTTTTGCGTTAACCACAAATACGCTTAATCAATTTACACAACATCTTCATAGTCAAAAAGCATAAGGGCTAACTAAGTTACCGCTCACTTAAGATGCGAGATTCTGAAACTAGTTCAGAATGACGAAGTAGAGTCACATTGACGCAAAGGCTTTACTTTGTGAAATAGGGGGATTAATTTGATAATATTAACCGAGCTTTACTTTAGCATATAAATTAAAGGATTAAGGTATGGATCAAGTTATATCATCTACATTATCTCTGAGTTGCCAATGCAAAAAAACTAGAGCGCAGGTTGAGCCAATTTCACCTAAGCAAGCCAATCATCTCACCTGCTATTGCAGCGACTGCCAAAAGTTTGCTGCTGCGCTTAATCGCAAAGAGGAAGTACTCAATCAATATGCTGGAACAACCATAGTACAGGTGCCTATTGCACACTTTAAATTCACCGAAGGGAAAGAGCACCTAGCCTGCTTAAGGCTTACTGAAAAGGGACTCTATCGCTGGTATGCAAAGTGCTGTAACACCCCTATTGGCAATACTCTCAACGCTGGGTGGCCATTTATCGGCATCATTCATAGCTTTATCGACGATGATAAACTGGTTGAAAAAGCAGGAAAAATGAAAGGCTCAGTCCATATCAAAGAAGCAACGGGTAAAATACCTGAGCAACTACTAGGCCCTCAAGGGCATACCAAGCTGTTGCTCGCCACGTTGCAAAAGCTTGCACTTTGGAAACTACAGGGCAAAAACAAGCCGAGCGAGTTCTTTGATAATAATGGCCTGCCGGTTGTGGTTGCGCACATCCAAGCACACTAATCGGTGTGCTTGATACTCAAAGGCTGCCCCTCTATTCCAGCATAAAAGACCAAGATCTCTACAGGTGTGTCACCTTCGTTTTTTCCTTCATGCCATTTTCCAACCAACTCAATAATTGGCTCTCCTGCAGATAATTTGAGTACTTTACCGTCTTCTGAACGCACGCTTAGTTCGCCCGATAACATCACACCGGCATTAATCATCGGGTGCTTATGCTTTACAACCGTTGCGCCAGCAGGAATGGTAACTTTTAAAATTGTTATCTCAGGTTGCCCATCAGGATAGCTTGGCAGTACAGCACCGTCCCAGCTTTTGGTACTTTTTGAGATGACTTCAAACGATACTGACGCGTCTTGTGCAACAGCACTTTGGTGTATGAAAAATCCCGCTGCGACAGTCAAAAGAAAATGTTTATAGCCCACTTTTATACCTTTTTAAATTGAGAGTTTTGCAGATCACGCATTGAATTGCATGACTATATCTTAAACGTGCCAATCAAAATACATCAACTTACTCCATATCTGTCTTTGGCAAAAAAATTTAAAAAACACCTTTACCTTAAGTTAACTTGAGGTTTTAAAGTTAACGCATATCAACGGGAGGTGCTTAATGAATAACCATTTAAATATTATTAATCAAAACCTTATTGAAAAAATTTTTGAGTTATTAACGGATACGATGAAAAATAAATAGGAGAAAACCATGCGCTTAGAACATGTGAACTTGGTGGTATCAAACTTAGAAAAAGCCCTTCATTTCTATCAAGCTGCGTTTCCTCATTGGCATATACGCAGCGAGGGACACGGCGAATGGTATGGAAAAGCAAGGCATTGGTTACATCTTGGAGATGACTATAATTATATCGCCTTTAGCGACCACGGAGAGGGTAGCAATCGAAAGCTTGAGGGGCATCAAATTGGGTTAGGGCATTTTGCTTTTGAAGTGAATAACCTAGATGCGCTGATCACTCGACTTGTCGCTGCAGGCTACCCTGTAGATAAGGGAAGTGACGCTAACCCGCACAGAAGAAATGCTTACTTTATTGACCCTGATGGGTTTGAAGTTGAGTTTGTGCAATACCGCAGCGATCTGCCAGATGAGCGAAATAACGATGATTAACTTACCAAAGGCGACACGATCACAACCGTGCCGCCTTGTTGTTTATTACCAAACTTTTGAAATTCTAATTGATGCTACTGACTTATCCTCGCTTTGCTCCAATACATCAATAATGATGCCTTTTTTCGGAATATTGCGACCTGTCGCGGGGCGAAGATAGTTAGAGTAATCGTCCCAGTCGATGAAACGAGGATTATTATTGATAAACGGGTCTGACAACGTAACGCCACTTATAATGCTTTTCCAATCAAAAGGTTCTTGAACGTCTAAGCTAAACGCAGCATCTCGGATCTGCATTACTGAGCCGGCCATTTCACCTGTGCTATACAAAATAGGATTTCTGTCAGCATCAACTAGCCCCAACCAACCTTCACCAGGGTGATCTGCAACATGGTTATCGCCTTGTTGAACAGAGCTTGTGCCCCCACTCAATTGTGGGCGGTATGAAGTATCAACATACCAAACAAGCATACCTGGAGAATAACTTGCACCACGCGCAGCATTTTTTAAAGCTTCATCAACACCAAAGTGCTGACGCCACTCAACCAGATAATAATGAGGGTAGTCAAATTCACCTGTTGACGCTTCAAAACCATTTATAGCAAGACCTGAGTTGTTTTTGTTGTCAGCATCATAGTCAACCAAAACCTCTGACTCAGCCATTACTTTGATGTCATCAAAGATAACGCCTATATGCCCGGTGTTAAACGTCCAATATTGCAAAGAAACCGTAACTTTTTGGCCCGCGAAGTAAGTTAAATCAAACTCTGCATCACGAGGACCGTTAGAGCGCCCCGCAAACCCAGGACCTATATACTGAGAAAAGCGACTTAACATATCGGTAAAATTACCATTTACGACATGCAGGTCTCCATTGGCATCCGTTACACGCACTTGAATTAAAGAGTTATTTTTATCCGTTTTATAGTCAGTAACAAATGTTAAAACAGCTTCAGACTTCGCACTTAAGTCAACTTCGAAATCAAGCGTTTTAATGGCTAAATCAGAGCCTGTAACAGGTGAGCTGATAAAACCTTTATTATCACTTGGTAAAAGCTCTTTAACGGTCTTATCTTTCAAGTCAATGCGAATATAGTCATTGTTATTACCACGTACCGATGCAGCATCTAATTTATAAACACTGCCTGCTGAGGTAAGTTCATTCTCATGGATATCAGTGCCAACGAACCAATTTCCACCCATAGAAGATTGCAAATACTGCTTAGCAAAAGGACTCATTCCTGTCGGTGCCGTTCCTCTGATATCTCCACCGTATGACCCTGATGACATCACTGACCAGAAGCCAACTAATGAGCCTGGCGCTTTATCAATGTCTCCCAGTCCATCCTCGGTGTAGTTAACATCGTACTCATCAGGCAAACCTAAATCATGACCATACTCATGTGCCGATACACCTGCCGCACCATCAACTGGCTGCAATGTATAATCGTGAATTCTATATCCCGTGGTGCCAACTGGTTGAAAACCAACCGCAGAACGGTGCGACCAAATAGCATCTGTACCCAAAGCCCCACCTCCTGCAGCTTGATCAATTGATGAGTGATAAATCATCACATGATCTAAAATGCCATCAGGCTCTCTTAAGTCACCATCACCATCATAATCGTAACGGTCTTCTTGGTCGAAATAGCTCAAATCTACAGTTGGGTCATTCGCAAGCTGATTTATTGCCTCCATAACAAGTGCCTGAGCGTTGCTATCAACTTGCCCTGCTTGGCCTGGAGCACCATAGTAAGCAGCGTTGTTTGCTGCGGTATACCAACCGAACACCTTACCTTCAACTTGATATGAACCACCACTTTGATCTAGATAGTACTGTTTCATACTCATCAAATTTTGACCGCTCGGTCCTGCGTAACCTGTGCTAGAAAACAACATGTCACGATAATGTTCAACCGAATAATCTGAGTAGTAGTTTTTAGTTAGATCTGGGGTAACAGCGTTTACAGGGTAGTCTGGGAAATCTATCAAAATTGCCAGCACACGGTCAGTCGTCACTGCACCTTGCCACGCTCTACCTGTTGCTTTGAAAGGTTTTGAGTTGTCAAAACCAGAACCACTGGCCTTACCACGTGCCACATTCCACTTGGTTTTTAATATTTGATTGCGTTCAATTTCAGCTTTACCGCCATTATTTTCTAATAGAGGTTTAATTGTGATGTTTGAGCTAGTGGCATGTGCACCACTACACGCAAGTGATACTACAGCAGCTAATAGTGCTTTTTTCTTCATCTTGGCATCCTAATTTTATTGTTATTGTTTAACAGTTGTACCCATTAGGAGTGCAAAATACATTCACCCAGTTTGCATTGTCAATTTATTTATAATTATTTAACAAGAAACATTTATTCCTATTAACAAAGATACTCATAATAAAATGTCATTTATATTAATATAATTTTATTTTTCAATTATTTGTCTTAAGTAAAATACCCATGTTGAGTTGTGGCGAGTTAATTAAGTCAACTATAATACCAATGCAAAAAACAGACTAAGCGTTAAGCCATAGCCAAGATATGTCTCTCAAGACTATGGCAGATAATCAGCGCGCTAACTTGCAGAGTTAGCCCTATGCATTGCGACTTTACCACTGGCGCGTTTTCTAATCACTTTTGCAATTGGCTTTTCAAAAAGTCGGAAAGATAGATAGGCGACAAAAATACTCAACAGTAGTGACACTATTAGCTTTTGTTCAACCGTTAGGGCCAAAGTGTTGACCATTTCAATGATCGGCATATGTAATAAATACAACGAGTAAGATATCTTGCCGATAAAATCTCCAAATCTATTTGCCAGCAAAATATTGTTATCAGGCACTAAGAACACAATACAAAAAAACACGGTAGCCATTACAAATAACACTTCATAACTTAACCACATCCTATTTTTAGCGTCCGATGTGATAGGCGAAAATTCAGGATACATCAATGGAATTAAACACAACGCTAAAATAAACCAATGGCTACGCAAATAAATAGGTATTTCAGCGCGCTTATAGTGCAGACCAAAAATTACCCCAATAAAGAAAAACGGCAAGGTTCTTAAAATGCTAAATAGATTGTATGGAATACCATAGAAGTCACCGAATATCTTCGGGAAATTAGTGAAAAATAGCAGTAGCATAACGGCAATTGTCACTACATAAATATAGCCTTTTCTATATTGTGAAACTGACCATAGCAAAGCAAAGATCAGGTAAAAGTGAACCTCTGGGGGGATAGACCAAAGCACGCTCTCACCATATATGAATAACAAATGGCCAATAAGCGTATTAAAATCAGCGATGTTATAAAGCACGTTTTTGTCGGCTTGAGTAAAAAAATAAGAGGCAAACACAATAGCTAAGTAAAGAGGAATAACTCGGCCTACCCTCGCCAAAAAATAGTCTGTTATGTTTTGTTTATTACACGGCTTGTCTAAATACAAGTGTGCCATTAAAAAGCCGCTCAGTAAAAAAAACAGCATAACCCCATAAGCCCCAGAGCCACCACCTAAAGCACCACCGAGCCAATTAGTTATATCACTAAAATGAGTAAAAAAAACGGTAAGCGCAGCAAGTGCCCTAAGTGTATTTAATTTCCTTATCTGCATGTAAAAAGCAGGCTCCCTTAAGAACTATTCTTTATGAAAGGCAACAATCCTATAACTTATTTCAATAAATACAATAGTTTACTTTTTAATATGCTTTTATACAGCTAATCATGAGTCATTTGTTAAATATAATGT
>NZ_JAAUWV010000083.1 GCF_014694405.1 Pseudoalteromonas sp. S16_S37
GCAAGACTATATGGCGGGGCTCCGGCATTTTAAGAAAACCATCACTGACTTGAATTGGCAAAATTTGGATGTTAGTGATGTGTTTGAATTTAAATGATTATTTATGGGGATCCCTCAGGGTAATTGCAATCCCACAAGGTTAGGCACATAACGATAGCCTCCAGAGACTATCATTAAATCACCAAGGGCATGTATTGCAAATAACACCAGCACAGCCACTAAAAAGTAACGATACTTCTGCACGTCTTTGTGACCAAAAACGCTTTGGGCAATTGCCAACCCAGCAACACCTAACTTGGCAGAAAAAACAATAGTGGGAAAGATTGCAACACTCATAGCGACTCTTTATTTGTAAACAAAATTTTGCTTTACCCCTAGCATAACTAGAGTATCTCAACGGGGTTATTAGGCACTAAATTACCTAATACCAATTTTATTAATACATTGATCATTCTAGCGAGCTAAATGACTCATTAACTGCGTTAAATATTTCTCATGTAGAATAACTACATAGCGAAATATTTACCTTGTTTCTAAGCCATTTATCTGTCGTAATATCTGATCACTTATTTAATGTAATTGGTATAATATGTAAAAATGAATCGACTACTTCAAAGGTAAAATCTTGAAATGCAGATTCGCAGCGCGCGTTTACCCCACAGTTCACAAATGCAGTAATACTCACATCGCCCTTAGGAATATAGATATTTTGGGTGTAATAACCAAATTCAGTGCCGCCATGGTGATAAAACGTATTACCCGCTATTTCTTCAACCCATACACCTAGACCATAGCGAAATTTAGACCCTCGATAAAAGCGCGGACCAGATGCAGCGACCAAATGCTGCTCGCCTATCATCTGCTCTCTTACGCGCTCACTGACCACCTTATTACTGCGCACAATTGCCCTGAGTAATTTGGCCATATCGACAACATTGGATGCCAAAGGCGCATCAGATGTGGCTGTTGTACCAATGATTTGTTTCATATCTATCCAGGTATTCATCGGTGTCGGAAAGTCAGGGTCTTCATCATTAATAAAAAAGCCTGAAGCAAGGTCTGGTTGATGTGTTTCAACCCCTTTTGAGTAGCTTGATGTCATACCCAGCGGCGTTAAAATCTGGTTTCTAATTGCGCTTGCAGGATGGGCCTTTAGCACGCTCTCTAGAATAACACCTGTCAGTGCATAACCCGTATTTGAATAAGAAAACCGCTCAGCGGGTTTAAAATCCGCTTCTTGGTTTAGCGCAAAACTCAATGGAAATTCATCGCTGGTCACTTCCTTTTGCTTAGCATACTGGGCTTTAAAAAATGCATAGTCACCCACGTCATTATATTCAATAATGCCACTGGTATGATTAAGCAATTGCCTCAAGGTCATTTTGTCTGAGTGTTGGATCTGAGTAAGTAGTTTTTTGTCTAAATAACGGCTGATTGGTGCATCTAGCTCTAATATTCCTTGCTGGTTGAGCATAGCAACCAACAGTGCTGTGAGTTTTTTCCCAGCACTACCATTGGGGATCACCACCTCGGTTATCATCGGTAGGTTCTTTTCTAAGTCTTGGAACCCAGCGCTCCCTAAAAAATACCCTTGCTGCGATTCAACATAAAGTACAGCTCCGGGTATATACTCTGATACCAGCTCATCTAGCATAGGTTGATATATGGCTTGATAGTTTTGCTTGGTACTCGCTTGAGCACTCACAGCTAATTGCCATAACATCGACAAAACTAGCCAAGTAATAATGGTTATTCCCTTTCTCAAAAATATTTCCTTAAAGTCATTATTTGGTGTTTCAGGCCTGATAAAATCGGCAAATAGCGTCCACAGTAATCGTACCACTTGTAAACAACTTTCCCTATATCACACTCGTTACTTTCCAAGTGAGTACATTTATGCGCGTTACTTCTGGTACTAACGTATTTCGCCAAACTATGAGGTCATTAAATTTAAAGATATGATTTGATGAAGCGGTCACAAAAAAGCACCTTGCAACAGTGTTAAAATACCCGCTGCTAGGTGCTTGCTACCTGTCATTCTAACCTATGGCATAAGCTTAATTTGCTCTACCGTATTGTCGTTAATTAACTTGCTGGAATAAAACAATGGGATGCTCTCATCTGCTGCCCATTGCTGTGCAAGGTTTTGATAAAAAGGGCTGCTTGGGTCGCCCGATTGCCCCGGCGCATTCATTACTCTTGAGTTATCCCACTGACCTACATCAATCACCATACGCCAAGTAGTACCTGCAACGGTAGAAAAGTCTTTCGTTAAGTTATACGCATGCCAATTAGCGTTAACCGTATCCATTGAGCCGCCTCTTTGCAGGTCTTGCCAAGGGTTAAAGTAACTATGATATGCCTCAGGTAACAATGGTGTGAGTGGATGCACTAATCTAGCCGTATGGCTTTGCCCCCAAGGGGTGGTTAAGTTTGCTGAATCTGACGCACATGCCAATAGTGTATTGGTTATCAAACTTACCATCTGCTCCTGAGCAGTTACATTGTCGCTGTTAAAGGCCGCTGCAACCATATCAAGCAACACCGCTTGATCCCCAAAGCTAGACAAATCTGCTAGATAAGGAAATGCCTCGTTTGGCGCAAGCGTGCTAACAATCGTTGGGCGTAAATAGCGATGCCACCATTTACTAAAAAAGTTTGCTTGTGTTGATGAGCGACTCATGTGCTTATCCCACAGTTGCAAGTTTATAAGTAATTGTTGTGCAATCGGATTGGTAATTTTGGCAAGTGGAATGGCCGCCACCAATTCTTTAGCTGGCAGCGACAAAGTATCAGCCTGCAGCGCTAAGCTCTTAGCAATACTGTGATCATTGCTACTCTCTAGTACCTCTGCGATACGACGATAACGATAATCCCCCGCCCACTCATAGCCAATATGAAATGGCATACTACTGGAAAAGTTCATTTCGTTTGCTGAAGCAACCCAGCCTTTTGATGGATTATGCTGATAGGGTAAAAAGTCGATAGGCAGTCGCCAAAACCACTCATACTCGCCATTGCCTGGCACTGGTAATAACCCATCCCAATTGTCACGATAAGGTACATAGCCCGCTGTTTTGAGCGCAATGTTCCCACGAGTATCCGCGTACACATGGTTTTCTGATGGGTTTTTAAACGCCGACAATGCAAAGCGATATTCCCACCAGCTTTGCGCCTTTTGATACTCTAAACTTGCAAGGTAAGGCACCATGCCGGGCTCTAACCAAGCAGCTCGAATGGCATACAATTTTTTGTTGGTATCATCGCGATAAATAACTGGCCCATGTACCGTAAACTCTAACGTTACAACCTCATCAGCCTGCCCTTTTACCGGGATAGACTCAGTTATGGTATCTACTGGTTGCCAGTAATGATGGTATTTATAAGCTTGGCCATCACTTGGGTTAACATCGTAGAAATACAAATCCTCTTGGTCGGCAGAAAATACCGTAAAACCAAATGCTATGTGGCCGTTATGGCCCAATGAAACACCTGGGATATATGGCTCACCTGCGCCAATCACGTTCATAGTATCGGATTTTAAATGTACCGCATAACGCCCTGATGGCACCGTATTCACACGGTGTGGATCAGAGGCCAGTATTGGACGACCCGTTGCCGTTTTAGAAGGCGAAATTGCCCAGTTATTACTGCCCAATTGTCGCTGTGCACTAGCAGCCAATGCTTCACTCTCAACTTGCTGCAGTAAACTTTTGCCTTGTTGTATATTGGCTAAGGTTTTCGATGCGGCTTCAATTTGCTCATCAGAAAATCGCACCCCCGACGTTGCCAAGGTATACAGCTTAAGCACATCATTCGGTAAGGTATCGTAGCTTGCGCCTTTAGGGACACTTGTGGTGTGTTGTGGTTCAAGCTTAACGCGCAGTGCATCTAATTCAAGCGAGAAGTCTCGGATCAATTTAGCCCGTGTTACTTCACTATTAACATTACGACTTAATCCGTGGCTGCGAATTTTTAAAATATCATCCGCGTGCCATTTTAACGGCTGATAGCCAAGTAAAGTAAATTCACTAGGTAAAGGGACACTACCTTCGCTAATTAAATCAATATAATGGTTAATACCTGCAACAAAATGCTCTAGTGCTGATGCGGCATGGTAACCATACTGCCAGCGTTCGTGATCCATATCGCCACGAAATAAAAACAATCGGCTTGCTTTATCTTGCTCGATAAAGGCTGGCCCAAATGCTTGTGACAAAAGGCCTAAGCCCTTTCTTCGCCACAAGTCTATTTGCCACAAGCGTTCTCTGGCGATGTTAAACCCTTGCGCAAAATACACATCATCATCACTGCTTGCACTGATATGAGCGATGCCATATTTGTCAATTTGAATGGTTGCGGGCTTGCTCAGTTGCGCAGCGGTTAGCTCTGTTGTTTTAACTGATGGCTCATCAGCTTTGAGCATAAATGGCAATAAGCCAACTAACATAGACGCAGCAATTTTGGCAACGCGTCTGTGAGAAGCCGTTCCGGAAGCCGTTTGGGATACCCTTCGGGAGCCCCCTTTAAAGATAGGTTGTTTCACTTTGTGTTTCTCCTTAACGAGAATGTTTGTGGTTAAAAAAATAGGTCCTCATTTGACGTACCAATTTAGGTTACATCTGATTTATGAAATTAAAATTTTCATATTACTGATTTTTATTTAACCAACATATTCAACCAAAGTAGGTACAAGGATGTGGAGTTAGCACTGTGCACGTGGCACAAAAGGAGGTCTGTAGGGTTTATTTAATAATACTTACATGATGGGATCGGTCAGAGATTGGTGGTAAAAAGATTTCAATTTTTGTGCATCTTCCAAAAACCAAGTTGTGAGCCAATCATTGTAGATTGGTGCTGCACTTTGACGCGGTAAACGATGATGAACCACTTGCGTTACCAAATTAGCAGCATAAATACCTGACATCACAGCCTTAAGTACACCATGTGAAGACGCGGGGTCCAACACAAAAGCGGCATCGCCAACAACATAGTAACTGTTGCTAGCTAGCATTTTTGCTTTTCTCCAGCTTACATCTGCGCCTTTGCTTAGCCCAACTTTTGATAAGTGTGCCAACACCTTTGGAGGTGAGGTAATATCGTGATGCAATCTTTTATGCAGCTGCCGACGTGCAGCTTTTTGCTCCGTATTAAACATCAAACTATCGAAATAAAGACGCGTCCAGTGAATTGTGTCTTTACTAACTTGCGCATGCCACTGCCATTCATTCTCTAACACTTTGAACTGTGGTTGAGCCAATACATCGCTCGGCTTAGCAATTTTCGCGTAGCCATATCTGGCATACAGTGGTGCGCTGTGATATTCAAGCGCGCTATTTAATTGCTTAGTTAGCCAATGTCGGTGCCCAGATGCGTCAATCACATACTTTGCGTAGATATCACCTTGGCTTGTTGATACTCCCACTACTTCGTCATTATCTGTTAGCACTTGTAATGCTTTACAAGGCTGTAAAACTTTTACGCCAAGTAACTTGGCTTGGTTCAGTAAACATGAGTCCAGCTCCTCTCTTGGGATCTGAAAACCAAGCCACGGTCCGTGTTTATCTTCACCAAATGGTTCAAAAGAGTTATAGCCTCTGTGCCAGTTCCATTGCCCGCTATAGCGCAAATAGTTAGCTGCTAATATCTGTTGCTCTATACCCAATTGTTTAAGCAGTGGTTGAATACCAGGATGCAACGATTCCCCCGGCCTATACCGAGGGAAGCTTTGGGCTTCTATCAAGGTCACATTTAGGCCACCTTGTCGTGCCGTAATGGCTGCAGCACTCCCTGCGGGGCCGCCACCTATTACCAGTACATCAAGGTGTGACATATTAACGAGCCTTGATAAATGCAGCCGTGTTGCCATTACACATCACGGATAACCCAGTTGCTGCGCTGTACAGAGCCATCGCCTAATATAAATCGCACCAGCACATTGTCACCTGCGCCAACAAACACCACCCAGCTTACTCCCACTTGATAACGGGCATAGTGTTTAGTTGCATCGGTCGGGATTGGATGTGACACATTTGATTGTTGATTAAACTGATCATTAAAACCTTCTAGGCGATAAATTGGCCCACTTAGTTCAACCCCTGTCCTTTCTTGCGCTTGTTCAAGCTCCTCAATACCTAGGTTTACCTGCTTAAAAGACACAATATGTGCTGAGTTCTTACTATCTAACATATCGATAGCACGATAGGCTCTGAGCATAACCACGATACGGCGCTTATATTCTTCTAACGTTATTTTGCTGGTTTGCTCAATCGAAAAGAGCCCATCTAATGCGTTACGTGTGTAATCAGCTCTGGGGTAATCAGGGTATTGCACAATGCTGTGCTCCGCATTGCGATCAACATAGTGAGGACCCTTTAAGCCATCCCATGAAGCACCTTGACCAGTACCACTTTCGTCATCGGTAAGCGGCACAACACTACCAGCACTAAAAGGCACACTAAAGAAAGTGCGTGTGGTATCTGGCGCCGCTGCTGGCCAAAATGTACTTAATGCCGCGCACAACTTGGCATCTTCAGGAAATGGGCTACCCAAACCATAAGCAGCAAGATGATTAACGCTACCTTGTGCATTAGTTAATTTATCAAAGCTTGTGTCCCAGCCAGGTGCAAAGATACCCGCTGCACCGTCAGGTAAATAAGTGTTCCGCTTGGGGTGAGCCATCTTTTTAATATCACTGTTCGCATTTACCTCTGTAACTTGCAATTGCGGTATACAGACAATAGCCGACACTGTTTTATCCTCTGGTGCAAATGGACTATCCGGCAGCTGTAAATTTGCAGCAACACGGATATCAGAGAGCGGCAGAGGCTCTGCACGCCATACGTTATCCCAATAGCCATTATCTACTAACCACTGCCACCACTGCGGCAACTTTCCACTGCTTGCCAAGTTTGGTATGTCGTTTTTCCACCAGCTATATACAAATCTCTGCCTTACTTTAGGGAAGAAATCAGGTGCAGATACCAAACTATAAGCACTGACACTCTCAAGCACACTCCCTGCAAATGATAACGGTGCGCCGGTACCCGTTGTCACCTTGGGTGTTACAAAGCCATCCGCGGCATAATCCAAGTAATGTAGTGCTTGGTATCCGCCTTGCTTGGTGATATCAATCACATCTGGGTTGTCTGTTAAGCTGGTGACACTGCCATCGCTGTTAACTTGCTCTCTAACATGCGCATATTCAGGCCAAGGGCGAGCGCCCCCATCACTTTGCATCGCTAAACTCGGTGCAAACGAGTCATAAAAAATACCGCCTGAGGTCATCTTTGGCGCTTCGAATGCAACTAGCCCATCATCGTTGCTTGCGGCACTCACCAGTGGGTGTGCTACAGGTACCAGTACACCATTACCAAAAGAGTCAACATCTCCCCAGTTAGCAAGCAAGTCGGTAACTCGATACGGAGCTTGCTCTAACTCTGCTGGCTGCACATCTGAAAATCCTTCTCGATTAAGCAGCTGTGCAAATTTTTCTAACTTTTGGTTATACAAGCTCACATGTTGCTCAACGTTCAACGTCATGCCATGAATACACTCGTTGCCACTAAACAATTTATGTAGCGGCACCCAAAACTCGTTATGTGAATCGTTAACACGGTCATTAAAGGCTGCTACGGGCCCAAAACGGTCTTGTCGACCTTTAAAGCGCGCAGCAATATAAGGAGAAAAATGGCAAGGTAAAACGCGGATCTGATGGCTATCATCGCCTTGCTCAAACACACTGTAACCGCGCAGCTGAGGTGAATAAACCGCAGCCTGTGTCCCAACCCTTGCAATACCTGTGCGAGAGAAGCACATATCGGCATGCGTGCCATGCACTGTCGCTTGCGCCACACGATACTCTGCACTAAAGCTACATATCGCTATTTCTATCTCAGTGTTATCAGGAAAGCCCATCACACTTCTAGCATGCTGCACAATCGAGTCTAATGTCGCTTCTTCAGCTGCAAATACAAAGTTTTCAACCGCTTCGATTTCTAATCGACTTGGAAATGCTTGTAGCTCAAAACCGTCTGGCTTGGTTAATACATTGGCACTGGCCAAAGCATGATACAGCAAGCTCTCAGCGGGTTTTGCTGGCGTGATCAAATGCTTTCCTTGAGGGTGAAAATCACCAAACCCAGGCATTAACGTATCAATATTTAGTGTTTGGTTTAAGAGTTTGTTTTTCAAATCGTTATCGCTCAGTTGCTCAAGCGTACTGAGGTCAAACTGCGCACCGTGGTGATTAAATAACTCGAGCCAACCTCGATCGGCCGTACATAATCTAACAAGTGCATTTTTTACTTTTTGAATTAATGTCATAACAGTCAGTCCTTGTTATCGTTGGAATACATTGATTAGTAAACTTATGCCAACTCCTACAACCCAAAGCATGCTTAAGAATTAGCATTTAACTACTTTGGCCAACTGCATAATTAACTGAACGTTAATCTAGCCACACACATTGGATAGCCTATTAATGAGCTAACCAGTATTTACGCCTAAGAGATCCTGACCTTCGTTCGGAAGACAAAATGTTTATCTCAGGGTAACGCTGTCTTACAAGTTGGTTTCATCATTCTAAACCCATAATGACATTCTGAACCCATATCGTCATTTCGTCATTTCGTCATTCTGAACTTGTTTCAGAATCTCATCACCTTAAACGAGTGGCACTTAACCAACACAGCGCTTTAAAACATAAAGAATAGGTATAGCAGAAAAACAAGATTTATCAGCATCAGGTTGCTTTGAAAAGAGCGCAGCAGCTATTCTTCATCCCTAGAGTAGGTAACATCGAGAGAGGTTTCTGTTGGTTTACTATTTAGTAATTTACTTTTTGACGCTAATTTATCCATTTCAATTGCACCGTGGTGGGACTGCTTTTAAACCGCTTTAAGTGCTGGTTGCGCAAATGACACGCCCTGCCAACCAAACTTAATAAAGTTTCGAATATTGCCGTGATCGTCACCATTTGGGTTTAGCAATACATCTTGGCGATAAAATCGGCCAAAACAATGCAGCGTTGCTTGCTCGCTCAGCTGATTTAACTGCGCAAACGCCAGTATTTTACAAGACCCAAGATTAGTGCCCGCTTCATTGTGTTGCTCACCATTTGTAAAGGCGACTGGGGTGAAGTGATAGTGACGCTCAATAAGCGCTATGGTCTGTTCAAATTCTATGTTTTGTCCATCTTCATTTTGTTGGGTAAGAAAACGCTCAATCTCTAAATTTGCTCTGTTTGTCATATCGTCACCTACATTGAAAACATCACATTATCACTTTTAGGAACTCAGCATAATCTTTTTCAACTCTGACCTGTGTACTGAGCATTTGCAATGAATTGACCTCCTGTAATATAACCCGCTGTGCTAAACTTAAAAAAGCATATAATTCAGGGAGTAGTAACTAAGAGTGAGCAGAGCAACCCTAAACCAAGATGAAAATTTATCTTTTATAGTTCAATATCAGCTGCTGCCAAAAGAGACTAGCCAACTCGACCTATATTTTTCGATACCTACTGATATGGGTATTGATGAAACAACCCTTAACGAAGTTGATTTTTTTAATGCCAACATAAAAAGCCACTGCGCTTACTACTCCGAACAATTGCACTTACCACTTGTACAAAGCCGTTTCATCAGTCAAAACAAAGGGCAAAAAACAGGCTACCGCCTTAATTTAAATCTATTTTGCTACCAAATCAGAATCGCCTTAGATGCCGATGTGAAAGCCGTATTACAGCTCAAAGAAGCCGATGTGTTTTTCCCTGAGGCAACACTGTTAGTCGAGCAAATACAAGGCTTACTTAAAAAGCTAAGACGTTATACGCCGCCTGATAATAAACTCAAATCCTACTTTCAAAATGCCGACAATTACCTGAGCTGGCACACAGAGCAAGCATTTTTAAAACTTTTGGCAAACGGCCCTAAATCGAGCGACTTTAGCGAAGAGCGCGCCATTATTATCGACTTCTGCCAGCAAGAAAACCAATATCGTGCCGAGCAGTCCTATAATTCGCAGGTGACTTTAGACGATCCCAATCGCATCACCAATAAAATGAAATTGCTCGAACGACTGATTGAATATGGGGTAGTATTTAATAAGCAAACCGTTGACCTTACGCTGAATTTAAAGCGTGTGGTTAAAGGGCTTGTAACGGGCGTGATCATGGCCTTTGTAATGTTTATCGTACTCAATGCCCGCTCAAACTTTCAAGAAGTCACATTGGCTCTTATCGCACTATTGGGAGTTATCTACGGCCTTAGAGAAACCTTCAAAGAGGACTTAACCCAATGGGCCTGGCGAATTATGCAAAGGGGACGTCCAAAGTGGCGAAATAAATTTAAAAGCTCAGTGAGCGACGATATTGTTTGTACGCAAACTATCTGGCTTGAACATATTCGTAAAAGAGACCTACCCAAAGAAGTCATTCAGTTACTTAGACAAAGGCGGCAACAAAACAAACAAGCCGCCAACTTGATGCACTTTTGCAGTAAAAACCACGTTAATCTTAGTGAATTTTTACCCGGATATGACGAATTACAACAACGTATCACCTTTAATATGGCGTCATTTGTTCGTTATCTTAAAAAAGGCGCAGGCAAACTCTACACCTTAGATGGGCAAAAGGTATCAAAAAGGTCGGTAGAGCGTCGCTATCAAATTAATCTGGTGCTGCGTTTTACCAGCAATCAAGAAGTACAGTTAGAACGTTACAAACTCACCATGAACCGCTCAGAAATTGTTGCGATCGAGCTGATGAACGAAGAACCGAATAAATAGAACTGAAGAAAGTCGGTAGCGCTGGAAGTCATTGGCCACGGGATCAGAGTGAATTCTGTTGCACCTAGTGTCACGAATACGCCTCGGATATTAAACCAAGATAGGAGCAAAACCAAAGAACATAAGCTTTTGTCACCACAAGATATTCCAGCAAAAAGATTCGCAGAGCCAAGCGAGATAGCTGAGGTGATTGCGTGGCTCGCGTCAGACTCAAGCAGCTACATTGTTGGTCAAACTATCGTCGTAGATGGTGGTTTGTCATTAAGGTGGTAAACAAAAAGGCTTTGCACCTAATTAAAGTGCAAAGCCTGACATTTAGTTAACTTGAGTTTGAGGCTTATGACTTAAATCAAACCCTTTAAATAGTAGCCACATAGGTAATAAAAACTCAAAAAGCCCACCCGGTATATACATCCAAACACCAGCAAACTTAACACCTAAGAAGCCAAAAATTACTTTCATTAGCAACATTGCATAACCGATTAGCCCTAAGACAGATAACAAGCGTGGAACCATACGATATTTAAACAGCGTTATGTTAAGGAAAAAGCCAGCAATAGATAGTGATAGCATGCCCATTGAAAAGGTAGTGAAACGTTCAGCCTTTAAAGCCGTAGCCATAACATAAAGCTGCTCAGTTTGTGCAAGAGAACCCGCTAGCATTTTTTCACCCATAGTCGTGAGCGTCAATAGAATAACCGCGGCAGGAAGTAGAGCAGCCGCTTCAATCAAACGACCTGACAAATAACCAATCGCAACCCGCTCATTGTATTGTTTAATAATGGGGTAAAGAACCACGGAGATACCAACCACCGCAGCACAATTCACAAACTCAAGTAGTGCACTTAAAGATACTAGAAATCTGTTTTGAGCCACTTGGTTTAGAAAGTCTGGTGCTATTAAAAAACCATGGCTCAACGAGTCTGCAATTGTATACGAGCTTGTTGAGATTAAAAAAAGTATCGCGACTATTCGCGCTGCAAGTTGATTAGACATAATAAAAGCTCCTTAAAGTTATCGTTTTTATCACTGCACACTTGCTTACTGAGCAGTGCTTATCTGTCTTGAGATAAGTCAATTGTCTAGCAGCGCGGCTGTGCTGTCGTCCAAATGGGCCTATTCGAACATTTTATTCATACTTTTTTTAGTAAATTACAAACATGAAAAATTAAAAGCTTAATAATCAACAACATAAAACCAGTAATATCCATGGCTTTTTGGATAATAAAGCTCCAGTGCTACACTGCTTTTAAACTTTAGTGCCTATGCAAACATACTTTTACATCGTGAACCTCGCTACTTCATCATTCTAAATACCAAATAATTGAAGCCGTGCATATGCAAGCACTAAAGAGATAATCAATTGGCTAGCACTCGATCATGGCCCTTTTACCAAACTGGCTATCGTGCTTATCCCACCATCGGTGCTATTAGTCATGTATCTTGCGGTAAGTAAATCACCGCTTATATAAATGCGAGGTCGATAGCGCCCATAAATTCAGTCGCTTCATTCTAAGGGGTTGGTAATCACAACTACAATCAAAGCACACCTATTACTTAGTGTGCTTTTTCATTTAAGTTCGTGGTTATTTAAACTCAAAGTTAACCTGTACAGGGTAATGGTCTGATAGCTCGTTGTAATAGCCATCATGGTAATAGCGGCCACTGCTTAAGTTCCAGCTCCCTTTCAAATAACTCCAATACCAACTACCGTTTGCTTTAGGGTATCGAACAGTGATCTGCTCTAATCATACAGGACACTTTGATAATGGAATATAATCCAAATATCGAGGTGTAAAATGACAAAAAGAACAAATAGAAGTTATCCGGCAGAGTTTAAGCAAGAAGCAGTGGCATTGGTCACTGAACAAGGTTATAGCGTTGCGAAGGCAGCAGCATCCTTGGGGATCACTGATAAGTTACTATACAACTGGAAAGCCAAGTTTGAAGCAGAGCAATCTGGAACAAGCTT
>NZ_JAAUWV010000084.1 GCF_014694405.1 Pseudoalteromonas sp. S16_S37
CTTCTATTGGATATATTTCACCAGCTCAATATGAAGCTGATTTCTATGATAATTTAAAAGAGTCAGGTAAAGTAGCCTGACTTAAACAACTAGTCTCCGATGAACTCGGGGCGATTCAATCAGCCAATTACGGGCGATTTTAGGAGAGGCATCAATCAAAACTTTTCCTAAAAAAGGTTACCAATGGCAGCTAGCATTAACTTATTGCGAAAACACCAGCGCGCACAATAACACCAAGCCAAAAGAAAGCATTGCAACCAACCTTATGGGCGCTAGTAAAACGCCGTCGCCATTGCCTTCAAAGTCTATACAAATGCCTCAAGCAGCTAAAACGGTGCGCATTAAAAAGACGAGCTACGCTTTGGCTATTGTTTGTAGTTTTTTGCTTATGGGCGTTGTATTTAGCTTATATTGGGCTCAAGGTTATAAGCAGAGCGTTCACTCAATTACGTCACAACCTCTATCAGATACCAATATTTCCCTTGCATATATCCCTTTTACTGCTGACAGCCCACGCCATTTTGCCACTGAACTTGAACAACTAAACACTCAGTTTGATTTTGTTGATGCTACTTTAAATGTTGATACTCGGGAGTTTATAAACTCGCCGTTTATGCAATATCAGCAGTTAGGGTTAACAAAAGGATTAGCCTTTACGGGCGTTTTAAAAAACAATGGTGATGGCGCGACAGCCAAACAGCGGCCGTATCTACTTGAGCTAGTAATACAAGGCCCGCAAAGAAGCTGGACAAGTTACCTCTATGGTGCGTCTATGTCTGATCTGGTAAGGCAAAGCAAGGCACTTATAACAACACTGTCGCATAGCAATTATTTTAATCAAAAAAGAGACTCCCTGCTGTCGTCTGAATTAACCTTAATTAATGAGAGCTTAAATGGCTCGTTACATGCCTTACCCATACTAATTGAGCACCTTATCGACGAAAAACGCTTTGACGCTGCAAGCGGTAACATTGACTTGCTTTTGTCGCAAAGTGAACTCACGCATCCGCTTTATTATGGCTACGGGAAATGGTTAAAGGGGCGTTTATTACAAGCCAAACGCGACCCGGTTAATGCGCAAACTTACTTTGAACAAGCTGATTTATTGTTTTTGGATGCCAATATTTATGACTTGCAAGCTAAAGTGAATAAATCTATTGCAGAGCTTGCACACACGGTAGCGCACACCAAGGAGGACTATGAATTTATTCGCCATCATTTATACAAAGCGGCGAGTTTAGCGCGGTTAGGTAAAAAGCCTGTCGCAGAGATCCGTGCGTATACTTTGCTCTCTATTAAGGCAAGCAAGTTTGGCCTTAAAAAAGAGCGTATGGATTATTTGATACAAGCAAAAACCTTGTTGGCGGAATATCACTTAGACGACTCTCACTACATGCTGCCAATGTATCATTTTGCATTATTTGCTGACACGCGTAGTGAGCGAATTAAGTTTTATCACCTGGTGCTAGATGCCCCAATCACACCAGACAATTATTGGGTGTTTTTCTCATCAGCAGATGCGCTTTCGCAAATCTATTTAAAAGAAGGGCAGCCAGAAAAGGCACTTGCAGTAATACAAAAAATCACTGAACCTGCGCGCTTAGCGTGGTTAAACGCCAAATACTATAGAGAGCTTGCAGACACCGACAAAGCAATTGAGCACGCTAAAACAGCGTTTAATCTAGGCCGAGGGCAACATGTTGCTTGGATTGGCCTTAATAGTGCATTAATGCTACTTGAGTTACAGCGTGATGAGGGAAACAGCCAAAGTCAGGCTCAATACAGAGAGTTTATTGTTAATCATGCCACTAAGTGGTGGCTAGACTGGCGCAAGGATAGACTTGCGAAAGTGGGCATCATGGTCACTGAGCAAATGGCTGGGTTATAGAGTTAACTAACACGATAGGGCAAAGTGAACAGCATTAGATTTAGGATAAGTTGCGTAAATCTAATGCTGCTGAAGTGGCACATCAATTATAACCAAGTACGCAGGCTTCATCCCTATTCGCCTCGGTAGCCTCTCCCATAAACTGCTGATTCAAGTTGTGTAACATCGCTTCTTGAGCTGACACCATACTGAGTACTTGCTTGCGATAATCGTGAGAGCTGTTAAATAACTGTGCATTTAGTTCTGGGTACAGCGCTTTTAGGTTGGCATAGGTGTTTTGTGTATACATGGTGGATACCTCGTGGTTTTTTACTTAGTGGTCAATAACGTCGATGCAGTCACTATGCCAATTTTAAATTTTTGATAAAAAGTGGTTTTTTGTCGTGTGAGTGTTATTTGCGAGTGCTTTTCTTAATTTGCGAATGAATTTGAAAACAAAAGCGAATAGCAACTGGTAAGCATGCAGATAAAATAAAGGTACCGTATCAGTTGATTAGTGAGGTGTTATCGAGTAGCCAGTGCCGATAACACCTTCTAACATAAGCGCTGAAAAGCTGTATTATGTAATGCTGCTTTTATTTACAAGGCTCACTATCTTTACTTTGCGCTTGTGGTTCACTTGCTTCGTCTAACTCATCAGCAAAAATATCGGTATTGATGATATGCCCATCAACAATCAACATCTGCTCATGTGCCGTCTTTTCTTCAATACGAGGGTCAAGCGTAGCGGCAAGCGGGGAGCTGGTAATATCTGATGTTGCTGCCACATAGTCTGTTGGCTCTGGTTGTTCTGCTTTTTGGCGGGCATTAATGTAAGTTAACATTGCGTACATAAAAACCGTAAGCACAGCAAATGTGGCATATAGTGAGTGGGGGCCAAAATGCGTCATTACTTGTGCAATGGCTGCTGCACCAAGACAAGCTCCACCACCAAAAGCAACCAGTAAGGCTGATGATACGCCCACTCTATGTTCATCATCCACTCTAGAATTGGCAAGCGCAGAGGCAAGTGGATAAATAGTAAAGGCAAATAGACCGAAGGCAAATGTTAGCCAATAGCTCAGTGGCGTTTGTGTTGGCAAGAAAAACAACCCCAGTGAAATGAGTCCGATCATTAACGCATTGGTACGTAGTAGAATACTGCGCCTAATCTTGTCAGAAATGATTCCCATCGGCCATTGAGCCAACAATCCTGCAAATATTGTTACCGCCATATACATGGCAATTTCTTCTGCACTTAATCCTGCTTGGCTAGCAAAAGTGGGCGCTAGACCATAAAAGCTGCCATTAATCACACCTGCAAAGCACACTGCTGTTAATGATTGTGGGATGGTTTTAAAAAAGCCAACAATGCTTACTTGGATTGGTTTTAATGGCTTCGGGTGTATTCTTCTAGTGATCGAAATTGGCACGATACCAAACGACAGTGCAATACAGATTAAAAATAGTGGTGCATAGCCAAGTTCTGGGAAATGCGACAGGGCAAACTGCCCACCCACCATACCTAAGTAAGACGTTAGCATGTAAAACGAGAATACTCGGCCCCGCTGTTCGGGCGCTGCTTGCTCATTCAACCAACTCTCTAGCACCATGTAATTACACATCATGCCTAAACCAACAACAAAGCGCAGCACAAGCCAAAGGTAAATATTATCGCTAACGCCATGGCTGGCAACACACGCAGTTACAATGGCAGTGCTGGCCGCAAATGCTCTAATATGTCCCACCGACTTAATGAGGTGATAGCCTAATTTCGAACCCAGTAGCAGGCCAAGATAGTAGCAGGAAGTAAGCAGACCAATCCAAAACGTTGAGACGTCATGCTGTCCTAAGTAGAGGGCTAGATAGGTGGTTAGTAAGCCAGTGCCGCCTACGAGAAAAAAATTTGTAAAATAAAGAGAAGGAAATGATTTCATAAAGGCAACTAAATAATTGGCTATATTTTAATGCTGTAAGTGTCTAATAATAGAAGAAATAGCTAAAAACGCCAAGCAATAACTGAGCATCGTTGGGGCGGTTTTAACCGCGCCCAACAAATTAAGGTTAGTAGTCAAACGCCTGTAGGCGCACACCGTTGACTTTGATACTTTTAAATTTTGAAGGTGCTATCTCAAAGGTGCCATTTATGAGCATATCTACTAATTCTTGATCAGACAGCTCATCACTATGATTAAAGTGCAGTGCTCGGCGACGCCATTGTCCTTGCTCAAGATAAAACAGCGATAGATCAGAGTAGTTATTTTGTTTTGAGATAAACACATATTCTAATTGCGAATCGTCGTTGAGCTCCACGGGCAATATCAAAAGTTCAGTACTGTTGGCTGCAATCGCTTTGTAGTCGGATAAATATTCCTGCAATTTTTGTAGTAGCTCTTTGGGCAATGTCGTTTCGGTCTGTGTACCAATTATTTTCAGTGCACTGGCAATATCAAATTGCTTATTGTCTAAACCCTCATACTCTGTGTTATCCAATGCTGCTTTGATTCTTAATCCAAGTTGTGGATATTGCTGCGCATAATGCGCTTCAATTTCAATGAGTGCTTCAGTGCCAGCAACCCCAAGCTCATGTGCAAAGTAGTAAACGTCAATGTCTTCAACCGCCGTTAGCCCTGCGTGGATCCGCGCCAACTGGTTTTGAGCGCTGAGGTATTTAAAATTCAATATTGGTGATTGCGTTAGTAATAACCCAACTGTGAGTAACAGGCCTAAGCGTGTGTTGATCGTACCTAAAGAACGCAGCCAATTGAGCTTATCTTTGAAGATACATAGGCTGTAACACACGAGGTAGAAAGTCAGGAACGTCCAAGTGAAAACGGCCCATAACCGACTCACGCTAAAACCATACTGCTCAACCCTTAGCCACAAGCCATAACCGCTAATCGCCAAGTATATTGGTAAAATGGCGATGCCAGCGAGCAATGCCATATTGGCAAAGTGCGCTATCTTTGGCGATGTTTGAGAGTCTTGAAATGCTAGATTGAGAGCCAATAAAATCAATAACGTAAGTACAAACACGAGGTTGCTGCCGCCATTGTCCCAAAGGGCATCTAAACCCTGAAATGCGATGGCGATTAAAAACACCGAACTCAACAGTAACAATAGTGGTAACAAAGCAAACGACAAAGTTTGAATAAGATGATTGGCAGTATTAACTATTTTGTTGCTACTGCGCACTTTTAAAACACCAATGGTATGTGCAAGCGACAAGGTAGGATAAACAAACCAAGGTTCGTAAAATATATCCTTGAAAACATCAATATCGATTGTGCTAAACAACTCGGCCCATAGCACCACGATTAACCACACGATCAGGGTAAAAATACCCGCAAGTAGTAGGGTGATGATTAATCTGCAAGTATTACCTATTAACTGCGAGTAACTCACCTCCCATTGACCATTTTTTTGCTCAGTGGAAGAGGCAAATATAAATGTCTTAAAGGTTAATAAAGACATTACCGCGGCAAAATTAAATCCATGAGAGAGCAAGTCAGGGTATTCAGGGTAGAGCATGTGTGTGCCAGTATACGCGCCAAGTAAAGCAGCAATAATCGTAAAGGCAATGACTATATTATAAAAGTGCCTTTTAGTGGTGAGTGTAACCCCATAAATCAGAAGAGTCGGGCCAGTTAACAATATTGCATAGCCTGTGAGTATTAAAGAAGGCGATTTGCTTATTTGCCAGTCAAAGCTTAAAGCCTGATGAAGAAGTAACAGTCCTAATGCTTGTAATAAAGCGCATAACAACAGCCAACTACGCTGCGTTTGGCTATTTTGTTGAACGTCTTGATGACTATTTTCAGACATCGTTTTCTCGTGGTCAGTAGTGGGTGTTTGCAATGGGTTCCATCCTAAATTTTTGTTCCTGATACTATCCATTTATAAATTAACGCACAGTGACTAAGCTCAGCATGGTGTGCTTAGTCACCGTTAATGCATTAGTCGATGTGGAATCGACCAACTAGCTGATCAAGGCTTTTCGCAAGGTCAACCAGTGATTTTGCGCCCTCAGAAAGGCTATCCGAGGCTTGGCTTACCTGTGCTACCGACTCAGTGAGCCCAGCTATCTGATCATGTGTTTGGCTTGCCGAAGCGCCTTGTTGCTGAGCATCGTTAGCAATGGTTGTGATAAGTTGTTTAACCTTGGTGACACTACTGGCGATATTTTCAAATACCTGATGCGCTTGTTCTGATTGCTCAATGGCTTCATTTGACGCTGCAACACTTTCAGTCATTTTGGCCGATACTGAACGCGTTTGTTCTATTAGCTTGGTAAGCACTTGTTCAATCTCTTGCGTTGCATCGTGTGAGCGTTGTGCAAGTGTTCTAACCTCATCGGCAACCACTGCAAAGCCTCTACCTTGCTCCCCTGCTCTGGCTGCTTCTATTGCGGCATTTAACGCCAGCAAGTTGGTTTGCTCTGCTATGCCTCTGATCACTCCCAAAATATTGGTGATGTTATTGCTTTCGCTTTCAAGTTGAGAAATTTCAGCAGCAGACACGTCTAGTGAGCTATTGAGTTGTGCAACTTGGTTAACCGTATTGCTGATCAAAGTATTACCAGAGTGCGCAAATTGATCCGTTTGGGCAATTTCGTCTAACGACCCTTGGCAATTATGACTGACGTTTTGCGCCATATGATGCACTGACTCTGTGTTGTGGGCCGCTTGATTTGCCGTACCATGTTGGCTGCGACATTGACTGCGTATATCTTTGATTTGTGTTTCAAAGTGCTGTGCAGAGCTATTCAACGTATGGGCATTTTGCTGAATATCTTTAACGAGTGCATTAATTGAGTTTAAAAACTGATTAAACCAGGTAGCCAGCTCACTGATCTCGTCATTACCAATCACTTGTAATCGTTTTGATAAATTACCCTCACCTTGAGCAATATCGCGAAGCCCTTCAGATACGCGCTCAATCGGAAAAACAATTTTGTTAGCCAAAGTGACTGCAATGATGCCGAATATGACTAACATAACTAGCGCTATTATCGTGATGCTCCAAGACATACTGTATGCAGATGAGAGGATTTCGTCTTCATCAATCACGGCAACAAAACGCCAGTTGAGCTTTTCTGAATGATAGACCGTGGCATCGACCGTTTTGTTTTTCATCTCGATGCTAATGTAAGGTTCGTCACCCGATGTCGCTATTTTTTTATAAAGCGGAACATCAAGATCTTTTATATTTTTAAAATTATTATCGGGTCGTTTAGGGTCTGCCAAAATAGTCCCTTTGCCATCTAATAAGATCAAGTAGCCAGTCTCGCCTAGCTTTATATTACTCACAATGTCGGTCAAAGTTGATAGGGTTACATCTAGTGATTGCACCCCAACAAAATTATCATCATTAAAGATACCAGTTGCCACCGATACCATGGCTTGGCCAGTAACCCCTTGATATGGCTCTGTAATAATCACTTCTTTAGGAGAGGATTTTGCATTTTTGTACCATGGGCGCTTACGTGGATCGTAATTGCCTAGTGGTTCTGCGGGGTATTGAATAAACCCACCATACTCAGATCCTAAGTAAACAAACAGCAACTCAGGATGGGTTTGCCCAAAAGCGGTGTAAAACTCAAATATTTCGCCTTCTTGAGGAGAGTTTTTAAGCGGTGTCATGGGTTTTTCTGCGCCAAAATATTGGGCAATGTTATCTGGCATACCGCTTACCGATTTATGTTGTGCTAGAAACCGAGCATTGTTTTTCATTTGCTCAAAAAACAGCACAAAAGTATTTTCAATTTGGCGTATTTCACTGCGTGAAAAGTCCAAAAAGCTGTTTAAAGACTCTTCTTTGGTTTTTGAGATACTGACTGTGGATATTGCTAAAATTGGCACGATAACAGTGAGCAAAAAACTGACGATTAGTTTTTGGCGCATTCTCATAAGGTGCTCCTGTGATTAGGCTGTTTGCAGGTGTCCGAAGGTTGTTATTATTAAATATGGGCACCAAGCAAAGGGTTGTCATTGAGTATTGTGTACTGTTGCTCTCTGAGGGTGGTGTTTTACACTCAGGCATAGGTAGTTATTTTTGCACGATAACTAAATATGCTTTTACGCCAAAAAGATACATTTAACGTTTATTACAGTATAGATACAATAACCATTAACGCCCAGTTTCGCTATATTTTCTAGCAACTTATTTGATGCTTTTTAAGCAGCTTGTAAAAGTCTGAACGGTTTCTTTGCGCAAGCTTTGCGGCTTCTGCAACATTACCTTGGCACAAAGACAAAACTTTTTTAATGTAGTCATGCTCAAATTGCTTTTTAGCATCATTAAGGCCTTTAAAGCTCGTTTCTCCCAGCTCTGGAATTGCACTTTCAACTACATCGGCCGTAATAAGCTTTGAAGAGCTAAGCGCTGAGGCGTGCTCTATGACGTTTTGTAGTTGTCGTACATTACCGGGCCAGTGATAACTCAATAAACAGGTCATTGCTTGTGGGCTAATAACTTTTTGCCCATCAGCGATACGTTTTATAAAGCGATTAGCTAGTAGCGGAATATCTTCAGGACGCGCTTGCAAGCTCGGCAAGCGAATTGATACCACATTAAGTCGGTAATAAAGATCTTCTCTAAACTCTTTATTGGCTACGGCTTGATATAAGTCTTTGTGACTTGCAGAGACAATACGTACATCAACAGCTTGTTCAGTATGTCCGCCGACAGGGCGGACGCTACGCTCTTGTAATACACGCAGTAATTTTACCTGTAAATCTAAGGGCATATCACCAATTTCATCTAAGAATAGCGTGCCACCATCAGCACTTTGCACCAAGCCCACTTTGTCTTGCGTTGCGCCGGTAAAAGCGCCTTTTTTGTGGCCAAATAGTTCTGACTCTAATAAATGCGCAGGCACTGCACCACAGTTAATTGCAATAAAAGGCCCATCAGCATAATTACTTGCTTTATGAATCGCATTGGCGGTGACTTCTTTACCTGTACCGCTTGCACCTTGAATTAAAATGTTGGCTTGGCTTGGGGCAAGCGCTTGAATTTGTTGTACAACTTGGTGCATGGCAGTGCTTTGATAGACTAAGCCATGAAAGTGATGCTTGCTTAGGGCGTTGTCGCGTTTTTTGTGATTTTTTAAGGTGTTCTCGATGGCTTCAAGTAACGCTTGGCTTTCTATCGGCTTACTTAAAAAGCTAACAAAGCCTTGTTGCATGGCGTCGACTGCATCAGGAATAGAGCCGTGTGCGCTCATCATGATTACTGGTAGCCCGATGTGATTTTTTTTAATATTTTCAAATAGCTCAAACCCATCCATATGTGCCATACGTAAGTCGGTTATGACCAAATCGATACTATTTTGCTGTAGTAGTTGCAGCGCTTGTGTACCACGGTGTGCGGTTAGCACATGGTAATTGTTTGCTTCAAGGCGCATTGCCAATAACTCGATGAGCGATGCGTCATCATCTACTAGTAGAATTGTATTGTTGCTCATTGTTTAACTCCTAACACGTCGTTTTCAATATTTAGGGTTGAAGGGGAGGCTAAGCGTTGCTGCTCAATTTGAGCGAGTTTTTGCTTTAATTGCTCAAGTGCGAGCTTGGCGTCTTGTAATGCTTGGTGTTGCTCGGAAGCCTGCTTTTTAAGCGCAAGGTTATCTAATTTGTACTGCCTTAGTTTTGCTGTGTGTTGATGTAACAGGGCAAAATAGTTGCGATAATCTTGCGGCCAATCATCTTGCTGATGTAGCTGAGCTATGAGCCGCAGCTGAGTAGTTGTTGAGCGTTCTTTGCAAAAAGCTTGAAAAAACTCATTTAATTTTTGGTGTCCTCGGTAGCCTGTTAGGGCATTGCGTGACTGGTTATCACAGACATTTAAATGGGCTTGTACCAAAACATCCAGTGGCGCAAATTGCTGCTGTTTTGAGTTGCTCGGCCCAACAAATACACCCATCTTATCTGACGTGACTTGGCAAGCTACCAACATACACGTTATCGATATCAGTACTAGGTTACGCATGACTAACCGCTCCTTGAGTAGGGAATTTAATGCAGATATGAGCACCGGCGTGGGTATGTTGCCATCTCGCTGAGCCCTTAAGTTGCTTGACGCATTCAGCAACGATGGCAAGACCTAAACCACTGCCTTGATGATTGTCGCTGTGCTTACCACGATAAAAAGGTTGCATGAGCTTGTGCTGCTCACTGAGTTCAATTCCTGGGCCGTCATCAATCACATCGATACACACTAACTCGTGGTGCACGTTAAAGTGAATTTTGATTGTTGATTTGGCGTATTGCAGCGCATTACCAATCAGTTGCGTTAAGATAAGCTTGGTCGGTAAGTAAGGTACTGTTGCGCTGTCATTTTGGTTGTGCCATTCAAAGGCTAGGGGGGATGGCGAAAGTGGCTGCTCAAAGTGCTCGATTAGTTCTATTCTAAGCTGTTCAAAAGTGCACAGTTGTCGTGACATTGCGTGATTTGCCGCACTGTAATTGAGTAAATCATCTATTAATGTTGCTAAACGAGAGAGTGCCTTATCCATGATCAGTATAATACGTTGTTGAGGCGCAGTAATATGACCAAAGCTATCGCTTTGCAGTAGGCTATTGCCTTCTTTTAAAGAAGCTAGCGGCGTTTTTAATTCGTGGCTAACATGCCTTAAAAATACGTCCTTTTGCTTATGGCTGCGCTGCAGTTCTTCGCGTAACCAATCTAGTTCCTTACCTAAAGCAACAAACTCTTCACTGCCATGTAGCTCGATGGGATGGGTGTAATCACCATTGCCCAATTGCAATATGACTTTTTCAAATGCATTGAGTTGACGGGTGACTTTTCGGATCACCAATAAAGAAATAACAATAAGTAACGGAATAAGTAACAGCAGTCCAAATAGAAAATAGCGATTGATTTTGGCAAACGCTGTAGCTCTATCAGAAAGTCGGTTTTGTATTGATTGATTAAAGTTAGGTTCTAGAGCGTCGATTTGTTGATGGAGCTGCTCGTAATTAACATCAACAGCGCCTATTTTTGGGGTTAGTTTTTGTAGTTGTTGCCATTTCGCAACAAGTGGCTCAGAGGGAAGTGATTTTTTTAAAAATTCAATGTTCTTTTTGGTGGTTAGCCATTTATTTTCGATGGTTTTTTGCAGTTGAGCATTATTTAAAAGCTGATTATTGAGTTGTGCTTTTTCTAGCGCTGAGACATCTGATTTTAATGTCGTGAAAGCTAATATAAGAGACTGATTAAATTGGTAAATTTGGTTGGTTTTTTGCTGCTGGTTGGCAACTTGTTGGGCATACCATAAAGTTAACGCGATAATAGGCACAAGGGCGAGAAGCATAGCCAATCGAGCCTGTTGCCCTAAAGATTGTGAAAAAAATTTAGCTGGCGAATTTTTTATCTTAGCAAAGTACAAAGATTGTGGCCATTTTAACCATTCTATATTCATCACCCGCTCCTTTGTATTCATAGTGTTGTTAAAAAGCAACAAGCTAACACGTTGATTTTTAATAAATACTTTGTTTTATCGATATTGCTTGTTGCAATTAAGCAACAAACTCTCTTAATCAAACCTGAATTAATCAGCTCAAAAATTGATAACTATCTGTTTTTAATTGTTTTATTTATTTTGGCATTAAAGTTGGAATAGTTACGACGACACAAGCAAACGCTACCGACGGGCAAATCGGTAGCTGCTAAAACGGCCACTAGCGAGTAGGCGCTAGTTTGGCTAAAGCACAACACAAGGAGTCAAATGATGAAAAATTGTCTTATTAAACTTTCATTTATAGCACTGTCTGCTACGGCACTAACAGCACAAGCAGGTACCTCTTTTTCTGTAATCGACTCAGATGGTGACGGCGTAATCAGCTTAAGTGAGTCCAAAGCGTTACCAAAATTAATGGCGCAATTTAAAGACTTAGATATTGATGGCAATGGCGTATTAAGCCCTGAAGAGTTCGCAAAGTTTAAGAGCGAATAGGGTTTAGGTGGCGGATTTATGAGCCTCCCCATTAACCAGGTATGAAATTAAAAAACAGCAATTAAAGGTTTGGAGTACAACATGAAATTAACAACCGTTTTTACCTTAACATCCGCATTTTTAGTGAGCGCAGTTGCATTTGCGGCAGAGTATTCATTTGAATCGTTAGATAGCAACAATGACGGTGTGATCAGCCCAACTGAAGCGCAAGTATCAAGCGAGCTTGCAAGCCAATTCCGCAAGCTTGATAGCAATAAAGACAACGAACTTACCCCAGTAGAATTTGCACATTTTAAGCAATAGGAGAATGACCCATGAAAACACTAAACGTAGCACTTACAACACTTGTATTGTTAGCGAGCACATCTGCAATGGCAGGCACTTTTACTGATTATGATACTAATAAAGATGGTGTTATTAGTAAAAGTGAAGCTGCAGCATCTGAAAGCTTAATGAAATTGTTTGATGAGCTTGATGCAAACAAAGATGGCGAGCTGTCAAAAGAAGAATTTAACAAGTAATCCCTAGAGAACTCTCTTGGGAAAATCCCTTGAGTATTTTATCTCGTCCAAAGTCCAGCTCGTTCTGGGCTTTTTTTGTGTTTGTTTTAGTTCCAAAATCAGCAGTTTGACCGTTAACGGCGGTTTGAGTAGCCATAAAGCACCTCCTTTAAAAATACGGAACAAGCGTATAGTTGGGTGTTTATGGCGTATCACTTACATGTGATTACGTCGGTCTTTTTTTGCAACGCAAAGTTACTCGTAAGCTCCTTAAGTAGTCGACACTGAAAATCACTTAATGCATTGATCTTCTTGATGATCTAAACGATCTTACTATCCTCATTTTGCAACGTTTGTTTTCTCACCCCTCAAAACCTTGCAAAATGGAGATTA
>NZ_JAAUWV010000085.1 GCF_014694405.1 Pseudoalteromonas sp. S16_S37
ACGTAATGGCCGTGTTGGCTGGGAGAGATTGTGGGAAGGATGGTTTAAATTGCAAACCATCCTTGAAGGTTATGAGCTAGCCAAGTCTCTTGATCTAGAAATGTGATCAAGAGACAGGCGATTGCGGCCTTCAGTCAAACCTAAGCTTTTGTTCTAGCGTCTTTTAGTAAGTCTGCTACTAAGAAGCCAAGTTCTAATACTTGATCAGCATTCAAACGTGGATCACACTGGGTGCGATACCTTTGTGCTAGGTCTTCATCAGAGAGACCGTAGGCACCGCCTGTGCATTCTGTTACATGCTGGCCGGTCATTTCCAAGTGCACACCACCTGGGTAAGAGCCTTCAGCTTTGTGAACAGCAAAGAACTGGCTTATTTCACGTAAAATATTATTAAAGCTTCGAGTCTTATAGCCTGTACTGGCTTTTTCCGTGTTACCGTGCATCGGATCTGATGACCAAATTACCTTTCTACCTTCTTCTTGCACTTTACGGACAAGCGCAGGTAATTTTTCTGGTAAAACATCAGCACCCATACGCGTAATCAGTGTAAGTCTGCCAGGGATATTGTCTGGGTTTAACGCATCAATTAACTCAATTAACTCATCTGGTTTCATACCAGGACCGACTTTAACTCCGATAGGGTTTTTTATTCCTCTAAAAAACTCTATGTGTGCGTGATCTAATTGTCTTGTTCGTTCACCAATCCAAACAAAATGCGCTGAACAATCATACCAATCACCACTTAGGTGATCTCTACGTGTGAGTGCTTCTTCATAACCTAACAGCAGTGCTTCATGAGATGTATATAAATCAGTTTCTTTTAAGCTTGGTGCAACAGCTGAGTTAATACCACACACTTCCATAAATTCAAGCGCGTCTTGAATTCTATCAGCCAGCTGCTGGTATTTCTCTTTTAAAGGGTTTGCCGCAACAAAGCTCATGTTCCAACGGTTAACTTGATGTAAGTCTGCAAGTCCACCTTGCGCAAATGCTCTTAACAGGTTAAGCGTTGCAGCGCTGTGATGATATGCTGTCATCAGGCGATTTGGATCTGGTATACGTGCTTCTTCGGTAAATTCGAAGTTGTTGATTATATCGCCTCTGTACGATGGTAAAGAAACACCATCAATAGTTTCAAAATCAGATGAGCGTGGCTTTGCATATTGCCCTGCCATTCGAGCAATTTTAACTACAGGGCATTTTCCGCCATAGGTTAAAACAACAGCCATTTGTAGGAGTGTTTTAAAAGTATCACGTATGTTAGCAGCGTTAAAATCTGCAAAGGACTCTGCGCAGTCTCCACCTTGTAGCAAGAATGCTTTGCCTTCACACACATCAGCGAGTTGTTTGTATAAGCTGCGAGTTTCTTCCGCAAAAACGAGAGGTGGCGCACTATTAAGTTGTTTTTCTACCAATTTCAGCTCTTGCTGAGATGGGTATTCTGGTTGCTGTACAATTGGATGATCTCTCCAACTGTCAGGGTTCCATGGTTTCATCGGTTTTCCTCATTCCAAGTAGTATTACTTCAAGGTGAAAGTAACGTATAGATGTCTCTGCATCAAGGAAAATTTTACCTTCCCGCTCCTTGAATAAATAAAACAGGCTTATATGTCATACAGAACAAAAGAACACATCATACCATATAATCTGACACGACATATCAATCACCTAAGTTGCCTATAACAGCCAGTTAACAAAGAATTAGGAATTTTAATGCTAACTAACCTAATGAAATTATTTGATTCTATTTATGCACAGCCAAAACAAATATAAGTTGCAGCCCTTATGTATAGGGTTGCTAACGAGGTTGAATTGGCTATCATAAAGGCTTAAGAAATAATGGAAATCGCGGAGGTATATTCAATTTGTGCTGCACACAATACGATTTTTCGTTCAGTCGAAAAAGCAACTTATACAGCAACGTTGTCATATTTTTTTATTACTTAACTCAATACGTACACTTCTAAAAAAACCGCCATATTTATCGTCACACTCCCACCTTTCACGACGACAAAGTACAATATTGATAATTTAACATAATATTTAAGTTTACTAAGTAACCGAACTTACTTAAATTAGGGTTAAGCAAGAAAGAATGCTAAAATTTATAGAGAACACATCATACAAATAGCTGTTATTACATTTAATTCAGCAACAAACACTATACATGGATAACCTTGTCACCAAATAAACACTTCTCTTCATGCTATTATTTATGTTACTAACCACAACGTATTTTATTTCCTTTGTTTGTCTGAAAATTCCCGATGACTAACATCTACAATAGGACAGTATTGAGGTTCTTAAATAATGCTATATATGGATTGACGTTTGTAGAGGTTAGCTAAATTGTGTGCCCAGCAAGTTTGTATTTAACCTAGCAATAATGACTTTGAGTTGAAAAGGCACAAACCGAACTCAAATGCCTATTTTCACTGATAATCGCTCGCTGTATATTGCTTTTAAGGCCGTGCGCCGTGCACTACACCTACTACTACGCACTTACTGATTTTTTGATTTAGCTTGTTGTAAAATACAGTTCTTGGTAAGAACATTAACTGAAGTTGCGTACAAAGTTAGTACTAACAAACTTCATTAGCGTTGTTTATGCTTTTGTTTTTAAGCTATGCGCGTTGCAAGATAAGGAAAAATAATCTGTATTCCAATAATAAGATACAAAAGAGAAGGAATGTGCTATAATTTCAGCAGGGAACACATCATACAATTTTGATGGTATCAACAAGGCAAACAACACAGAGACTATAAGGATGATGTGTTCTACATGAAAACAAAATTTTCCATTCGTTCTCAGTTCGATTTACTTTTTGAACAATTATCGCTTTTTTGTGATGAAGTCCGTAACGCTGATATTGTGAACGCTATTTATTTTCAGTTACCTGAAATCACTAAAGAACTAGAAGATAAAGCTCCGACTTCTGTTCATGTCAGTAAGTTGAGAGGAGAAGAAGCTCTTAAAAAGATAGTAGGCGCTTACTTAGATTTGTTTGTCGATAAAAAAGCCAGTAGCAAAGTTATGCAACGTCATCCTGGCCTTTTGAGTATAAATGATCCAACAGGTCATCTTATAAGCCGACTTAACAACGTGAATGATGCTAAACAAAAATTTAAAGACTTAGTTTTGGAAATCCCAAATAATGATGCTCGCTTTGAGGCTGTTCATAGCGCAGTGCCGTCACTTATAACTCTCGCCAGTTATCGAAAAATTCACAGCGAAAATGCAGTTCCATATTCCGTCCGTTTTACTTGGATGACCAAACATGCAACTCGAACTCTTTCAAAAGAAGCTGCATTAGATATGCTTTCTCGTTCATCAAATTACTCTAATCCACGAATGATTGACCAGCAATCTTGGCAAACGCTTGTTGAACAAGAAAAATTGCGAGTAAGTAGTTTGGGCGATAAAAGTAAACTGCGGATCAGACGACCTACGCGTGTTTCTCCCGAAGTGAATGTTAGATTTTCCACACAAAAACGCTATCACGTAAGCGCAGCGCTTCCTTTTGTTCTTTTTAATCCACATCCGGAAACCAAATTGGGCGACCTGCCCCATTATCAAAAAACGGAAAATCACCCAAGAAAAAGAGCTTATAACTTTTTAGTTGATCGAATTTATCTAGAGAAGGTTGAATAAAAAAAGCGCCAATTTGGCGCCTTTATTATTTTTTAACTATTTCTTCTAATGTATCTTCGTCGATGACTTCTGCATTTTCAACGATACGCTTTCCACCCTGAATCTCGATGCGTTTGTGATGTTTATTCAAAGCTAAAATTTCTTCACAGAATTGTGCTGATGGATGCATCTCATAGACATAGTCAACAATTTGTCCTGTTTTGTCATCTTTAGCATTTGTGATGCTGTATTCTGATATTGCACCTTTTTCGATGAGATCTTTCATCGTTGTTGTCATATCTCGGCGCAATGCTTTTAGTTTGTTCTCAGAAATATCATCTGTTGAATAAATAGTTCCATATTTTTCCATTATGGATAGCAATCTAAAATGATATGTTTTTCCCGGAGCGGCATAGCGCCACAAGTGGTACAAACGAAGCATCATCCAACGAGACAAGCCTCTTTTTAGTTCCTGAGCACTATTAAAGTAGTACCCTTTATACTCTAGGTTATCAATCATGTTATGAACAAAGGCGTTTAAGCATGCAACACATTTTATATTGCCGCCCTGCCCTTTTTTGCCACTAAAATGCAAAGAAGATAAGAAGTTCATATTTGATTCGTAAAACGAATCATCAATATCTGAATTTTTTGTATCAGTTGCCGAATACTTAAATGATAGTTTTGAACCTTGCAAAGCTTCCAAAGATTCTTTTATTTGAGGATATGGCATTGACTGGCCAACAGCCTTCAACTCTTGGGCTAATTCGTTCATCGAAAAGATAACCGCGTATTGAATACCCGATTTAAAGTTTATCTTTACGATTTTCCCCTTAGAAGCAAGACGAATTAGAGCACGCTCAACCTTTTCTTCTCTATCTGAAGGCCACACCAGATATTCAATGTCATCACCATCTTTTTTGGTACTGACAACCGCTGGGGTAATTTTGATTTCACCTTCATACAAAATACCATCAACTTTTTCAGAGATCCGGCGCGTAACAATCGTTTTTTTGGGAGCTTCTTCGAGAGGTAGTTTTTTATGCCCAGAACGTACAAAACGCCCCCAAAGATCATAGTGATTAAAAGTATTAGAATAGGCTCTTAGACCATGGGCTGCGTTTTCGATCGATATACGAACATCTTTATTATCAGTGAATAACGCCAAACTTTCGTTATCAATAGCGCTTTCCACACCATGGATCTGCCCTCGCAACGAATCAGGTAGGTTATCTACCGAGATGTTCACCTTTCGGCTCATTGTTCTTACTTCCAAAATATTATGACAGCTTATAACAACATATTCATAAGCAAAAGTTAATGGCTAAAGTTAGTAAAAATCTGATCCGAACAAAAATTTTTATTTGGGATCATTTTTTTACTAACTAAAACTCACTTCAGATCAAATTTATACTAACTGCGTCAACTTATAGTCAATCTTCAACATCAAGTGTAGCTAAAATATCGCAATAACTACCTGATTTATCAGGGCTCTGTGCATAACTTAATGTTGTCTTAGTATAGATCAGATCTCTACCAAGAAAAGATCTGATCTTTACTTGCTCTGAGCAAATTTTCAAACGTCATTTGTGGGTAACTTACTGATTTAACTTAGTATAAACATGATCTAGATTGATTTTTTTGTGGATAAACATGTTAATAAGCTTTTCATAAATCAGAACCTGAGATTTGGCTTAGTAAAAGCTCGATCTACCACTACGTATAGATCGGATCTTTACTGCGTATAACTGTGATCTGATATTTATCATTTTATTTATAAAAAACAGTAATTTAAATCTTACTTTTCACTACTTAGCCTTATATACCTATATATTTAACCATACTTAATCTTTGTTTATTAATCTTAAGTTGGTAAATTTTCAAATGTCTTTTGTTTTTATTGTTTACTACAATTTTAATGGACATTATAATGTTTGGTATCAAGTAAAGGATATCGTGTATGTCAATTAATAACAAAGCACTATCAACTTATAGTCTTTTGAAGGCAACCGCAGAAGTTGCTGAACAGTCTCTTGAAGGGCGAATTCAACATTATAGAGCTCACCTTAAAACCGATGAGAAAGAGCTTAGAACGTATACTCAAAAAGCAGCTGCAGACCTACTCGGGTGCAATAATAGAACCTTGAAAAGGCGTCATGATCAAGGTGACTTTGACCACCTAAACATCCAAAAAGGTGCAAACGGGCATTACGCTTATACCTTAGCAAATATTTTTGCGATGGCTGAAATCATGGGCGTTGATGCAGATCAAAGAAAAGACGGAGATAAGTTACAAGTTATTGTTATCAATTCTCTAAAAGGTGGCTGCGGAAAAACAACATCACTCGTAAACATAGCTGCAGCACTTGCAACAACAAATATAAAAAGATATCGCATTGGCATTATCGATTTAGATCCTCAAGGTTCATCTTCAAGCTTTTTCCCATCTAATGATCCTGAACCAATCACTGTGGGTGATTTAATGCGAGATTGCATTGAACTTGAAGCAAATGAAACTTGGCAAAGCGTAGTTTCCAGCGCGTTTCAAACAACTCACATTCCAAACATTCGAGTTTTGCCCTCCGGTATGGATGACTTTTACTTTGAGCATGAAACCGCAACAGAATTAAAAGAAAGCTCTAGTTATGAACAAACTCGTCACTATCATAAGTTATATGAAAAAGTAATTGAGCCGGTAGAAAATGAGTTTGACATTATCCTCATCGATACAGCGCCATCTCTTAACTTTATGTTTTATAATGCTCTGATGGCATCTACAGCTATGTTGATCCCCGTTCACCCAGAAGCGGTTGATTTTGATGCAAATAATAAGTATTTGAAACGTTTAGGTGAAATTTATCACACGGTTGCAGCGCTTGGTCATGAAGGTTGGGATTTCATGCAGTTTTTGGTAACAAATTACGTTAAAGGTAATCACTCACAAAGAGATATTGTTAAAGATGTACGTAGTGCATTCGGTCGTCAAGTGATGAGTTACCCGATAAATCATAGCTCTGCAATTACAGCCAGTTCATCTTCGTTTAATACGATTTTTGATCAGAAAACATCAGATAGTTTAGCGAGTCGAGAATCTTTGATCAAAGCACAAGAAAATATAAAAGACGTTGTTGATGAATTAGAAATGTTGATCCGCTCAAATTGGCCATCAACTCAATCATCTATTACGTAATAAGAATAAGGTTACCTAATGGCAAAGAAACGTAAAAATGACACTAGACTTGATCCATTTGCATCTCCAGTTGAAGGCAGCAGTCTTGACGATTTACTAGATCAAGCAAAAGTTGGTGACGTGATCACTATGCCAGCTCCTAGTGATCCAAACAGAACGATCACATTGACCTGTCACGTGATCAAACACAAAGATATTGAATTAAAAACCAAAGTTTACGGTCAGAACCGTCGTGAACAGTCGCTTTTAAACGAACGCTCAGTCGCTGATATATTACCTGCAATAAAAACCGATAAGCGAAACCTTCATCCTGCATTGTGTTGGCAAAAAGACAATGTTCATTGGGTATTGTCAGGCTCTCGTCGTCGAAAAGCTTGTTCTTTGGCTGGCGCTGACTATGTTGTTCTAACATCGAGTGACTTTAATGAAAATGACGCCAAGTTGCTCGCTGTTTCATCAGATCAATACATTGCACCAAGCTTATGGGAACTAGGTCAAGCGTATGCTGGCACTAAGCTTCGCCTTCAAGAACAAGGGAAAAAAGGCTCATTTAGAGAAATAGCGGCAATAGAAGGCGTATCGCATACCGCGATTGCTGATGCGATAAAGGCCTATGAACAAATTCCAAAAAATGTGCTTAACCTTTACCCGACTGCTAATCATGTGGGCAGAGAAGCAGCTAAGAAGATTATAGAAGCCATTCAACAGGAACCTGAACTGTTCCAACAAATGGTTGAAGAAGTGCCGTTACAACCGTTTATGGATGAGCAGATGAGTGACGAAAAGCGATCGTTAATGATCACAAAGTATCTTACAACGTTTGAAGAGAAGTCTCACCGTAATGAGTCATTGTTGGAAAGTGATTTCGTTAAAGTGCAAAGAAGCTTAAAAAGTGGTGATGTAACCATTAAGATTGACAACCGTGTACTGACGGATAAACGTTTAGAACAACTGCAAAAAATTCTTTCAAACTATAATTAATCAAGGTCTGACCAAGTAGCGAATGAAACTGCTTGGTCAGGAAAATTTCTCCCTCTTTGTGCTCCAACCAGTCAAATTAAGCCGTTTATTGTCTATCTACCCCTTTTGCTTACAGGCGCAATCCCATATACTGGGCGGATAAGTAAATTTTAGTGTTGTGCTGATGTCTACGCAGTTATCTAAAGAACAGTTATTTGCTTTGTTTGAAGAAATTAAGCAAGAGCAAGCCACTCAATTTCCACTTTCTGAGCGATTTTTAAAGCAGTACTTTAATGCGCAAATGCTCAGTAAAGCCAAAGAGTATCTAAAGGACTCGCAAATAAGCTTCCTAGAGCATCACGATGACTTTTCTAAGATAGATGCGCAAATTATAGGTAATCAGGGTAATACTTTTTCCCAGCATATTAGTATCGATCAAAATCCAACAGGAGTTAGAGTCGATGCTCAATGTACGTGCTCGAGTAATCCCAAATGTCGCCATATTGCTGCTGTTTTGCTGAAGTTAAAAATTGAGCATTCAGGCGGCTTTGGTGAATCTTATCTAATCAACGATTGGTTTAACGAATTAGAGCAATTACAGTCACCAAAGTTGTATGAAGCAGATAACGTATTGTTGTTTTCATTAGAACCGTACGGCCAAGAATTATTGCTTTCGCCTAAAATTAGCCCGTTTAGACCTGATGGGGAGTATCCGTTAGGTCGTTCGTTAACGGAGCAACAGTTGTCCAGCCAGCTAGCACCAGCAGGTATTGCGGATGAAGATTTTAGGTTATTTACTTGGGTTCGCTCGCAAAATTCGCCAGGACATTATGAACTGACAGGAACTTGGGGGTACGCGGCGTTACAACAGTTGCTCAATACCAACCGGCTTTATTTTCAAAATAATCGAACGCCACTGAGCAGTGCTCATCAGCAAAGCCTTAAGTTTGTATGGCAACACGAAATGGGGCATGTGCAATTACGGCCGCAATTAACCAACACTGAGCAGTGGTTGCTGATTAAAACTGATCCGCCGTATTATTTAGATGTTGAACGCATGTGTGTTGGGCCAATTAATTCTGAACTTGATAGTGGCGAAATAGCTCATTTACAAACTATGCCACCAGTTGCTGCTGAACAACTTGAACAAGTGTACCAACGCTTCGCTCAGTTGTACTGTGCGGATGTAATTGAGCCACCCAAGGGGATGGCTAACCTCGCGGTCAACAAGCGCCTGAGTAACCGTTTGAGCGCAATTGATAGCATTGATGGTAAGCGTTTGAAACTCAGTTGGGACAATAGGGCTAAATTGTCAAAGGGTGATTTAGCTAAGCAGCAAAAGCGCAGTGAACAGCTACTGTTAGGGTTAGGAATGTTTTACAAAGATGGGTTATTCTGCCTGCCTGTCGACAATGATCAAGCTTATCATTGGTTTAATAATGAAGTCCGTCCTCAATTAATAGATAAAGGCTGGGACGTGGACGAAATATCCACCAGTATGCCTGTTATTGAACCAGCCGTATCACTTGCTCTGCGCAGAGATAAGCATCATCATATTCTCGGTAAAGTTCAGTTTGGTGATAAAACAGTTTTGCTCGATTGGGAGACTCGACCTCGCAGCGCCCTCAATGAGCTAGCAAACAAATTTCAATATGTGAAAATTGCAGAGCAATCCTACGCTGTTGACAGTCAAACCTTTAGTAAGCTCTTAAGCCTAAAATCTCGTTTTAGCTATTATTTGTCTAATAGCCAGTTTAAGTTTCCTCTGTATTTCGCTAAAGAATTGTTTGCTTTAGAAAATATAACGATTAGCTGTGATGATACTCGCTTATTGAGCTACCTTGATGAATTGCAAAACCCACGTGAAGCGTCAAATATTATTCCAGCAAGTACAAGCCAAACCTTTGTGCTGCGAGATTACCAAGAGCAGGGAGTAAATTGGTTGAAGTTTTTAAACCGACATCAGCTTGGCGGGATCTTGGCGGATGATATGGGTCTTGGCAAAACTTTGCAGGTTATTGCCTATTTCATTACCCAGCATAACACCTTGGTGAATATGCCCAGTCTCATTGTTTGTCCAACAAGTTTGGTTGGTAATTGGCAAAGTGAGTTTGCGCGTTTTGCACCACACCTGAGCCTTACGACAGTGCACGGCAGCAATCGAGACGAGAGTCTTGCCCAAATACATAAAGCTAAGTTTATTTTGACCACCTACCCTCTTTTGAAAAGGGATTTGGCCCATTATAAAGCGCTTGAGTTTGACTCTATCGTGCTTGACGAAGCGCAATATATTAAAAATGAATCAGCGCAAATTTCTAAATGTGTAAAACAACTCAAAGCACAGTTCAAATTATGTTTAAGTGGTACCCCAGTAGAAAACAATCTATTGGAGCTAAAATCACTGCTTGATTTTGTTATGCCCGATATTTTGGGAACAAGACAGCAATTTAAACAATATTTCCAATATCCGATTGAAAAAGAGCAAAACAGAGAAAGAGCCAAAGAGCTGCACTCAGTTATCACACCGTTTATTTTACGCCGAACAAAAGCGCAAGTTGTGCAAGAATTACCAGATAAAACCGAGCTGGTAAAAGAGCTAGAGTTTTCACCTAATCAAGCAAAGCTCTATAGTAGTGTTCAACAACAAGTGGAAGACAATTTAACTCACTTATTTAAAGAGCAAGGCGTACAACGTAGCAAGCTGATGTTTTTAGACGCATTATTAAAGCTTAGGCAAATTTGCTGTCACCCTACTTTGGTGGATGCTCAAAATCAGGGGGAGAGTGCTAAATTTGGATGGCTGCGAGATCATCTACCGATCATGCTTGAGCAAGGTCGAAAAGTGATTATTTTCAGTCAATTCACAAGTGTACTTGATTTAATTGCTCAGCAATGTGAGCAGCAGCAGCTTTCTTTCACTATGCTAACAGGGCAAACTCGCCACCGGGATAAGGCGATTAGTGCATTCACAGACGGTCAATGTAATGTATTTTTGATCAGCCTGAAAGCGGGTGGAACAGGACTAAATTTGACCCAAGCCGATACGGTCATTCATTTTGATCCCTGGTGGAACCCCGCAGTCGAAAACCAAGCAACCGATCGTGCTTATCGAATAGGACAAGACAAGCCTGTTTTTGTTTACAAACTGATCATGGCAAATTCAATAGAGCAAAAAGTGTTTAATATGCAAAAACAAAAGCAAGCGCTTGTAGATGCTTTATTTGAAGATAAGGGTATGAATTTAAATAACTTTGATGAAGAGCAAATGCTGTCGCTGTTACGTTGATATTAATGTTCAGGTAAATAATTTAATTTTATGTTGAACTAAACATATATCAGCGAGTCTATTATTGTGCTTGTTGTAGCGATAAGCATTTGTTGATTTCCCCCTTGATTACCATTTTGTAATAAAGCCAGCGCAAGCTGGCTTTTTTGTTTGCTAAGATTATAAGTGCATGGGCGGCATTCCATATTTGCTCCATATTATGATGATTAAATACCCATACTCAAAAGTAGCCAGTTAAATAGTTAGAACGTTTAACACGAATAAGGAAATATCATTATGAGCCGCCATGAATTGCCACAGGATCTTAATTTTATAGAACCGGCATCGCAATGCGATTATGATCTGTTGGATGAAGTAGCCGCAAGTGAAGATCTCGATAGTATTTTAGTGATGTTGCTTTTGGATGATACGCTATCAGATTCATTACGCCGCAAAGTAAATAACCAGTTAAAAGCAACACGAAGTGCCACATTGAACTAGAGGGTTTATGCACCATATTTTAATAGTCGAAGATGATTTTGATATTGCCGAGCAATTAGTTTTGTTCTTCAAAGCTTCAGGGTTTGAAACCTCTCATATCGCTGATGGTGGTTTGGTTGTTGACTGGGTTAAGGCAAATCAACCAGACGCTATTGTTATGGATATCATGTTGCCCAATCAAGATGGTGTTGAGTGTATGAAGCAAATCCGCCAGTTTTCGATGGTCCCAATTGTGATGGTAACAGCTAAAGTTACAGAAGCCGACAGGCTCAAAGGCCTCGAATTTGGTGCTGATGATTACGTGTGCAAGCCATTTAGCGCCGCAGAGCTGGTAATGCGTATTAAAGCGATTTTAAGACGTTGTACACCCAGTGAGCAAACGCAGCAAAAAGTGGTGGTCAATGAGTCTGAGTTATCTATTAGTATTGCTGGCAAGCAACTTGTTTTAACCAAGGTAGAATTCGATATATTTATACTCTTGTATAAAGCACCAAGTCGCGTGTTCTCACGCCAACAAATCTTAGACCTTATTCAGCCTGATAATTTTGATATATCAGATAGAGTTATTGACAGTCACATAAAAAATATTCGTAAAAAAATAAAGCAACTCGGCTTCTCTGCCAAGTTAATTGGCTCTGTATATGGTGCTGGCTATCGTTACGATGCTCAACAGCTAGAAGAAGCTTAATTTCAGCTTCGGATAAGCAAATTTACCCACTACATCGCTTTCACTTACAATTGCCCGCTATGATAAGTGAAAGCACCCTGCTATTGGACTAAATATCCATTTCCTATTGAAAAACTCTTATCCAAACTAGGGGTTAATTAGTCGACACTGAAAATCACTTAATGCATTGATCTTCTTGATGATCTAAACGATCTTACTATCCTCATTTTGCAACGTTTGTTTTCTCACCCCTCAAAACCTTGCAAAATGGAG
>NZ_JAAUWV010000086.1 GCF_014694405.1 Pseudoalteromonas sp. S16_S37
ATGGACAATGCCGATAAGAAATTGGAAATCGGCCTTGAATCGATTTATGATCGAATTCGAAGACCGATTAAAAGATGTTATTTAAAACTGGCAGTTACACAAAATGTGTTACAGGGTCCGCTCAGCGTAATCACGGCCACTCAACGGTGTGCAATTTCGTCACCCTGACGAAGTCAGGGTTTCTACTTAATTACTATTTACGCTTTAGTGAGTATTGTTATTAGGGTTTGCGAAATTTTAAAACACTTCTGTCAGTGTTATACCTATTTTCGGGTAAGAACACCGAAGTGGTTAAGTCATCTTTCGCGTTACGCAAAAACTCTCCTTGCCCTTCAAGTACAAAGCCCGCCGCTTTTATATCTTTAATAACAGCTGCAGGGTCAACACGGTGAATTGATTTACCAATAGCTTCGTTATCAACACCGCTTTTAGCATTGGCATCTATTACGCCAAATACAGCACCTGACTTCAGCTTGCTATAAATTCCTTGCAAAAACTTTGCTTTATCTATTTTTGGCCAACCATTTTCAGCATCTGCATAATATAAATCATGCATACCCAGCACAAATATCGCGCTATCATATTGCTCTTTAGTCCCTTCCAATTCTTCTGGCTTAACAATCAATGTCGACACATTCTGCAAGCGGTTGTCTTTCAAACGTTCATCCACTGCCTTTTGTACAAATTGCTGCCACGGCTGATTGTTGTACATGGTAACGTGACCACTTTCACCCACCACATAACTCATCAACTCCGTGTAATATCCGCCACCAGCAAAGATATCAAGCACTTTCATTCCAGGTTTTATCTCAAAAAAACGCATTACCTGCTCTGGCTTACGTCTTTCATCTACACTACGGTCTTTTTCTGAACGACCTGAGTTGGCAACAGCGTCACTGTAAACATCTGCATAAGCGGCTGTACTAGCGAGTAGTGCACAACCAAGCAATGCACTCAATGATTTTGTTTTCATTGTTATTCTCCAATTGAGTGAAACAAACAGATATATACTAGCGTGAAAGAGAAGAGAGAAGTCGTTAATTTTGTAACCGCGTGTTACTAGAATTTTGAAATGGGGATATATAGAGGTAGAACACTGAGTACGCACAATAATGGGTGCATACTCAGTAAAGGCATCAAATTAGCCTAGTAGCTCAGCCAACTGCTGGCTTACCGCGTCAACAGCTTGCGTGCCATCTAGCTTGTGATACTTAGTGTTACCTGCATCAGCTTCAGCTTGGTAGTAAGATACCAAAGGCTTAGTTTGGTCGTGGTAAATACCTAAACGCTTGCGTACTGTTTCTTCAACATCGTCATCACGAATGATCAAATCTTCACCAGTCACATCGTCTTTGCCTTCAACCTTAGGTGGGTTGTAAACAACATGGTAAACACGACCAGAGCCTGGATGTACACGACGACCGCCCATGCGCTCAACAATGATTTCATCTGCAACATCAAACTCAATTACATGATCGATGCTAATGCCGTTATCTTTCATTGCATCCGCTTGTGGGATGGTACGAGGGAAACCATCTAGTAGGAAACCTTTTGCGCAGTCTTCTTTGGCGATACGCTCTTTCACTAAGCCAATGATGATTTCATCAGAAACCAACTGACCAGCATCCATCACTTTCTTCGCTTCTAGGCCTAGTGGTGTTCCTTCTTTAATCGCTGCGCGCAACATGTCGCCAGTAGAAATTTGTGGAATACCGTATTTGTCCATTAAAAACTGTGCTTGAGTGCCTTTACCTGCACCCGGCGCGCCTAAAAGGATAATGCGCATAATTATGTTCCTCGTATCGGAGTTTATTTGAAATTGTCTAAATTTTTTCACATGCGCCCAAGATTCTCAAGCGACTTATACTAATTGCTGAGCTTTATCGGCCTTTAAAACAAAAAAAGGGGCCTTTGGCCCCTTCTTAGCTTAAAAATATTGCTTATTTACTTAAATCAAGCATCAATTTGTTCAAGCGAGTCACGAACCCTGCTGGGTCTTTTAGACTACCGCGTTCTGCAAGTAGCGCTTGGTCCAGTAATACTTCTGACCACTGTGCAAACTTGTCTTCGTCTTGTTCAACATTTAAATGCTTAACAAGCTGATGCTCAGGGTTTAGCTCAAATACTGGCTTTTGCTCTGGTACAGCTTGACCTACAGATGCCATAAGCTTTTGCATCTGTGAGCTCATATCGTGCTCATCAGCAACCACGCAAGCTGGCGAGTCTGTTAAGCGATGTGTAAAGCGCACTTCTTTGACTTTATCACCTAGCACTTTTTTAACGCGCTCAATCAAGCCTTCTACTTCTTTTTCACTTTCTTCTTGTGCTTTTTTGGTTTCTTCATCATCCAAGTCGCCCAAGTCTAAGTCACCACGCGTGATTGACTGGAACTGCTTCTCTGCAAATTCAGTTAAGTGGCTCATCATCCACTCATCTACACGGTCAGAAAGTAGTAGCACCTCAATGCCTTTCTTACGGAAGATCTCTAAGTGCGGAGAGTTTTTCGCCGCTTCAAAGCTGTCTGCAACCACATAGTAGATCTTATCTTGGCCTTCCTTCATACGTTCAACGTACTGCTCTAACGACACATTTTGTGTGCTTTCGTCAGTGTGTGTTGAGCTAAAACGCAGTAGTTTTGCAATCGCATCTTTGTTTGCAAAATCTTCAGCAGGACCTTCTTTAATAACCTGACCAAACTCATTCCAGAACGTTTGATAATCTTCTGGTTGGTTTTTACCCATGCGCTCAAGCATTTTAAGTACGCGTGACGTACAGCCTTTGCGGATCGCTTGCGTGATCTTGTTATCTTGTAGAATTTCACGAGATACATTCAGTGGTAAATCGTTTGAATCTAAAAGACCTTTTACAAAGCGAAGGTAGCTAGGCATAAACTGCTCAGCATCATCCATTATGAATACGCGTTGTACATAAAGCTTTAAGCCACTTTGACGGTCACGGTTCCACAGATCGAAAGGCGCTTTTTTAGGAATATACAGCAAGCTGGTGTATTCAGTTTTACCTTCTACTCTGTTGTGTGCCCACGTTAGTGGCTCTTCCCAGTCATGACCAACATGCTTGTAAAATTCTTTGTATTCGTCTTCGCTGATCTCTGACTTATCACGAGTCCAAAGAGCAGTTGCGCGGTTGATTGCTTCCCACTTACCAGGCTTAGCTTCAATTTTCTCGCCATCTGGACCTTCTGACTCAGGTACTGGCGCTTTGAACATTTCTACTGGAATTGAGATGTGATCCGAGTATTTAGTGACGATGCTACGTAGTCTGAATTCGTCTAAGAATTCTTTTTCGTCTTCACGAAGATGAAGAATAATATCCGTACCACGGCTGTCTTTTTCTACTTCAGCAAGAGTGTATTCGCCTTTACCTTTTGAGTGCCACTCGACCGCTGTTTTTTCGCCTGCTTTGCGTGTAACCACAGTTACCGCATCGGCAACAATAAAAGCTGAGTAAAAACCAACACCAAATTGACCAATGAGTTTTGAGTCTTTAGCTTGGTCGCCAGTTAAGTTTTGGAAAAACTCCGCTGTGCCAGATTTAGCAATAGTACCTAATGAGCTGATCACTTCATCACGCGTCATACCAATACCGTTGTCTGAGATGGTAATGGTATTGGCATCTTTATCTACGCTAACACGTACTCGAAGCTCTGCGTCACCCTCGTACAAGTCGCCATTTGATAAGGCTAAAAAGCGTAGTTTATCTGCTGCGTCAGATGCGTTTGACACCAGTTCGCGTAAAAAGATCTCTTTGTTTGAATACAAAGAATGGATCATTAGATTTAAAAGCTTACCTACATCGGTTCCAAACTGATGATTTTCTTTGTTTTTTGTTTGAGGCATATTCAATATCCTAATTAATTTGGTACACAAGCTGGTACACATTTTTAATCAAATCAACTTATGCATTGGTATATTGAGATTGCTTCTTATTTTTCAAGTCAAAAAAAGACAATAACGGATAAAAAAGTTACTTGTTACCTAACTCCCAAACGTTTAAACTGTATTTATATACAGTATTTTTTCTCCTATGTTAGTAACAATCGCATACCGTCATAACTATGGTCGCATCCTAATTAACAAATACGGAAACCCTACCAGAAGAACTAAAAATATTTCAGGCCAATCTATTGCATGTATAGTTGACGGTGAAGAACGCATGATCACATTCGGCGGTATTGTAAAAGCGCATCGAGCGAGCCGATTTAAAGAGATCGCCTTAGTTCGCATTGAGGCTTATTCATTTGATGAAACAGGTATATTTAATTTTGTTGAGTTACCCAAAGGGATCTATTTAAAAGGTGTGTTATACGAAGATAAGGCTTACATGGTTGTAGATGAAGAATGCCTCCCTTGCTCGGTTTAATGCCTGTTTTTATTTTGGTATTTTTGTTCATGTGTTAGCATTTGGTTATTTACTGTTAAAAATAGAGCCAAAGGAATGAAAAAAATAAATATTATCACCAGTTTAGTTTTGTTAATGAGTTCAACGTGTTTTGCTAGTAGCGGGATGGGCTCTGTCCCTACTCCCCCATTAAGCCAATCATTACAGCAAACATCAGAAGTATGTTTGAATGATTAAGAGTCTACTCGCTTTATCAGTTCTGTTCAGTAGCACAGCATTTGCCACAAGCGGTGGCGGTGATAAAACGCTCTCACCAATTAAATCCCTTGCACAATGGAAAGAAGCGGACTTCGTTGAATTTCATTGTCGTGGCGAGATAGAGCACCGGCTATCAGACAAAACACGGATAGACTGTTTAAATGATGACTATGCCATTGAGTATGATTGGGGCAAAAAGTGGGCTGAGGCCATAGGTCAAGCACTCTACTACTCAGCCATGACGGGTAAAAAAGCAGGCATAGTTCTCATTGTTAACACAGCTACAAAAGAGCGCTACTTGCGCCGCATCGAGAAGACTATCGAAACTCACAAACTTAAAATCATAGTATGGACAGTCAATAAAGATGATAAAAAGCCACCTGTGAGGTTTCTTTAACGTGGACAGCCTCAGTAACTCTGATTGGGCGGCAATTGTAAGCGCTAGCATAGCCACTTTTGCACTGGGGTTAACCATATTTCAGGCGGCAATGACTCGGAAACATAATCATATGTCTGTTCGCCCAGCTCTCTGCGATTGGACACATGCCTCTGATCATACATTATCATTTCATCTGATTAATAAAGGACTAGGCACTGCACATATAAAAACCTTTGAACTCTATTTTAAGGGCAAGCGCATATCATATGCCGAGCTAAAGACAAAACTTGATGAGTTATTTCCCGATAATATAGATAAGCAAACGGCAGAACTAACACCAGCGTCTTTCATTGCTAAAGATGAAAAGATATTAGTTTTCTACATTAAATTTGCCGATCCAAAGCGTATAGATGAAGCGGAAAAAGTCATGGACGAATGCTTTGAGCTAAAAGTGACTTACACATGTCTCTACGACAACCCATTCACCTATCATTTTGGGAGTTAGTCCCCCAAACTTTTAATTACGCCTACATGGAAGTATACAATTGATAATGATCTTTCATTTATCTGTTGATCAATTTACAGACAACTGATACTTTGAATTTGTAGTGAAAGCCAAACAACTTTAGTTGTCGCTGCAACATAACTTCAATTATGGGCCCAAATTCAAATATAACGAGACACTGCGAGAGCTAAGTCATCGTACATTTCTAAAAAATAGGCGCTTAGTACATCAGCTGCCTTCAAGTGCATATTTCAAACACAATAATTCACATACAATTTTAGGAAAGAACTATGACGATTAAATCGTATTGCTATATTGCAGGATGGTTATTGATAGCTATCGCCCTATACTGCGTTTATCATCTTTTGTTTGTCACCATTGGTACAAACCTATTTGGTGGAGGGCCTATAGATATCGAAGCGATAATTATCAATTTTGTAATGTTTATACTATTTGGATTTATAGGAATGCTTATGGTGCATTTTAACAGCTAGGGGCGCAAGCCCCTCAATCTAAACTGATACAGCCTTTGTTCTTACACACACTTTTTGGACCTGATGCTTTGCCTCAATTTCCCAAAATATGTGCTCCACTCCAGCCACTTCCAATCTATCTCGAACAGCTGCCATATTAAGACTCGCAGGGCATATCATATCGCCAACGGCCAAATGCATGAATGGTGAAGTACTTTGAAAATGCGCCACCACAGCCCTGTCATCGTCTGGCGCATAGATTTCTAGCATGTAAGTCGTAGGTAGTATATTTTCCATTTTGCTGTCGCTTCCCTGTTTTGTAATTGACGCATCAGTTTATACTGTATATAAAAACAGCAGTCAAATACTAACTGTAAAGTAAAAGCCTCTTTTAACCATAATATGTATGCTCATATGGCAATATAATCTCGTATCATTTTTTAAAATGAGCTTTAACAGAAAGCTTTTATTGCACGCTTCGTCACAAATAGATCAACAAATAAACAACAAAGTAATAGTATTGACAAAAAAGCAACGTAAGATAGCAAAATCATCAATCCAACACGGGAAAATGAAAATGAAATTGGCACTACTATTATTGACAGCAAGCACCGCAGCGACCGCGAATACAAACCTATGTAGCAAGTATGGTTGCCCAATTGGTGCGCCTTCAACAAACGATATCGTTGAACGCCCTATCTATGTACTCAGCAACAACCGCACAACCAAGTTTGCAGATTGGTTAGCATACAAAGTGAGCCCCACCACAATTGACGGTCCAAGCCGTTCGAGAACATGGAAATCAGATCCAGAAATTGATAGTAGATACACTCTAGAGCCGAGTGATTACAAAGATGCGTGGGCTACTATTCACACTGACAGAGGACACCAAGTACCACTTGCATCGTTTTCGAACACGCCTTATTGGAGTGATACAAATTATCTGTCTAACATCACGCCACAATCGTCTGACTTGAACCAAGGCCCATGGGTTAAATTAGAAAATGCAGTCAGAAGTTTAGTAAGAACAGGTGAAAATGCATACGTGGTAACAGGCCCTCTATACGAATATTATTTTGCAACGTTACCTGGTGCAAACGAGTCTCACACCATTCCGTCTGGGTATTTTAAGGTAGTAGTTACTATTAACGGCTCAAATGTCACAGCATCCGCATTTATCATGGAGCAAACGGCGAGTAGATCTTTAGACTATTGCGGTACTGAAGTAACAATTGACGAAGTCGAGCAGCGCTCTGGCTTAAACCTGTTACCGAATCTATCCAGCTCTAAAGCTTGGTATTTAGAAGCCAATATCGGTGGACTAACGTCAAAGCTAGGTTGTTAATCCTATCGGGGCTACACCGCGATAGCCCCTCCCCCTCAAAGTTATTGGAAGCCTCGGGTGTGCAACGAAGGAATAGAGTTAGCCCTCTTCTTCAAAACAAGCCACTTCCTCACCGTATTGCTCGTCCATACCGATAAATTTAGCTTTAAGTTTCTTTGCTGAATAATTAATGATGTCAGCATCCAAACCGCTTTTTGTAGGGCTAGATACAGTACTAACGCTCCCTTCTAGGTCTCTCACTAGTCTCAAGAATACTCTGCCATCAAAGTTTTTACGTGCATGGTAATGTTTAGCCATATGCTTATCCTCTGTGTAATTTATAAGCATTATATCATCTTTAAATGATAAAAACTGGGCAGTGCTTTTACGTTAAAAGCCTGTCCAAACATTTCCAATATCACCCCAAAACACGACGCTTGTGAATTTCATAGACTAAAATACAATCTATGTTGGAATTTGGTAATGTTCGGGTGTTGTGTGCCATTCATTAAAGGTCACAAGCCAATGCGAAAAAGGCCTGTTTCTGATGCTGTGAAGCGGTTAGAGGCAAGCAGAAAAGGCGCTGGGAAAATAGAGAGCAAAGCGCAGCTTAAACACATATTAGCTAATGCAAATCGCGGTGAAACAGCCGAGCGGAATGTAGCGCTAATTTGGTTTCTTTTTGGTTCGCTAACTCGCATTGGTGAGACTTGCCATCTTAAAGTTAAAGATGTTTTACTCATTCCGGAGAGCTTAAATCTATTTTTAGGATGAAAGCTGAGTACACCAAAACAGCTCAAAGTTGTGATTGCGCTTTGGTTTTGAAGCAGCATTTTTGCATGGCGTGACAAACGCATAGCAGATGCGTGCTATGCTATAAACTGATGGTAGGTTGAATGGAGATAGTCCATTATTTTTAGCTAGAAGCGGCAAACGCTGGCTAACTCTATCGTTTAATGTGAAAAAATACCAAACGAAGGACGGCCAGAAACAAACACTAGTTTGTTCGAGAGTGGAAAACTACGTTAGGAACCTATTTAAAAGCTGCGGATTTAAGCAAGGTTCAAGTCACTCAGGCCGCAAATGTGATTCGGCGGTTGATTATGAAGTCATACAAATGACTATAGGTCATGTGAGCGATGATATGACTGATGTTTACATTATTCCTGATCCGAAGAAGCGAACGGATGCTTTGAATAGTTTATATAAAACTGTGACTTTAGAGGGAGCTAGCTAGTGATTTCCATTAAATTAAAAAATGTATTTTATGTATTATGCGTTTTAACAATATTCTGTCCTATAACAATTGCGTTTACTCAAGCTTACTTTGTTAATCACGAACTATCATTTGACCTAACAGTCTCAGGTAACTGGGTTCACGCATTAGATACTTTTGCATTACCTGTCGAAGTTTTCAAGATACTTGTTACCATTACTAGCGTTCTTGGTTTGTATTATAAAATAAGTCAAACAGAGAGGCAGATTAGTCAAGCTGTGTTGCGAGATACTTTTGCCATGTACATAGAACATCGCAAGTATGTGTTGGAAATTTTAGATGAAAACCTTGGTACCTTAGTTAACGAAGCCATTTTACATATTAAACGTCCAAAATTTTATATAAGCATGTTCCCAGAAAATATGCCTACTAAAATGAAAAATTATGCTGACACATCTGAGCTCATGCCGATTAAATTTGATTTCTTTTGCTGCACTCTTCGTGAAATCTGCAATCACGTTGAGACTCAAAAAAAAGCTGTGTCCAAGGAACTAGTCGAATGTTGGGTGAGCCGAATAGAAGAAGATTTTTATCTATTTGGATTTAGTTTCAACCCTATAGATTTTAGCTCCTCAGAGTTGGTGAAAATCATTGAAATTGCAGAAAAATTAATACCCTCTATTAACTACTTTTGCTCGGTTGATTCGACACCGGTTAAATCGCAGTTGAAATATTTTAGAGAATTAATAAAAGATGACTTACTTACCCCTTATAACGAACAAGTTTTTTGATATTAGAATCACGAAGGAATTAAGATGACTGATTTAGTGCTAAACATTATGGAAGTATACCCGCAAGAAAAGGTGCATCCTGAAATAGAAAACCCAAACAACTCAACCACTGTTACTTGCGGTAACTGTGGTGCGGAAGTTCGTAATGTATTCAATTTGACTATGCGAGCAGGCGAAAATTATAGCGTTCGATGCAGTGCAAGGAATGATGCCGGACAGCAATGTCTAAATACATTTAAAGTGACCGTTTCAGAGAAATAACATATTGGAAAAACAGTCATGAAGCTGACGCAAAAGAAAAAAGCTGAAATATTTGATTGGATTAACGGTCAGCGTTGAAAAATTGGCAAGAGGGAAATCATGAAAATACAGTTCAACAAAGAAGATATTTTAGCGTTGATTAACGATATAGATAAAAGAGAGAAATTGAAATTAGCTTTAGACAGCATAGTTCGTCATCAACTCTACTGTAAGTTTCATTATGAAGAATTTAATAAAGCCTTTAACTTTCATGGTTTAGCTATGTTTGGTGAATTACCTAGCGAAACAGAAATGAAAAATCCACAATACTATTGCTGTGTGTTTGAATCCCATGCGTTTGCGTTCTTCCGAGCTCTACATTCCCTCATAGAATCGGTGCCCTACATTGTCAATATCCTGATAGGGAGAGAAAAGGTAGAAAGCAGACACCTTAATTGGGAAACGGCAAAAAATTCACTCAATAAACGTGGTGCTTATACACTGGAAAATTATATTATAAAATTGAAGAATGAACCCGCCTATAAACAGCTTGATAATCTTGTTAACATCTCCAAGCATCGGCGTTTACCCCAAATTGATAGCGGGGTGTTTAGTGGACATGCCACTGCGAAGTTTATTAATAAAGAGTTCGATTACAACACATGTCACGAGTTATCAGTCCCTGCTTTTATGGAAGAAAGTTATCAGATAATAGAGCCTTTTGTGGTGAAATTTGTATTTGAACTTGCAGAGTATTTAGGGCAGTCCAATTCCCATTCCCATTCCCATAAAAAACCATAGGATAAAGTTACCCTTTAATGTACATTGGAATAAGAAAATGAACGAAACAAAAAGCCCCTGGGAAATGCCTTTATGTGATCTTTATGAAGTTATGGGGGATGGTTCGGGAAAAATTTGGGCTGATAAGAAGATTGCACAGATTAAAGTTGATAAATGGAAATGGATTTTTTTTAACTTTTTTTGTTTATTATTCATAGTGTCTTTGTTCTATTGCAATCCTCTAAATGAAGACTGGCATACATGGTTTTCTAGGTTTGGAGCACTAATTTCAATATCGTCAGTTTTAGTTGAATATTATTTCCTAAACAAATTTAAAGATGTAATTAATTTTAGCGAACACTCAAAACCAGTTTATTGTGTTATTTATGTCCAAAGAAAGTTCAGGAGTACGGTAAGCTACTCCAAACGATATACGATGTCTATGGCAGTTATAGGTACTATCGTTTGGGGTTATGGTGATTTAATCTATATTCATTTAAAAAATTAGCATTGGAATACAGCAATGACTGAACAGTTACCTCGGTTTGAGCGGAAAAATAATGGTGCAGTTGTATTGATTGTTGGTCATGCAGATGAGTATGGTGCTGAGCAAACCATGACGCATTTTCTTTCAGAAAAATCAGCACAGCGCTTACTTGATGAACTTACAAAGCTTGAGCCAAAGCGCCAAGCAGAAATTAAATAACAATATTGGATTAAGGGTAAGTGTGCAAAATTCAAAAGGCACACTACACTAATAATCAGTTATCAGGATGATAAATCAGTCAAAGGAGAAGACTATGCTAAACGTACAGCCCCGCCCTGTACTCGCGCCCAATCAAGAGTATGTCCGTTTGATCGGCTACGCATCAAGTAAAAAGCCCGTTGTATTAATCGCATTGCTGAGCGGGTGGCGTTGCTCAGAGATAATGCGAATAGCCAAACGCTATCCGCATAAATTCAAGTGTGAGCGATATTGGCGATTTTGGTACGTATCGCTCATTTAGCTAGTCTTTGTACTTAATGGTTACCGCTTAATCTTCATCACTAAGGTCATCATAGAAACGCTCTACATTTCTTGAGCAAGCGTATTAAGGTTAAAAAAGCCCCTGCTGGGGCTTGGCGGCTTTGTGAACAAACACATTTCTGAATTAGGCTTCTGAGTATGTCCACAACTCAGTTTGTTTTTGCGCTGCAAGTGAGCATGCCTGTGTAAGTTGCGCTTTGCTCACTTCGACTACTTCATTGTTAGCCAACACCCAAAGCTGCGTGTCTTGCTCTGACATAAGCAAGATGGCTCTGGCCATACGCTGCTGGCTTAGCTCGTCACCATCAAACTCTAGGCCATCTACGCTCACCGTGATGGCAGCGACATTTGCAGCGCGTTGTGCTTTAAAACGCTCGCGTTTTACGGTTTCAATATGTTCCGCGCTGTGGGCGATGGTTTTGGGGTGATGATAGGCAATCAGCGTATCATCGTCATAAACAATGTGCGAGTCTTGGGCTTCGGTTGTAAGTTCTAAATCTACCGCTACGTTTTTGACTTCATAACATGCGCGGCGTTTTGCCATATCAATCACAGGCTCTGCTGGCAACTCGGGAACCGCGACAGGCTCGTCAGGGTTTGCTGCGTTGTGCGCCTGTGCTTGCTCAATTTCAGCTTGAACCTCTGGTAAAGACGCTTGCCATTGTGCATGCGCTTGTTCGTGTGCCGATTGCTCTTGTTCGATAGCCAGTTGCAGCGCTTGTCTGATTTGCGCACGCGGGTGACGCAGGGCAATTTTGGTGTGTATATCTTTATAAGTGATCACAGCCTGTTGCTCAGTGACTGGTTCATTTACTTGTTCAATTATTTGTTCGCTCATAGCTGGGCCTTAGTTGTTGTATGCGATGCCAATTGGGAATTGAGTGTGGTGGCAGAACACTTTAACCGTGTTGCCGTTAAGGTCGATTTTAACGTTTTCACCGTCGTCAATGATAGAGATGGTTTTGTCATCGCCCCAGTCTATGCCGTTATGCTTTAGCTCAGCGCCGTGGAATTGTAGATAGAGAAGACCATTTCGCTTAGCACATGAGTAAAGAGCTTTGAAACCTGGAGACCGGTCGTTAGGTGCGTCAAGACTAACTCCCGTATGTTTGGGTTCATCGCC
>NZ_JAAUWV010000087.1 GCF_014694405.1 Pseudoalteromonas sp. S16_S37
AAATTGCGTCTAAGTTATTCATGCCCTTGTCCTTGGTAATCTTATGTTTCTTGGTCGAAAGATCTGATCACCACAAGGGCTTTTAGTTCATTTTCTTATGCGCAGCTCAGGTTAGTTAAAGAGCGCGTGGGCAGCATTACGCAAGAATATGAGCAAAGGCTACAAGTCCTTGAATCAAAATTAAAAGAGCGCTCTGAAGAGATCTTGAACAGTCACAAAAAAATAACCATTACCAACGAAGTTCACTCGCTTTGGATGCGCGCTAATTTAGAAAGCGATATGAACTCAAAAATTGAAATTTATGATGAAATACTAAAACGTAAACCTGAGGATGTTGAAGCAATTGCCTACAAGGCAGACGCCTTGCTAGAGCTTGGCCAAACTGGCGTTGCAATTCAATTGTGTAATCAAGCGTTAGATATGGATAACGATTATGGTTATGCGTACTGGCAAAGAGCATGTGCCTACGCAATGCTACATCAACATGCCGACGCTATGGCGGATATTCGTATGGCTTTAGAATATGCGCCTAATCTAAAAAATGAGCTATTACACGAAGCAGCATTTGCCAGCTTGCACGACAATGCCAGTTTTAATGAGCTGATTGCACATTCGTAAGTGCTCTGTCGAGTAACCGTTTTTGTAACTTGTAAACCTGCTGGGCAGCACTGCCCAGCTCTGCTTGCCGATTTTGTAACTGAATAAATTGCGCATTACTTAAATCAAAAGCAGCAAATGCTTTACGATGATGAGCAAATGAAAAAAACAACTGCTCTAGACTACCGTCATCCAGTGCTATCTTTAAGCCCTTTTCAAGTAACTGGGCAAACTCCAGATTGTCTTTTCTCACATAAAAGTGCATCGTTGCGGGATACTGCAATACGAACTTAGGCCAAACAGTGAGTTTATCCCCTTTGATAGCCTGCAGTTCAGTGTTGGCTTCGGTAATTGCCCTTGGAAAATAGTAGCCAGTATGTTGTTGTAAAACTTTATAAAGCTCTTCATCACCGTAGGTATTTTCAATCAAAAAACCGTTATCACGCTATATATCAGCATCTGGCCAATCCCTGCCAACGAGCGCTTTTAAGCGCTTTAATTGGGAAACACCCGTCAGCGCATTAAAAAATGAGATTCACTTGTATTGATCACCAACAGACGAATACCGTAGCGACCAATAGCAAGGGGAACAGGCACCGCAAGCGCTTGTTCACTGCGTGCTTTAGCAGACATAGTCCACATAACATCAATGTTCTTCTTTTGAAGCTCAATAAACTGGCGGTTTTAAGTGACCAGCACATCTATCGGTTGTAACCACATATGCTGCTTATCATCCGACACCTTAGACAAAGCCAGTTCGAGCACTTTCACAAAGTACATATTGTTGGGGTTATTACACAAAGAGGTTGCATCAACATACTTTATTGTTTGCGAAAAGCTGCACTGAGAAATCAGTAAAAAAGCAAAACAAAGCTTATATATCATATAATTAACTCTATTTTACAACCGCTTTAAATAAGCATCGATGGCGTGCGAAAGTAGCTCATCTATTTGCTCTTCAAATTCGTCTTTATCTTTATCAAGCCTTTCTAAGTAAGCCACAACCTGATTGGACGATAAATTTTTATTACCTACTTTGTATTCCCGCTCTGGCAATGACTTGTCATAGCGTGGAACAAAATTAAACAAAGCATACACTGGCGGTTTGATTATTTTATTCGCAAATTGGCAAAAACCTTCCACATAATCAACACCTGTAGGGCCTAAACACCCAGGTTCAACGCGATACAGTAGTTTTATTCTTTTGTCTTCACTCATTTTTATACCAAATTTATGTTGTTTAACTTACAAACCAATAGGTAAGCAAATAATGTCAGGTTGCATTTGGATCACCAATATTGCTCTACACTTATATGGCCAGGCTCTGCGCGCCGATGTCTTTTAAAGCCTCTATCTATTAACAGCTCCGTCGTGTCTTTCACCATTTGTGGATTGCCGCAAATCATAAAATGACTAGACTTAGGTAACTCATGCAAACCACAATAAGCACTCAAATCGCCTGATTTTAATACCTCAGTGATCCGCCCTGCTAGACCAGATTGGGGCGCTTCTCTTGATACTACAGGAATATAGGTAAATTGTTTAAATAACCGCTGAGTAGCCATAATTTGAGTTTGATAAGTGAGGTCATCATTATGGCGTACACCATGCACCAATATCACACGCTTAAACCGCTCCCATAGCTTTCCCTGTGCAATTATCGACAAAAATGGACCTATTGCAGTGCCTGTGCTTAACATCCATAGCACATCCGCATCTGGCACTTCTTCAAGCGTTAAAAAGCCATTTGCTTGAGCGTCAACATATATTTCATCATCAACCTTAAGTTCTGACAGTTTACGAGACAAACTACCATCTGCAACTTCAATTAAATAAAATTCCAATACAGGGTCTTGTGGAGAGTTGACAAAAGAATATGCTCTAGCAACGCGTTTATCGCCTATTTGCATTGCTAGCTTTGTAAACTGACCAGCTTTAAATGGTTGCACATCAGCGCATACCCTTAAACTAAATAAGCTTGGCGTCCACCAATTTACATCGAGTACTTTACCTGTTACCCACTGTGGCATGTATTTTCCCCGTTATGCTCGCAATTAAAGCAGTTTTGAGTCATTGCTTTTAGGTGTGCAGACACACTAAAGGCACAGCATTTCTTTGAATTAAACCATGGCAGATATACCAATAAAGTCAAAATTTGGGACACCATGGCGCACCCAAAAACTCAGATAAAGACTTATCCCCTCGCCGTTTTGGCTTTTGTTTAGGATAAAGGTGTTGCATGTTAATTGCTTCTAGATGGGCCTTAATATCGGTAGCGTAGCCTCGTTTTAGTAACGGCTTAATATGCTCGGTGAGCCACTTTTCGTGCTCAGCAGTAACCTGCTGTGCTTTGATAGATTGCGCAATGACATCTAACCAATATAAATACTGCGAGTCTTGCTCTTTAAGCAAAGCTTCAAAGCCAGTTCGATAATCAGCAAATTTGTCCAACGATTTATATGCCAACGCTGCGCCGAGAATATTGAATGTAACCCCTACTTTAGACAACTGATCACCAAGCAAACTATACTGTTCTCTCGCTTGATCGAAACTGCTGAGCGCATCCTCAAACTTACCCAAAGAACTAAGTATATTGCCCCTTACAACTAAATAGCCTGCCTTCACTTTCATAGATAACTGTTTTTCATCAATGCTGTTAATAAGCTGAAATGCCATAGCTGGCTGATCAGATAATTTATATACAATTGCTAAATTAACCTTAAGCAGCGCAAGTTCTAAGTCACTCGCAGACTGTGCAAGCGCACATGTGTAGTGAATTCGAGCTTGCTCTAGCTGATTGTTGTAGCGATAAGCAACACCTACTCTGGTTAGCAAAGTGAACTTCATTGGTTCAACATAACTTGATAATTCAGTGTCATATAACCTTTTTACAATGCTTTCAAAAGCAGGCCACTGCGCAGAATTTAACGCAGCTAACAACCCCTCGTAATGCAAATCGACCAATGTTTGTTTGTCGGTGGTGGTGTTTACTTGCTCAACCAATTGAGAATATAGCTGCAACGCTTTATCAGGCTCACTAGAGGAGAGTCTTTTCAACTCATCTAGCTGTACTGCACTTACAGGCAGCATGAGTAACGAAGACAATAGCAAAGCAGTAATCGACATCTAGAAGTAACTCCCAAACCGTGACGCTATCAAAAGCATAGCTTTGATCTAAGCAATTTACCTAGATGTTTTACAAAGTGACAGGCAAAAAAAAGCCGCACTAGGTGCGGCTTTTTGGGTGTGATTCGCTTTGTTTTAGGCGTGTCTCCAAAACTCTGCGATTACGTTACCAAGGAACTTATTCATTTGAGGGCCTTGCTAAACCCGCAAATATAAATTTTTAAATAGACTCTAAAGCGATTTTAACCATCTCGTTAAACGTACTCTGACGCTCTTCGCTCGGTGTGGCTTCACCGGTAATAACATGATCACTCACGGTAAATAGAGCCATCGCTTTTGCACCGTATTCAGCAGCAACGCCATACATGCCTGCAGTTTCCATATCTACAGCCATAATGCCTAGCTTGTCTAGCTGCTCATAAAAAGAGCCGTCTGCTTGATAAAAAGTGTCGGTTGTGAATACGTTACCAACTTTCGCGTCAATACCAAGTTTGCGAGCTGCATTTACACCGTTTTCTAATAAACCAAAGTCGGCTATCGCTGCAAAATCATAACCACGAACACGAGCACGGTTTACATTTGAGTCTGTACTTGCACCTTGTGCAAAAATCACATCACGAATTTTGATGTCTTTACTTATACCGCCACAAGTACCAATTCGGATCAGATTTTTTACGCCATAGCTTACAATTAGCTCTTTAGCGTAGATAGACATTGAAGGAATACCCATGCCCGAACCCATGATGCTTACTGGTTTACCGTTATAAGTACCAGTGAAACCATACATGTTACGAACACCAGTCACTTGACGCGCATCTTCTAAAAAGTGCTCCGCAATATATTGTGCTCGAAGCGGGTCGCCTGGCATTAATACTGTTTCAGCAAAATCACCACTGTTTGCACTAATATGAGGTGTGCTCATCGATTGTTTTCCTTCTTCATGCTTTGTTTAGTGAAGTAACAAACCCTTCACCATACTCAAGCGCAGATAAATTAAACCACTGGGCAAGGGTTTGACCTATATCTGCAAAACTTTGTCTCTCTCCTAATGGAGCATTTATCATACCCGGTGTGTAAGCCAATACTGGCACATACTCGCGAGTATGATCTGTACCTGGTGCTGTTGGATCACAACCATGGTCGGCAGTTATCAACAGCAAGTCATCGCTTCGCAGTTTATTGAGTATAGTCGGTAAAAAAGCATCAAATTGCTCTAATGCCTGCGCATATCCAACTGCATTGCGGCGATGGCCAAATTTTTCATCAAAATCCACTAAATTGGTGAAAATCAAACTGTGATCAGGGGCACTATCTACTAGCTCAGAGGTTTTCTCTAGCAAGTTCATCAACCCTGGTGCTTTGTGTTTCTGAGTAATGCCTTGATGCGCATATATGTCAGAAATTTTACCTACACTGATCACTTCACCACCATCAGCTGCCAACTTATCTAACACTGTCGGAGCAGGTGGTAACACCGAATAATCTCTACGATTACCCGTACGAATAAAGTCGGCACTCGAAGTGCCTATAAACGGCCGCGCAATCACTCGTCCTATATTCATTTCATCAAGCAGTGCCCGTGCGATTTCACATACTTGATAAAGCTTGTCAAGGCCGAATGATTGCTCATGAGCGGCTATTTGAAAAACGCTATCAACTGAGGTGTAACAAATAGGCATGCCAGTTTTTACATGCTCTTCACCCAGTTGTTCTAAAATGGTTGTTCCTGAGGCATAGCAGTTTCCTAAAATGCCAGGAATCTCAGCTCGTTTGCATAACTCATCTACAAACGCCTGAGGGAAACAAGGTGTTGTATTTGGGAAATAGCCCCAATCAAACAACACAGGCACACCAGCCATTTCCCAATGACCTGATGGCGTATCTTTACCGCTTGAAAGCTCTTTGGCATAACCCCAAGCTGCTTGAGGATTCTGGCGCTCACTTACTTCGCAGATTTTGCCCCCTGCCGCTTCGCAAGCGTCTATCAAACCTAAGCGACTTAAGTTCGGTAAAGACAGTGCTTTGCCAGTTTCTTTTTTATAAGCTTGTAAGAGGTGTGCAAGCGTATTTGCACCAACATCACCAAATTTATCTGCATCTGGTGCGGCGCCAATGCCTAGGCTATCTGCCATTAAAATGATTGCTCTTGCCATTAGTTACCTCATATTTACAAGACTTGGGTTTACATGTGTGTAATTATTCAACTTGCGCTCCCATTGATTGCTACTTTATTGTTGCTCCGAATAATCGTACAGGACATAAGTCCGCTGTCATAAAAGCATAACAAAATTCACGAACTGCTTTGAAGTTGTTGATTTTGTCTCACAGGACATAAGTCCTGTTTTGTTGTCTGCAAAATCGCTAAATTTGCATCCTAAGCGAAGCAAAAGAGATTAATCGTGTCTTTTTTGCTATTGTGATCTTCCAACGTTAACAACTGCTGGGTGTGAACTTTAGTGACACGAACAATTATAGCTATTGCTGGAGCATCTGCTTCTGGCAAATCTCTTTTTACACAAACAATTTACAATGAACTGGTTAACGAGCTTGAGTCAGGCGCGATTGCCATTATTGAAGAAGACGCTTATTACAAAGATCAATCGCATTTGCCGTTCGAGCATAGAACTCAAACTAACTATGACCATCCGGATGCGTTTGAACATGACTTGCTGCGCACTCATTTAGAGCAGCTAAGAAAAGGTAATGCAGTTGAAGTACCTACTTATGATTATGCTCAGCATACTCGTAGTAACGAAACTCGCACAGTAACGCCCGCAAAGATTTTAATTATTGAGGGTATTTTGTTACTCAGCGATCCCGCATTGAGTGAAGAATTTGATATCAAGGTGTTTATTGATACGCCTTTAGATATTTGTTTACTACGTCGTATGCAACGTGACATTGAGCAACGTGGTAGAAGCTTGCCGTCGGTGGTGGAACAATACCAAGCAACGGTAAGACCGATGTTTTATCAGTTTATTGAGCCTTCAAAGCACAATGCCGACTTGGTCGTCACCCGTGGCGGTATGAATCGCGTTGCGATTGATATAATTAAAAGTAAAATAAAATACTTACTGCAAGAATAAAACGGGAACTTTAGGGCATGACAACAATAATGAGCTTAGTGGGCATGTTAATGCTACTGAGCGTTGCGTACGTTTTTTCAACAAATCGTAGCGCTATAAACAAACGTACGGTTGGCGTTGCATTTTTGATGCAAGTGGCAATCGGTGGCTTTGTACTGTTTGTTGAAGCGGGTAAAAACGCTTTAGCGAGCATGTCGAGCGCAGTTTCAGCGGTGATTGGTTATGCCAATGACGGGATTGGGTTTTTATTTGGACCATTGGCAGACAAAAGCTCTTTGGGCTTTATCTTTGCGGTACAAGTATTACCCGTGATCGTATTCTTCTCTGCTTTAGTAGCTGTTTTGTACTACTTGGGCATTATGGAATGGATCATTAAAATTTTAGGTGGCGGTTTACAAAAGCTGTTACAAACATCAAAGCCAGAATCTTTGTCAGCGACGGCTAATATTTTCGTAGGTCAAACGGAAGCACCTTTGATTGTTAAACCGTTTATACCAACGATGACAAAATCTGAACTATTCGCCGTGATGGTGGGTGGTTTGGCTACAGTAGCAGGTTCGGTGATGGCCGGATACGTGGCAATAGGTGTAGAACTTAAATACCTAATTGCGGCGAGCTTTATGGCAGCCCCTGGTGGTTTTTTGATGGCTAAAATGATTGTGCCAGAAACAGAACAACCAAAACAAAACTTAGCGGATGTATGCGCTGAGGAAGACAAACCAGTTAATGTTATTGATGCAGCCGCAGCAGGCGCATCAAGCGGTATGCATTTAGCCCTTAACGTTGGTGCAATGCTGCTGGCATTTGTAGCATTAATTGCTTTGTTAAATGGCATGTTAGGTGGCATTGGCGCATGGTTTGACCATCCAACCTTAACATTGCAAGAGATTTTAGGTTACGTATTTGCCCCAGTCGCATGGCTAATTGGCGTGCCATGGGATGAAGCCGTAACAGCCGGTAGCTTTATCGGTCAAAAGTTAGTAGTGAACGAATTTGTCGCCTACTTAGACTTTATGAATTATCGCGATGGGTTAAGCGAACATACACAAGCGATTGTCACATTCGCGTTATGTGGCTTTGCTAACCTATCATCGATAGCAATTTTACTAGGCGGACTAGGCGGTATGGCGCCAAGTCGTAGAAAGGATATCGCACGCTTAGGGCTCAGAGCGGTTTTAGCAGGGTCAATGGCTAACCTGATGAGCGCAGCAATTGCAGGGTTTTTCCTCTCGCTAGCTTAGAAACTTAACGAGATATGCCGCATTTGCAAAACAATTGGTTGAATGCCTTAAGGGGTTAAGGCTTTCATACTAACTTGAACGATACTTCACCAAAGGGCCGCAAGGCCCTTTTATCGTTTTAAGCCGACTCTAATTCTAATTGATTAACGTCTTCGTCATGCTCATACGTTCTTTCCAAGCGCTCAATGGCTTTTAGTGCATATTGCTTATCTTCTTCAGGTAATGAATCTATTAGCTCAGCAAACTCATCAAACGTCCAATGGGTTGGTTGCTTGCCAAGCCCTTGAACTATCTTTTCGTAGCGTAGTTGGTTATCTTGAGTTCTATTCGCAAGCCATGCTAAAAAGGCAACCACGCTGCCAGCAACACAGTCAGAGGCATAATCGACTAAGTATTCATCAGCAAATTTAATGGCCTGTGGATATTGCTGAGCAACCACTGACCAGCCAATTCGCGCGGCTCGCGCATCTCGCATATTCGTTTGAATTTTTGGGCAAACGTCATCACAAAACATCTCGATAACTTTATTATATGCGCACGGGTCACTATCTCGTTCTGCAATATTATAAGCTTGATTCAAAGCCGTCATAGCTGCTTGGTGTCGCACTTTATCACACACATCATTACCAAACATCTCGATAACTTTATTATATGCATCAGGGTCACTATCTCGTTTCGCAATAGCATTGGCTTGATTAAAAGCCGCCATTGCAGCTTGGTGTCGCACTTTATCACACACATCATTACCAAACATCTCGATAACTTTATTATATGCATCAGGGTCACTATCTCGTTTCGAAAAACCATTGGCTTGATTAAAAGCCGCCATAGCTGCACGTAATCTTATCTCGTGGCAAGCGTCTGCATTGAACCTGTCGATAACCTCATTATATGCTTCTGGACATCTGTCTCGCTCCGCCATTATTTGTGCTTTTACAAACATTGCTTTGGCCGCTAAAAGCTTAAGCTCAATATTGCTACTACCCATATAGCGAACTACTACAAACTGGAGTAACTCATCTCGCTTAATTCTGTTTGCATATTGAAATAGGTTTTCTGCAACTCTCACTCTTAAATTATCACTGAGACTGTCATCTGCAGGAAACTCATCAAGTAATTTAGTGCAGTCATTGTTTATGCTATACAACTCTGGGAAATGCTTCCCCCTCAACCCTAACGGGGCACAAGGTTGTTGATGCTGTGTAAGTGCATAAAAACTGCAAAGCCTGTTATAGGCTTGTTCATTACCCATGCTCATTCTGCCAACTAAGGAATACATGTCTGCTGGATGCTCATCAGTTAGCTTAATAAATGCTTGTAGCTCTTCATTAAACGTTGACAGCAGCTCATCAACTTGGAAACGACTTAAACTCCTGAGTTCAGTAATGATGCGTAGCTTCTCACCCAAACCCAGTGACAGCGAGTAAATACACTTATCGACCATTTCCAAAGCCGTATCACGCTCTTTGTATGTAAATGCAATTTGCTGTGCGCAGGCCGCTAACGTGGGCACAATATGTTGTGACTGTGTTTCCATAATTATTTTTTTGAGCGCTCTGCTTAATGCAACGACTAGGTTATTTTGTCCTAGCAGCAACTTAGCATGTTCACCCAATCTTTCAATTGCTTCTAATCGCAATGCAATATCGGGCTCAGTAACCAGAAAATATACTAGTGGGATATCACATAATAAATCATGACCTAAGTGCCATTGCATCGCTTTACCACTGCCCGTTGTTGACACCCAACCTTGACGCTGCAGCATATCAGAGGCTTTTCGTAATGGTTTCGAAAGCCCCTCTCGCACTGCCTTATCCATTGGATATAGGCACAGTAAAAAGGTGAAGTCTTCTTCCGTTAGGTTGTTATCAATATGACGACGTAACCTTTTTACCAGCCAATATCCATCATCATTGTCGCTTTTACTATCTGTCATGCCATGATTACTAAAATCGTAGCTCACCAAAGTGGCGATCAATGGCACCGCTGAGTCAATAGCTTGAGAGCGCAGCGGCTCCGGTACCTTAGCATTGGAGAGTATCTCTTCACATACTTGCTTTCGCCAAGGCAGTAAAAGTGGCTCATTAAGTGATACTTCTTGACAGGCTCTTGAGTTTAAATATTCAGGCCCTTGCATAGCTGCTGAGCCATTGCTGAGCGTTCTTGTGGTTGTGACTAAAACTGCATAGCCTTCACTTTGGCTGATGATAGCTTGATGAACACCATCATATAGAGCGCCCATTTGCTCTATGTAATCAATAATAAGCAAGGTTCTACACCTGTTCAGCCTTGCATCTTCAATAATAGATTTTACATCTTCTAAACTCGCATGTTTTTGTACCAACACACCTCGAAATCCGGATGCGCGATACAACTCAAGCGCAAGTCGTGTTTTGCCTAGGCCACCATCCCCAGTAATAACCAAAGGTCGAGTGTGTTCTTCAAGAAAAGACAATAATTTGAATATACCCAACTCTTTTGGCGCAGCGACATAAGCTTGAATATCCGCACGCAATCGCGCCCTTAACCCTTCTTTACCTGCTAACCATTCAGGATCATCAAAGCCTATTGGCAGCGATTGCTTGCTCCCAAAGCTAAGCTTGCTAAGTACATACTTTCTGGGTAATTGAAAGGCGAACAATATGCCTAACACGGCCATTATGAATCCAAATACCGCAGACCAATTCTCAACCACAAAAAATGCGATTACATCAACAGTGTCACTTACGACTGAAAGCCACTTCATACATAGTCCTTGCTGCTAAGCATTGAATTTAGAGGGTGTTTTAAAAACATACTCATTTACTCTCATAATATCAATGCTCTACAGCTGGGCTAGCCAATTATTTTAGGCGACTATTCGCCTTGGAGTATTTAGGGTAATAAAAACAAAATAAATTTAGATAGATGTGATAAAAATATTAACATCAGCGTATTACGATGGAACCTGAGATCAGTACAATGAAAACATATTATTTAGAGATGCACAGTAAAGACTGCTTTGCCCCTTATGCGCTTCCAAGCGGTTTATCAATTATTGAAGTTGAACAGTTGCAGCCTGAGTTTAACCTGTTTTTGTATTCCTTTGTGGGTAAGCCGTGGGGTTGGACTGACAAGCTGACTTGGCCAATTGAGCGGTGGCGAGCCCACTTAACTAAAAACTGTATCCGTACTTGGGTAGCCTATGTGCAAGGCGCGATTGCAGGGTATTATGAGTTAAGCCTACAACCTGAGGGCAACGTTGAAATTGCCTATTTTGGTTTAACAGCGCAATTTATTGGTAAAGGGTATGGTAAAGCGTTGCTAAGCCACGCAGTTGAATCAGCATGGTCAATTGGCTCAACAAAGCGACTTTGGGTTCATACCTGCGATTTAGATCACCCAAGTGCTTTGCAAAATTACCAAAGTAGGGGCTTTGAAATATACAAGGTTGAGTCAGAGTAAGGTTTTAAAAATAAATAAGCGTTCATTTGCTCTAACAAAACGCATTTATATTGCTTTCAAATACGTATCGAAGACTGGTTATGACATGGCAAATTATTGGATGTTGCCGTTGGTTTACCTACCCTACTTTGATTAGCATTATGGCAAGTGTTGGTATGAAAAAAGCTAAGTTGCGCAATACGGTAAGCTGCTCCCCAAACTAAATAGGCATAAACAGCCCCATATTATATATAGTTAAGTCAGCTAAAGCTGTGTTTTACGGGTAAATGTTCTCGACGACATAAGCTATTTTGTCTTGATTAGACTCCTCATTGGTGCGCATTCATTTAAGCAATGAATTGAATCGTTTACACCTTAGCTGATAACTGCGTTACTCACCTTTAACTAACTGGACGAACGAGCCATCCCCTTGAGTAGTGCCAGATTAAGGTTAACCGATAAATGTCTAGTGGCCCTAAACGATAAGTTGTACCGACTGATCTAGGCAGCGATAAGAACGCAATAAGAGACCCTCAATATGTGTTTGCCGTGAACGATTTTAACGGCTAGCTGACATAACGAAGTTGAACTGGTTTAAGCGTTGCCAATACAAATTAGTCGATTCTGAAAATCTCGGTTTTTCAAAAAACTGAGGTTGTTCAATTTGGATTGCCATCTTTAGAGTCGGTTAACCATCTAACGTTTTTGTTGTTTGATTTTCACGTGCCAAT
>NZ_JAAUWV010000088.1 GCF_014694405.1 Pseudoalteromonas sp. S16_S37
ATTGCGATTAAACCCAGAACTTTACTTGCCTTGGAACTATAAATCACAACGCATAGACTAAATTCTGGACTCAAGCATATTTTTGATGGTGAGTTACGCTAACTTGCCGTAAGCTCACGTTTATAACTCACCAAAACGGCTCATATTACATACCTTCATGATTCCACTAATAATTGCTACTGTAAACGAGCATATAACACTGCAGCAAATTTCAATTTGTCACTTTACCCCAAAACGGTGAGTAATAATTTATAGGACAAAATCAGACACTTTGTGTAAAAGCAGCATAACTTTGCTCTCTACCAACGTCCGTTCCTCGCTCACAGCATTCACCCGATAAAAGTTCAGGTTCTGTCTGCCTCACTATCATTCGCAAAGTAAAAGTTGGCTTTAGAGCGCCATCTCCCGCTTTAAAACAAACCTGCTGTGCGATTTTGCAGCCAGACTTTTACCACTAAAGTGGCCTACTTACTAAAAATAATAACCCCTTGTAAAAACCTAACATGCTTACCCTTTTTGAGTTGTTTGGACGATATTCATTCCCCCACTCGCATGTTAAGCTGAGCAAAATTAAGTAATGGACTCCTTATTACATTATGACGCTCCCACAATTACTCACCGCACTTGTGCCTATTCTTAGCGTTTTCGTGTTGTTGGTTTTGTTCAGGCTGCCGGCTAAACAGGCAATGCCACTGAGCTTAGTTTTGAGCGCCATAAGCGCTTACACTGTTTGGCAAGTGCCTTGGTTACACTTAGTAGCCGCGTCGTTTGAAGGACTCGTGATCGCATGTACTATTTTGTGGATTGTCTTTGGCGCTATCCTGTTACTTAAAGTGTTACAACAAACGGGTGCAACAACCACTATCAAACAAGGCTTTGCTCAGATAAGCCCAGATAAACGTGTGCAACTCATTATCGTCGCTTGGTTATTTGGCAGCTTTTTAGAAGGCGCAGCAGGCTTTGGAACCCCCGCAGCTATCGCGGCGCCATTACTGGTCGCGCTGGGTTTTTCGCCGTTAAGTGCGGTGGTTTTAGCATTGATTGCCGACTCCAGCGCGGTGTCGTTCGGTGCTGTTGGCACACCGGTTATTGTGGGCATTGGGCAAGGCGCGATTGGAATGAGTTATCAACAAGTCTCAGCCATCGCATTAACAGCTATCGGCATTGATATAGTCGTTGCGGCTTGTTTGCCACTGTTCATGGTTTTAATCTATTGCCGCTTTTTTGATGACCAACCAAGCTGGCGTGAGGGCTTGGTAATGGCCCCATTTGCTATTTTCAGTGCATTGGCTTTTACCCTTCCTGCGTACTGCGTTGCCTGGCTATTTGGCCCAGAGTTTCCCTCTGTGCTTGGTGCTATGGTTGGGCTAGTTATCGTCTGCCCGCTCGCTCAAAAAGGCTTTTTACTCCCAAAGCCAACTCAAACACTTTGTGCTGACGCGCTCGACGTGTCGCCACCTAGCGCTGAATCAGCAAAACTAAGTTTACTTAATGCGTGGATACCCTATGTGATAGTAGCGGTGCTGCTGGTGCTGACTCGACTGCCCTCTTTACCCTTCAAATCTGCATTACAAAGCATCAATATCGAGTGGAATCATATTCTAGGCTCCCCTATTTCCACAAATATCATGCCTTTGTACCTACCGGGCAGCGTGTTTGTGATCACCGCCTTGCTGGCCATTTGGCTACAACGTGGCACGTTCACTCAATTACGCACGGCATTCACGCAAAGCACAAAAATGTTACTGCCCTCAGTCATAGCACTGTGTACAGCCGTACCTATGGTGCGCATTTTTTTGCGCTCAGATATAAATGAAGCTGGGCTCAGCGCCATGCCCATGGCACTGGCTGAAATCACCGCACACCATTTAGGGCATATTTGGATTTTTATCGCCCCACTTGTTGGCTCATTAGGGGCATTTATTGCAGGCTCAGCCACGTTCTCAAATTTGATGTTTTCAAGCTTTCAACAAGCCATTGCCAGCGGCGCAGGACTAGATGTTAATCTTGTTTTAGCGCTGCAAATGCTAGGCGCAAATGCAGGCAATATGATAGCGGTAGTAAACGTGGTCGCGGCTGCAAGTGTTGTCGGGCTCAGCGGCAAAGAAGGAGAGGTGATCCGCTATACGTTGTTACCAATGCTTTATTACTGTATGTTTGCAAGCCTTGTTGCATGGCTTGTCTACGCGTAGCTAAACGGCGATGCTTTTTCGCAGTAGATTGGATAAGCAAAGCCGCGTTATATAATGTGACAGTACATTGCCGAGAAAATTTTCGAAGTATTTATTTCACAAATCTTAGTGGTTTGTTTACCCTATTGAAAACTTTCAAATTTTAATGCGAACTTCATTATGCTACCAGTCCTTCGTATCTTGCTCATCGAACAAGACCCTGCCATCTTACAAGCGCTTTCAACAAATCTGGCAAAAACAATCCCTAACTTTGAACGAGAAGATGTTCTGATAGATATTATCGAATGTCTCGACCTCCCAACTGCCTTGGAACATGTCACCGAAGATGGTGATATTCAGGCGGTGGTTCTGAGTTGGGATGTGCTCAATAAGAGTGAAGAGCAAGTTTACAGTCGATTTATCGACCAGTTAAAGAGCATTCGCCTTGAGTTGCCTGTGTACGTTATCGGCGACGATACCAAAGGACTAGAGATAGTCAACGAATCGGAAGAGATAGAGTCTTTCTTCTTCAAAGATGAAGTTATCTCCGATCCGGAAGCAATTTTAGGCTATATGATCAACGACTTCGACGACCGCTCTGAAACCCCATTTTGGACGGCGTATCGCAGTTATGTTGGCGAAGCAAACGACTCTTGGCATACACCGGGGCACAGCGGCGGTTCTAGCTTTAGAAACTCCCCCTATATCAAAGATTTTTATCAGTTTTATGGCCGCAATGTATTCGTTGGCGACCTGTCGGTATCGGTAGACTCGCTAGGTTCGTTGTCTGATAGCACCAACACCATTGGCCGTGCTCAAGAGTCAGCTGCCGCAACGTTTGAGGTAAAACGCACTTATTTTGTTACGAACGGGTCGTCTACCTCTAACAAAATCATTTTACAAACCCTGCTTCGCAAAGGGGATAAAGTGATCATCGACCGCAATTGCCATAAATCTGTGCACTATGGCATTTTGCAATCGGCCAGTTTCCCAATTTATTTGTCGAGTATTTTAAACCCAAAATATGGCATATTTGCACCGCCATCGCTCGCTGACATCAAGATGGCGATTGAACAAAATACCGATGCCAAACTGCTGGTTCTTACTGGTTGTACCTACGATGGTCTGCTGAGTGATTTAAAACAAGTGGTCGATTTTGCCCATCAACATGGGATAAAAGTATTTATCGACGAGGCTTGGTTTGCGTACTCTCTGTTTCACCCCAGCTTACGTTACTATTCCGCGATTCATGCTGGTGCTGACTACGTCACGCACTCTGCGCATAAAGTGGTATCGGCGTTTTCTCAGGCGTCTTATATTCATATTAACGACCCCGATTTTGATGCGGATTTCTTTCGAGAAATTTACAGTATTTACGCAAGTACGTCACCAAAATACCAGCTTATCGCCTCGCTGGATGTGTGCCAAAAGCAATTGGAAATGGAAGGCTATAAGTTGCTCAATGCCCTGTTGAATCATGTGGAAGAATTTAAGCAGCAAATGGCCTCGCTTAAGCATATTAAAGTGCTAGGTAAACAAGACTTTATGGAGATATTCCCGCATTTTAGTGGCGATAATATGGGCCATGATCCGCTAAAAATTCTTATCGACATAAGCCAACTGCCCTATTCGTTAAAAGACATTCATAAATTCCTGCTGGATGAAATTGGCCTAGAAATCGAAAAGTACACCCATAGCACCATCTTGGTTTTACTTACGTTAGGCGGCACGCGCTCGAAGATCATTCGTTTGTACAATGCCTTGAAAAAACTCGACAGCGGTAAAGTGAAGTTATCTAAATCGACACGACGCGCTCGCCTGCCTGAGAATTTACCTGCCATAGATTTGGCTTGTATTCCAAGTGATGCATTCTATGGCGAGCGAGAATCAGTGCCAATCGGCAAGGCCAACAACCGCATTTGTGCGGGTTTAGTTACCCCATATCCACCAGGTATTCCACTGTTGGTGCCAGGCCAGCACATCACTGAAGATCATATCGATTACCTAAAAGAGTTGGCAGGACAAGGCTTGACCATTCAAGGCAGCTTTGATGGCGAGATCTATGTGCTGAAAGAAAAAGAGGACAAGTAAAAAGCGCCACAATCTTAGGCAACCTCACTTGGCAGCAAGGTCGCAAGACATTGCTGCTCTATCTGCATTGCTCGCAAATCTAAGTACTGTTTGCTTGGTAGTCGTTGTTTGATTAAAGATTTACGCGAGTTTAAGGATTAGACGGCACAATCAGGCTATTATTTCTTGAGTGTTCTATGTATTCATTTTGAGTATATCCATTGACCATGGGTAACTCTTTAATTTATAAAGTCTAAATCGAAGAGTCAAAAATGCTGCCTCGGATAACGGACGGTGAATAAAATATGTGTCGCTTTATAATTTATAAAGGCAGTGCAATCACAATGAATAACTTAGTGATTAAGCCTGCAAACTCTCTCATTGTGCAAAGTAAGACCGCTAAAAAACGTGCAAAGCCGGTAAATGGCGATGGCTTTGGCGTGAGCTGGTATCCACTGCATAACGATCCTGAACCCGCGCGTATCGTAAGTATTGAACCCGCTTGGAGTAATCAAAATCTAATCCAGTTAACCTCTAAAGTGAACAGCAAGCATTTTTTTGCCCATGTCCGCGATGCCTCAGTTGATATGCCTGTGTCACAAAGTAACTGTCACCCTTTTACATCAGGGCGCTACATGTTCATGCATAATGGACGGTTGGATCAATTTCCCAAATTTAAGCGCAGTATTTTAAACAGCTTGTCAGATAAAGCTTTTAATCTGATCAAAGGCAACACCGACTCCGAATACGCTTTTGCATTGTTTATGGATACGATTGATTTTTGTGACAACTTATCAGCTGAAGAGTTAAAGCTAGCACTCTATGAAACCATCAGGCGCATAATGCAATTTCGAGTAGATAACGGCGCAAATACTAATGCGTTTATTAACTTTGCAGTGAGTGACGGTATTAGTACAGTTGCCACCCGTTTTGCAACGGATGCCAATAGCCAACCCGCCTCATTATTTTATACGCAAGGTACTTTTGGCTACGAGCAATTGGCTGACGATATCACCGTTAATCACGAGTCAAATGGCGATATCATTATATGTTCAGAGCCTCTTACCGAAACATCCGAAGGATGGATAAAAGTAGCGCGCAATCACGCCATCATTGTGGATTCAAATAATTCGGTCACGGTTGATGCAATTCCAATCCCTTTTCAAAGCTAGCAAGGCGTATCTTCTAACCTTACTCACATGCAACCATATTCAATGCATATGAAATGAGATAGAAAAGTTTATGCCTGAGCATACAAATAGCCTCTGCTCGAAATGGGTTATCGTTGTTTAGGTAAAAAACCTTTGATATACCATCACTAAATCTATAATAAATCGGTAGATTAGCTCTATACTTAGTGAAGCAGAAGAACTAATTAAATCTAACGGAACTATGCACACAAAACTCACGTTAATGGAAGAGAGAATTCGCCATCTTGAAGCCCAGCTTGAAGAAACTAATGCCGAACGTATAAAATACAAAAAGTTATTCGATGTATCTGGTGATGCGCTCTCTATTATCGACTTGAGTACCGGTCGCTTTATTGAATGCAACCAAGCTGCAGTTGTGCTGCATGGTGTAGCGAGCAAAGATAACTTTCTTAATCTAAGACCTGCTGACTTATCCCCCGAGCTTCAGCCTTGTGGTAGACGCTCTGACAAAATGGCCAGTGAATACATAGCAAAAACGTTCACTGACGGGCCTCAGTTGTTTCAGTGGATCCATGCGCGCTCAGATGGCTCAACATTTCCATGCTTAGTGTCACTCACAGCCCTGCCTCTTGGCGATAAAAATCTAGTACTTGCCATTGGTAGAGACATTACCGAGCTCTCAGAGACCCAAACTCAGCTAGAAAACGCGGTTTCTGATATTGAGCGCTTTCAATCAGCCTACCTTGAAGAAAAAGAGAAATTTGAGCAGTTTGTTAACTTAGCACCCGTTGGCATTGTTATTAACCGTTTGTCTGATGGTCAGTTTGAATACGTCAACAATGAATTTAGCCGCTTTACTGGCTATGGTGTTGATGAACTAAACGACATGGATTATTGGCAACTCACACCAAAATCCTACGAAGATCAAGAACAGCATATGTTAACGCTGCTAGCTGAAGAAGGCCGTTACGGTCCTTATAAAAAAGAGTATATTCATAAACTTGGTCATACTTACCCTGTTCAGCTTTCTGGCGTTAAAATTGCCAAAAGTGATGGCACAGAATATATATGGTCGGTGGTTCAAGATATTTCGGCTCAACAACGTATTGAAAAACAACTCCAAGCAACAAAAGATGAAGCCGAATTAAGCGCCTTCAGAATGAAGCTTGCCAATGACTCAGCAGGCATAGGCGTGTGGGAATGGGATGTGGTCACCAATGAATTAATCTGGGATGATTGGATGTACGCACTCTACGGCATAAAAGAAGCCGACTTCTCTGGCGCCTATGAAGCGTGGGAAAGCAGCGTCCACCCAGATGATATCGAAGCAACAAAAACACTTCTATTCGACGCTGTTGCTGGCAAAGGCACTTACGACCCTGAGTTTCGCGTTGTACACCCAAATGGGCAAATAAGAACCATGAAAGCCAGTGCTGAAGTTATCAGAGATGCTAACGGGCAAGCCTTAAAAGTAGTTGGTGTAAACTACGATATCACTGACAAAGTCAACTCTATCAGTGAACTACAAAAAGCAAAACTAGCCGCAGATCAAGCCAATCGCGCCAAAAGTGAATTTTTGGCCAATATGAGCCATGAGATCCGCACCCCCATGAATGCCATTCTTGGCGGCTTGCAGTTATTACAAAACACCCAACTCAGTGATGATTTAAAAACCATTCTGATCAACGCCTCGTCTTCAGCTAAGTCGTTACTTACGCTAATCAACGACATACTCGACTACTCAAAAATAGAAAACAACAAACTAGAGTTGGAGCAACAACCGTTTTTATTTTCTGAAGTTGTGAAGTCGGTGCAATTTGATGTTGACACCCTAGTAAGCAATAAGGGCATTGATTTAGTACATGTCGTCGATAAGAGCTTTACTAATGGTTGGCTAGGTGACATCGTACGTGTTAAGCAAATTCTGCTAAATTTGGTCTCCAATGCAGTAAAGTTTACCGAGAAGGGCCGTGTAACAATAGAGCTAAGCTGCAAAGAATATCAGGGTAAAAAAGCAGTATGTATCTGCGTGGCAGACTCAGGAATAGGCATGAGTGGAGCCGCTCAAGCGCGTATTTTTGAGCGTTTTGAACAAGCCGATAGTTCAACTACCCGCAAATTTGGCGGCACGGGGTTGGGTATGTCAATAACCATTAACCTGGTAAAATTGATGGGCGGAACAGTTAACCTAAGTAGTCAAATAGGCCGCGGCACAACCGTAGACGTTATTTTACCCTTGGAAAAATCGGATAAGAATACCACTGCACAAGCACATAAGGCGGTAGTGGCGCCGCAATTGTCTGGAAAGAAAATACTCATTGCAGAAGATAACCCAATTAACCAAGTACTTATAAAATCGATGCTCAAAGATACCAATGCAGAATTAACCTTAGTGGCAAATGGTAAATTAGCGGTTGAGGCTGCTGAGCAAAAAGACTTTGACCTAATCCTAATGGACATTCAAATGCCAGAAATGGATGGCGTAGAAGCTCAGCAGCAGATACACAAAATCAATAGTGATATCCGTATCATTGCTCTGACGGCGAATGTTATGCTGGCAGATGTAGAGCGTTATCTTCAGCAAGGTTTTACCGCCCATATTGGTAAACCTGTGGATATGAATAACCTCTATGGTGTGTTAACGCGTTATTTGAGCTAAACACGGCTGGGCTTTGTTGTTTGCGCAGCACATCTTCACTTCGCAGCCAACCGACATTGCAACTGTTAATCACTCTCGTATAACTTACTGCGCATAAAGATATTGTGCAGCCGCTTTGCTCATTTTTTTAAAGTCATGTCCAACACCTTTAACAACTTGATGCTGCCAATTAAATTTAGCATTAATGTTTGCGGCATATTGAGCACTGTGTGCAAAAAAGTAATGGCTTCTAGCGAGTCTCCCTAAGCCTTGTTTATCAAGTGTTGGTGTATGCAACATACTGCCTCTGGTTTCGCTGTCATTGTCTAGCTCTCCAATAAGCAAAATCAGCTGCTTAGCAAAGCTTCGATGTAAATGCTCATCGGATAATTTACTGTTTTTTAATCCAAATGGTATGTTATTTTCGCGGTTTGCAACGGTATAGGAGCCAGCATTAGCTGCAACGATCCGCTGTGCTTTTGAGTCAGGATGGAAAATCGCTAGCCGATGTAAGATTTGCCCACCAGCAGAGTGACCAAAAATATCATAATTGCTTTGCGGTGCTGCTAATGCGCTGATAGCACTGTTAAATATTCGATCAAAATCATTAAATAGCCAGCTTTGAGCATCATGGTTAATATCAAATAACAACTCTTGGTCTTCAAAGCGATACTTACTGGTCTTTTTACCTTCTGCCAACGCTTGCTTGTTATTAAAAACAAGATCCGATACTGTGCCACCCAAATGATAACTAGCAAAGTCATAATCATCTTCGGCATACGCAGGCGATAGTATCAAAACGTTATATTGCTCGGCGGCCTCAACCCAGCTATCTCGATAGCTCCAAGCATTTCTGCCAGCGCCAGGAATAACCAGTAAAACCCGAGATGCGGCATTAAATTTTTGTGGCATGTAATAAAACACATTAATTAAGCGCGCTTCGTGCCCTTTCCCACCTGAAATAAAATAGTTACCTGAACCCCTGTGCAGTTTTAAGTCTGTTGTAACTTCTCGTGAATGCTGTTCAATTAGGTTCATGCCACAAACTGGACATTGGCCATCATGCTCAAATGTGGTTGTATTATAAATATCTTTAACATGTGGACATAGCTGGCAAACATATTTACCCTCAGGGGCATTTGTTGTTTGCACCAACGGCTTATGAGCAGTTGCATGGTCATGACCAAATTTATTATCACTAATAACTGGGTTGCCAGCAGCTAATCCACTGAATAATAGAGTTATAAAAAATAATAGTACTTTCATATTCATCTTCGTTATCTGGCCAAAAATGCACTGCGATAGGCCGTGGGGCTTACAGAAAAGTTACGTTGAAAAGCGCGATTAAAACCATGACTGGTATGATACCCAAGATTCAACGCTATCGATTTAATGTTCTTATCCGACGTGGCCAGCAGCTCACTGGCTAACTGCATGCGATATTTTTCGATGTATTGCGCCGGCGTATTGCCCGTTTCTAACAAAAATAGTCTATGGCATTGTCGTTCACTCAAGTGCACCACTTGTGCGAGATCTTGCACTGAAATCTCTTCATGTACATGCTCTTTTATCCATTCATTGACCATTTCCATGCGCGGCGTTCTTGGCTTTTGCATATTTAATAAGTCAGAAAACTGTTTTTGATTACCCGAACGTTTTAAATAAACCACTAAATGTTTTGCAACTTGGTGAGACACAGTTTTGCCTAAATCTAACTCTATCAATCGCAACGATAGATCAATGCCGGAGGTAACGCCTGCAGAAGACCAATAACGTCCATCTTGAACATAGAGTTTTTCACTATCAACGCATAAATGTGGAAATTGCGTTTTCAAATCGTCAATAAATGCCCAGTGCGTAGTCACATTAGTGCCCTCAGCAAGCCCAGCCCTAGCGGTAAAATATACCCCCGTGCATATTGAAACAATGCGTTCACAGCGCGCCATTAGCCTAGCAAGCACCTGCAGTTGTTGCGCTGTGACAAGCTCGCTTCGGGCACCTTTGCCCCCAGGGATCACCAATGTATGGCACTGCTGAACTTCACTCAGTGCGAGTTCAGGCATAATTTGTAATCCGGCTTCACAACGCACGGGCTGTTTGTCAAAACCAATCACTTTGAGAGAGTAGCTGTTTGATACTGCTTGACTGGCTTCGTAAAAGGCCGATTGAGGGCCCGACAAATCAAGTAACTCCATACCCTCATAGGCTAAAAAATAGATGGGCTTGTTCATTGCGCTTTCCTAGCTGGTATATTTGAAAAGCAGTATAAACTAAAAGCCCAAATGACCTAAATGACAGCAAAGCTACCAATACTGCCATTTCTAACTTTGAACAGATTTTTTTGGAACATGACAGGCATAAGGGGTGATAACAATTCCCCGTATGCCTTCGTATTACTCGCTCGCAAGCGCTGCCGCTGGCTTAGCATGGATTGCTTTGAGTGCAATCAGCAAAATTGTTACATAAGCAATCACTAAGCTTACCGTAACTCCAACAGCAAAAGCACTCACAGGTAGCTCTATTCGATAAATGAAATTGTTTAACCAATCTCGAATATGCCAATAAGCAATCGGCAATGCCACTACGTTCGCCAGCAAAATTAGTATCGTAAACGGTCTTAGTAGCATAAAACATAATTGATAGCTTGAGGCGCCCAACACTTTGCGAATGGCAATTTCTTTAACTTTACGTTGCGTCATAAAAGCCGCTAATCCAAGTAAACCGATACTTGTAACCACAAATGCAAGTACGGTAAATACGTTAAGTAACTTAGTTTGCAAGGTTTCGTTTCGATAAGAAGCTGCAAATAAGTCACTCAGCCAGTCATACTTAAACGCCACATTACTATCCAAGCCTAACCAGATCCGCTCTAACTGCTTAATGGTTTCCAGATTAGCGTTGCTTGCTAAGCGTATTGATAACCAGCTCAATGATAAGTCTTGTGGTTGCTCAGATAATACGTATAACATGGGAGCTAGTTGGTTTTTGGCATTGATATAATGCGTATCTTCGGTTACACCTATAATTTGGTGAGTATGAAAGCCCTCATTGGTCCCTCCCAATACAATGTTCTTCCCAACGGCTTCCTCTGCGCTCCACCCTAAAGTTTGAGCTAATGTAAGATTAATCACTAATTTGCCCATGCTATTTGCAATGTTTTGTTTATCTTCTTTATAAGCATCATTGACATACGCCTTCTCAAAGCCTCTTCCTGAGAGTATTTTGATGCCAAATGTAGCGAAGAAATCATAGCTCACAGGGTTATTACCGACCCACACTTCAGTATCCATCGCATCGGGTCGTCTAACCACATGAGAAGTGCGCGTAGCCTTGGTTGGCACGGTATGAGACATCGTAACCGCTTCTACTTCACTGAGCTGCATTGCTTGAACTTTAAAAGCGTTATAAACACTGGCACCTCGGCTCACCACCAGTACATTGTCTCGGTCATAGCCTTGAGGCATGTTTTGCACGTAGTGCATTTGCCAATTCACCACCAAGCTCACGACTAATAATAAAGCCGCAACGGCAAACTGAGACACAATCAGCAGTTGTCTAAATAGCACATTACCACGAGATGTATTAACGACTCCTTTAAGCACCAACGCAGCGCTTTGATCGCGAATAAACAAGACACCCACTTTTATTCCCTTTTATTTGTTTATTTTTCATTCATTGCCTATCTTTTATTTATCTGATTAAAAGATAGGCAGCTTCCATGGCAACGGCACGTAAAAGACAGGTAAGTCTTGTTGATACTAAGTATTAT
>NZ_JAAUWV010000089.1 GCF_014694405.1 Pseudoalteromonas sp. S16_S37
AATGGACAATGCCGATAAGAAATTGGAAATCGGCCTTGAATCGATTTATGATCGAATTCGAAGACCGATTAAAAGATGTTATTTAAAACTGGCAGTTACACAAAATGTGTTACAGGGTCAAAAGTGATGTCTCACTTCAACCTTAGTGTGACACCAATCGTCACTGAGTTTTCAGACAAAGATACACGCGAATCCCTAGAATCTCTTAAGATGGCTTTGGGCTTGTCTTTATTATTGGTGTTTCTAGTTATCCTTTATCAATTTAACAACCTGTATCAGTCATTGTTATGTATTGCAGTGGCTTTATTTGGTATAGCTGGTGCTGTTTCATCATTGTATTACTTTGGTAGTACGCTATCACTTAATTCATTGTTAGGGATCCTGATTTTAATTGGTTTGACGGTTAATAACTCGATACTTATTACCGATGCATTTAATTATTATCGTGACCAAAATATAGGCTCAGCGACTGCGATATCACAAGCTCTACGGTCGAGGCTTGTTCCACTGATGGTTACGAATGTCACTACGATAGTTGGTATGTTACCGCTTGCTATAGGGTTTGGAGCCGGGCAGGACATATTGAAGCCATTAGGGATCAGTGTTTCTGGCGGCTTACTAGTAGCAACAGTATCTACGATGTTTTTTGTTCCTGTAATGTTAATGTTTTCTCGATCGGATAAAACGTGCCGAGAGCTTGAACACCCATTGTCGGTATGATTTTAGTTATTGATAGTAAAGTTATTTTCGCAATGAGCAAGTGAGTCATTGTATATTAGTTTTTATATTTAAATTTAAAAGGGGCTTTTATGTGCGGTATCTTAGGAGTTAAAGGTTCGGCTCCCGTTAATCAAGATCTCTATGATGGACTACTTGTATTACAACATAGGGGACAAGATGCTGCGGGGATCACAACGGTAGATAACTCTCAATTTCTGTTGAAGAAAGGCAATGGTCAAGTCGCTGATATTTTTCAAGCGAAAGAAATGATGTCGCTCAAGGGAAATGTCGGTTTGGGTCATGTTCGTTACCCTACGGCTGGTACTTCCTGTGCCTCAGAAGCTCAACCTTTTTACGTTAGTGCGCCTTATGGAATTTCAATGGTGCACAATGGTAATCTAACCAATGCATCTGAATTACTTGATTTTACGGCGCAAAGTGCGAAACGCCATATCAATACGGGGAGCGATTCAGAGGCTCTGCTTAACACTTTTGCTCATTACCTTGATATGAAATGTAAAATACAGCTAACTGTAGAAGATATATTCGAGGTAGTTGCGGATGTAATGGAACAAGCGAAAGGCTCATACTCAGTTATTTTTTATGTGCTTGGTGTTGGTATGGTGGCCTTTAGAGATCCAAATGGCATTCGTCCTTTCGTTTTTGGTACTCGCAACACTGAAGACGGTATGGAGTACATGTTTGCCTCCGAAAGTGTAGCAATTGATGTAACAGGTTTTACTTTAGAGCGTGATGTAAAACCTGGTGAATGTATCTTCATTGATGAAAACAATTCAATGCATAGTAGGCTATGTTACCGTGGCAAAGCTGAGCATACACCGTGTGTTTTTGAATATATTTATTTTGCGAGACCAGACTCCGTGATTGAAGGCGTATCTGTTTATAGCGCACGCATAAATATGGGGCAAAGGCTTGGAGAAAAAATTAAGCAACAATGGCAAGATGAACAAATAGACGTTGTTATTCCAATACCTGAAACTTCCTGCACGATGGCAATGGAAGTTGCACATTGCCTGAAGGTCCCATATCGAAATGGTTTTGTTAAAAACCGATATGTTGGACGTACATTTATAATGCCAGGTCAAACACAACGTAAAAAATCAGTTCGTCGCAAGCTCAATGCAATAGATGAAGAGTTTAAGGGAAAAAATGTACTACTAGTCGATGACTCTATTGTACGTGGTACTACCTCAGAAGAAATTGTCAAAATGGCACGTGAAGCGGGAGCTAAAAAAGTGATGTTTGCTTCGGCTTCTCCTGAAATACGTCACGCAAATGTGTATGGTATAAATATGCCAACCTCAAAAGAGCTGATTGCACATGAAAAAACGAATGAGCAGATATGTCAGGCAATTGGTGCAGATAGATTAATTTATCAGGATATTAACGATCTAATTGATTCTATCAAATGTGAAAACCACGCTATAAGCAAAGTCGAAACTTCTGTGTTTGATGGCCATTACATCACAGGCGACATTTGTAGTGATTACCTTCAGAACCTAGAGCAATCAAGAAACAACGAACGCTTAGAATCTCAAGAAGCGGAACCTGCTTAACAGCATCTACCATATTATTCATAGCAAGCTTATTTGCTTGCTATGATCTCTTGCATACATTAATTGTAATCAATGTAGCCCTCTGAAAAATGAGCACTGTGATTTTGTATCTTCCTCAGAACTACAAATTACTCGAGTTTATCTAGTTGTAACTGGTCAGACCTTTTTTATATTCCTTTGCAATTCGTTATTTTTGTATAAAGTTTAGTCTTTGAGCTTTCACTTTAAACGTATTTATACGCAGATTTTTGACAGCCTTCATTGATTTTGATAACGTATTGCGAAAATTTGGTATGACCAATTTACCTTTTGGTTTTAATGGCACCGCTAATCGCTGTAAGCAGCGATTGGCAGTACACTGAAATTCGGCGTTAGATCAATGTCTTTAAAGATAAAAGCAGCGAAGTTATCCGATGTAATTTTAGAGCAGCTCGAGAATATGATCCTTGAGGGCTCTTTAATGCCGGGTGAAAAGTTGCCTCCCGAACGAGAGCTCGCGAAGCAATTTGAAGTCTCAAGACCTTCCTTGCGAGAAGCGATACAAAAGCTTGAAGCGAAGGGGCTAGTAACACGTCGTCAAGGTGGTGGCACCTATGTAAAAAATCAGTTGGAAGAAGGCCTTACCGATCCATTGTTTGATTTGATCAGTAAGCACCCAGAATCACAATTTGATTTACTAGAGTTTCGTCACGCACTTGAAGGCATCGCCGCTTATTATGCTGCATTGCGTGGTACTGACACTGATTTTGAAAAGGTTCGAGATAGCTTTAATAACATTTCTCAAGCACAGGGCGATTTAGCTCAAACTGCAGCGGCAATTAATGCCTTTCATTTTGCGGTAGCGGAAGCGTCGCACAATGTGGTGTTACTGCACTTGGTGAGAGGTATGCAATCACTACTTGAGCAAAATGTATTACAAAACTTAACGGTTTTGGTGCAAAAGTCAGAGGTGAGTGAGCAATTAGCTCAGCACCGAAAAGTGCTTTTGGAAGCGGTGATCAACGGCAATCCAGAGCAAGCAAGATTAGCAAGTAATGCCCACTTAGCATTTATTGAAGAAGCATTACTTGAAGCTGGTAAAGAGCGTTCACGAATTGAACGCAGCTTACGACGCACTAAGCAGCAGTAAGTATACTGGTTACATTAAAACTGAATAATAAATTCGTATTTTAAACATAAGGAAAATTCCATATGTCTGAAGTCAATAAATTTGACGTAGACGCGTTAGAAACCCAAGAGTGGTTACAAGCGCTTGAGTCGGTAGTAAAAGAAGAAGGTGTCGAGCGCGCGCAATTTTTGTTAGAGCAAGTGCTTGAGCAAGCTCGTCTTGATGGTGTTGATATGCCAACGGGCACCACTACTAACTATGTGAATACTATTCCAGCGGATCAAGAGCCAGCTTATCCTGGTGATGTAAACATTGAGCGCCGTATTCGTTCAATCGTTCGCTGGAATGCCATCATGATCGTATTGCGTGCGTCAAAGAAAGATTTAGAACTTGGCGGACATATGGCGTCTTATCAGTCGTCAGCAGCGTTCTATGAAATGTGTTTTAACCACTTCTTCCGTGCGCCAAATGATGTTGACGGTGGTGACTTGGTTTATTACCAAGGTCACATTTCTCCTGGTATCTATGCACGCGCTTTCTTAGAAGGCCGCTTGAGCGAAGAGCAGCTTGATAACTTCCGTCAAGAAGTAGACGGTAAAGGTATCTCTTCATACCCACATCCTAAGCTAATGCCTGAATTCTGGCAGTTCCCAACGGTATCTATGGGCTTAGGGCCAATAGCGTCTATTTACCAAGCGCGTTTCTTAAAATACTTAGATGGCCGAGGCCTAAAAGACACTAAGAACCAGCGCGTATACGCATTCTTAGGTGACGGTGAAATGGATGAGCCGGAATCACGTGGTGCAATTTCGTTTGCTGCGCGTGAGAAGCTAGACAACTTATGTTACTTGATCAACTGTAACCTACAGCGCCTAGACGGCCCAGTAATGGGTAACGGTAAGATCATCCAAGAGCTTGAAGGCTTATTTAGAGGCGCAGGTTGGAACGTCATTAAAGTTGTTTGGGGTTCTGGCTGGGACAAACTACTAGCTAAAGACACCACAGGTAAATTACTACAGTTGATGAATGAAACCATCGATGGCGATTACCAAACTTATAAAGCAAAAGACGGTGCGTACGTGCGTGAGCACTTCTTCGGTCGCTACCCTGAAACTGCAGCGCTAGTTGCTGACATGACTGACGAAGAGATCTTCGCGCTGAAGCGTGGTGGTCATGAGCCTTCTAAGTTATACGCGGCGTTTAAAGCAGCACAAGAAACCAAAGATCGTCCAACGGTGATCCTAGCCAAAACTGTAAAAGGTTACGGCATGGGTGAAGCGGCGGAAGGTAAAAACATTGCGCACCAAGTTAAGAAAATGGACATGACACACGTAGCACACCTACGTTCGCGTCTAGGCCTACAAGATTTGGTATCAGACGAAGAGTTGGTGAACTTGCCGTACTTGAAGCTTGAAGAAGGTTCAAAAGAGCATGAATACTTACACGCTCGTCGTAAAGCACTGCATGGTTACACACCGCAGCGTTTACCTAATTTCACGAAAGCACTGACGTTACCTGAAGTCAATGCGTTTGCACCGTTACTGGAAGAGCAAAAGCGTGACATTTCAACGACAATGGCGTTTGTTCGTGCGTTAAACGTACTACTAAAAGACAAAAACAATGGCCAAAACATCGTGCCAATCATTGCTGATGAAGCGCGTACATTTGGTATGGAAGGTTTATTCCGTCAAATCGGTATTTACAACCCGCATGGCCAGAACTACACGCCTCAAGACCGTGACATCGTTTCTTACTACAAAGAAGCAACATCAGGTCAGGTATTGCAAGAAGGTATCAACGAGCTAGGTGCAATGTCATCATGGGTTGCAGCAGCAACGTCATACAGCACCAACGACTTACCGATGATCCCATTCTACATCTACTACTCTATGTTTGGTTTCCAACGCGTTGGTGACATGGCGTGGATGGCAGGTGACCAACAAGCGCGTGGTTTCTTATTAGGTGCTACGGCGGGTCGTACAACGCTAAATGGTGAAGGTCTTCAACACGAAGATGGTCATTCACACATTCAAGCTGGCACGGTTCCTAACTGTATCTCTTATGACCCGACGTTTGGGTATGAAGTAGCCGTTATAATACAAGATGGTATCCGTCGTATGTACGGTCCTGATCAAGAGAACGTGTTCTACTACCTAACTCTGATGAATGAAAACTATCATCAACCAGCGATGCCAGAAGGTGCTGAAGAAGGTATTCGTAAGGGTATCTACAAGCTTGAAAGCAACGCAGGCGATAAAGCACACGTTCAGCTATTGGGCTCAGGTACTATCTTAAATGAAGTACGTAAAGCCGGTGTTATCCTAAGCGAAGAATATGGCATTGGCTCTGATGTATTCTCTGTGACTTCATTCAACGAATTAACACGTGATGGTCAAGACGCTGAGCGTTTCAATATGCTTAACCCAGAAAGTGAAGCAAAAGTGCCATATATCACATCTGTACTTGGTGAGTCACCAGCGATTGCCGCAACGGATTATATGAAAAACTACGCTGAGCAAGTACGTGCGTTTATGCCAAGTGCATCGTACAAGGTACTTGGTACTGATGGTTACGGCCGTTCAGACAGTCGTGAAAATCTGCGTCGTCACTTTGAAGTAAATGCAGGTTACGTTGTTGTAGCTGCATTAACTGAATTAGTGAAGCAAGGCAAAGTAGACAAGTCAGCTGTAGTTGAAGCTATCAAGAAATTTGATATTGATACTACAAAAACTAACCCACTTTACGCATAAAGGACCGAACGAATGACTATCGAAATTCACGTTCCAGATATTGGTGCTGATGAGGTTGAAGTAACTGAGATCCTAGTCAAAGTAGGGGATTCAGTGAGTGAAGAGCAATCGCTTATCACGGTTGAAGGCGATAAAGCATCAATGGAAGTACCTGCTGCACAAGCAGGTACTGTTAAAGAAATTAAGATCAAAGAAGGTGATACCGTATCAACTGGGTCACTGATCATGATTTTTGAAGCAAGTTCAGGTGAAGATGCAGCGCCAGCGGAAAAAGCCACTCAGAGCGCGCCAGCCCCAGCAACATCGGGTGCCACTGAATTACAAGAAGTACATGTACCTGATATCGGCAGTGATGAAGTTGAAGTGACCGAGATCATGGTTGCTGTTGGCGATACTGTTGAGGCTGACCAATCAATTTTGAACGTTGAAGGTGATAAGGCTGCAATGGAAGTGCCAGCGCCATTTGCGGGTACCGTGAAAGAAATCAAAGTTGAAGTTGGCTCTAAAGTATCTACGGGTTCTTTGGTGTTTGTATTTGAAACAGGTTCAACAGACGCACCTGCTGCAACTGAAGCGGCGCCAGCGCCAGCTTCTTCAGCACCTGCTGCAGCTGAGTTAAAAGAAGTACATGTACCTGACATCGGTGGCGACGAAGTTGAAGTCACAGAAGTGATGGTATCGGTAGGAGACACGGTAGCTGCTGACCAATCAATCTTAAACGTGGAAGGCGATAAAGCTGCCATGGAAGTACCAGCACCATTTGCGGGTACGGTTAAAGAAGTGAAGGTTGAAGTAGGCTCTAAAGTATCTACCGGTTCATTGGTGTTTGTATTTGAAGTTGCAGGCAGTGCGCCAGTTGCAGCTGCAAGCCCAGCAGCGGCTCCAGCAGCAAGCCCAGCGCCTGCAGCTAAACCTGCTGCACCAGCTGCTTCTAGTGTAAAAGAAGACTTTGAAGCGAATTCTTCTTACGCACATGCATCTCCTGTGGTTCGTCGTTTGGCTCGCGAGTTTGGTGTAAATCTAGCACGTGTTAAAGGCACGGGTCGCAAAGGTCGTGTGATCAAAGAAGACGTACAAAATTACGTTAAAGAATTAGTGAAGCAAGTTGAGTCTGGCAAAGTGACAGGCTCTAATGCAGGTGGCGGTGAGCTAGGTCTTATCCCTTGGCCAAAAGTTGACTTTAGCAAGTTTGGTGAAGTGGAAGAGAAGAAACTGTCTCGTATCCAAAAGCTTTCAGGTGCTAACTTACACCGTAACTGGGTGCAGATCCCACACGTTACTCAGTTTGACGAAGCAGACATCACAGGCTTAGAAGCATTCCGTAAAGAGCAAAATGTTTTGGCTGAGAAGAAGAAAATGGGCGTGAAGATCACGCCATTAGTATTCGTAATGAAAGCGGCAGCGAAAGCACTAGAAGACTTCCCAACGTTTAACTCGTCATTGTCTGAAGATGGCGAAAGCTTAATCTTGAAGAAATACGTACACATCGGTATTGCGGTAGACACGCCAAATGGTCTGGTTGTACCTGTAGTTCGTGATGTAAACAAAAAAGGCATTATCGAGTTATCTCGTGAGTTGATGGAAATTTCAGCTAAAGCACGTGACGGTAAGTTAACGTCATCTGATATGCAAGGTGGCTGTTTCACGATTTCAAGCCTAGGTGGCATTGGTGGTACGGCGTTTACGCCTATCGTGAATGCACCAGAGGTAGCTATCTTAGGTGTATCTAAATCTGAGATGAAACCAAAGTGGAATGGTAAAGAATTTGAGCCGCGCTTAATGGTGCCGCTAAGCTGCTCTTACGACCACCGCGTGATTGATGGTGCGTTGGCAGCCAAGTTTACTGTGACGCTTGCAAGCTACTTGAGCGATATTCGCCAATTAGTGATGTAATTTGTTGTCCCGCCTACTATTTAGGCGGGACATCTTTTTGTGCGAATGATACACTTTCGCACACTTAAAAACTCTCTCTGCCATGTACCTGAATTTACGTATGCGGCAGGCATTTTTGGGTGCGGATACTCAAAAGAGTACAGTCCCGTTCGAATAATAGTTAAGGTAATAACATGAGCAACGAAATCAAAACTCAAGTTGTTGTACTAGGCGGTGGTCCTGGTGGTTACTCAGCAGCATTCCGTGCTGCGGATTTAGGTTTAGAAGTTACACTTATCGAGTCTCGCAATACCCTTGGCGGTGTGTGCTTGAACGTAGGGTGTATCCCTTCAAAAGCGCTTCTTCACGTTGCTAAAGTAATTGATGATGCAGCTGAAATGTCATCTCACGGTGTAACATTTGGCGCACCACAAATTGACCTAGACAAAATCCGTTCATGGAAAGAGTCTGTAATTGGTCAGCTTACTGGCGGCCTAGACGGCATGGCGAAGATGCGTAAGGTAAAAGTAGTTAACGGCTACGGTAAATTTACAGGCGCAAACACCATTGCTGTTGAAGGTGAATCAGGCACGACTACGGTTACTTTTGATAACGCTATTATCGCAGCGGGTTCTCAACCAGTTAACTTACCTTTCATCCCTCAAGATGAGCGTGTAATTGATTCAACAGGTGCCCTTGAGCTTAAAGATGTACCAGAAAAACTACTTGTATTAGGTGGTGGTATCATCGGTCTTGAGATGGGTACTGTTTACCGTGCACTAGGTTCGCAAATCGACGTTGTAGAGTTTGCTGATCAACTAGTACCTGCAGCTGACAAAGACGTTATCAAGATTTACCAACGCTACGTGAAAGACAAGTTCAACGTAATGTTGTCTACTAAAGTTGTGGCAGTAGATGCAAAAGATGACGGCTTATACGTTACGTTTGAAGGCAAAAATGCGCCAGCAGAGCCAGTACGTTATGACAAAGTATTAGTCGCTGTTGGTCGTACACCAAACGGTAAACTACTTGATGCAGATAAAGCAGGTATCAATGTTGACGAGCGTGGCTTTATCAACACTGACAAGCAAATGAAAACGAACGTTGACCACATCTTCGCAATTGGTGACATCGTAGGTCAGCCTATGCTTGCGCATAAAGCTGTTCATGAAGGTCACGTTGCTGCTGAAGTTATCTCTGGCAAGAAACACTTCTTCGATCCTAAGTGTATTCCTTCAATCGCTTACACAGATCCAGAAATTGCGTGGGTTGGTGTGACAGAGAAAGAAGCCAAAGAGCAAGGTCTTAACATTGAAACTGCGGTATTCCCGTGGGCTGCATCTGGCCGCGCTATCGCTTCAGCACGTACTGAAGGTCAAACTAAGCTTATCTTTGATAAAGACTCAGGCCGCGTTATCGGTGGTGCGATGGTTGGTATCAACGCTGGCGAAATGCTGGGTGAAATCGGCCTTGCAGTTGAAATGGGCGCTGATGGTGAAGATTTAGCACTGACGATTCACGCTCACCCAACACTGAATGAGTCAATTGGTCTAGCGGCTGAAATCTTTGAAGGTTCAATCACTGACTTACCAAACAAAAAAGCAGTTAAGAAAAAGTAATTCATTACTTTGACTGATACGGAAAAACCCAGCTCATGCTGGGTTTTTTGTTTAATAGACTAGGATCTATTTTGTCGTGCTGAACGTATTTCATAACCTATTTAAGCCGAGTAAACAAAAGGTTAGAATACGTAGTGGTACGCTAAGCCAATGTGGTTACCACTAATGCTCGGTGCACCATGAACATCAGCCGATTGGTTTACATTGATTCCCCATACCTTACCAACATTTACTTTGTCTGCATCGTATGAAATCTTAACAAAACGCGCTTCCAACCAGCCGTTATGGTTTTCAAATTGGTAGCCTAATGACGCAACCACACCGGCAGTATTTTTGAACGAAATACCACTGTTAGTGTTGTTCATATCCATTTCTAACTCAGTGTTTAGATGATAAGTAATACCAACGCCCACTTTAAATGAATCGTTTAACTGGTAGTAAGGGATAACGTCTAGAGCCCAACGCGAGAAAGTAATATCTGCATTGCTGGCGTTATCAGAATCAAAATGGTAGCCCAAGTTTGATTGCAACGACCATTTGTTATTAAATTGGTAGTTTAAGCCTGCTCCCAAGTTTATTGCACCACCCGCACGAATATCTTGGTTCGAACGACCTTCATATTGCAGTTCGATGAGTTTATCACCACCGTGAGTAAAACCAGCATACACAGAAAAGTTAATTGGAGTTACAGTTTCTTGGTTAGCTGGCGCTTCTGATGCGATAGTTTGTGCACTAGCAAGTGTTGTGAGCTTACGGCAAGTTAGCGTAACTCACCATCAAAAATATGCTTGAGTCCAGAATTTAGTCTATGCGTTGTGATTTATAGTTCCAAGGCAAGTAAAGTTCTGGGTTTAATCGCAA
>NZ_JAAUWV010000090.1 GCF_014694405.1 Pseudoalteromonas sp. S16_S37
TACGAAAATTGCGTCTAAGTTATTCATGCCCTTGTCCTTGGTAATCTTATGTTTCTTGGTCGAAAGATCTGATCACCACAAGGGCTTTTAGTTCATTTTCTTATGCGCAGCTCAGGTTATTTAGCCATTTGATTTTATTGTTTTGTCAGTGATATGAGAGAATAAATGTGCTTCTCCATAAGGCTGTGAATATAAAACCTGTTGGCTAACGCAGCTAAATTAGCGTTTATCAAATTTATCGTTTAGCCGTTATTAACCCCCCTTTCGTGGCAATACTATAGCACTGACGCGTATTACCTTTTTGATACTCAGAGGCTATATCATAGATATCCAGCGCTCTGTGATAGAGCGCAACTTCTGCAATCTGTCCTTTGAATAATCCAGTCAAATATGATGAGCGACTGCCTATTCTCAGAGGCATGTTATTAGCTAAAGACCCAGACCTAAGTGTAGGGTCATGGCTACAAGTTTGCCGCCCATCAACAAAAAACCGGATCCCTGACGAGTCATCTCGGTCAATAGATACTGCTATATGGTGCCAATTGCCATCAGCGATAAAAGCCTGCGTAATATAGTTTGTACATGATGCGCCTGGCTGCCCACAGTACCAACTACCCTGACCATCAGCCAGTTGAAAGCCAAGACGGCCTTCATCAACAAATAATACGTATCCTTGTACATGTGACAATTGGTTTTCATAACGCTTATCAACTATTACCCGCTGCTCTAATGCTGTGGTTTTTATCCATGCGGTAATGGAAAAATCTTCAGTCGAAATATCTAACTCGTCTGTGTCTGCAATTTCAATATAATCATCATAACCATCAAAACAAAACGCTTGTGATTCATCCGCAGCGGCAATACGGATGACATCTTCTTTATGCATAGTTAATTCAGAGATAGAGTGTTTACTTAAAACCTCCTTTTCATAAGGAAGTGAATTACCCACAAGCAGCAGCAAAACAACAGTGTATACAACAGGGTTTTTAAGATAAGTAACCAAAGGCAGCTTACTGTGTAATTGCCAGGTGAGTTTTGCATCAATGTAATACCCTTTACCACGCGCATTTTTGATACTCTCACCAGCCCCTTCTTGTCCTAACGCGAGCCTAAGTATTCTGATGCGCTGCTTAACGTTTTCTTCCCCGGTGATCACATTGCCCCAAACTAAAGTTTGCAATTGTGCACACGACAAAGGGTTCGGCGCATTATTTAATAGCGTGACCAATAACTGATATGACAACTCACTCAATTGAATGTCTTTTTGTTTGTTGTATACTTTTTTTCTTGAAAAGCAAATGGTTAAATCGTTGAGCTTGACTGATGAATATTGCTCACTTAGCGGTTTTGAGGATTGTCCTTGCGCTTGCTTGAGTGCCATATAGGTCCGTTAATATATTCCAGGTTGTATCTAAATTAGTACATAATCGTTATACACCGAAAACAAACTAGAAATCCAATTCTTTATACAAAAACTTTACAAACATATGTATTGTAAATAACTATTGAATTTTAATACTTAGCTATGGTGGGTACATTTGAGAAATGCTATCTAAAGTAATAATTAGAGCATATTTACTATTTTAATGTTGGCAAACACGCTGTGATCGGTTGGAAAGTAATCACAGCGCTTATAATACTATCTATGACCTTCAATGTTATCGACTAATACCGAGAAGTTATCCTCACTCACTCTTAGTAAGTACTCTCGGCCCGCATGACTATAGTAACAACCATGTCCTCGCACAAACTTACCCACTACCGTATGTGAACCATGCATACCTTTACAAATGTACACGTCAAACCCTTCATTACCACCAATAACAGCATTGCTACGGATCTGATCTGGCAACACCCCTTTTTTAAATGGGCCTTGTAAACGATTGCCCCACACAAGTCCGTCAAACTTCGTCAATAAGCTATTAAAGACTGGTGAACCGTACTCTTTGCCCCTTAAGGCAACATAACACATGCCATTTACATGCTTACCCGGTAGGTTCATGTGCTGACAAACATATACAGGCGAGGTGCTATCATGATAGCCGGCACCTACCTTACTACCGTCTTTTATTTCTGCTTGAATGTTCAGCTTCCACCCTGTGTCATAGAGCCAATTATGTGGATTTGAATACGCTGCGGCTTTAACGCACGCTATGGTTGTTGCCAATACGAATATATGTACTAATAGATTTTTTCTCATGGTTCTCTCGCGGATAGTCTGTTGATGTTGTTGTGCTCGCATACGCTTGCTTTTGCATGGTACGAAATCACTTGAGATATATTCCTAAATTAGCAACATTCGCAACAAGGAAAACTAAGTGAAAGAGGGTGAAAAAAAGAAAAAATACAGTTAACAATTTGATAATAAGAAATATATTTTATTTCAGCTTGGCTAATTAGCCATTTAACTAACCGACTACACTATCGCTTTTTTAATAATAACGCTCGGCTTTAAGCGCATGAGATACAGGCTAAGGTAACGGAACATTGCTGCTTCACCAGGTTAATATAGCCCCAATCACACCTTCATGATAAGAGCTGTATTTGCTTTTAAACCGCCACACTTGCCATTCACTTTACCCGGTAACGACAAATTTCCCGATGCAACATCCATCACATTCATAACGCAAAGTTGATTCGGAATATGAACTGCAACCTGTTCTGGTTGAACTGCTCAATATTTGTCACTGTGCGATCTGTTTTTTGATAGTCCAATGGCAGTTACAGAATACCTTAGCTTATCCAAATGTACTGTTTTTCAAACACTTAAGGTATTAGAAACAAAGGAACAACCTTAAACGTCTTATCAGGTCGAATTGTTCTGCCGGGAACATGATTAAAAATGACCGTCAAAGCCCCAATAATTAAGAGCGTACGCTCGCCGCGTTTTGATTAATAAGATGCTGCTTGCTGCGTATAGCTTCACGTAAAAAAGCAATTAGCTTTTTTACGTTGGGAAGCGCCTGTTTGCTTGGGTGTGTTAACACCCATAAGCTGGCATAAGAGGTAATACTTGGAGCAAACTCAACTAAGTCTTCAAAGTGCTGTGCTATGTAGTGTGCACCTCTGATCATGCCCAGCCCTTGCGCGCAAGCTTGATGACGCAAAACCAAATCTTCTATGGTCAGCTTAATAGGTGAGTCAGGAAATGGGCTATCGTTTAACCACAGGGGTCGCAGGCAACTATTTATCGATATCCAACTGACATCCTGTTCGCCACGTTGTGCAAAATAGTCCCTATGAGCAAAAAAACCTAAGGAGATAGGACACAATCTGTGTCCAACTAAATAATCATCAAGTTGCTCTGCTGCGCGTACAACCACATCAGCTTCGGACTTATCTAAGTCACTGAGTGCATATGTGGTGTTAATGTTTAACTGTACTTGTGGGTTTTGCTGCTGAAACTCTGCTAGAACATCCATTAGTACAAACTGTAAAATAGCGGGCGGTAATGAGAGGGTTATTTGCTGTTTAAGTTGTTTAATGCTGTCATCAATAGCAACTTGGTGCTCATTAAAGCTTACTTGCATTGCTTGAGCCGCATCAATCAACCTTAATCCCACCTCACTAAACACTAGGTTGTTTTGTATAAGCGTACATACATCAACGCCATAACGTTGGTTAAGGTTGGCTAGTCTACGCGACACCGTACCGTGATTTACAGCCAGTAATTTAGCAGCACCGCGCAGAGTCTTAGCCTGTTTTAATGCCAGTAATAATTGAAAGTCGTCCCAGTTTTGCATGCAAACAGTATTAAGCGTTTAGGTCTGTTTAAGTTAATGTGTTTTTTGCGTCATGTATAGCGAATGCCGTTATTTTCCATTGCCCATCAACCAAATAGACGTAATAACTCGCCCCAACTTTGTTATGCAACTTCCCCTCTTTGGTATAGCGCTCGGCAACATTCCGGCGTTGGGTCTGGGGTGCTGCCATTATCTGTGGTTGGCGGAGTTGTTGATTGAATTGACTCACCTGAACCACCGCAGCCAGTTAACCAGCCAATCATCAACGCAGCTAAGGTTAATCTTGAACAATTGCGCAGAATACGTTTCATCATACTAAAGCCTCTGTTACCTTAAAATAGGTTAATTTTAAGCCTAAGCATCAATTGTGGATGAAATATGCACATTGAGCAAAAAATCGAGTAAACCACTGTTTTAGGTAAAATTTATATAAAGAACTTGGCATTTTCTTTGTTATCAAACACACTAATGAGCGTTGATTATAATTTGCGCTTATGCAATAAAAAGGAAAACCATGAATTTACGGATAAGTGTGCCAGCCATTGCACTTTGCTTATTAACAAGTGCCTGCTCTGTAACTCACACCAAGCAATGTCCGGTGGGTGAACAAAAGTTATCTCAGGAGTCTTTGTATTTTGGTACAAAAATGCCAAGTGGCTTTGTCACCGAGCAGCAGTGGGCATCATTTTTGACTACATCAGTTACACCAAAATTTCCACAAGGCTTAACCGTTGTAAACGCATCAGGTCAATGGCAAGGAAATAACGGCAAAATTATAAAAGAGCAAAGTTATGTGCTGACCTTAGTCCATGACAACAGCCAAGAAAAGATCCGCGCCATCTCAGAGATCACCGAATTGTACAAAGTACAATTTCAGCAAGAAGCCGTTTTGCGAGTGCAAAACGATGTCTGTGTGTCGTTTTAAACTGAAAGTAGGCACTATATTATGAAATACCAAGGAAGTTGCCATTGCGGTCAAATTCGTTTTGAAGTAGAAGCGCCTGATACTATTGACGTAGAGCGCTGTAACTGCTCCATCTGTAAAAAATCGGGATACCTCCATCTTATTGTTCCAAATACTCAGTTCAAACTACTCAGCTCAGATGAGAAACTAAAAAGCTATTCGTTTAACACCCATGTTGCGCGGCATTATTTCTGTAACACATGTGGTATAAAACCATTTTATTTGCCTCGCTCGAACCCTGATGGCATAGACGTAAATGTAAACTGTATCGATACAGCCATTAAACATATCAACATCGTCGATTTTGATGGTCAAAACTGGGAGCAACATGCTCACAAACTGGCCCATAAAACTAAACTCGCTTAAAAGGATAAAATCATGCACAAAAGTCGTTTAGCAGCTCTCGTCATTGACAGTAAAGTAGATGATATTGAACAAGCAAATACATTTTGGGAGCAGGCGTTGGGCTATGCTCGCATCGATTGTGATGAAGAATGGTCATCTAGATACACGCAGTTAGACACACCGGATGATCAACCACAGATATTAATTCAAAAGACCGAACATGAAAGTCGAGTCCATTTAGATATCGAGACCGATGACATAGCAGCAGAAGTTGCTCGCTTAGAAGCCATTGGCGCTAAAGTGGTTAAGACCCTCGAACGTTGGGTGGTAATGCAAGCCCCGACTGGTCATAGGTTTTGTGTAGTCCATCCACAAAGAAGTGACTTTGACGAAGCTGACAATGTAAATGTGTGGGAATAACAAAATCTATCAAAATTAAGGCTCTGAGCTATCGTGTGCTAAGGCTATCCGTGACGAAATGCTTAAGTTGAGACAGTGTACGTATAACATAAAGCTGCTTAGTTGCTAAGTAGTCTGTCTCTAATTGATTTAAAAAATCATCGTTCCAAAACTTGGGGCAAAGTTTAAGTGTTCTATAACTTTGCATCGTACCTTTCAACACTGAGCTGCCCTGCGGCCAACCTGCTGGCTTTACAAATAACCCTTTTACACAACGTTTAGTAACGAACCAATAGCTAAGAGGGTAAGATAAGTCGATATAGACCAAGGTGTCAGCTGCATCTAGCCGCTGCTTAAAAGAGCTCAAGGGCCCTAACCCATCGATAATCCAACTATCCTTTGCAAGGATACGCTGATGTTCATTATCGAATACTTCCCGCGCGACTTGTTCGCCATTTTTATGATACTGCGTTAAGTCTAACTGGTGTAACTCAATCCCTGTCACCCGCGATAGCTTTTTGCTTAAAGTAGACTTACCGCTCCCAGGTTTGCCAAATACCGCTATTTTTTTTCAATTGATAATCCTTTGTTTAAATACTTAACCGTTAATCGTGTAACATAGCCCAAATATCCTACATCTAATAATCTGAAAATCTGAAAATATGAATTACTTTTTACAATTTCTTCTGCTTACATCACTCGTGCTGAGCTGTAACGTCAAGGCCGAATTCACAGCGCCATCTTTGCTTGAAAACAATAACTCTAAACTACCATCGCGCGCTAAAAATGGCACACGCACCGAAGCGTGGGTAAGAGCAGATTTTGTAGTGAACGAAAGTGGAAAAGCTGAGCATATCTTATTAGAAATGTCCGATCCCAATTATTATCATGATGCAAAAGAATATTTGTCTCAATTACAGTACCAAAGTGCTACGTTCAACGGAAAACCGATGAAGTCGGCGGGCCAATTCACAATAAAATTTCATAAAATATTTTCTGGTGTAAGCAATGACGGTATCTCTTCAAGCTATGCCAAGTACTTCGATATTACAAAAGCGCAGGTTGTAAATTCAGATAAGCAGGCTTCACTGTCACTTGACAACCTCACGAACGAGCACACAAAAAACCTTACCGAACAAGCTTATTCAGCTTGGCTAAACAGTGTGTACTACGCCAGTGTGCAAGATTGGCAAAGTTATGATCTGTATGTGAAAGAATCTGCGCTACTATACGATTTACTGACACCTGATCTGGCATTAATGTCAATGCAGAATCTGATGAATTTATATGTATATCAACTGCACCTATCGGATGCCAGACAAACCCTCCTTGCAATGGCTAACATCAAATATAAAACACTGTCACAACAAACTGTTGACCAGTTTACAGCTCAATTGCATCAACTAATGAATGACAATCCAGTAATCAAAATCGAAGCGCAACTGAGCAAGCATAAAACTTGGCGTCATACTCTTAACCGCTCAACAATCAGCCTTTTACCCCAACAAGGCAAAGTTTCGGCTGCAGCTTTGTATTGCCAAAATGGCTATCACGCTTTCACATCACAATCGATTGAAGAATTTAGTGTTCCTGAAGCGTTTGGTGAGTGTCGTTTAGTCATACAAGGTGACGAAGCAACGAAGATTGTTTTTACTGAAAGCGGTGCATCACGCTTTGGGCTTAGCTTGTAAGCCAAAGCCTATCCAATTGGGTTAGCAAAAACCGCTATCGTTATTGGTTTCAACCCGTGGGGCGCAGTCCCCACTAGTTAACCTGAACTTAGCCATATTTAAAACCAGCACTCGCGCGCGAACTACTAGATTCCCTTGTGAAACTGTTGCTGTACTTGATTTAGTAAAGGAACAACTTTGTTCAGCGCCCTTTGCTCTACTAGAGCTTTGGCTCGCGCAAAATAACTATTAGCTTCAACCTGATTGCCTTGTGCCAAAGCAAGCTCTGTCAAGTCTAAGTATCCTTGCGCCTCCCCCATTGGACATTGCAACAACAGTTGGTATTCAAGCGCCGCGTTAAATCGCTCACGCGCTTTTGCAAATTGAGATTGACGCATATAAACAAAGCCCATTACCGATTGGGTATACGCATAATAAAGCCAGTCCTGTTGCTTTTTAGCTTGCTTTTGAGCTTTCTCAAGCGCAGTTATCGCATCATTAACTTGGCCAGTTGCGAGCAAAGCGTTTGCGTGAAAGTAATACAAGCGAGGCAAATACTCACTATGCGTGTCAGGTTTAATTACGCTGAGCGCATGTTTGCTCGAACTCAGTGCTTGCCTCGCATTACCAAGTTCCATGTTGATTTTTGAAGAAAAATAGAGCGCAACAATATTATCAGGTGCGTTTATCAACGCGCTATTGATAAACGTTAGCGCCGATTTTAGATCATCAAGCTCAAGAAAACGGATTGCTTTTGCAATTAAATCATTTTGCAACTGGGTATCGATTGCTAGATTTGATTGCAACGCATTTTGGTGCTTCATATGACTGAAAAGTCGTGAAAGTTTGGGCAAGGCATCAGATAAATTTTGAGCGTGTAAGGTTTTGGTCTGTCTGGCCGTTCGGGTGTAAAACGTATAGATAATATTAAGCTCGCCTGGTTGCCCTGTTATCGTGGTTTCTAATATGTACGAGGCGCCTGATTTAGCAAAAATGCTCTCAATTTTATTGCTTTGGCCTTTAGGCACCCGATTTAAAATATCAATAACGTCTTCAACGTGGAAAACGGTCACCTGCTGATGCCCTGACAACTGATTGATCAACCCCTCCATCGCGCCATAGCGAAGCCAACCAAGCCCATTACCAGAAGACTGAACCTCAAATGGCAATACTAATATTCCACTGTGTTTGGGTGACATAGACTGACTGGATGTGACACTCGCACTATCAGTTGTGGTTGATGTATCAAAATATCTAAAGTATAGAGTTGGCAGCAATATCAAAATACTCAGTGCAAAAACCGATATCTGATACACCTTTTTTGGCGTCATGTTTAGGTGGGGTGATAGTTTATCAACAAACTGTGTATTTGTTACATTCCATTGATACCCTCTTCGTGAGTAGGTTTTGATTATATCGCTATCACCAAGAGCCTTACGTATTTCATTGATTGATTGGAAAACAACCTGCTCTTCCACTACCGAATCCGACCAAACTGAGGATAGTATTTGCTCTTTCGAAAAAACGGTATCGGAGTTTTGGGCTAACAAAAGTAACAATTCAAACGTCTTAGGACGGAATGTATGTGATTTACCTGCCATCATTACTGAGCCTGTTTGTATGTATATCACACAAGTATTATTCGAAGCTGGCAAGGTTTCGTCCTCATTCATTACACTAAGCTTAAGCGATAGCGTTGTTACTCATGGTGTCAATTATACTGCTTTAACACCACAGACAGTATCTCTTTGTGCTATCCAAATATTTTTAGTGAATTGATTTATATACTTTTAAATTTCTATTAGAAAAGTTTAAGCAAACTTTAAACGTTCAATCATAGCGACAATCGAGCATCGCGCTGCAACATAGCTCTATTCTATTTAGTTGGAGCTAACACATGCGTTTAATAATATACCTTTATACCATCACGTTACTTGCGGTAAGTACGCAAACACAGAGCAAACCGTTAAACACAATCAATAATACAACCGAACAGCTGGGCTCTCTAAGCGATGTTGCTTTTGTCGGCGGACATATTCTTAACCCTTCACTTGATATACCGATTTCAAACGCCACGATACTTGTCAGTAATGGCAAGGTTGTTAATATTCAGCCTAGCACTGAGCAAATACCTAAACACATTAAGATTGTTGATATAAGTAACAAATGGGTCATACCCGGATTAATTGATGGCCATATCCACCTTGCTCAATCCGGAAGCGCTTTTACTCGCCCAGATACAATTGATGCCACGGCGATATTCCCTTATGAGCAGGACCAAAAAATACTTCTCGACAATACAGAGCATATTCTAAAACGTTATCTAGCCCTTGGGATCACCAGCGTATTTGACTTAGGCGGTCCATCTGAATATGTAAAACACTATAAAAAAAGCATCAATACCAAACACTTGCCTGATGTTTATGTTGCAGGTACGTTACTATCACCTATGAGCGTGCCTGCACTTAATGTTAACGGAGCCACCTTCACACAGGTTACTTCCGCAGATGCGGCTTTAGAGCAGGTAAAACAACTCATAGCACTAGATACACACATTATTAAAGTTGTCTGGTCTCAAGAAACCGGCTTGTCTACAGAGCAGTTATACAACTTGTACTTGCCGGCTATCAAACTTGCTCATCAACATAATAAAATCGTAGCCGTTCACGTGGAAGATCTTGCCAACGCTAAAATGGCGATTAAGGCTGGCGGAGACATTTTGGTGCATGGTGTGATCTCAGACAAAATTGATGATGAATTTATACAACTGGCCAAACTAAACAATGTTACCTATATGCCTACACTCTCAGCATATAACCATTACTTTCAACTGTTTAAAAATACTTTAGAATTTACGCCTTTTCAACACCAACATGGTGATAAAGCCACAATTGATAGCTTCAAGCGGCTCATGCTACAGAGTGACAAAACAGGCCAAATGTTCCAGTTACTTTTGCAGTATAGCTAAATAATCATAATGTGCGATAATACTCTAATGGCATATAGTTTAGATTTCAGGCGACGGGTGTTTGCCTATAAAGAAAAGCACCAACTTACTTTTGAGCAAACAAGTGAACACTTTGGTGTCAATATCGCTTCTTTATTCCGTTGGCAGAATAAGTTGGAGCCTTGCCTCAAACGAGATAAACCAGCAAGTAAAG
>NZ_JAAUWV010000091.1 GCF_014694405.1 Pseudoalteromonas sp. S16_S37
CTTTTTTTATTTAGCGATTCATAAGATCACTAAACATCATGAATGTTCCCCACATTTTCCAAAATTTCTAAAATCTCCATCTTATTGATATATAAACACTAGTTTTGGGGATACCTTAGCCTAGTGTGGTTAAAATAGCGTCGTAAAACTGTTTTGACTGGGCAATATCATTGGCCCCTAACATAATGTGACTAAACATAATCTTCCTTTTTGTTATCTTCCAACAATGCTAATTTGCTATATTTGATTTAGGTTGTCGACCATTTGGTGACTGTTTAAATCAAAATTCATATTAGGGGCTAAGGGTTATGAGCGTGTATGCCAACTATAAATTACCTGTGTTAGCAATAAGCGCTGCGCTTTACTTGGTGTCGCTATGCCTACCGGCCTTACATTTTGCGCAGCAATCGCCACTGGCTGGCTATTCACTGTTATTATGGGGATGGTGGGGGGTGGTTACATTAGACCTAGCATGGTTTGCAAACCCTCTATTCATCATCGCTTTTGTGCATTGTTATTTAGAAAGATATAAGCGCGCAGCGATATATTCAGGCGTATCGCTGGTATTGGCTTTGAGCTCATTTACAGCCAAACAATGGTTTTTTAACGAAGGAGGAGGCACCCCCATCACAGGGTTGGGAATTGGCTATTATGTTTGGATAATTGCCATTATTATCCTACTCACTTTAAGCATTATATTAGAGAGAAAAACAAGAACGTAAACCCAGCAACATAATAATTAACGCGGTGCTTAGAATCGTTTTAATACTCAGCGAATAAAATATAGGCCTTCGCTGATAAAGAAGGCCAACTCTGTGACTACATTCCAACTAATTGCCAATATAACGCGAAAAGATGTTTATTTGGCAATCGATTTTGATAACAACAGTGGCTCACCATCTACATCTAAAGTTGCTTGTACTATCAGTGTTCCTGCTTTCAATTGGGCTAAATTTGCGATATCTGGTGACCAAGATTTTTGCTCATATGGTTCAATATTTACCTGCTTTGTCCAAAGTGTTTGGCTTTGTTCTGGGTGCTCATACGAATAAAAAGATACTGACAATGTGCCACTCGTTTTACCAGAGTAAGGACCAGATATAGTGATAGTCAATTCGCCATCGCTTTGTACATTCATCTGCACGCCGTCAAAAGAAGCATCATAGCGCGGGGAAGGGCGAACATTGGATGTTTTTTGCTTTGCTAAAGTGCGCCACTTTGCTTGTAAATTATCCAATTGGCGAATCAAATCATTATGCTCACTGGGCTTATCTAGTTTTTTAGCCAAATTGGCCAATAGTGCACGACAACCGTTGAGTTGCTCTAACGCGTCTTCACAAGTATTAAGCAATTCAACGAACTGACTGGTGTTAGAAAAGTACCAAGGATCTGGGTTATTCTCATTTAAAACAGGTAATTTAAAAGTATGGTTATGCAAATAAGGGGTGATTTTGTGATTCATGCCGCGCCCTAACAAGCTAACCTTTTTGTTGTTCAACGCAATGTTTGCCGGCAATTTGAATTTTAAAACTTGGCGATGCTGCTGTGAGTACACCGAAGTTAAAAGCTCCTCGTTACGTTGTCTAATAGCAAAAATTAACGTTTGATTTTGCTTTAAGTCGCTTGTCAATTCAGGCCTTAACGCAAGGGTTTGGTTATCTAAACCCAGTTCAGACAAATCAAACTCAAAGCGGTTTGCTGCAACCAGTTTTAGTGGTAACGATTTATCATTACTGTAAAGCGCTAAACCAATTTCACCTCGCCCTAATTGAGCGTTCTCCAAGTTTAGTTTTGCTGCATATAGCCATTGTTTGTCTTTAATTTGCTTTGGCAGTTCTGGGCTTGGAAAATCAAGCGTTGCATGAAATGTTTTATTATTGAGCGAAATATCAAGCTGGTGATTAGATTGTGCATCGTCACTTCGAAGCCAATAGGCGTTGCCATCTTGCTCCCAGGGTCCCGAAACAATATTAAATGTTGGCCGAACGTTTTCGACAAACTGGGCAAATTGCATTTCTAATGCTTGCCAATCGACAAAGGTGCTTTTTAGCAGCTGATTTGCTGTTGGTAGCGTAAGCTCTGAGTGTGGGTTAAGTGTCATTAAGTTTTGCAAGTAGCGCTTAAAGTACAAGTGGCGCACGGGATCTGACATCAAAAAGTGAATAACAAAAAAGTTGAGGCCTCTTTTAAGTTCAGGGTCGTCATTAATTTGTTCAATCGAAGGTTTGTCGCCCTGTTGGTATTGTTCAAGCCCCGTTGTGATGTAGTTCATCGGCGCTCTATCAAAGACCATAACAGTTAACTGTTTTTTGTCTGGGTCATACACATGGCTAGCGATGGAGTCGGCAAGACCTTCAGTGATCCAATTTGGCGCCCAGGTTGAATGTCCGTTTAACGCCATATGAAATGCATGCATTGTTTCATGGATCACAATGTAACGCTGATGGTGTTCTCTATGGCTTGGGAAGTTATAGCCCGCACGGTTGTAATACATGGTTTCGCCCCCGGCGGTCTTATGTATACCCCGTAAAAAGCCATCATCTAGCATGGCTTCTTTTAATCGAGCGCGGGAGCTACCATACACAACGGCTATGCGTTGATTGTCGATATTTTTGGGCGCCATACCAAATAGCTCAACATAGTGAGGGTAGGCCATTTCTAAAAGTTCGAGGTATAAACGGACTTTTTCTTCAGACAAATCACTCTTTAGAGCGAAATGCTTGCTTACCCACCAGTTATAACCGCGGCTATTACCAATTTTTCCATCGCTGTAAGTGGAAGGAATGGTTTTTCCTAAGTAGGCGATATCAATGTGTTCTAGGGTGCTGGTACGCCCAACAACGCGAACATCGGCACGCATGTTGGCTATATTATCTGTGCTAAAAGCGGCTTGTTTGTCTGTTGTAAGTCCGGTGCAACCTATCGCAAAAAGTATAAAAACTAACAGTATTGTTCGCATTTCGGTGTTCTCATTTTTGTTATTTAAATATATTGTATTCAATATACCTAAAAGATATCAATCAGAATTGTAAAAATGAATAACAAAAAAATACAACAAAACATAAATTTGGTTCTGGATTTTACGTCGCTAATATTATGGAGATATTTGAGCGCTTGGCGTGGTATGGCTTTTTTGCCATATCCTCGATATATATGACCACGCCTGTAAGTCAGGGCGGAGTCGGTTTTAGTGAAACACAACGCGGCGCTATACAAGGGATAATTCCCTTTTTTTTGTATCTATTGCCTGTACTTACTGGGGCTCTTGGTGACAAGCTTGGCTATAAGCGCATGTTTATCATCTCGTTTAGTATTATGGCTCCTTGTTACTTCTTGCTCGGGCAAGTTAAGTCGTTTCCATGGTTTTTTGTGGTATTGAGCGGTATTGCACTCGGAGCTGCCTGTTTTAAACCAATCGTAGTAGGTACCATCGCGCATAGCACCAATGATAAAAACAGGGGATTAGGGTTTGGTATTTTTTACACCATGGTAAACATAGGTGGATTCATAGGTCCTTTAATAGCGGGTTCAATGCGAGCAATTAGCTGGGATGCGGTGTTTATGATGTCAGCGTTTTGGATTGCAATTAACTTTATCCCTGTGCTGATGTTTTATCGCGACCCACCGACATTACAAACCACATCAACAAATCTTAAAAACGTTATAACTCAAGCGCAAACTGTTTTAGGCAATGCGAGATTCGCGCTTTTGGTATTCGTGTCAATCGCGTTATTTATGGCGGCGGGCGTAGGATGGGTAAGTTACGGACAAAGCTTGTTATTAATCTTACTTTGGCTAGGTATCAATGTATTATGGCATCTGCGTGCAAAAGAGCACTCGGCTTGTTGGTGGCGTCAGAAGATTCGTGTAAGTAACGCTCGGTTTGCGATTTATTTGCTTATCTTATCGCTGTTTTGGACAGTGTATAATCAACTGTTTTACACCTTACCCTTATTCATTCGAGATTTTGCAGATACGCGAGATCTAGTGAATTTTGTCGCACTGTTTGGACAAGGCGCGGTAGATTTTTTTGCCTATGTAGACAAGGGTGCGCTGCAACAAGCATTAAAAGAACTTGCCATAACTTTGGCCTCAGCTGAGCCGGTTGACATCGAAGCACTTAGGCTTGAGTGGGTTCACTTGAAAGTGAATGTACCGGTTGAAGATTTAAAAGTCATAGTTTCACAAGTGGCACTTGCGAGTTATTCAAGCAATGGCCTAGAGCCTATGCACATAGACCAATTTACCCAACAGCTGCTGGCATATCGTCAAATTAACCCTGAGTATCTTATAAACCTCGATTTTGCGGCCATCGTGATCTTGCAAATTTTCGTCAGCTACTTATGCCAAAAGTTCAACCCTATGCATGTGCTTGCAGCTGGACTAGTTGTGACCGCATTGGCATTTATGTTGTTGATCAGTGATAAAAACATGCTCAGTGGTTTGACTATCACAACGGTAATTTTACTAATCGCAATTGGCGAGATGTCTACCTCCCCAAAAAGCCAAGAATATGTCGCATTTATTGCGCCCAAAGCACAAACCGCGGTGTATATGGGTTATTACTTTGTGTCTATGGCGCTTGGGTTTTTGTTTGCAGGCTTTTTGTCGGGATGGAGCTACAAAAAATTTGCATTAGAAGCGCAGCAGCCGCAATGGATGTGGGGGCTTTACGCAGGTATCGCCATTGTGGCGTGTATCGCTATGCTTATTTTTAAAGCGGTAAATGCTAAAGAAACAGTGCGCAAGTTAAGAAGCCAAGATGAGTTAAGTTCTATTTAACAGATAAATTCATGAAAAGCTTGATTGTATACAATATACCATGTATGTTATTTTATGTTTCATTTCCACTATTCAACACACATTTAGCAATAATAAAAAGTGTAAATGATGAGTAGCGGACGAGAAGCAAGCACTTTGCACAGGCGAAGTTGTTATTATTTTCCCTAAGTTGTAAGCCCAGCATTGCTGGGCTTTTTTAGTTTTTTGGCTAACGTTGAAATTGATAAACACTGCCAAGCGAAAGTATTTGCGTAAGCTCGTCTAACGCGGTGTGCGTTTCAATAATTAATTGCGGGTCGGCAAGGTCACTGTCTGTTAATTTGTCTCGATAGTGTTTATCTACCCAAGTGATAAGGGCTGAGAATTTATCGTTGCTCATCATCACGTCTGGATTTACTTGCGACAGCTCTTGGCGTGTTAACGCAACTCTTAGCCTTAGGCAAGCAGGGCCACCGCCATTTTGCATACTTTGCCTAAGGTCAAAAAACTTAACTGTGTTGACAGGGTTATTCATGCTTAGCAACGACTCAATGTAGTGGCTAACCTTGTGATTATTTTTACACTCTTCAGGTGCTACCAACATCATGGAGCCATCATCAAGCGTTACTAGCTGACTGTTGAATAAATAGCTACTCACCGCATCTTCAACGCTCACAGATGTGGTTGGCACTTCGATAATGTGAAGTGGTTTAGTACCAGTATAAGCTTGGCTAATCCTATCCAAAGCGCTTGATTGCTCTAAAAATGCCTGCTCGTGGCATAACAACACATTTTCATTGCCAACAGCAATAACATCATTGTGAAACACGCCTTGGTCAATTACATCTGGATTTTGCTGAATAAATATCGCTTGGTTTTCATTAATGGTATTCAATCTCGCGATTGCTTGACTGGCCTCTAGTGTTTGTCTGGCAGGGTATTTTTTTGGTCCTTGTATCGAATTATTAAGGCTACTGGCACCATAAACAAACAATTCAAGCCCTTTACTGCCATGGCTATCACATAAACGGGTGTGGTTTGCCGCACCTTCGTCACCAAAAAATGGTTGTTCAGGTAAGTGAGCGTGATGAACAAAGTAGTCGTCGTTGGCGAACATAGCCTTAAGTAAAGCGGTTGTTGTGTGTGGTTCTAAAGAGCGATGGAATTTATTGTTTAAGTTCGCCGCTGTAAAATGAACCTTGCCGTCAATTGTATCTAAAGAGGGTGAAACGGTTGCTGCATTGGCAGTCCACATCGCCGATGCAGAGTACACCGCGCGAAGTAATACCGGTGACTCTTTTGCTGCTTTGTTGATCACTTGCGTATCATTGCCTGTAAAACCCAAGCGTCTTAGGGCATCTACGTCAGGGCGAGCGTGAGGTGCTAACACACCTTGCTTTAAACCCATATCATGCATTGCTTTCATTTTAGCTAGGCCTTGTAAGGCCGCTTGTTTAGGGTTTGAAACTACATCGGCGTTATTTAATGACGCTACATTGCCATAAGAGAGTCCAGCATAATTATGAGTGGGTCCTACCAGGCCATCAAAATTAACTTCAAAACTGGCCAGATTATTATTCATGTCATGTTCCTGTACTGTTGATGTGTTACTGAGTATGACAACTGTCACCGCATAATCAATTGGCATTCGATTTCATAAGAAAATATTGAATATATGGTTAAACGAATATATGATTTTTCATATATTAAAGTGGTCGAGACAAATATGGACTTACTTACCTTTTACAAAGCACTTGCGGATAATACGCGCCTGCAGTGTTTGCTGTTAATTGAGCAAGAGCAAGAATTATGTGTGTGCGAGCTTATGGCTGCTTTAGAGCTTAGCCAACCGAAAATATCTCGCCACCTAGCACAACTCAGAAAAGTGGGGATGTTAACCGATCGCAAACACAAACAATGGGTTTACTACCGTATTAATGAACAATTACCTGATTGGATAAAAGATATCCTTGCGCAGACGTATCACCATAATCAATCATTTTTACAAACTGCCACTGACAAGCTTAACACTATGGGTTCTCGCCCTGAGCGCATTGCCAGTTGTTGTAACAACTAATCAAGGAACAACTATGAGTATTAAAGTAGGTATTAACGGCTTTGGTCGTATGGGGCGTTTAACAATGCGTGCGTTATACGCGAGTAACAATATTGAAATTGTACATATCAATGACCCAGCTGGCGATGCCACAACCCTTGCGCACTTGATGAATTTTGACTCGGTGCATGGTCGTTGGAATTATGAAGTAGATGCCACTGACGATAGCATGCTTATCAATGGCCACAGCATCACCGTGACGCATAACAAAGAAATAGCGCAAACTGATTGGTCACAGTGTGACTTGGTGATTGAAGCATCAGGAAAAATGAAAACAAAAGCGTTGCTACAAGCCTATTTAGATCAAGGCGTTAAGCAAGTTGTAGTAACAGCACCAGTCAAAGAAGAGGGCGTTTTAAACGTAGTGTATGGCGTTAACCATCAAGATTATGATGTTAGCGCGCATAGCATAGTTACCGCGGCGTCTTGTACAACTAACTGTTTAGCTCCTGTGGTAAAAGTGCTACAGGATAAAATTGGTATTGAGCATGGCTCGATGACCACTATCCATGATATCACCAACACTCAAACCATTTTAGATGCGCCACATAAAGACCTTCGTCGTGCCAGAGCGTGTGGTATGAGTTTAATACCAACCACAACAGGTTCCGCTACGGCCATTACACATATTTTCCCTGAGTTAAAAGGCAAGCTAAATGGCCACGCCATTCGCGTTCCGCTTGCTAATGCATCAATTACCGATTGTGTATTTGAAGTAAGCCGCCAAACAAGCATTGACGAAATCAATGGTTGGATGAAAGAGGCGGCAGAAAATGAACTTAAAGATATTCTTGGTTACGAGACACGCCCCTTGGTTTCAATTGATTATCGAACTGACCCAAGAAGCTCCATTGTAGATGCGCCGTCAACCATGGTGGTTAACGGTACACAGGTAAAAATGTACCTTTGGTATGATAACGAATGGGGCTATGCAAACCGCACAGCTGACCTTGTTCGCTACGTTGTAGCTAAGCGATTTGCGTAACCACTATGATAAGCACGCTTTCTAGTGAGATTAAGCAATACCTCATCATCACTGGTAACTATTGGGCTTTTACGTTAACTGATGGCGCACTACGCATGCTTGTAGTGCTCTACTTTCATCAGTTGGGTTACAGCCCGATTAGCATAGCCATGTTGTTTTTGTTCTACGAATTTTTTGGTGTAGTGACAAACTTGCTGGGTGGATGGCTTGGCGCGCGCCTTGGTTTAAATAAAACCATGAACTTTGGCCTTACATTGCAAATACTGTCACTTGTTATGTTGGCGGTTAATCCGCAGTGGCTGAGTGTAGCTTATGTTATGGCGGCTCAGGCGCTTTCGGGGATTGCCAAAGATCTCAATAAAATGAGCGCAAAGAGTGCGATTAAGTTATTGGTCCCTGAAAATGCAGACAGTACGCTCTACAAGTGGGTAGCACGACTTACTGGCTCTAAAAATGCCCTTAAAGGGGTTGGCTTTTTTATGGGCGGAGCCTTACTTGGCTTGTTTGGCTTTCAAGGCGCACTTTGGGTGATGACGGGCCTGCTTTTGCTTGCCTGGATGTGCAGTCTAATACTGCTTAAGCAAGACTTAGGTAAAAAGAAATTTAAACCCAAGTTCAGTGAGCTATTTTCAAAAAGCCGGCAAATAAATACCTTGTCGGCAGCGCGCCTTTGCTTATTTGCTTCGCGCGACGTGTGGTTTGTTGTTGCTCTACCCGTGTTTTTATCTTCCACCTTTGGTTGGAACCATACGCTGGTTGGGGGATTTATGGCCGCTTGGATCATCTTTTATGGCATAGTACAAGCCAATGCACCTAAAATAACCAACCGCAAAAATAAGCCAACAACACCCGCTAAACAACTGACGTTTTGGGCGCTGCTGCTAACGTTAATACCTGCTGCTATCGCTGTTGCACTTTCAAATCACATAGCCCCAATGTGGGTGATAGTTATCGGCTTACTGTGCTTTGGTGGGGTGTTTGCTATTAACTCATCTTTGCATAGCTATTTGATTGTTAAATTTGCCGACAGTGATGGTGTATCACTCGATGTCGGTTTTTACTATATGGCCAATGCGATGGGGCGGTTAATGGGCACCGTGTTCTCTGGCTTTATCTATCAAAGCTATGGCCTCGAAGCGTGTTTATGGCTATCGAGTTTGTTGCTGCTAGTAACTGTAATGATAAGTAAAAACTTAGATTGATAGCGTTGATTTGCACATAAAGGAGGTAGCAGTACGGTTATCTCCTTTGTTGATTTGTGCCTGAAGGTAATTGCAAAGAGTAGCTAGTTTCGGCTTAACTGACTCTCGATTTAAAAAATTTTTAAGGGATTGCCAAGCACATCTAATGCCTGCGCTTGGATGTTTTGTGCCACATGCTGTTGATTTGTAAGGTGACTAATAAATAGCTCAACGTCAGCGTTACCAAGTGTATTGTGGTGGGGCAACGAATAAACGCTGCTATCCATCTAAGGTAAAACTCTATGGTACGTTTAGCGTATCGACGCATATACATGTGCGCTTGCACCATAATTAAAAAGGGGGACTTCATAAACAATTCCATTTGTTAAAAATACTGTTTTTATTGCCAGTGGTTTGCTGTTTGTCCAATAACATTATTACGGCCCGTTTTGTCCAATTTTGACAGTGCGTTTTTTGAACGGTTCTTATGTTTTGTTTACATTGAAGTTTTTACATGTGAAAATGGGAACACGTAATATGACCCGTTTTGTCGGTATTTATTCCGACATTTTGGGAGAGAATAAGCTGTTGAACTAAGCCGCTACGCGGAGATCCTCTTCTGAATATTTGAGCCACACTTACCTTGGGGTTATCCCATAACTTGGAGGTAAGTCATGAATACACTCATTGAACAAGTCAAAACTGAAATAGCCTATCGTGGTTATTCGCAAAGAACCTCTAAAA
>NZ_JAAUWV010000092.1 GCF_014694405.1 Pseudoalteromonas sp. S16_S37
TTTTAGAGGTTCTTTGCGAATAACCACGATAGGCTATTTCAGTTTTGACTTGTTCAATGAGTGTATTCATGACTTACCTCCAAGTTATGGGATAACCCCAAGGTAAGTGTGGCTCAAATGTTCAGAAGAGGATCTCCGCGTAGCGGCTTAGTTCAACAGTGTATTAGCGTGAATTCGCGTTAATGTTCTACCCATTATCCCTACATCACACCAATGATCAAATTTAAATTGTCAAAATATTAGCACGTTAGCATCTATTTTACCCTTCGAAGTTAACAGCAACCAAGGAGACAAAACGAGAATTTACTTAAACGAGAATGAGCCGATTTATATTTGAAATAAAATATCAATCAAGTCATACACATATACAGCTTAAAGCGCTTGGTTCAAATAATTGTGAGAAGAATTAACGGGGTCAATGGTCGCAAACTTCAATGTTATAAATTATACCTGTTGAAAATTACAGGTATAAACTGAGTGTGCCCTTGTATTGTGCACACAAAAAACAAGCTTACCTATGACCAGCCCTCGCCCATCGTTGTTTTTCAGGTGGGCACAAACCTTTTCGTCAAAGCACTAAAACAAATATCCCTCCTACACGTAAGATTTGACAGCTGGGTATTTGTACACAAAGCTTAAAGTATTGTTGAAATATAAATAATAAATCCAAAAGTTCGTAGAGCCGCGCCAAAGAGTCTTGTGTTCGGTTTATCATTCTAACAACAATATGCCCGTTCTACGGCTTGCTTTAAAACTCACGGTTACCGTATACAGACTCCGATGCGACTGAGCCTTATGAAGCTCAGCGGCATAGTATAAGTTAGGAGCTGTTATGCAAGACGCCCTATTCTCTTTGCTATTTATGACTTTGTTATTATTCGGCAGTCCCGGTCCCGCACCGATTTCACTACTCGCCTCAGGCGCTAATTTTGGTTACAGGCGTAATTTGCCGTTTCTAAGCGGTATTCTCACAGGGCTATTGCTGGCGATGGTATTGGTCAATGTTGGGTTAACGCAACTGCTAGAAGCATCACCTAAGTTTGCCTCTGGACTATCGATTATGTGCGTTGGCTACCTCGTTTATTTGGCTTATAAACTCTATGTTCAAGATACTCACCACCAAAACGATGAACAGCTACCTGGATTTAAACAAGGGGTAATACTCAACCTTATTAATCCAAAGGCGTATGCATCGTTGATCACATTGTTTTCTCAATTTTGTGTTGGTGATCAATTTAATACGTTGCTGTTAACGGGCCTAATCTGCATTAGTTTGGTGAGTGTGATTGATGCGTTATGGCTATTGGCGGGTGCTAAGTTGGGGCGAGTGTTTAAGAGCCGCCAGCATATAAAGCGGCTCAACGGGTTATGCTCTTTCGCAATACTTGTGGTGGCTTCAGTGCTGATCAGCCATTAAGGCTGACGTTCAAGTGCTGCACCATAAAAGCCATCATACTCTGTGTTAACGCCCGGTAGTAAGCTGACTTCCTCAACGAGTTTAAACTCAGGGTTGTTTGCCAAGAACGCTTGTACTTGTTGCTGATTTTCGCTCGGTAATATCGAGCACGTAGCGTACACCAAGCGACCACCGGGTTTACACATCTGGCTATAGCGCTGCAGTATTTCCCCTTGCAGCGTTATTAAGTTTTCGATGTTGTCATTTGCCAACTGCCATTTAGCGTCTGGATTACGGCGCAGTACACCAGTACCAGAGCACGGCACATCAAGCAAAACGCAATCGAACTTGTCTTTTAAGCGCTTTACGGTTTTGCTATTTTTTATAAGGCGCGTTTCAAGCATGTGAACACCCGCTCGTTTGGCGCGTTTTTTGAGTATATCTAGCTTGTGTTGATGAATATCCATCGACAACACATAACCTTTATTTTGCATGAGCGCAGCTATGTGCAAACTTTTACCACCAGCTCCTGCACAGGCATCAACTACTCGCTGACCCGGCTTTACATTTAACAGCGGCGCTATATGTTGAGAGCCCGCATCCTGCATTTCAAACCAGCCTTGAGAAAACGCATTGGATTTAAACAAGTGCCCATATTTTGTTACCTCCAGAGTATCGGTGTCTGGCAGTAACTGACATGCTATATTTTCGCGTGCCAGTTCTACTTGCAAAGCGGGTGCATTCGTTTTAAGCGTATTGGTTCTTAAGTAGGTTTTAGCTGGTATATTTAACCCTTGCGCAACGCTCAACCACTGCTCACCAAGCTCGTTAGAGGCTCTTTGCCATAACCAATCGGGGTAACTGTTTACTTGCGCACACGTTGCGTTATCTAAATTGCCAATTAACTGCTCAACATTCAGTTCGGCAAGTTCACTCCAATCAGGTAATGTTTTTGAGTTAAGTAGTTGATATGCCCCCCAAACATGCCACAAAGAAGGACGCGCATCATCGCCGCCAAGTGCAACAACAAGCTTGCGCCACCAACGAATAATATTGTAGGTGTCTGTAACAAAGGTTTGCCTATTTGTAAGGTCCCAATACGTTTGTTCACCAAGCACTCGCTCGATCACTTTATCTGCATATTGCTCGGTAAACATAATTTGCTCTAGGGCAGAAATTTGCGCTTCTGCACATTGACGATCTGCGTGCACAGACAACCTCATTTATTCAAGATAACAGTGCAGATTGTAACTTTTTTTCCGCATGACAGCGAATAAATCTAACTACATATTTCTTTGCTAGTCGCAGCTTTTTGTCTCTTTTTTCTCGTCAGGAAGCCGCGAAAGCCAACCTCTTTATTACCAATATAACAATTATTTACATAACTATTATTGTCTCAGATACAGTATCAGATATCATAACGCTAATACCAAGGCTTACGTAACCAAAAACATTTATTACAGACCGAACTGTGAGTGATATTTGAATGAGGGTAGAGATAACGCAAAGCATGGATGATTTTTGTTGAACTAGCCTACTCTACGTTTAACAGCAAAGCCGATAGTGCCCGCTATCGGCTTTTTACTGAGTGTTATCGAGCAGTGTTATTTAACATCTCGAATATACTGCCAAGGCTGTGAAGAGTCTGGTGTATTGCCTTTAGTCCACCATTTCGCTTCATATATCTTATTTTTATAGCTAACTTGGTCGCCTTTTAAATACACTTTACTTGCGTCCCACGCAGCTACGCCTCCAACTGGTGGCTCGTCATCTGGTGGCGTTAACTCATCAACCACTCTTACTTGTGGCCAACTTGCATGAGATTTATAAAAGTTCGTTACACACTTTTCATAATCTCCTGGTACTAATGCTGAATAAGCCGTTTGATAGCCAACTAACTTACATTCAAACGAATAACCACCTGGTCTGTCAGAATAGTAGGCCCAATCACCTTCCCAGTTGGTGTAAAGTACATCAGTTGCACCGTTAAGGTTTAAACTTCCGTACGGTGTTTGTTGCCAGCACGTGTTCTCTTCATCGGTTTCAATTGGAATATTGTAATAGTGTGCTAAGCCTTCCCAATAGCGAATACGATTAACTGGCTGACCTTTATTTTTGTTTTGTTCGCCACACTCGATCCCACCGTTGATCACATTAATCGTGGTACCAAATCCGTAGCCAATACCCGCATCCTGCTCACGCTGAGAAGGTGACCAAGTGCGGTCAATCACATGTAGCATGGCTGGTTTTGGTGCTTGCGGTGTTAAAAAGAACCAAATCGCAGATGCCAAATTCAACCAAGAGTCTGCCACCAGCCCAGGGTTATTAAGCAGAACAGTGGCATCACCATCAAACATCACTTCTGAAAATGCACCATAATTAAAGTGATAAGAAAGCTGCTTGGCACCACGACCGAAATAGCCTTGCCCTTGCGCACACGGCCAGCGTCTATTTTGCCAATCATTTTGACCACATCCTGTCGTATATCCCGGTTGACCTTCTGACCAACCCATTTCACGTACATGAACTAAAGCTTGCTGCCATTCTTCTAATCCTAACGGATTATCTGAGATATTATCCTTTGCAATATGCCCACCGGTCTCTTGTGAAAAGTGTGCAAATGCAGTCACGATTGATTTTTTACAGATAGCATCAGCGTTACGGCCATCCGTGTACTCACCACAGAACGCAGGAAATTTACCAATCGCTCTTAAAAAACGCGTATAGGTATATTCAGGAGCTGCCATATTTGTTAAAAAGTCCCACTCAGCTTGCGGAAAAACACGCTCCACACGTTTTACGTTGCTAGGGTTATCACTTTTTCCCGGTGAAATTGCTTCAACAATGGCATTACTTTTTGTTTCTAAAGCTTTTGCCCAAGTGGCATACATAGGATTACTGGTTTTAGCAGCAACCGTTTGTTGTAGCTCAGCTTTTGATATTAGGTAGCCACCAGGATTTTGCGGATCAGGCTCAATCGTCATTGCACTTACAGATGAAATAGCCGCTAAATTAAGCGCTACCACCATAGGGGTTAATTTAAACATGTTATTCTTCCTTCTTTATATGTTGTATCGAGTGAGAAACAAAAAATTCACACTGGATTTAAGAGTATTAACCAAATGACATCGCTGTCAACGACTTTATGTGAAGGAATGTAACAATCAGCTTGCTTAACAAGTGTTCAAAATTATCGACGAAGAGGTATAGCTTTTTAATTTCTAAGTAAAATTCTCACAAAACTCACCCTGTCCCTACATTTTCATGGAGATTTATTATTAAATTCACAGTAAGGTAAGAAAGTAGCAATTAAGCAGGTAAACAGTATGGTAATAACACAATTAGGCCCTGAGCATTTTGCAGCAGTGGTTAAACTTGCCAATCAAGTGCATGGAGATAACTACCTTGATATGCCCGGGATAGCTAAAATGGTAGAACTTGGCACCAAGTTTGACATTAATGCCTGTTTTGTTGCCTTAGATGGGCAAGATAATTTACTCGGTTTTAGAACCAGTTACGCTGCTGAGCAGTGGCCAATTGACAAGTGGAGCACACCTAAAGCATGGCCAGTACTGCCGTCACAGATGGCGTATTTGAAGTGTATTGCTGTGGCACCAGAAGCTCAGGGACAAGGCATTGGCCCAAAACTCCTGCACGCTTCCGTGGTTGCATTAAGGCAACAAGGGGCTTTGGCAGGTGTTGCACACCTTTGGAAGCAAAGCCCAGGCAATAGTGCTGTAAAATATTTTACCAAAGCCGGTGGCAAGCTGATAAAAATACACGATGATCGCTGGTTAGAAAACTGCATTAATGATGGTTACGTTTGCACAATCTGCGGTAACGAGTGCCACTGCCAAGCAGCTGAAATGGTACTAATGTTTTAAATTTAAGAAAAAGAATAATATGAGCCCGAACTATTACGACCCGCTAACACATACACACTGTCAAGCAAGTGGCTATGCGCCAAGCTACTGGGCTAGTACAACTAGTTTACCAGTTCCTAACCCAGCACCAAGCACGAGCGCACATTATGAAGTTGCGATCATTGGTGGTGGTTTTAGTGGCTTACTTACAGCCTACTGTCTTGCTCATTATTTCAACATCAGCTGTTGTGTGCTTGAGGCCAATCAAGTTGGCTTTGGTGCCAGCGCCCGTAACGCAGGTTTTGTGTTAAAAGGGTCTGGACGTTTGAGCTACCCACAAATGGCTAAAAAGTGGGGAATGGATGTTTGCAAAGGTATTTATGACGAATTCAGTGAAGCTGTTGCTCGTGTCGAGTCGTTGATAACTGAACACAACATTGACTGCCAACCACAAGCTAAAGGTTACTTGAAAATCGCCCACAATCAAAAAGCAATGCAAAGCTTAAAAGCACAGGCAGACTTTTTAAAACAACTTGGGACGGATGACGCACAGTTTTTGACAACATCAGAGCTTGAACGTGATTACATGCTAAACCAACAAGCGTTTGGCGCAATGCGTTTAGCGGATGGATTTGGTGTGAATCCTTTAAAATTACTGCTGGGCTATCGAGATATCGCATTACAAGCGGGCGTCAAATTATACGAAAATGCGTTGGTGACCAAGGTTGATTCATCCTCAAATCGCCATACCTTGTACGTTAACGATACTTTTTTAACGGCTAACAATGTGGTTTACGCGGGCAATGCCTATAACAATAAACAATCACATTCACTCATTAATAATCGCTATCTCCCTATTCTGAGCAGTATTTTAGTAACTCGCCCGCTGACCGAAGAAGAGCTAAGGCTTACAGGTATCAAAACACACCAAGTGACTATGGATACCCGTACTTTAAAGTACTATTACCGCTTACTGCCTGATAAGCGTATTTTATTTGGTGGCCGCGGCGCCGTATTTGCCAAACATCAAGACTCCCCTGTCTACCTGAATAACTTAAAAAAGGGGCTTGCGGAGAGCTTTCCAACTCTTAAAAACATTGATCACGATTACTATTGGAATGGATTTATCGCTGCCGCTTTGGATGATATGCCGCATATTTGTTTACAAAATAACGTGGGATATATTCTTGGCTACTGCGGTGCCGGGGTATCATTTAGCGCACAAGCTGCATATCGTATGGCGCAAATGCTCGCCAAACAAGCGGTGCCAGATTTACCTCTGTATCAAACACCTTTACCCTACTTACCGTTTGCAAAGTTCAGGCGCTTTGGGCAGCTTGCGTATTATCAATATGCGCAAGTTAAAGACAAGCTGGGCTAACCCCCTGCTTGCTCTTGTCATATGAATGATGTAATTATTTAATTTCATGTAAACAAATTGGAAAAACAAAGTACACAAAATACGCGTTTAATATACCTGCTTATAAAATTTAACTAAAACAACAGGTATATTATGAAAACGACAATCGCACTAAGCCTTTTGGCACTTACGTCAACACTCACTTTAGCCCAAGAAGTTGAGTCTGTTACTTTGTTAAACAATGTAGAGCACATCGAAGGGGAAGGCGTTACCTTCGAAAAAGCAGTCGTTGAAGTTGCAAAAGTGAGCGACACACTCGTTACAACTTCTACTACTTATTACAATCCACGAGTATGGGTGGGTGGCTATTTAGATAACTTTTTTGTTAATTATCTTAACGGCAACCAATTTTGCACAGAGCGAGGCCACCGTGAAGAAGTAAGCGGTAGCACAATAAAGTGTGGCGAAGATGAGTCATCATATGCAGAATACAACTGGTACTCAAAGAAATGGGAAAACAAAAGCACTGGTAGCAAAAACCAGTGTTACCCTCTATACGCAACAATAAAGTGCCAATAATAAGATAATTTATGTTTTAAAAACGAAAGTGCAGTGCGCTTTCGTTTTATCTTTGTTATTTCCATACCATTTTCGTATATTTTTGCCCTTCTAAGAATATCCCTTGCATCAGTTAACCTTTCCTGTTTTATTTATCTGTACAAACACAATCCAGATTAGGGACATCTTATGCAACACTCTGCACTCACCTTAGCCGTTTTAAGTGCTCTGCCGTTACTCAATGCTGCTTCAGCAGTGGCAAATGAAAACCAAATTGCTGCGTGTAACTTTACAATACCATCATCACATTATTTAGTTGATGGGCTCGCTATGAACATTCAACCTGGCGATACTATTTGTTTAGCCGCCGGTGAGCGCGGTCCGTTGAAACTAAAAAACATCAATGGCAGTGCTGAACAGCCGATCATTATCCGCAATGCTGATGGTGTAGTGACTACCAAGCCGTATGAGTACAGTATTGCTGTAGAGCAATCAAAGTGGCTAAGACTAACCTCAGTATCACCTGAACCTTCACAGCCTTATGGTATACGCTTAGGCGGTACACTGAGCATTGGCCAACTCAGTGAACAAGTAGAAGTAGATAATATCGAAATTTACCGCGCCCGCTTTGCTGGCATGCTTATCAAAACAGACCCAAATTGTGACCCTGCTACTTGGGCAGAAAACTTCACTATGAGCGGTATTAACATTCACCATAACTACGTTCATCACACCGAAGAAGGTGAAGGCATGTATGTTGGCTATACAGGCAAAAGCCGTAAACTTGAGTGTAACGGCGTAGCTACTACTGTTTATCCACATAAACTAGAGAATGTGCGTATACATAATAATAAACTTGAACAAACTGCCGCAGATGGAATTCAGCTAAACTCTGTAAAAGGCAACGCGCAAATTTACAGTAACAAGATTTACCGTACCGGCGTCAGTCCATTTGCCCCTGTTTGGCAAAATACCGGTATTCAAGTAGGTGGTGATGACGTGCAAATACGCGACAACTTAATCTATCGCAGTGGCGGTAATGGTATGATGCTCGACGGTGATAACCTTCAAGTCATTAACAACAAAATTATTAATGCCGGAGAGAATGGCATTTTTGCACGTAACGCCGCACAGCAAAACTCGCTGGTAAGCGGCGGATTACCACATGTCTATAAAGATAACCTCATTATTCAGCCAACAACCTATGGCCTGACACTGTATGCAACCAATACCGCTTCAGCACACTTGATAAGCGATAACACTATTGAAAATGACGGCAGATTAGATGCCGCAAGTCGCCCAATGACTTTCTCATTTTTAAATGATCAAGTTGAACGCCAAGTGCTCAATAACAAACACTATATTGTTGAAAATGTGGAGTAACATTGTCACTCTATTGAAGAGAAAACTCAGCTCTCTTTAAGTTAACAATTAGTGATGCAGCGTCAGCTGCATCACTAAATTACGCTACAGTGTTGATTTTGAGTCAAGCTGAGCTAGTTCTTTTTGCAAGTATTGCTTTTGTGCCTCGCTTGCAACGCGCTCAATAGCAGACTTAAGGAGCTTTTCGGCTTGTTTGATTTGGCCGTTCTTCTTAAGAGCTTCAGCCCATAATCCGTAAATATACTCGTCATTTGGAAAATACTGACTGTTTACTTCAAGTAATAAAGCACCAAGATGAGGATGCTTGGTTAGCTCATCTTCTGCCAGCTCATAATAGCCATAGCGACTGAGCTCAAGTGCTTTAAATAAGCGACTTAAACGCGTCAAATAGCCACTTTTTTGTGATGCATCGTACCCAACCTAAGGTATCCCCAAAACTAGTGTTTATATATCAATAAGATGGAGATTTTAGAAATTTTGGAAAATATGGGGAACATTCATGATGTTTAGTGATCTTATGAATCGCTAAATAAAAAAGAACAACATAACACCATGAATGCTGATACTATTTTGCACAATATGCTACGCGCTGTCACTCCTGATTTAATGCACAAGGCCAGATTTAACACACTGCTTTCTTCCGTAAATTCTCTTCTGCGTTGTCAGCAATGTACTCTGACTTCGATTGGGCGCAATCTGGCGTCAAAAACAACTGAAAAGCATGACATTAAACGCATTGATCGGCTGCTCAGTAACCATGAGTTATTACGTGAATCGACAACGGTTTATGTTCGTTTATGCCGTCTTGTGGTGACCGAAAAGCATCCGGTCATTTTGGTGGACTGGAGTCACGCTGATA
>NZ_JAAUWV010000093.1 GCF_014694405.1 Pseudoalteromonas sp. S16_S37
TAATTGATTTAGCAGCTTGCTTGGCAAACGCTTCCAGTTCTTTTTTATTCATCATTGCCTATCCTAAACCCTTTATAGGGATTAATAATAGGCAGTTACACAGATTTAGTTACAGGGTCAGTCGGAGAGGAGACAGCCTCTCCTTTGCTATTATTGCTCTAAGCCTTTTTTAGTATAAAGGGTAACTTTGTCAGATACGAGAGTTACTTTGATGTGCTTGTCCTCGTTACCCCAAGTGCAGTTAGTGTGTAGAGTTTTCTCTTCACAATTATCGGCAGAACCTAAGATAGCTTCTATTTCTGTTTTATCCATGCCAACTTTAACTTTGTTATAGTTTTCCATAGTGACTTTTGAACAGCCTACAAGTGTTAAAATTGCTACGCCAACCAATATTTTTTTCATGATTTTACCCGTCTTTAGTGTTTGTATTTTCTGATTTGAAAGATGATCCCAAGTTTTGGATGATCTAAATAATGAATGTCACCGCTATATACTCTTGTGAATTGTGACATTCTCGCGGTTTGAGTATTTCCGTTATCAGCAAGATAGCGTATATCTAAGTTGCTAGTGACATATAGATAGTGCTTAACATGGATCTTCAGCAACCCTTCAAGCTGCCAATGATCGATATCACTTTCTTGTTGTGTTGAAAACGGTTTGTCTAAGAGTCCTAAATAACCATCTTGTGAGAGTGTGTCGATTAGTTTATAGCTGATAGGAGATTTAAATCGTTTTCCTGCAAAGATTTTTACAAAAGGTGCTCTGCGCATACTTTGCTCTGGAAAGCGCCATCCAGTGTGTAATATTGGGTTTAACCCTTTTCTTTGCAGCTGCTTCAATGTGTCCGCAAATTGCAGCTGCTGCTGTGATAATAAGTAGATATTGTCCATTTGCTCCTGTGGCTCTGCAAAGGGAGAAAGTGGTAGCGTTTCATAATGCGAGATGTAGTCATAGCTTGATGGGCAAGCCCAAGAGTATGAATCATAAACTTTTTGAGCAAGTGGGCGCGGATCAAAATCGGCATCACCCTCAAGGCAACGCTGTTGCCCTTGTGCATTGAATCCATCGGTAAGTAAATCAAGCTGATTATTACCGGTGATTGGCGGGTGTACTAAAGTGAAATCTTCTCTTAGTAAAGGAGAGGGTTGTTGCTCAAACGCAATTAACTCCACTTCAAACCAGCGCAATGCATACGCTGACATAGACTGCGTCAATGCGAGAAATAGTATAGATATTTTTGCTAAACGCTTCATGCAACAGCCTTTTTATTAAAGTCTTCGATCATAGCACTTATGAGCTTTAATCGCTCTTGTCCATTTTTTTCTTCTATTGCAAAACGCAATTTACTTGCGCCTTCCATCTTATACACACGAGGGTTGCTTTGTATCAAAGCTATGATGAACGTTGGGTTAACTTTAGTTGAATCACTAAATTCAAAATAACCGCCTTTATTGTTTGCTTCGACCTTACTGATGCCAAGTAGGTTGGCCTTTTGCTTCAAAAGTTGCACTTGGAACAGGTTTTTTGCAGCATCAGGCAGTAATCCAAAGCGGTCGATCAGTTCAACTTGTAGCTCATCCAATTCATCCGCAGTGTTAGCACTGGCGATACGCTTGTACATACTCAAACGCATGTTAACGTCTGGAATATAATCATTAGGAAGGAGTGCGGGGATCTTCAAATCAACATCGGTATGCTGTTGTAGCAAATTCTCCAGTGTTGGTTCTTTTCCATCTTTTAGCGCTTTTACGGCTTGATCTAACATTTCCATGTAAAGATTAAAACCGATAGATTGTATTTGTCCGCTTTGGTCATCACCCAACAGCTCTCCTGCACCTCTAATTTCTAAGTCGTGGGTTGCAAGAGCAAACCCAGCGCCTAAGTCTTCTAATGACTCAATTGCTTGCAAGCGCTTGACAGCGTCTTTGGTCAAACTCTGAGTGTTCTTGGTCAGTAGATATGCATACGCTTGATGATGACTACGTCCAACACGTCCGCGCAGCTGGTGCATTTGCGCCAGCCCCAGTTTATCGGCTCTGTCCATGATAATGGTATTGGCTGTTGGAATGTCGATACCTGTTTCAATGATTGTTGTACACACTAAAACATTATGCTTTTGATGATAAAAATCGCTCATCAAATGCTCAAGCTCTCGCTCGCGCATTTGTCCATGTGCTACTGCAATGCTTGCTTCTGGGACAAGCGCGGCTAAGTCTGCTGCTGTTTTGTCAATTGTTTCAACGTTGTTATGTAAGAAATAGACTTGGCCACCACGCTTGATTTCACGCAAAATAGCTTCTCTGATAAGGTCGTCATTTCTTTCTTTTACGAAGGTTTTAATTGCCAAGCGTTTAGCCGGAGGCGTTGCAATGATAGATAAATCACGCATCCCACTCATTGCCATGTTCAATGTCCGTGGAATAGGAGTAGCCGTGAGCGTTAAGATATCTACATCCGCTCTAAGTTGTTTTATCTTTTCTTTTTGTCTCACACCAAAACGGTGCTCTTCATCAACAATTAACAAGCCTAAGTCGCTAAACTTTATATTCGCTTGAATAAGTTTATGTGTGCCGATCACTATGTCTATTTGGCCATTTGCTAGCTTATCAAGGGTATCTTTTTGCTCCTTAGCGCTGTTAAAACGTGATAGTACTCCTATTTCAACAGGCAAATCGGCAAATCTATCTTTGAAGTTTTCAAAGTGTTGTTGTGCAAGTAGGGTAGTTGGGACCAAAACCGCGACTTGCTTGTTATCACTTATGGCTGCAAATGCACCACGCATTGCTACTTCTGTTTTACCAAACCCAACATCACCACATACCAATCGGTCCATCGCTTGGTTAGATTGCATATCGGCTAACACCGCTTCAATGGCATTACGCTGATCATCGGTTTCTTCAAACGGAAAGCTTTGGGCAAACTCTCGATACAATGCGCCATCTAATTTAAAGGCATGTCCTGGTTTACTCTGTCGTTTGGCATAAATATCTAACAGTTCAGCCGCTACATCTCGGACTTTTTCCGCAGCTCGGCGCTTAGCCTTTTCCCACACATCCGAGCCAAGCTTATGTAAAGGTGCTGATGCTTCCTCGCCTCCAGAATAGCGACTTAGCATGTGCAGTGCAGACACTGGGACATAGAGCTTTGCGTCGTTCGCATAAGTTATCGTTACAAATTCAGTTGCAACACCTGCAGCATCAATTGTTTGCAAGCCCATATAACGGCCAACACCATGATCTAGATGGACAATAGGCTGACCTTCTTTTAACTCAGCTAAATTGCGAATAAGCGCATCTTGGCCTTGTTCGTACTTATGTTTGCGGCGGCGTCGTTGTGAGACTTTGATACCAAGCAACTCTTGCTCAGTAATAATACTCAAAGCGGGATTATTTAATTTTGGTGAGCCTAATAAACAAACACTTTGTTCCAGTGGACTGACAATCAACCCTACATCAGTTTTGTCTGCGACAAACGCAGAAAAGCCTGAAAACTCCTTGAGTTTAAGCCCTGTTGGTTTTAATAGGGTCAAGAGAGATTCACGACGTCCATCCGATTCTACGCTAAATAGTACTCGGCCTTGTTGCTTTTTTTGCGCGGTAATGTAGTCAAGTATTTTGCTATACGGTTGAGCGAGCTTGTGGTCAATACGAATATCTTCCACAGGGCTGGCCAACAAGTTGGTATGCCCAGCTTTAGTACCTAGCTTTGCTTGGCTGAGTTTGATACGCCCATAGCGGTTGAAATTGCCAAACAACTCTTCTATTGGTTGATATAGCTTTACAGGCTCCAACAAAGGTCTTAATGGGTCGACTCGGCGATTCTCATATCGTTTTTCAACGTCTTGCCAAAAGGATTGTGCTGCATGCTCAATATCGCCAAGATGCATTATGGTTGCATCAGCAGGCAAGTAGTCAAAAATTGTAGCCAGTTTTTCAAAGAAAAGTGGCAAGTAGTATTCAATACCAGCAGGCCAATTTCCTTTACTCACTTGCATATAGATAGAGTCTTGTTCAGCGCTTGCACCAAACGCTTCACGATAAGCGATACGAAAACGTTCAATATCAGCTTCATTGGTTGGGAATTCATGTGCTGGTAGCAAGTCGATTGCGTCAACTTTGTCGCTAGAACGTTGTGTTTCAATATCAAACAAACGAATACTATCTAGTTCATCATCAAAAAAATCAAAGCGATAGGGATGTGGACTACCCATGGGGTATAAATCGACAATAGACCCACGCACGGCAAACTCACCGTGCTCCATAACTTGCTGAACATGTCGATAGCCCGACTCACTCAGTGCAGACTTTAATTGCTGTGCATCAATAACATCGCCAACTTTATACTTAAGTGCGTTACCGTAAATAAAAGCCGGCGGCGCAGTGCGCAGCATCAAAGTCGATACAGGAACAATTAAAACACTGTCATTTTTCTGTTTCAGGGCATTTAAAGAGGCCAATCTTGCAGAAATAATATCCTGATGAGGGGAGAAGTGATCATATGGCAAAGTTTCCCAGTCAGGGAAAACCATCACCGGACGCTCGGGTAGCAAATAACCGAGTTCGGTCTCCAATCGCAGTGCAGAGGGCGTATCAGGGGTAACGATTACAACCAATTCATGGTGTTGCGCTATACCTGAGCTCAGTGCAACACTTAAACCACTGCCACTGAGTTGTCCCCAATGGATTTTATCGGTTGGGCTTTTTACCCAAGGTAGCTCGCTCCAATGCGCAGATGCCATTGAACACTCCTATTTGTTGTTATTTAGTCTCTATAGATTTTACAAAGGTCTTGATAATGATCGATGCGGCGGTCTCTTAGATATGGCCAAATACGGCGAACCGATTCGCTACGTGCTTGATCGATTTCTACAACCAACGTTTGCTCTTGCGTTTCACTTGCGTGAGCAAGCATCTCACCTTGTGGACCCGCAACAAACGAATTACCCCAAAATTGGATACCTTCACTTTGTCCGCTAGGGTCTTGTTCATGGCCAACGCGATTAACGCTTATCACTGGCACACCATTAGCAACGGCGTGCGCGCGCTGTGAAATGATCCATGCATCACGCTGGCGTATTTGTTCATCTTGTTCGTCTCTAGGGTCCCAGCCAATAGCGGTCGGGTAGATAAGTAACTGGGCACCCGCCATCGCCATTAATCTTGCAGCTTCAGGGAACCACTGATCCCAGCATACCAATACACCAAGTTTACCAACAGAAGTTTGGATTGGTGTAAAACCTAAATCGCCTGGTGTGAAGTAAAACTTTTCATAAAAACCTGGGTCATCAGGAATGTGCATCTTTCTGTATTTACCAGCTATGCTGCCGTCACTTTCAATAACCACGGCAGTATTGTGATAGAGCCCTGTCGCGCGTTTTTCAAATAATGAAGTAACGATAACAATGTTTAGCTCTTTGGCGAGTTTTGCGTAAAACTCTGTGCTTGGCCCAGGTATTTGCTCTGCCAAATCAAACAAGTCGGTATCTTCTGTTTGGCAAAAATACAAGCTACGGTGTAGCTCCTGAAGCACAACAAGTTTAGCGCCTCGTTTTGCAGCATCTCGAATGCCTTGCTCTGTTTTTGCTGTATTCTGTGCCAGATCGTGACTGTTGGCATGCTGTACTAAACCAACTTTAAGTAATTGTTGACTCATGATGTGACCTATTTTAAAAAACCGCGTGGCAGCTGCATTGTAATACAGTGTAAGCTACCGAATTGATGAATAATTGGCAGGCAATTTATGCCTATCACTGTGTGCTCTGGATACGCTTTTTGTACTTGAGATAAGGCGAGTGGATCTTGTTCATCACCATAAACGGGGACTAATACCGTGCGGTTGATTATCAAGTAATTTGCGTATGTGGCAGGTAAACGATCCCCTTCGTCGTCGTAAACCGCTTTTGGCCAAGGCAGAGGTACTAATTTATAACTTTCGCCTTGGCTAGTCTTGAAGCTCATTAATTGCTTTTCCATAGCACTTAGCGCTTCAAAATGTTCATCGTTTTGATCATCACACTGAACATATACAAGCGTGTTGTTCGGCGCAAACCTTACCAAAGTATCAATATGGCTATCGGTATCATCACCAGCGAGGTAGCCATGATCAACCCACAAGAAGTCATGTGCACCCAGCTCATCTTTAAGCAAAGACTCGATGCTTTGTTTATTATATTCTGGGTTACGATTAGGGTTGAGCAAACACTCTGATGTAGTCAATAAGACGCCATGCTCGTTGATCTCTACACCACCGCCTTCAAGCACAAAATCTAAGGCTTTATATTGGTTACGAGGGTTCGCAGTTTGTTTGACTAATGTGCCATTAATGGCGTTATCGAGCGCTGCTTCAAACTTGTTACCCCAACCATTAAATATAAAATCTTTGATGGCCAGCTCACCTTGCTCATTGGCGCAAGTTAACGGGCCATGATCACGAGCCCAAGTATCATTGCACGGTGTAACAACAAAAATAATTTTTGATAGTTCAACACCAGCATCCTGCAATAGCTGAGTAATATGAAGTTTATGTGGCTCGTCGTGCGCAACGATTAGCACTGATTGCAGCTGACTAATGTGCTGACACAAAGTAACATAAACAGGCTCAACATTATCTAATATGCTCGCCCAATCTGTATTTTGATGCGGCCAAGTAAGCATAACGGCATCTTGAGGCGCCCATTCAGGCAAAAGTCTAAAGGTCATGATAAAACACTAATAAATAACTAAGCTGCTAGTTTATCATTGTGCTCTCAGGTGTCAGCTATTTTGTTCTTTATTCTGCTCTGATTGACGTTTTTTTAACTGTCGGGTTTGTGCATGCAGACTTGCGCGGACGACTAGCTCGCGATCTTCGTCCCTAATATTGCTAAAAGCGAGTGTGTATTGAAATTTGTCTGATGCCAGTTTATCTATTGCGATGATTTCACTGTAACAGTAAATGGCGGCGGCTTCTTGGCGCAAAAAGAGTTTAGTTCTAAACGCACTGCCAATTGAATATTCGATTTCAGAGCTAAAACGGATGCCGCCACCACCATAGGAGTCACAGAAAATGTTGTCTTCATCAGGCTGTTCGGTGGCAAGAATATGGCTCATCATTAAATCTATTTTGCGCGATTGCGCTTGTAAAAATGCTGCCAGCTCAGATGCAAAATCGCCCATATTCCTTAATGGACTCAGCATACTGTGATCAAGCTCTTTCATCTCAGTTGTTAATTTGAATAGCGCAGGGATCCTTGACTCTAGTTCTGCAAGAGTTTGCGGGACTTGATCTGAACTTACTTCCTTAAGGTTGACTTGATTGGAGTCATCAACTTGGAAATATTGCTCAAAACTATCTTGAAGTTGCTTATTCATATAACACAGCCATTGTAGTGTTTTATTTAATATTAACGGCTTAGCATAAAAAACGCTATAGATGCGCTTATTCCGTTTGTTACAAAACCAATTTTTTCGAATAAAAATCTGTACAAGTATCGATTTGTAACAATAATGTATTGCACCTGTTACCCAAAAATTAACTTTTATCAGAGGTTTTATATGGACATAATCGAAAAGGACGTAGAGGCCTTAACTTGTGCTTTGTCCCTGCCAAAAAATTTAGTGATCAGGCATGCAACGCTAGAAGATGTCAAAGATATGGCAAAAGTAACATGCGAAAGTTGGCAACTTGCATTTCGACAATTTCTTCCAAAAGAAGTGCTCTCAAAAGGGACCCCTGCATTTTTTGAACAAATCTGGTTATCAATCTTAACTCAACCTGAAAAGCACAATGCGATATTAATCTGTGATGGTCGTAAAATAGCTGCATGCGGCGCAACTGGTGGATACAGAGCCTCACATAATCCTGTAAGTAGAAAAATATGCAAACAAAATGCAGGTGAACTTTATCGGGGATATGTTCAGCCAAGCTACCAAGGTAGGGGCCTTGGGCAAGCATTACTCAAGGCTAGGTTGCTAAAGCTATATGAGCAGGGATATCAAAAAGCCTACACATGGATATATGCAAAAAACAATCGAGCGCGTTTGTTTTACGAAAAGCATGGGGCGGTAAATTTAGACAGCGCATTGGGATTAACTATGAACAAGTATCCATTTGAAGAAGTCTGTTATGGCCTTGAAGTAAATCGAGTTTTTGACTTTCACTAATTAAAAACGGTTGGTTTTTGTGAGTTTTTAATTGCAAATGTAAATGCGGTGTTGGTCAATATTGGGCGTGGGGGTATCATCTTTGTGTCTGGTGAATATGCTTTTCGATATGGCCATTTTTAGTGAATATTAATTTTTAATTTTGCTAGCGCATTAATTATCTAATTCACTTTATTGTTAAATATTAAAATTTTTAAGGATAAAAGATGGCTATGCATCGCGTAGAAGTTGTTGTTGATTGCGAAGCAGTTAAAAATGGTGCGCCTGGAAGCCGTGCTGTAAATATGTATGCGTCGCAAGACATCGTGCTTAATAACTCTCAAGGCTCTTATGAGTTAAGTATTCGTGTAAACAATGATGACGTTATAAGTTGGAGCTCATTCCCAAAAGTAGTATAACTTAATTAACCTGAGCTGCGCATAAGAAAATGAACTAAAAGCCCTTGTGGTGATCAGATCTTTCGACCAAGAAACATAAGATTACCAAGGACAAGGGCATGAATAACTTAGACGCAATTTT
>NZ_JAAUWV010000094.1 GCF_014694405.1 Pseudoalteromonas sp. S16_S37
CTCCATTTTGCAAGGTTTTGAGGGGTGAGAAAACAAACGTTGCAAAATGAGGATAGTAAGATCGTTTAGATCATCAAGAAGATCAATGCATTAAGTGATTTTCAGTGTCGACTAATTAATAATATTTACAACACTTAACATTTCGCCATAAGAGGTTTTATTTATAATTATTTTTAATTGGTGTTGTATTTTATATATATAATAATTTTAAGGTTGTTTTATATAACATGACTTGAATGTGTCATTGCCTATATTAATTACAACATGCATCGCAAGGGAAATTTGGTTTGTAAATATTTCTCAAATCTTTATACTACTGTTATCACATAATAGTATCGGACTTAACGAACCATGCTAGTACCACTGGTTGATACATTTAAGCAGCTCCGTTATCAAATTGCGCATTTAGAAGATGCCACCCTACCCCAGGAATATCCTGAGCTCGATGTCTATTTATCGAAAGTAACTAAATCTATACCGCAAGCTTTATCGGATCTAGGTTTTTTATACCAGTTCCTTTATGTTTATGGTCGAAAGTCAGAAGCTACTTTTAATCGTTTTAGAAATGAATTGGAAAGATTTCACTTGTGGGCTTGGACTATTCGCCAGTTATCTGTGTTCGATTTGAAACGAGATGATATTGAAGCATACGTAGATTTCATGGTGCAACCTGAGCACGCCTGGTGCGCCGATTCTGTTCAGTGGCGCTTTAAAGAAAACCAAGGTGTTCGAGTCGTTAATAAAAACTGGCGTCCTTTTGCTAACAAAGAGCAAGCAGTTAGCCAACAAACGCTAGCTGCGATGTTTACTGCGTTAAATGTGTTTTATAAATTTGCCATTCTAGAAGAAAAGACCACCACCAATTTCGTTCCGGTTGTAAAGAAAAATAGCCCTTATCTTGTTGTCGAATCACAGATCAAATTGCCTGATACGTTAAGTAACTTACAATGGGAATATGTTTTAGGCGTAACAAAAGACAAATGCTCTGAACACCCTGAACTTGAAAGAAACCTTTTTACACTAGCATGTTTAAAGGGTCTGTATTTGCGAATTTCAGAATTATCAGAGCGACAGCAATGGTCACCGGTCATGAGTCATTTTTGGCAAGACCCAGATGGTTTTTGGTATTTACGTATAATGGGCAAAGGTAATAAACTTCGCGATGTTACGCTTAGCGAAGACTTTGTAGATTATTTAAAGCGGTATCGGACATATCGCGGATTATCTCCTTTACCCAGAGTTGATGAACCCTACCCTATTATTCATAAACTGCGTGGAAAAGGTGGTATGAATGTTAGGCAAATACGCAGAATAGTTCAACAAAGCTTTGATTTAGCAATAGAATCTTTAAATAAAGACGGATTTAATGATGAGGCTGAACAATTAAAAGCGGCCACTGCACATTGGTTGCGTCACACCGGTGCTACCCATGATGCACAGCATCGTCCATTAAAACATTTGTCTGAAGATTTGGGCCACGCAAAAATTGCTACAACCGACCAAATTTATATTCAAACAAATATAAAAGACCGAGCCAGGTCTGGTTCGAAGCGCAAATTATGATTATGTTAAAAAGGCCCTTGTTTTAATTCTTTAGGGCCTTTTTTCACATACTTAGATAGAGCGAGCAATAAACTCTATTGGGTGCATAGGCTTTTTATTTTCATAGCGTTTAACTTGGCTTCTGCATGAAAAACCTGTTGCCAGTAACTTTTCTTGTTCAGTTGCATCGACATGTTTTTTCCAAGACATATCATAAAGTGTACGCGAGTTTTCCTGGTTTTGAATTTCGTGTCCATATGTACCCGCCATACCACAACAACCCGTTGCTGGTGTTTTTAGTTTGAGGCCAAGTTGAGAAAAAATCGTTTTCCAAACGTTTGCCGTATTTGGTAGAGCAGTCGTTTCGGTACAATGAGCAAGTAAGGTATATTCTTCACCTGGTCTTACGTTCAATACGACTTTTGACCAGTCCTGGTCTTTCAACCATTCGTGAGCAAGTTCGACATGAAAGCCTAACTCATTGTTATTCAAAATTTGTTTATATTCATCTCTGTAAACCATAACTAGAGAAGCGTCTACACCTATCATAGGTATATTGTAATCAGCCAGATTAGATAAAAATGCCGTTGCGTGTTTTGCTGTCTTCGCGAACTCTTTTAAAAAACCTTTTACGTGCTGAGCCTTGCCATTTGGTACAAAAGGTAACAGTATCGGACTTTTCCCCAGCGATTGAATCACATCAACCAGTGAGGCAACAAGTTCGGCTTCATAATAACTAGTGAATGGATCTTGCACGATGAAAACACAGTTGGCCCTTTCGTCATCTATCATTTTATCGAGCTTGCTTTGGTCAAAATCAAATTCTGATTTTAGCCTTGCTTGCAAGCTTGGCACGCTTAGCTGTGGCGTATCAACATAGCCAAATATCTTTTTAATTACGTCTGAGACAAATTTGTTGGCCATGACAGGATTAACAAAAGACGCAAATTTTGACAGCAGAGGCGCCATTGTTTCTACATTTGCTACCAAATAGTCTTTTAACGGACGATTATATCTGCTGTGATAAAAGTTCAAAAAGCGCGAACGAAAACTTGGCACGTCTACTTTAATAGGGCATGCAGTGGTACAGGCTTTACAGGCCAAACATTCATCCATCGATTCTTTAACTTCATGATTAAAATCGTACGTGCCTTTACGTTTTGCTTGAGTGTGCCTAAAGCGCTCCCACCAAGTCACGTTATTTTCTTTTTGGATAAGCTGTTTTTCAGCGGCAAGCAAGTCTGTACCCGCTCCTTCTTGTAGCCTTAGCCACTCACGGATCAAACTCGCTCGACCTTTAGGAGAATGGCGGCGATCCTTTGTTACTTTATAAGATGGACACATAGGTGATGCTTCATCATAGTTAAAGCAAAGTCCATTACCATTACAGTTCATCGCGTTTTCAAAACTATCACGTACTGCTACGTTAATACGCTTATCAAACCAAGATCGCTTTTGGTCATCAACACTTACAAGTGAGTCTTCACTTTCAATTGGTGTACATATTTTGCCAGGGTTCAATCTGTTATCTTTATCGAAAACAGCTTTTATTTTGCGAAGCTCGGTGAATAACTGATCGCCAAAAAACTCAGGCCCATATTCACTACGGTAACCTTTTCCGTGTTCGCCCCACATTAAGCCACCATATTTTGCGGTGAGCGCTACAACTTTATCTGATATTTGTCTAAGTAACTGCTCTTGCTCTGGATCACACATATCCAAAGCTGGACGAACATGTAAAACACCAGCATCAACATGGCCAAACATACCATAATGAAGGCCGTGAGAATCGAGCAGTTGTCTAAACTCAACGATAAAATCTGCTAGATTTTCAGGTGGTACTGCGGTGTCTTCTGCAAATGCAAGAGGTTTTTGCTTGCCTTTTGTGTTGCCTAACAAGCCAACTGACTTTTTGCGCATGGCATAAATTTTTAGGATGTCATCTTTGTTATTAGTTAGCTGATATCCAATAACGCCCGCTTGCTTGTTTCTAATCAGTTCATCTAGCTTTTCACAGAGCGCATTGATTTTATCATCCATTTCGTCTGAAGTTTCGCCATTGAACTCGACCATATTTAGGCCTTGCATTTCAATACCTGGAACATCTGTAATTAAGTCCGATACTGAGTGCCAAATGATGTCTTCTCGAGCGAGATTGAGCACTTTGCTGTCAACGGTCTCAACAGAAGTTGCCTGTGCCTGCACTAAAAATGGCGAGTTACGAAGTGCCGAGTCAAAGCTATCGTACTTGATATTGATCAGTGTTTTATAAGGCGCAATTGGCGTTATGTTGAGTTTGGCTTCAGCCACTACACCCAATGACCCCTCTGAACCGGTAATAATTCTAGATAAGTCAAAGTGTTCTAGCGTGTCATCAAAGACGTTTTCGAGGTCATATCCAGTTAGGAAACGATTTAGACGTGGAAACTTTTCTAAAATCAGCTCCCTATTTTGCTCACAAGATGCCAGTACTTGCTTATAAATTTGCGCGGTGCGATTATCTTGCTGCGCAATTAGATGGGCTTTATCTGTTGCAATTTTGCTGGTACTTAATTCAGTACCATCCACTAAATAAGTTGTAAGTCCTAATACATGATCGCTGGTCTTTCCGTATACCAATGACCCCTGACCAGAAGCATCGGTATTTATCATACCGCCTATAGTAGCACGGTTACTTGTTGATAAATCAGGAGAAAAAAAGAAGCCATAGGGTTTTAAAAAGTCGTTGAGCTGATCTTTTATCACACCAGCTTGCACTCTCACCCACTTTTCTTCTACATTAATTTCAATTATTTCTCGCATGTAACGAGATAAATCGATGACTATCCCAGGCGTTAATGATTGGCCATTTGTACCAGTGCCACCACCTCGTGGGCCAAAAGTGAGTGATAAAAATGGGTCTTGTGCTGCGCACTGTAACGCCGTTTGAATATCTTTATTATTTTTAGGGAATATAACCGCTTGTGGTACATTTTGATAAATGCTGTTATCAGTGGCGTTAACTAAACGTGTCGCATAGCTAGTATCGGTATCACCTGAAAAACCGGCTTGCTTTATCGTATCTAGATAGTCGTTAAGTAGTTCGTTGGCTGTATCTTGCTGACTTATATTGGCAATCATGACGGTAATAATTTATTGCTTTGTCAGTATTGTATCATGTAGAAAGATTTAAAAAATTGAGAAATTTAATCTTTGTTACATATTTACGCAACTTCTACACATCAAATGCCCTATAGTTGTGAAATAGCAATTTTATGGAGTAGGTTGATGAAAAAATTTCTAATTTTAGCTTTAGGCGCTTTGTTTGTGTTGTTGGCCCTCGTTTTTGCGATTGTTCCGGGACCTTCAATCTTATTTTTGTTAGCGGCGTTGGTGTGTTTTTCAATGTATTATCCAAAGGCGCGTGACCTTTTAAGAAAAGTACAAAAGATATTTAAAAAAGCCTGCTATCGACTAGACGGCGTAAAATAAAAAGCCGACTAAAAAAGTCGGCTTCTACACTATCAACTGAGTTTAATGTTTAAGCTTATCAGCTAGATATAACCAAGTTTCTAGTACAGTGTCAGGGTTGAGTGATACTGAATCAATGCCCTGCTCTACTAACCAAGCAGCAAAGTCTTCGTGGTCTGATGGGCCTTGGCCACAAATACCAACATACTTACCTTTTGCTTTGGCTGTTTGAATTGCCATAGAAAGTAACTTCTTGATAGCAGGGTTACGTTCATCAAATAAATGTGCAATTAAGCCCGAGTCGCGGTCAAGACCAAGCGTAAGCTGAGTCAAATCATTAGACCCGATTGAGAATCCATCAAAATATTCTAAAAACTCATCGGCTAACAATGCATTTGACGGCAATTCGCACATCATAATTACTTTTAAACCGTTCTCGCCACGTTTAAGGCCATGCTGTTCAAGTAGCTCAATAACCTTTGCGGCTTCTTCCAAAGTACGAACAAATGGGATCATGATTTCAACGTTAGTTAAACCCATGCCATTTCTTACACGCTTGATAGCTTCACACTCTAGCGCAAAGCATTCACGGAAGTCTTCAGAAATGTAGCGAGATGCACCACGGAAACCAATCATTGGGTTTTCTTCTTCCGGCTCATATTGCTGACCGCCAACTAGGTTTGCATATTCGTTAGACTTAAAGTCAGACATACGAACAATCACACGCTCTGGTGCAAATGCACAACCAAGCGTTGCAATACCTTCTACAAGCTTAGCGATGTAAAACTCAACCGGAGATTCATAACCTGCTATGATATCTTTAATCTCTGCTTGTAAATCAGCAGGTTGAGAGTCAAAGTTGATTAACGCTTTAGGGTGAACACCAATCATACGGTTAATGATAAACTCTAAACGCGCTAGACCAATACCGGCATGTGGTAATCGGGCAAAATCGAATGCTCTATCTGGGTTACCAACGTTCATCATAATCTTCATAGGAAGATCAGGCATTTCATCTACGCGTGAAGAGATCACTTCGTAATCAAGTTCACCCTCGTAAATATAACCTGTGTCACCTTCGGCACAAGAAACAGTAACGCTTTGATTATTTGCAATAAGATCTGTTGCATTGCCACAACCCACAACCGCAGGAATACCAAGTTCACGTGCAATAATTGCAGCATGACATGTACGGCCGCCACGGTTTGTTACGATAGCTGCAGCACGTTTCATGATAGGTTCCCAGTCTGGGTCAGTCATATCAGTAACAAGAACGTCGCCTTGTTGTACTTTATCCATCTCGTCGATTGAATTGAGTACACGAACAACACCGCGACCAATCTTATGACCGATTGCACGGCCTTCAGCAATAACATTAGATTGCGCTTTAAGTTGGAAACGCTCCATTACATTCGCATCTTCGTTAGAGCGAACCGTTTCTGGTCGTGCTTGTACGATGTACAATTTACCGTCATTACCATCTTTAGCCCACTCGATGTCCATAGGACGGCCATAGTGTTTTTCGATGATAACTGCTTGCTTAGCTAACTCTTGAACTTCTGCGTCAGTAATTGAGAATTGCGCAGACTTTGCTGGGTCCATATCAACAATCTCAACTTGCTTACCGTGCGATTCATCATTTGAATAAATCATTTGGATTGCTTTTGAGCCAATGTTGCGGCGTACTACAGCAGGTAGACCTTTAGCAAGCGTTGGTTTATGTACATAGAATTCGTCAGGGTTTACTGCGCCTTGAACAACCATCTCACCAAGACCATAGCTTGATGTTACAAAAACTACGTCTTCAAAACCTGACTCAGTATCGATACTAAACATAACGCCTGACGATGCTTTGTCTGAGCGAACCATACGTTGCACACCAGCTGATAATGCAACACCACGGTGATCATAACCTTGGTGGACACGGTATGAAATAGCACGGTCGTTAAATAGCGAAGCGAATACATGCTTTATAGCAACCATTACCGCGTCGATGCCACGTACATTTAAGAAAGTTTCTTGTTGACCTGCAAAAGATGCATCCGGCATATCTTCTGCTGTAGCAGAGGAACGAACCGCAAAAGAAACGTCTGAATTAGTGTCACCGTGAAGTGTGTTGTAAGCGTCGCGAATTGCTTTATCTAGGGCAGGCTGAAATGGTGTATCGATAATCCATTGTCTTATATCGGCGCCTACCTTGGCGAGGGTGTTGACGTCATCGACATCAAGGGTATCTAGTATGGTGTGGATCTTTTCGTTGAGACCAGATTGGTCTAGGAATTCATTGAAGGCTTCGGCTGTTGTTGCGAATCCTCCCGGAACTTGTACACCAGCGTTTGATAAATTAGATATCATTTCCCCAAGTGAGGCATTTTTACCACCAACTCGAGGCACGTCTTGCATACCTAACTCTTGATACCAGAGAACGTAGTCTTGCACGGAACTGTCTCCAAAAACAAATTGTAATAAATGTGAGAGATTGTTTGACCTTTTATTGAGGTCAAGGGCATTCTACACTGGTAAGTACGCCTACGTAAACCGCGTTGGGGCAAATTCAGTTAATTTGAAATAATAAGGTTATCATGAGAACCGCATTTTATATCTCGGACGGGACCGCAATTACGTCAGAAGTATTTGGTCATGCAACGCTGTCGATGTTTCCTGTGGAGTTTAACCACCAAACGATTCCATTTGTTGAAACCGTTCAAAAAGCGCAAGAAATCAAAGCTCTAATAGATTTAACGGCACAGAACTGTGGAGAAAAGCCGCTGGTGTTTTTCACGTTTGTAAACCCTGAACTATCAGACATTATCTTGTCCTCTCAAGGTGTTTGTTATGATTTTTTAGCACTTGCTAGCAAGGTAGTTAAAAAAGAGCTAAATGTCGATCCGGTACCTAAAATCCATCGCACTCATTCAATTCATGAAGCTAGCTATGACTTTCGTATCGAGGCTGTGAATTACGCACTTGCAAATGATGACGGCGCGAATATTAAAGACTATGAGCAAGCTGATATCATACTGGTTGGTGTGAGTCGCTGTGGTAAAACACCGACAAGTCTATATTTAGCGCTACAATATGGAATTAAAGCAGCGAACTACCCTATGACCGAGGACGATTTGGAAAAGGGCAATTACCCTCGCTGTTTATTACCTTATAAAAATAAATTGTTTGGCTTAACCATCAACCCTGAAAGGCTCGCTGCTATCAGAGAAGGACGAATGGCAAATTCTAAGTATGCATCGTTACGACAATGCAGGATAGAGGTGCGTGAGGTTGAAATGCTATTTAAGCGCCATAACACGCCATATCTGAATTCGACATGTCATTCAGTGGAAGAAATATCTGCGAAGATTATCTCTGAGACTGGGCTAAAAAGAAGAAAATATTAAAAAGGCCGCGATTGCCTGTCTTTCATACACAAGTCCCTCGATGAAAATCGGGGGATTTTTTTTGAACTTAGCTGATTAATCTTGATCTGATCTGTTTTGATATAACGATAAGGTCAGTTACGGTGTTTTCAGCAAGTTCAGAGAAATGGGCATCAGAAACTTTTTCTCAAGCAAAGTTAGGTGATATTCGCAG
>NZ_JAAUWV010000095.1 GCF_014694405.1 Pseudoalteromonas sp. S16_S37
GTGTGCGGCTTAGTTTTAATGAGTGCGCCTAGGTTTTCACTCACTGTGCCTGTGTAGTTCACGGGTTCAATTTCAGTAATTGTGCCTGTGTTGTAATCTATTTTTGCAAATACAAAGCCATTGGCAATGAAGCGGCCAAAGCCATCATCATTGTAAATAGTGCTGCTGCCTTCTTTTTTGAGCCGTGTGTGATAAGGCTCGATAGATTCACCTGCGCTTAAACTAATCTGACCTTCACTAAATGAGTGATACCGAAAATCGTTATGTGATAGGTAATAAATAAACAGTGAATACCCCGTTAGTAGCGGATAGCTCACATGAAATTGACCAGACACCGTGCGGCCATTTATTTCAATAGAGACATGTTGTGTGCCTCTATATGTTTGATATTCAGCACGGGTATTGGGGTATTCAACGAGTAAGTCAGGTATGTCAATGCTGAACTCTCGCATCTCGCCCATACTGGTTATTTTTTTGGTGCGGAACATTTGAGAAACAGGCGGCTTTAACCCAACTTTTGATGTACGTCTTTGTACTGTTGGGGCCAGTGAGCGCGTTACTTGATCAACTTGTAGTTCTAGTGTGTTTTGCGTTGTTGCTGCGGTTAAATAGGTGGTGCCATGAAACTTCGTATTGCTGTCAGTCATCATGTCGAGCATATCGGGCAATAAGCTATCATCGCGCAGTAGCGGCGATTCAACCAGTAAGGTGCTCACTAATGGATCTTCAGGTTGGTCGCTAATAAATACGTGTGCTTCTTGCAGTTTGCTTGCGTCATTGGTTGAAACCGCTGGGTAGAGTTTCACTAAATCGAACGCGCTTCGTGCGTGGTCCACATCACTGATAGAGCTAAAAACATCATTGAGCTTGCCACTTATCACCGCATTATTGGTGCGGTGTCCACCTGCGTTTGGGGCGCTGCCTAAACGTTCCGGCTTAAATATCTTTAAGTGACTTCTAATTATGGTCATACCGTTTTCAACCTTAGAGTAATGTTTTCAAAGTGCGTAGGCTCGACATCGCTAAAATATTGTAGTGGTGAGCCTGTTACTGGCTTTTGGCTGTGGTCCCACACAACGGTATAGCTCGTACCACGTACCGTAATATCAAATGCGGCCAGCTCGGTTTGGCTGTGCTCAAATAGTGCGATGTAAAGCGCTGCTGGCTCCAATACGCTTTCAATCGTAATCGGGCGGCCGATAATGGCGGTTTTCTCTATGTGCTGTGCGCCATTAAGGGCGCGCTCGGTTTGCTCAGCTACCCCTTGGTAATCATATTCATCTGTCCAAACGGCGTTATCGAGTTGAATGTTGTTGATCACTATCATTGTGCGTTACTCAGTTGTTCTAATTCGTTTAATAGCTCATCCCGCACATGGGCGTACATTTCTGCGGTTTGGCCATTGGGTAAGCTCAATTGCAAAACAACGGTTTTACCCGAATGCTGGCGAGTAAGCACATCTGTTAGCTTGTTGATTGCTTCAGTCAGTGCGCTATCTGAACGACTTACAGTAGCTTGATTGCTCGCTGTGCTTATATTTGGCAGTCCGCTTAAAGCTTGGCTTACACTGATTGGGGTTTGGTTGCTTTTAGCTTTTAGCGCTTTTTTTTGCTCAGCTATGGCATCAGCTAACCGTTGTTTTTGTTCCTGATCTAAATAGCTCAGCTGTTTTATGGCTTTAACATATAAGTCATTGAGTGCATTGGTTGTTGTGGCTCCCTTAATGTCGCGTTCAAAGCGGTTATATTGTGTTTCGGCTAGTTTTGCTCTGGCGCGCTTTTGTTTTTCGGCCTGAACTTCTGCACTCTCAAATGAATATGCCCCATCAGTTTCATACTTTTCTTGATAGTCCACAATGTCGCTCACGGTGGGGCGGCTGCTTTGTGTGTAGTTGTTGATGTTGGTTGAGGCGCGCGCAGCGCTTTGGCTGACCTTTTCGAGTTCTTCTTTTTGCTTACGCAGGCTTTTAAAACTGCTTTCGGCGGCTTGAGTCGCCTCTTTCGTGGCTTGTGTACCGCGCTTGGTTGCCGCAGTGGCGTCATCTTGCGCGGTTTTAAAATCACCCAGCAAGCCATTCACTACACGTAACAGCGATTCTAGGCGCGCTTTCTGCTCGTTGTACTCTCGACCGCTCAATGTGCCCGCACGATAGCGGTTATCTAAGTTAGCTACTTGGTTAATTAACTCTGATTGCTCAGCTTTTAATTGGCTGAGTGTTGCCAGCTCGTACTGTTGAACCTTATTTAAGTCTTCGGTTTGTTGGGTTAAGCGCGCTTGTTGTTTGGTTAGTGCAGCTTGAGCCTGTGCTTTTTGCTCAGCGGTTGCCGTGCTTGATGCCAATACTTGCTGATTTTGCTTTATGGCGGCGTTGGTTGCATCCAGTGCTACGGTAAAGCGCTTTACCGCTTCGCTATTTGTATCGGTAACTGGCTTAAGCGCATTGGCTTTTTCAACCAGCTTGTCTAGCTCTTTGGTAAGCCCAAGCGCCGCAGCCGCCGCTTGCACTGAAGCAGGCACGGTTTGGTCGGTCGCATCCGCCGCTTTTATGGCCGCTTCGGCCCACTTTAAAAATGCCTGCTGCTGCATGGCAATGGGTTCGTTTTGTTGTTGAATGAGTTCAAACGCACCTTGTAGCTTTGTGGCTGTTTGTTCAAGGGCGGTACTGCTGGTTAAACCCAACTCTTTATAGGCTTTGCTTACATCGTCTGCTAAGTAAGCTTGGCGCGCCAATGATTCGTTATGCGCTTCAAACTTGGCCTTGAGATAATCAAGTAATACAACTTGCTGGCTGTATTCCGTGCCCGAGTTCACAAGCGCGGTGCGGGCTGAATTTACCGATTGTATAAAGCCGTCAACCCCATCGCGTACACCGTTTAAGTTCTGCGCCTGTTGCTCTAGTGATTCAGTCACTTTGAGTGCTTCGGTCAGTGTTAGGGTTAAAAACGCTTGGCGCTCGCGTTCGGCTTGCTCAGCGCGTTTAGCTGCTTCAGCCAATTCTTGCTGTTTTTTTGCAACCCCTTCAAAAGCGTATGCGCGCTCGTTCCACACAATGGTGCCTTTTGCAACAGCGGCGTCTAACTCATCAGTACTAGTGATTAATACGCCCGTATTTTCACTAACAATTCTCAACTCTTCAGCAAGTTTGGCTGACGACACTTTTGCGTCACGCTGGCTTTTGGCGAGTTTTTGCTCAAGTGTTATTAGCTTGTTGTACTCAACACCTACATTAAACACTTCGTTGATAAGTACTGTGTACAAACCGCCGCGCGCTATAAAGCCGATTGCGCTTTTCCATTTGTTGGTTGCTACTGTTGCCGCATTCGTTGCAACGGTTGCTGACGTTATTGCGGTTTTATATGTGGTAAATGCACGAGTTGCGGCAACTGCACCGCTCACAACGCTACTAAAATAACCGCCGATTTTTAGCGCCAACCATGCTTTTGCTACAAAACCAATTTCTTCTCTGTAATCGTATAAAGTGCTTACGGCATCTTTAATGACGGTGCCCGTGTTTACTATGGTATCGCTGATTGACTGTGCCCATTCTTGCAAGCGGCCATCTGCCGCCATAGCTGCAAACTCAGTATTTAATGTGGTGAGTTGGTTTTTGAGCCAGTCCATTGCACCCGATTGCGCTATAAGGTTATAAAACTGCTCTAGGTTGTCTTTGGCGTTAGACACTTGGCCGCTGAAGAGTGCCATTTGCGCCGCCGCGCTTCCTGCGCTGGTTCGGCCCATTTCATCAATCAACTGCTTAATGACATCACGGCCTAATTTGCCGGCACTGGATAGCTTTTGTAGCTCTTGAACATTTTTACCTGTGACTTTTTCAAGTAGCTCCCAAACGGGTATGCCACGTTCTACCAGTTGTAAAATTTCTTCGCCTTGCAGCTTTTGCTTGGCCCATGCTTGGCCAAGGGCCAGTGATATGCCTTGTACTTCTTCAAAGCCACCGCCAAGTTTTAATGCTTGGTCTGTGATGGATTGCAAGGTGCCATCCATCGGGTCAAGGCCAAATGCCTTGAGTTTCACAAAAGCTTGGCTGACTTCGCCCAGTTGCAGTGGGGTGTTTTTAGTAAATTGCGTGACCCATTCCGTGGCTTTTGCACCGCCTGCAATGCCACCCATCAGCGCTTGCATTTGAATACCGAGCTTTTCAAACTTGTCGCCTGTTTCAAAAACTGAGTTAACCGCGCTGGCTACTCGGTCTAAACCAAAATAGGCGGCGGCCAGTGCCGCAACTTGGCCCGCCACTTTGCTTAAACTGGCTGCGTGCGCCTGTTGTGCAGCGTTACCTTGTTTTAAGTCATTGGTGAATTTATCAACGGACTTGCCTGCTTTATCAAACTGCGCCCCTAAGTTACGTTTGGCCACGCGTAAATCGTTGGTATCAACGCCAGAGCGTTTAAGTTGCGCTTGCAGCGCTGCATGTTTCCCGGTGTTTTGTGTAAGCTCGTCACGCAGTTGTTTTAAGTCGCGCTCGGCTCGCTCAGTTCCTTGCGCAAGCGCTGATAGCTGTTGGTTGCTATCTTGTGCTTGGCGCTGTAACTCATCGAGCGCTTGCGTTGCTGAGGCCGTGGCTATTTCTTGTTGTTCTAGTTTTTGTTTGGATTGCTCAAAGGCGCGTATTAGCTGTTGTAAGTCGCCTAAATCGTCTAGCTCATTGGCAAGGCGACCTGCGGTTATAGCAGTTGTGTTTGCGGTTTGAGTAGTGTCGTTTAGTGCCTTGTTTAACTGGTCGGTTTTAGGTTCAGCGTTATTGGCACTTGTTGCTACACCATCAATTTGTTCACTGAGTTTTTCCGTAGCGGGGTTGGCACGCTCTGCACTTTGCTCAATGTTGCGAAGCTCAGCAACGAGTTGTTCAATGTTTTGTTTACCAGTGGCTTCGGCCACAACTCTAAGTGCTAACTCTAACGTTTTGTTTGCCATCGGAACTACTCAGTATGTAACAAGGTTTAAAATCGTGAAAAAGGGGCCGAAGCCCCAACGGGGAACTATGCTTCTATTTCATCCACAACAAATGGCGCATCTTTGCCAGATTTGATTTTGGCGGTGCCTTCAAGCTCTGCACCTACAAACTCAGTACCCGCTAAGTCAAGTTCAGAGGTGGGCGACATTGAAACGTCATAAATATCAAACTCAACTTGTTTGCCGTTGGCTAGGTTCTCGCCCTCGCCGAAAAGCCGTAAACGAATTTGTGAGTTCAACGCGCCTTTAATGCGCTTGCCGCTTCGGGCGTTGTATTGACCTGAAAATGTTATTGTTCCGCCTGCTGCTACTTTGCCGCCATGCAATGCGCGGATAAGCCCAAGGGCATAGTTCATTTCAAAGTCTTCACCCAAGACTAGAGGGGTCGCACCTTGCTTCACCGCAAGCCCTGCGGTTGCAAAGTTTTTATGGCCAATTTCAACCCAGTGCTGTGCCGATGGCAGTGTGATAGCTTCATCAGTGAGCGTACCGCTGGCATCGTTAATAGCGACCACATCGCCCATCAATGCCATCGCAACCAGCTCTGTAGGTTGGTCATCAAAGGCCCAGTTAATGGCGGTGGGCTTAGGTATGCGCACATCATCCAGCACTTGGCCATAGTCGGCCTTTTTGTTTGATGTTCGGGTTTTAGATTCAGACTCTACTTTTATGGCCAATTTTGTGGTGTTGATTGGACCAATTGAGCCACCTTCAGGGTTGCCTTGTTTATTTAGGCGCTGCACAAATACATTGCCAGCAATTAGATAACCGTCACTCATTAGTGGGTTCCTCGCATTCTCATTTGACAGGTAAAGGCCAGCGGGTAAAACGCATGGCCGCTTGTGTATCTGGGTTTTATTGGGGTGTTAATACGTTGCCATGGGCCTGCATCGCCCGTTTTTTTGCCAGCTACCGCGCGAATGGTTTTAGCAATGTTTTGTCCTGCATATTTACTGTTTTTACGCTCAGCAAGAATGACAAGCCACGTTTGCTTAATTTGCACATTGGCACCCGCTTGGGTGGGGCCATTGAGCTGTTCGCCGTAGTACAGATAAAACAAACAGGGGGTGTGATTAGTTTTATCAATTTCCGCTAAATCATCGAGTGCCTTTACGTGTCGAATGCCTGAAATACCTTTCAATGCTTCTTCAAGTAAAAGCCCTGCGGCTAAGTAGTCGGATTTTATCTCAAACATCAAATAAACCCCTTCGACTTAGCGCGGGCAAATACGCTGCCAGCAGACTCCATAAACGCGGTGTCGTTGGTGGTGGCTTTGTCGCCTTGGCTATCAATGCCAAGCGCTACCTTGCCTTGATTCACTGCTTGTAAAAACTTTAGCGCGTCCGTATAGCGGGTGTGTATGTGCTCTGGGGCATGATCGCTACTTAAAAAATAACGGGCTATATCGCAGCAAATACGCACCAGCGCGGTAGGCACCGTGCTCAAAGGCAAGGTATAACGGCCTGCTAAGTAGCCGTTAATTTCTGCTGTTGCATCAATGAGTGATTGCTCAAGCACAGGAATATTAATTTCACCGGGTGTGCTGTTTTCGCGCTCAGTAAGTAACACAAGGTCTTGCTGATTGAACCGCGTTTGCATATCTGCTGTACTGGCGTAACTCATGGTTATTGCTCCGTGTTAACAACGTTGCTCTGATACCAAGCCCAAGCTTCGTCTCGTTGTGCAGCCGTTGGTTTTTGCTCACCTTCAACGCCATCCACTTCAAACGCTAATTCATCCACGTTTGGCTTTTTGTTTGGCTTCAGCTCGTGTATTGCAGCAATGATGTGTGCAAGTTCTTCTGGCGCGTTACTTAGATCTAAAACTAAATCGCTGCCCACACCTCGTGGCTCCATGTTTTGCGGCGTACTAGCCGTTTCACTTGCTTTAAGCACTTGCACTTTAATGCGTGTATCTTTTTGAAGTGCTTCAAGCTGCTGCTCAGTAACTTGCAGGTTATCGTTTTGCCCGTAATTAAGGGTAAGACCCGCGCGGCGGTAGCCATTGGGTTGCTGACTGAAAATACATACTGTATGAGTCGTCTTATTAGCCATCTCATTTTCCATCCTATTGATTGGCCCCTGTGGTGGGGCATTGGGTTTAATTACAGGTAATCAGCAACAACTAGCTTTAAGCGGCCTTTGAGTTCGTTTGAGCTGTTTGAATCAAGCTCACGCTCAAGTAACTTGGTTGCCACGTCTTCTAGCTCTGGTGGTACAACTAAGGTAGTGGGGCGAATGCCCAGCTTTCGGCCACCGTCAGCCGTGAAGGTGCGCATTTTCTTGATGCTGTCCCATAGGTTGTCTGCATTAAGTGCACGTTTGTTGGCAAAGGCCAGTTGCCAAAAGCTAAAACCCGCTGCATCACGGCAATCCACGCCGTAACGAAAGGTTTTATTGGTAAATACCGCCTCGTCATCCACTTTGGTCATGCTGACGAAAGTGGGCTTTTTACGTTCTTGAAAAATAATAGGTTTAAGTACTTTGCTGGTGTCGCACACATACCAAGGCTCACCCGTATATGCGCCGTCTTCAGCCATGTTGGCTACACTTTGCACTGTGCCTGTGCCATCCGCATTCGGGTATACAGGGTGGTCGGTATCAAAGTAGTTTTGGCCGTCATAGCAAAGCGTGGTAAAGCCTGCGCGTAACAATGGCCAGCATACTTCGTCAGGGTGAATGCCTGCACTGCGACCCATTTCTTGCATAAGTGGTGCATAAACGCCTAATTCATCGTCTTCAATTTCATTGCGGTCAACACCTACAGTGGCCTCAAAATCCTCATTAACGATGCTGTACGCATGGGCTTTCATGCTCTTAATTTGGCGGTCACCTACCCACTTTTTGAGAGATGGAAACTTACCGAGCCAACCATAAGTATTGCTTTTGGTGGTTGATTTAATCACCGTGGCAATGGCTGTGTACTGTGGCTTAGCCTCGCTTAAGCCATCTTGAAAGTTCTTTTTAAAGCCCGTTTGTAGGCTGGTTAAAATTGCGGGTGTCACAATCGCCATTATTGGTTTTCCTCTTTAAGTAACGCGGCATAGTCGGTGTAGCTAATGCCTAACTGGTCGGCAGCGTATTTTTGTTCGGTAGAGAGCGCGGCTACGCCTGTTTTGGCATCAGGCTTGGGTTGCGTGGTGGTTTGTTGGTTTGTGAGTGCGGCAATGGGGCTACGACTATCAAGCACCGTATTCAAAGCCGCTAAACCTTGTTGCTTGCCAAGTTGCGTTAAATAGTCCACTTCAGAGGCCACCACACGACCATCTTGCTTGGCTTTATC
>NZ_JAAUWV010000096.1 GCF_014694405.1 Pseudoalteromonas sp. S16_S37
TGCGATTAAACCCAGAACTTTACTTGCCTTGGAACTATAAATCACAACGCATAGACTAAATTCTGGACTCAAGCATATTTTTGATGGTGAGTTACGCTAACTTGCCGTAAGCTCACAATGAATCTCGCACCTGCCACCGACTGCCAGAGGGCGTGTTGATCACGCCGACAATGGGTCTGATGGTAGCGTAACTAAATAAGACTGTGTTGCTCTTAGGTTGCGCACTCGCCAATGGAGTTGGATGGCTAATCGAAGATGGCGCTGCTCGTGAATGAGTTTGCCTTTCAAGTTGCTGTTTTAATATGGCTATTTTGCCTTGCAGCGTCTGAATTTCAGCCCAAGTGACAGGCTCTTCTTTTGCTTGTAGCGAGCAGCATATCACTGATGGCATGAGCGAGTGTAAAATACATCGAGTTAGGAGCAATTACGCCACTCCTTGCAATTAAATTGTGAGCAATTATTCATATCGCCACTGCTGTTTGTAATCATATCGAAAACCTACAGAAATAGACTGCATATCAGGCTGATTATCAAAGGACTTATTTAAGTACTCTAGATGTACACGCAGCGGCTCGGTGGGAAGCCATTCAAGGGTGATGTTATATCCGTTGAAACTTTGGTTGTTCGCATCAAAGCTATTGTAGCCATCATCAAAATCAAAAATACCCGTTTTTAGTTTGTAGTGCTTTGCAAATTGATACGCCAAAGATAAGTCAAAAGTGTGGCCGTTGCGGGATAAAGTAGTTTGATTGCGCACATAGTCTTTGTCTTGATACGACAAGGCACCATAAAATCGGTTGCTAAACTGGTATGCTAATGAGCCAGCCCAGATGCGGTTGTGGCCAAGCTGAATCTCTTTGTCGAAGATATCATTTTGTTGGTAAGTCAAAGCAGCATGTAGTCCATGCGCATCATAACTTAAGCCTGCATTGAACAAGTCGGTTTGCTTGTCTCCTTGATTGCCGTCAAATTGTCCAACCGCTACAAATGTGAGTGGTCCGGTCTCAAAACGATAACTCAACAGGTTGTCGACGAAGAAAATGCTTTCGGGGTCGTACGCAAAAGGACTGCTGGAATGGTTAAATATGTCAACGTATTCAGCAATAAATAGATATTGCGCTGGTCTTTGTTTACCAATGCCAAATCGACCATAGGGAGTCGAAATAGCGGTGTAAGCACGTCGAGATTTACCAAAGTTGCCCTCATTGGCCAGATCAATACCCCATTCGCCATGCAGTTGCGCTGACCAACCGGGTTGAAACTCATGGCTAACTTTGAGTCCGGCATGCGATAAGGCGTCTCGCACATCCCAATTACTGTGTGTTGTTTCATCTATCAGCCCAAAAGTAGGGCGAATGGTGGCGTATACGTTAACCTTGCTTGTCTCGTTAACGGAAGTTGTTTTTTTAGCTTGTTGCGCAGATGTGACCTGTGCACTGGTATCTTGTGGTGTTTTATCTGCGGTTTGAGAGTGTTTGTTTTGCGCTAAAAACCTTGCTTTTAACTGTTCAAGCTGGGCCTCTAATGCTTCTATGTCAGCCATGGTAACCGCTCTGTCAGTTGCGTTTGCAACAAGGCTGGGAAGCAAACATAGCACTAAAAATAGGACAACAAAATATTTCACTGTAAGTCGCATCATCTTCACTTTGGATAGTTGCCAATCATCGAATTATAGACCACACTTCACAGATTAGGTTGATTTTTGCTCAGGCGACTAAAATGCAGATCCGTACCAAATTTTCTGTGACCTCTGCTATCGTTATTTTGCTAATTATTTCTGTGACAACGTTATCTACTTATTGGTTTGTGAGTGATTCTGTGCGAGCCAAAACCCAAGCGTATGTAAGTGACAGTGCGCAACTATTGGCCATTAGTATCGATAATTGGTTAACTATCAAAGCCAGTCAAATAAATGTTATTAAAAGCCAGTTAGAGCATGATTTTAGTGTTGAACGGTTCAATGAGAAGTTAAACACACCATTCTTGAAGCAAGAGTTTTTACTTGTTTTTGGAACCTTGGAAAATGAATCGCAATTGCGCTCAAACGATCCAAATAGGCAGAACCCACCGAATGTCGATTTTCGCCAAAGAGGTTGGTATCAACTTGGGAAAAATCAGCAAAAAACGGCATTTACCAGCCCTTATGTCGATGCGTCGACGGGAGAGTTGTTGTTATCCGTTGTGTCACCTATTAATTCAGGTGCAAAACTACAAGGCGTCATTGGCGGTGATCTGAGCTTGGAAGTAATAGCAAAAAGCGTTAATGCGGTTAATTTTGATAATACTGGGTACGCGTTTTTAGTTGCCGGTGATGGTAAAATTATTAGCCATCAAAACTCAAACTATAACGGCAAAAATATTGACACTATTGACTCTGCGTTGTCTATCTCCCAAATCGGCGAGTTAAAAGAAGTGACAACCAAGGAAGGGGTAAAGCTATTTTATTTACACCAGCTAGCTAATCAATATGGAACCGATTGGTACTTGGCGGTTTTGATAGATAAATCTCTCGCCTATGAGACTTTATTTGATATTACTTTAAACTCGCTCATTATTGCTGTGATAGCGGTTGTGCTTGGCGTTGTGTGCGTGAGAGCTTTGGCTCTTCATTTACTCAAACCACTCAAAGAGTTAGAGCAAGCAATTACTGAAATAGCCAGTGGTGGTGGAGATCTAACAAGACGACTAGAAATTATCAATGAAGATGAATGTGGTGTTGTTGCGCAACAATTTAATTTATTTTTGGCATCCCTTCGGCAATTGGTTACCAGCGTTAAAGAACGCGCTGATAAAGTCGTGATCAGCAGTGATTCCGCGAAAGTATTATCCAGCGACTCAATGAAGAAGCTTGATGAACAAGTTATGTTAATCGACAGTTTGGCAACAGCGATGCATCAAATGAGCACCACTTCCACCGAAATTGCTGGTAACGCACAGCAAGCAGCCAGCTCAATTACTCAAGTTAACGATAAGACAATTGAGGGCCAAAGCGTGTTTTTGAAGGCCAAAGAGCAGATAACCGCGTTAGCACAGGATATAGAACGCTCTCATGCTTTAAGCACACAGCTAGCCGAATATAGTCAAAATATTGAGAACATACTCTCGGTTATTAATGGTATTGCTGAGCAAACCAATCTATTAGCGCTTAACGCCGCGATTGAGGCGGCACGCGCTGGTGAGCAAGGACGAGGGTTTGCTGTGGTTGCTGATGAAGTGCGCTCTTTAGCGTCAAAAACTCAAGAGTCCACCACAGAAATAAAGTCTATGATTGATCAAATTCAGGCTTCTTCAAGCCAAGTGCAGCAGTCTATGGGAAGTAGCAAAGACAAAACCCAATTGTGTGTTGAACAAACTGAACAGGCAACCAACATGCTCAACGAAATAACTGAGTCAGTTAAAGAATTGATGGATCGCAATATTCAAATTGCAACCGCAATTGAGCAGCAAAGTGTTGTAATTGAAGAAATCAATAAAAATACTAACCATATCAATGATATTAGTGTTGAAGTGGGCAGTTTTGCTGATAAACAGTATTGTGCCAGCGATACTCTTGCAGAGCATGCGCATGAGCAAGAAGCGCTACTATCAAAATTTACTTTATAGGTGAGGTTTATAGTTTAGCTTGCAAAGCTTAGGCTAAACTAATTGTGGGGCGCAAAGTTAGGTGAGAGCTTTCCTAGCGTTCACGGAGAGTTCTCAGAATCAAGGTGTTAATGAGAGGCAATATGTGAAAATCGATGCTGCAAAAATGACGGATTTTAGTACGCTCAAATTCGCAACTTGGTTGTTATTTTTGATTATAGCTTCACCTGTTCATGCAGAACCGCAGTACCGTGTCACCATTCTTATTGATGAGAGCTACCCACCATACAGCTATGTTAATAACGGTGAACCCGCAGGTATTTATGTGGACTTAGTACATCAGGCGATAAAGCTTATTGACGATAAATATGTTGTTGAACTGCACCCTGTTCCTTGGAAAAGAGGTGTTGCTGCGCTTGAAAGCGGCGATGGCTTTGCATTGATGCCACCCTACAAACATATTAAAAGAAGGCCTTTTATCTGGCCGTATTCAATACCATTACTTGAAGAAGTGGTGGTTGCTTTTTGCAACACAGGCTTTTCATTAGCGGATATTGAAACAAAAGACACGACGGTAAACCCGATTAATGTGGGGTTGAATGCAGGGTATATGATCCTAGATGATGGCTTGGAGCAAGCCAGTAGGCAAGGCAAAATCAGCTTGTGGGAAAACAAAGATACCTATTCAAATATTATTAAATTGGCAAAAAAGCGGATTGATTGTTATGTCAACGATAGGCTCTCTACCTTACTAGGTTTGCGTAGTATAAAGCGTTTACACCCTGAACTTGACTTAAGTCACATCGTAGAGGATAGAATAGTATTGCGCCGTACAGCACATATAGGATATGTAAAAGATTCACTGAATAAATTTCCTTACAAGCATGATTTTATAAGGAAAATGGATGAAGCGCTGCAGACAGTTATAGCTAGCCAAGCAATAGGACTTGGTAATGAGTAAATGCTTTGTAAAGGGGCTTTACGGCAGCTTTATTTAATTAAATTTAGGATTGTTTTAAATTGAGGGTGTTGAGAATCAGCAAGCAACTCGTATAAACACATCTCCACGTTACTTAGCTGAGCGCCATTATGTTGCAGCTTACTTAAAGCCAATTTTTTGTGTTCTATATTTCGAGATGAGATAGCGTCTTCTATGAGCACAACGTTAAATTTATTTGTAAGTAAATCACAGGCAGTTTGATATACGCAAATATGTGCTTCGATACCACACAACAACCAATATTGTCTGTTCTCGCTTTTTAAACGCTGAGCTATAGCCTGATTTGCATAGCCGCTAAAGGTTGTTTTGGTGAGCGCTTGCTCAGGATGTAACTGCTTGGCCAATTGTGGCACGGTTGCACCAAGCTTATCTGGCGTTTGTTCTAACCAGACGATAGGTAATTCTAGCGCTTTACAGCCAAGAATAAGCGCTTCAGTGTTAGCGATGAGCCTTGTACTGTTAGCAACCTGTGTGGCTAGTTTTCCCTGTATATCAATCACCAGTAAACCACAATTCGATGCACTTAGCATAACTATCCCACCGTATATAAGTTTTTTTGTATTACATAATGCGAGGTCAGACTAACTTGCTCAAACTAAAAAGTAGACGCCAACTAATAACCCTAGCAGTGTTGCTGCTGCAACAGACCATACTGCTTTAGATTTACCCGTTGTTTTACGTAAGGTTGTTTCACTTAAAGGCTCTTTTTGCTGTGGCTCATCTTGCACTGATGCTTTATCTTCAGCGACTACTTGATTGTTTTGCGCTATGTTGTCTTGTGATACTGGTGTAAGTGGTAATTGCCACTGATACCCTTTGCGAGAAAACGTTTTAATAGCGTCATCGCCAAACAAGGCTCTTAGATGGCCGATACTTTGAAATACTACTTGGTTGGTAACTGTTCTACCCGGCCAAACCGCTTCCAAAATTTCATCTTTACTGTGGATACGCTCCGACTCCATAAGAAGCAGGGCAAGCAATTTGGCTGGCTTTTCGTTGAGTGAAAAAACTTTACCATTATTGGTAAGTACTAGGTTCACACAATCGAATTCAAAATGGCTAAAACTGAATTTCATTTTTATTATTTAATCCAATGATGGATGTACCTTTTTTATATTGTTATATCAGCATATCACTTATTTTGCAAAATGGCGGAAAATATGGACTAAATTCGACACTGAATGCACGAATTATGCTGGTTAGTTTAATTAAACTAACCAAATACTGTTTAATAATCAATCTCTATTAAAATCACCTAACTATCGATATGACCCAAAGAACGATAGGGATCAAGTTTATCTCTGACTCTGCGTTTCAATATTTTTGCTTCAGGAAAACCACCATCGACTTTTCTGCACCAAATGAGTTCGTCATTATAGTAGATCTGAAACACGCCTTTAGATGCGGGAACAAGGGCTACCTGCTTGAGCTCATCGGAAAATGTGCTTAGTAGCTCTTGTGCGAGCCAGCCACTTCGCAGCAGCCACTGGCATAACACACAATAATGTATAGAAATATTAGGTTTGTTCATTTGTATAGCTCGGGCTTATTAGGTGTAAAAATGTGTCTGTTTAGTCTACACATTTTTACAAAAAGAGCCTATGAGTGCCATGTTTATAACTGGCTAATGCTGCTAGATTGGGCATATTACAAACTTATAAGGAGATAGTTATGCGTAAAGTATTATTGATTACGGCTATGGGGTTGGTATTAACAGCCTGTCAGTCAACCAGTAAACACAGTGTCAATACAATAGCTGGCGAGTCAACCAGATTAGTGGTCAATATACATAATGTCACCAGCGAGCAAGGGCAACTACTGGTTCTGATCCATGATAACAGTGCTGATTATCACGCGGATTTAAATATTAGTGATCCACAAGCTCATTATTTTGCAAAAAAAATTGTATATCCTCAAAAGCCAAACACACCTGTAGTTTTTGACAACTTACCTGCGGGGAAATATGCAATTAATGTCATTCATGATAAAGATGGTGATGGGGAGTTAGACAGAATGATCTTCCCATTTTTAGGTATGCCTAGTGAGCCCTATGCACTATCAAATAATATTTATGATCATTTCAGTAAAGGAGATTTTGATGATGCGCTGGTTGAAATTCGCTCACCTAGCCACCATATAGATTTAAACCTCAGTACTCACTTATCTAAAGTAACGGGTCTGTAGGTAGTTTGTAAAAATTGGCTTGGAAAGGGATATTTTATAGCGTAGTTAATTAATGCTTGTAAACTCTTCGCATATAAAGGTATAATCCTCTGCTTAGTTTCGCTCTATAGTTGTAAGAGCAACTAGTAATGTCCTTTCTTACCCTGATCCAGTAAGCCAGCATTAAAAAATTGAAAGCTGAATTATTGTACGGCGACCGAATTACCAACATTCTGTTGGAACTTGTCTTAACAAAAAGACCGTAACCTTTGGGAATATCGTCAAAACTGTAGTGAAGCTTGTATGTTAATTAGCCAGATACACTGGCATTAAATTTGTGAGTTTTCTATGTCATATGAATACAACGGATCTCTGATCCAAATTATACAGCCTGTGCTGTCTATCTCAGTCAATAAAAGCAATGTGATTTTTGCAGATAAAACTGGGTTGAAAAACAAACGTTTCTCAACGGCCAGTGAAGCAAGAAGCTTTATTAGATGGCTGACGCAAACAAGAGCATAATATGCTCATCATCCAGCTCCGCCATTGTTAAATGACAGAGCTGGAACGTCTTTTTCAATATTGATCCTGCCCCTAGAATAACCTCGTTTATTTATACCCATCCGCAATAACCCTTAATCATTTTTAAAGATTAAACGTGACCTTACGGCAAGATAGCGCAAATAAGTAAAAACCATCCGGCATACTTGATTGCAACCTAAACAACTAAGGTGTGATCAATGAATACCACAACATCATTAGAGCAAATTAAAG
>NZ_JAAUWV010000097.1 GCF_014694405.1 Pseudoalteromonas sp. S16_S37
TTTTTTATTTAGCGATTCATAAGATCACTAAACATCATGAATGTTCCCCACATTTTCCAAAATTTCTAAAATCTCCATCTTATTGATATATAAACACTAGTTTTGGGGATACCTTAGGCAATTACCGCTGACTGCTTTTATCGGCCCTGCTTTTTACTTTTACACACGTTCTTTAATACTGCGCTCCAGTGCTATAAGCACTAAGTCAATAATGCTCGCTTGTCTTGGGCCGATATTGATCATGCTCAGCTTTATGCCTTTTGCATTGCTACTGAGCGCCGAGCAAAAGCTTGCATTGGCAAACCCTGCGACTCGAGACCCAGCGCTTTATCAATTTGCGCTGTTAACCTGTTTGAGCACAACCTTGGTATTTTTAGGTACCACGTTATTGTATTTTAGAGCCGCTTATGTGTTGCAAGCCAAGCATAGAGAACAACTTATGCAGCGGTTTTCCGACATTCAAAGGCAATCACTCGATTGGTTACGTGTAATACTTTTGTTATGGGGAGCGGTTTGGACACTTTATTCGATTGAATATTTTCTCGGTTTTATTGGCTTCAAGTGGTTTGGCACAGGTGTTGCCATTCCTATACTAGAGCTTATATTACTGGTCGCTTTTGCTCATTTGTCGTTAAACCAGCCCCCCTTGGATGAAGAGCATAAAACGCAGGAGCTGAAGTTAGCGCCTCGAGTAGCAATTTTAGACACTCAACGGATGGCGCGTATTGCTGATAAATTACGTAATGCCATGCAACAACAGCGCCTGTATAGCGACAATGAGCTGTCTCTTAGTCGTTTGTCTGGTGCGATTAATGTTTCGGAGAACCATATTTCAGAAACCCTATCGCAGCATTTGGGCATCAACTTTTTTCAATTGATCAATCAATATCGCGTTGAAGAGGCTAAGCGTCTACTAGCAACCACAGAGCGTTCCATCATTGATGTTTCCTTGGAGTCAGGTTTTAACTCTCGCTCAACCTTTAATACAGCATTTAAAAACGCGGTTGGATTAACGCCATCGGCTTATCGTAAAGCCAATTTGGGGATAAATACCAAATAGGCATAACCGTATCGAAGTTGGTAACCACTAAACAGCTACTCATTGTAGCTTATTAGTTTTTGGTTTAGCCCAAAAATTCAGGGCTTTGAAAAAACTCAGCAAGGCAATCAAACACGATACGAATACGTTTTGTATTTCTTAAATCCGGATGCATCAACAGCCAAATATCACTGACCTTGGCAGGTTCGAACAAGTTAAGTTGCTGAAGCTGAGCTCTCTTTTGGTCAACAGGTAAAAATGCGATCCCCAATCCTTGTTGCGCAAAATAGGACATGGCAGTTAGCTCATCACAGCGGATAGTAATTGATTCGCTGTGATGCTTTTCCAGCCATGAAAAAGCCGCGAGATTCAGCATAGCGCCAGTGCCACCGATCAACGGATATTGGCCGAGTGTGACAAGGCTTGGCGCAACCGAGTATCTGTCTAAAAAATGGTGAGAAACAAACATGGCCCAAGGGATGGCTGACACTTTTTTGCCAATAAGGTGCTCTGGTGGAAAATCTGTGGCCCTAATCGCAATATCTGCCACTCGCGAATTGAGGTTCAATGAATCATTACTTGCGAGAATTTCAAATGTTATCTCGGGGTAGGCTTTGCTTATGCGCTCAACCACTATGGGCAGGCTACGGTTGGCAATATTATAAGGCGCGGTAATTTTTACCACGCCTTTGGGCTGAAACTCTTTGCCTACGATGTGGCGCTCAATGTCTTCGGCACCTTGGAGCATTTGATTGGCAAACGTGAGCATTTCTTCAGCCAAAGGGGTGGGCACATAGCCTTTTTCCGCGCGTTGAAATAGTTGCCCACCTACGGTTTTTTCTAATGCCTCAATCCTACGAAAGGCGGTTGAGTAGTTAATGTTCAATGCTTTGGCAGCGCTTGATATTGAACCGTGACGCGCCACAAGTGACAGCACTTTTAAAGAATTCCAGTCCATAGATCTATGCAAATTTGCAAGTTTGTTTTGCAAATATTGCCACTAACAATGCAAATTAGCAAAGTGCATACTGAGCCAATCAGTAAATATTGAGCAGTTTAAATTAGGAATTGATATGGTTGATATGAAATTTGAATTGGTGGCACACACACTTTGCCCTTACGTTCAGCGCTCGGTGATAACACTGCTAGAAAAAAACGTTGCTTATACGCGTACAGACATAGATTTGAGTAACAAACCTTTGTGGTTTAAACAGCTATCCCCAATGGGGAAAGTACCTTTGCTTAAGGTCAATGAGCACGATGTGTTATTTGAATCTGCTGTTATTTGTGAGTATTTAGATGAAATAACGCCGGGAAACTTGTTGCCAGAGCACGCTATTGATAAGGCGCGGCATCGTCAATGGATAGAATACGGGTCAAGCATACTCAATCTAGTGGCAAAATATTACAATGCCGAAAGTAAAGTTGAATTTAATCAGGTGTCAGGGTTACTTCGTGATAGCTTTGAGCGACTTGAGTCACCGATCGTAGGGCCATATTTCTCTGGTGAGACGTTTTCTATGGTTGATGCGGTATATGCCCCTATTTTTCGTTATTTTGAAGTTTTTGAGTCACTGATTGAATCATCTCTATTTACTGAATTACCCTATATTAATCATTGGCGCGCTCAACTACTGGCTCGACCTTCAGTAATAGCGGCAGTGGAGCGTAGCTATGCAGCCGAGCTTACTGATTTTGTTCGTGGCAAAGATAGCTATTTGGCACAGCTAATAAGGTTGTAATACTAAGCTCGCCTGAGGTGATTTGTTCTGTAAGAAAACAAAGATAGTGAAATAAAGTCAGCCAGATATCATCAAGACATCAGGCTTTTTATTGCTACTTTTAACGCAGAGCAAAAAGGCGCACAGTGTACCTGTTAGTTGTTTTGGCTCAATAGCTTTCGCCAACCAACCACATTCGCTGGGCCTTTTTTACGGATGATAAAATTACGGATAATCCGCCCAAAAAAGCTTTTACCTAAGTTGGCAAGTTTAATGATTTTATTTGATTCACTCACCGTCCAAGAGACTCTTTGAGAACGTATTTTCTCAAACTCAGTGAGCGCACTGGGTATGTCGTCAGCATGAATATCTTCGAGTAGTTTTGCTAAGCAGTTGATATCTTCCAACGACATTCCTGCGCCTTGTTGTAAGCTAGGTGGGCAACCATGCAGTGCGTCTCCCACCAATACCACACGGCCAAATATGGCTTGGGTTTGGGCAACACTTTTAAGCTCGCCTGTGACGATGGCGGTCTCATCGTTGATGGCGTTTAAGCATTGCACGATAGGCTGGGCATAGTCTGAAAAGAGTGCTCTAAGTGCTTGCTGCGCTGGCATCTGGTGATAATGACCAGACGCATCACTGACGTGCGCATAGCAATATACCTCGCTGTCGCTGATGGGGTAAATCATAAATAAGTCATTGTGACCTACGTAGTAGACAGGCTGAAAATTGGCGCGAGGTTTAGGAGCGATGAAGCGCCAGTTTGTGACTTGCGGTTTTATGAGCGGCGAATTAGGCTGCACGAATGCACGGGTTTGTGAATTGATGCCATCGGCAGCAACAACTAAGTCGTAGTGTTCACTTTTGCCGTTATTGAATTTGACCAATACTTGGTTGCTCTGCTGCTCAAGTGCCGTAGGCCAAGTTGCTAATTGTATGTGTTGTGCAATATCGTCTCTCAGAATAGCCATCAGCGCATCTCGTCTTAATGCGACAAAGGGCGCTTTGTCCAGCGGAGCCTCATCGAGTGACGCTTTTGCAAGGGTCTGACCATTTGCTTTGGCGTATTCTATTTCATGTACTTGATGTGCTTTTGCGCAGACTTTATCGGCAAGTCCAAGCTTTTCAAGTTCAAGCATCGCGTTGGCGGGCAAGCAAATCGCGGCACCTTCGCAGGTTAACGAAGCGGCTTTTTCGACAATCTCAACATTCATATCTTGCGCTTGTAAGCATCTAAATAAAGCACTGCCCGCTATACCAGCTCCAACTATTAGCACTCGCACGATAAATACTCCCTATTTTAGGTTATTTAAATGTTAAATCTTGATTGGTGACGGCAGACGATAGGGCGTTTTGCGGTTATTTACAAGCTATTTGTTATGGCTCCTTCAATGGTTAATGCAACTTGTTATGAACGGGTCAATGTGTGCCAAATTTTAGTAAATTACAAATATGCTAGCCGCGCAATTATTCGCTGATCAAGGTTGTGTGTTTTGCAAGCAACGTTATGCTGAACGGACTGGTGATTGACGAAAAATAGAATGTTCGCTAGGCTAGCGACTCTTTTATGAAGTGAGGACGACCTCACCACTCTATCTCATTTGGGGACGGCCCCGTTAAATGGGGTAGTTTATGTCTTGGTTTTATCTAATTGTAGCGGGTTGTTTTGAAGCACTGTGGTTGGTGTTTTTAGACAAGTCAGCGTCTTTTTCTAAGCACTATTATGTTATTTTGGCAGTCGCCTCAATGGCTATCAGTCTAGCGCTATTTTCTATATCACTTAAGCAAGTTTCAACAACAGTCGCCTATTTGGTATGGCTTGGCTCGGGCGTATGTGCAATTGCTTTGGTTAATCATTTTGCATTGGGTGTAGTGCTCAGCGTAAAGCAGTGGGTCTTTTTAGGTGTGATTCTAGTCGGTATAGTTGGCTTAAAAAGTACCAGTTAACATAACAAATGGAGGGAATATGGCAGGTGAAACTAATCTAGAGGTGTTATTAAGCGCTATGCAGCCTGAGCTGCTAGACACTGAGTTTGTGTTTATAACCATAGCGGGTGGGCAATATGGTGATGCCGTAAATCTTAGCCCCAAAGCGATGTTTTTAGAACAAGAGGGCATGACTTTGGTTATCCCAAAGCGCACGGCCGATGAGTTTGGACATGGTTATGAGTCTGTTTTTCAATGTATTACGCTTAATGTGCATTCGAGTCTTGATGCGGTAGGCTTAACGGCTGCGTTTGCTAGTAAGTTAGCCGAGCATGATATTAGCGCTAATGTGATAGCAGGGTACTTTCACGACCATATTTTTGTACAGTGTGACAAAGCGCAACAAGCTATGGCTGCACTTAAGTCTATTTAACCTCAGATTTGGGCTAATTCGCTTAGCTAGAGCTGAAGTTATTAAGTGGTTACAATACAAACAAGCGTACTATCTGTTTAATAAGGGAGTATCAATGCAAGGGTCATGTTTATGTGGTGCCGTTGAGTTTTCAATAACGGGTGAGTTACCAAATCTTTATCAATGTCATTGTTCGCTCTGCCGAAAGCTATCGGGCTCAGCGTCAGATACGGCTACTTTTTTAAATGCCGAACAATTTAGCTGGGTAAAAGGGCAAGCGTTTATAAAGTCTTTTAAATTACCATCTGGATACCGGTCTGATTTTTGTAGTGCATGTGGCAGTACCGTGCCGCATTTTATGGAAAATGGCCGGCAATATTGGATACCCGCGGGCTTACTTGATGGTGTATGTGACACTAAGGTATCAGTGCACTTGTATGTTGGTTCAAAGGCGAGTTGGGACTGTATTAACGGTGATGCGCAGCAATACGAGCAGATGCCAACAATGGATGAACTCAACAAAAAGCTGCAATCAAAACAATAATCACAATGGTTTTATAAATAGAGTCCATTGTTAGGTTTTTTGAAACATTTGTAGACACTTTTTTAATCCATTTTTCAAAGCAAGGAGTATAGACTCAAACAATTCAGTGATCCGGTAATATAACAATGAGAAAAATACTTATTCTGATCGCGCTATTATTTATGGCCGGTTGCTCAACAAAATTTGTATATAAAAATTTAGATTGGCTGACCTATTGGTATGTTGATGACTATATCGCACTCACAGATGAGCAAGAGGCCCATTTTGATAAGCATTTACAAACTTGGTTGGATTGGCACAAAGCCCAAGAGTTAGATACGTATATCGCTCAGCTTAATGAAATTAAAGCGGATGTTTCAGCCAAAAATATAACCCCAGAGCGGGTGGCTTACCACCAGATGCAAATGCTGGCACATTGGTATCGTTTTCGAGATAAAATCGTGCCAGATTTAGCGCAATTGGCACCGATGCTCAGCAAAGCGCAAGTGGAAGAGTTATTTAATGAATTGGCCGAATCTGAGTCTGAATCAATAGAAAAGCGCCAACGGCGCTCTGAGCAAAAACGTAAAAAGCGTTGGGAAAAAAACCGTATCAATAATCTGGAGCGTTGGCTTGGTCAATTGAATGATGAGCAGAAAACGTTGGTTGAGCAGCTTTATGAGCAACAGCTCAGTACGGCTGACTTATGGTATGACTATCGCGTTGATTACCAAGCCCAATTAAAGGCATTGTTTGAAAAGCCTAATCGAGACGCGCAATTTGTCACTGAGTTACAAAACTTACTCACCAACCCCGAGCAGTTTAGGTCGCAAGAATTGCAAGCGCGCATCGCTCACAATAAACAGTTTGAGTATCAATTTCTGACCAATATTTATCGTAGCTTGTCTGAAAAACAGCGAACGCATTTGCTCAAAGAGCTTGATGAACTGATTGACGACTTAAGCTCGCTAAAAAAATAGGTGGAACACCTAGGGTTATTATTGACGTGCTGAGGTATTTTAAGTGGATAAAAAAGGCACTGACCACTAGTGCAGTGCCATAGTTAGGTGAGAATTTATTCGCTTAAAACTCCCAGTTAAAGCTGGCGAAATATGTTCGACCCAGTGTGTCAAACAAGCCGCCATCAGTGCCTAGATAGTAGTTTGCACCGCCGCTGTACGCATTGGGCATTTGGGGTGTCTTTTTATCAAAAACGTTATTTGCACCCACGTTTAAGCGCATAGTTTCGCTGATGTTATACGAGGCTGTTAAGTCGGTATAAAACATGCTCGGTGTTTCATGTGGGTTTACAATCGATGCGGTGTAACTTTCTCTATATCGTTGTTCACCCACATATCGTGTGGCGCTACCCACTCTAAATTGCTCGTTCTCATAACTTAAATTAACCGTTGCTTTCCACTCTGGGTGCGCAAATAAGCCTACAGTCGGCTCGAGATCTAGGGTTGGATCGGTTTGAATATCACGGCGGATCAGCCGCTGCACAATCGTATTGATTGCAAAAGTGCCGCCCAACACATCAAATTTATAGTTAGCAATGATATCTAAGCCGCTTGTCCGTCGTTGATTTAGATTGAGGGTTTTTAAATTAACATGGGTGATAATACCATTAGGTTGGCGTGTTAATAATGCACAAAACTGATTATCCAAAGAGCCAGGGCGGGATCGCACTTTTAGCTAATTTATGATCAAATAGCGCCAATCCCATTGCTAGGCGCAACCAATGAACCTGATTGAACACCTTACAGTTGTAGAAGAAACTCGCTCTGATATT
>NZ_JAAUWV010000098.1 GCF_014694405.1 Pseudoalteromonas sp. S16_S37
CTCCATTTTGCAAGGTTTTGAGGGGTGAGAAAACAAACGTTGCAAAATGAGGATAGTAAGATCGTTTAGATCATCAAGAAGATCAATGCATTAAGTGATTTTCAGTGTCGACTAAATAAACTGTAAATTAGATTTTAAGTACTACGAATACGTGTCGTATTCTCTAAACTGCATTGAGTTTAAAAACTCATTCAATTCACTGCTCAGGATGTGCTATGAAATTACCTATTTATCAAGTAGATGCGTTTGCAAATAAGCTCTTTGAAGGCAACCCAGCAGCGGTGATACCTTTAGAATCATGGTTAGAAGATGAAGTGCTACAAAGTATTGCGCAAGAAAACAACCTTTCGGAAACTGCCTTTATTGTTAAAGCTGATATTGGCTATGAGCTACGCTGGTTTACCCCCAAAGATGAAGTTGATCTATGCGGCCACGCGACACTGGCCACTGCGCATGTACTTTACGAACATTTGGACTATGAAGATGAGAGTATTTCCTTTCATACTCGTAGCGGCATTTTGCAAGTGAGCAGAACTGCTCAAGGATATAGTATGGATTTCCCAGCATCCGTGTTGGAAGAAATACCGGCGCCTTTAGCTTTAGTCGGAGGGCTGAAAAATGTTGAACCCGTGCAAGTATTAGCCGCGTTTGATTATGTGGTTGTGCTTGATAATGAAGCGCAGGTACGAGCGCTTGAGCCAGATCTTAATGCGTGGCGTAAACTTGATCGTCGAGGTGTTGTGGTAACGGCCAAAGGCGACAAGGTTGACTTTGTGAGCCGCTGTTTTTTTCCAAAACTCAACGTTGATGAAGACCCAGTAACTGGCTCAGCACATTGCGAACTTGCCCCATACTGGTCCAAAAGACTGGATAAGGTTCAACTTTGTGCCGCACAAATATCGCAGCGAAGTGGCACCATTTTATGTGAAGTAAAAAACGAACGTGTTGTGCTCATCGGGTCCGCGGTGGATTACATGCAAGGCGAAATAAACTATAAGACAGGTTAGGAGCGACCGTCTAGATGCGAAGATGACTTCGCTGTACCTTTAAGCTTATCTGCCAAAGTGAACATCAAAGCGTTCGGATTCTGTACATGTGTGCTTTGAATAAGCACTTTATCTTGGTGGAGTGTTTTGACTGACATTGTCAATTTTGCTACCAAGAATGAGGTTATTTATCTTCTCCATCACCGCTGGTTCAGCTGTCGAGCTGTCAAAAATGAAATCAGCTATAAACTCACTGAATCTTTAAATCTTTGTAATATAAAGGGCCAACCGTATTTTGACGCCATATAGACTCACGACAGTATAGACTCAGGACAGGGACAGGCACTTTAAGAAAATCGACCAGTAACTTAGCTGACTTTAATTCAGCTTAACGTTGCCCCCAATTTCAATATTTCATCCTACCAGAATGGTTCCTATAAAGGGGAGGTTATTGTGATTAAGGTGTATTTCTATTCTCTTCTGTGATTTTCAAGCGCGCCAAACCCTGCCTGAGTAAAGCAACTTAGTGTTATGCCAAAAGGTTGAGGAAGCTTGGTGACTTACCCTAGTAGTGCCGTGCAGCTTTTAACGTATCTTCGTCGTTTATGGCTGACACGTTCGCAGTATAAGTCCAACTTTCGTTCGCTACCTACTGCACCACGAAAAACTTTTCCGAATTGAGTGGAGAGTTTTATCCAGTTATCTGCCTTGATGTTTAGACGCTCTAGAATAGGGACCTCTGCTGCTGATATGGCTCCATGTTTATCTACTCGTATGCATTTGCCTGTAAGTTCGACCAATTCAAGATAGGTTTTGATTTCAAAAGGCAATCCCTTTGGCAAGTGCTTTCTAGGATTGCCTGCAAATCTTGCTAGTGTCTTTGGTTGTTTTCAATTTTAGCCGCTTCACAGCGTAGTTTTATACTAGTATGGTTTGACTTTTCTGGGGTGGGTGCAATCTTCGCCCGTATCGGGTTTAAGTCTACATAGGCCATACAAGCCATTAGTGCCGCTTCGTCTAGTAGAGCCTGAGATTTAAATCGACCCTCCCAAAAGTGGCCTGTACATTTATCTTCTCTATTCGCTCGTCTTGCTATGTGTTCATTCAGCACTCGCATAAACCAGCTAATGCTCGATAGTCTCGCCCGATATGCTTCTATCTCTTTATTTAAAAAGACTCTATCTGCTTCGCTCAGTGGTACACCTTGCAAAAACTGCTGCATAAGTAATGAACCCTTAAATAGTTTGCTCCAGCGCAGTAGTATGGCTTTATCGCTTAGCCTTTGAGCTTTTTTATCATCAACATAAAGTACAACATGAGTATGATTGCTCATCACCGCAAACGCACAAACATCAATACAAAACACTTTTGCTAAAAACAATAACCGAGCTTCTACCCAACCTCGACGATGCTCATACGAGCGACCTGTTTGTTTATCTTCTCCTGTAATGGTCTAATGAATCTGGAGTGATTTATAGCTTAAAATACGCAAAATCGAATCAGGCTTTCTAATGAACCGCAAAACTAAAGTAACCCTTAGCCCAAAACAAAAACTTGAATATGCCAAATTAATGGTGGATGAAGGCTATACCAACAAACAAATTGAAGACCTTTCTGGCGCCGGAAAATCCGCCGTATCTCGTTGGAAAATGCAATATATCGCCGAGTTGGCAGGCAATACGGCCACCAACGCGGCGGCGTTAACCGAGGAACAACGCAAAATCCAACTGCTTGAAAAACAACTCAAGCAAGCGCAAAGAGATAATGAAATTTTAAAAAAGGCTGCGGCTTTCTTTATTCGCGACAATCCAAATTTGAAATGATTACCGCCGTAAAGAAAGCTAATCCCCACTTTAGCAACCTCGAATTATGCCGTGCGTTTTCGATGAGCAGCAGTAGTTTTTACTATCAACCTGTGCACGAAAGCGCCGAAAAAGCGACATTAGTAGATAAAGTAGTCGAGATATTTACCGAGTCGTTCGAGACCTATGGCAAACGGCGAATTCGCGTTGAATTAGCTAAGTCGGGCACAAAAGTGGGCCTCTACGCGGTAGCGTCGATGATGAAAAAGAGGCATCTAACGGCCATTCGCCCGAAGAAAAAGCACTATTACCCTGATGCGGGCGAAGAGCATCGCTTTGCCGACAATTTGCTCAAGCGACAGTTTAACCCCGCAACGCACAACAGCCATTGGGTGGGCGATATTACGTACATCCGCACACATCACGGCTGGAGTTATTTGGCCTGTGTGTTGGATTTGGGCACGAAAGAAATCGTCGGTTACGCGCTATCGAGTAAGGCGAATGCCAAGTTAGCGGTCGAAGCGTTGGATAATGCCATCGCACGTCAGCGCCCCGATCTGAGCAAGTTGATGTTTCATTCTGATCAAGGATGCCAATATTCAGCGACCGAATTTCGCAGCAAACTTAACACATTGAAGATCACGCAAAGTATGAGTCGGCGAGGAAATCGCTGGGATAATGCCGTGATGGAGCGATTTTTTAGGAGTTTGAAGACCGAACGATTAAATAGAGTGGCGTTTATAAATCATGAATCGGTGGTTGCCGCGGTGGCGAGTTATGTGCAATTTTATAACTACAAGCGCCTCCACTCATCGCTGGATTATATGACGCCCCATGAAAAATATATTGAATTAAAACAGGCCGCTTAGAATCACTCCAAAAAAAGTTGACCATTACATCCACACAAAAACGCCCTGCGAACGCAGCGTGAAACACAGTGATAATATCGAGTATCTGACAAACTGATTTGTCGCTTCCTTGCTAACCCCATAGCCCACTCCTTGAACTTTGGTTATCGAATAAAAACGAAGATATTTAAGCCTAGACAAAACTGCTAACCAGTCAAATTTGAAAAACTTGAGTGCCTGTCCTTTTAAAATTTCTTGCAGGCAGCCCCAGAAAACACATGCCCAAAGGACTCCCGTTTGAGTTAAAGTCGTACTTAGAGTTAGTTGAACTCACTGGTCGCTGCATGCGAGAAGACAAACGCGGACACATAGAGCAGCGCACTCTCTCTATTTTAGAGAGACTAAACATCGCCCCCGAAAACTGGCTAAAACTCACCACCCAATTTACCAAAGTGTTCAAAGGAGCCGTGGGGCGACCGAATAAACTTGGTGGCTACTACGCACATCTAGAAGTAAAACGGCGAACTGGCATCAGTCATTGTGAAAAGCTTTTCGGCTAAATCACAATTTACCTCAAAACCACAATCATCATGCTGAATAATTTAATTATGGATGTCTGATTTAATTTTTCGCAGTGACTTTACTTTGAGTTGTGCTGTTTTTATTCTTTACCCGAAATTGAGCAACTCGTTCGCGCAAATTGTGGGCCTGCGTTTGCAAGCTTTCGGCAGCTGCCGCAGCTTCTTCGACTAATGCAGCATTTTGCTGTGTCATTTGATCCATTTGCGAGACCGCTTTTGACACTTCGTTGATACCTTGCGATTGCTCAGTCGAAGCCATTGCGATTTGAGCCATGATGGCGTTGACCCGCTGAATGGAGGTCACAATTTCTTGCATCGTATCGCCAGATTTACCGACCAATAAATTGCCAGTCTCAATTTTCTTCACGGAGTCAAAAATTAAGCCTTTAATGTCCTTGGCTGCATTAGCTGAACGCTGAGCTAAAGTTCGAACCTCAGACGCGACTACGGCAAAACCGCGGCCCTGTTCACCGGCACGTGCAGCTTCAACAGCGGCATTGAGCGCCAAAAGATTGGTCTGAAATGCAATACCATCAATCACGCTAATAATATCAGCTATCTTTTGTGACGCTTCACTGATTGAACTCATAGTGACGACAACTTGCTGGATCAGGGTTCCGCCATCCTGTGCGACTTTAGATGCCTGTTCTGCCAGCACATTGGCTTGCTTGGCATTTTCGGCATTTAATCTTACGGTGGAAGTTAGTTCTTCCATACTTGAAGCTGTTTCTTCTAAACTAGAGGCTTGCTGTTCAGTCCGGGAGGACAAATCACTGTTTCCGGTAGAGATTTCACTAGCGCCTACAGATATCTCTTCTGCAGCATCTTTAATTTGTCCAACAATGTCATGCATGTTCTCCAGCAATGCATTGATCCCTTCAGACAAAATAGCTAGTAAGCCGATTTTCCCGTCTACATTAATTTTTTGCGTTAAGTCGCCAGCAACAGCGGCTTTCACAACGTCCTGCACCTCATCAACCGTTTGTTTCATGGCATTAGCATTTTTGACTTGCTCTGTAATGTCTGTGGCGTATTTCACCACTTTTACTGGCTTATTACTCGCATCCATTATTGGGTTATAGCTTGCCTGGATCCATATTTCTTTGCCGCCATTACCAATACGTTTGTATTGGCCTGTATCGTATTCACCTCGGCTTAACCGCTCCCAAAATCTCCGATACTCTTCGCTGTTTTTTAGGTCTGCTTCAATAAATATACTGTGATGTTTGCCTTTGATATCAGCCAGACTATAACCAACAGCGTTTGAAAAATTGTCGTTAGCGGTCAGGATATGACCGAATAAATCAAATTCTATTACCGCCTGAGATTTACTGATTGCAGCCAGCTGACCAGAATAATCTGCATTGCGTACGACCTCTTTTGTGATGTCTGTCGCATATTTCACGACTTTATAGGGCCTGTTTTCTGCATCCATGATGGCGTTGTAACTGGCTTGGATCCATATTTCGCGGCCCTCTTTGGTGATGCGTTTATACTGGCCCGAATCAAACTCACCGCGGGCTAATTTTTGCCAGAATATCTTATATTCCGGGCTATTATGCTGCGCGGGTTCGACAAAGATACGATGATGTTTACCAACAATTTCCGCTAATTGGTAACCAACGGCGGCTAAGAAGTTCTCATTCGCAGTCAGAATATTGCCCTGCAAATCAAACTCGATGACGGCCTGCGATTTGCCGATGGCTGAGAGCTGTCCTGAATAATCGGCATTTCGCATGACTTCTTTGGTGATGTCTGTGGCGAACTTTACTACTTTATAGGGACGGTTTTCTGCATCCATGATGGCGTTGTAACTGGCTTGGATCCAAATCTCATGCCCCTCTTTGGTGATGCGTTTATACTGGCCTGAGTCATATTCGCCGCGAGCTAATTTCTGCCAGAACTGCTGATATTCTTGACTCTGATGTTTGGACGGTTCGACAAAAATGCGATGGTGCTTACCGACAATTTCCGCTAACTGATAACCGACGGTTGCCAAAAAGTTTTCGTTCGCTGTCAGAATATGACCATTTAAATCAAACTCGATGATGGCCTGTGATTTACTGATGGCTGAGAGCTGTCCTGAGTAATCGGCATTTCGCATAACATCTTTGGTAATGTCGGTGGCGAATTTTACCACTTTAAAGGGACGATTATTCTCATCCAAAATAGCGTTATAACTGGCCTGGATCCAAATTTCACGTCCATCTTTTCTGATGCGTTTGTACTGACCGGTGTCAAATTGGCCTTTTGCTAATTTTTGCCAAAAGTGTTGGTACTCAGCACTGTTATGTTGCGCGGGATCGACAAAAATACGATGGTGTTTCCCGACAATTTCGTCCAAACGATAACCTACAGCATTTAAAAAATTATCATTAGCAGTAAGAATATTACCGGCCAAATCAAACTCGATGACAGCTTGTGATTTGTTAATAGCGGCGATAAGTCCTTGTAATTCTGCAGTGCTTTTTACTGTCACACCCAATATTTTTGTCAAAATACTCATAATAGTTCCTTTAGACTCACACCTTGCTGTAATGATCGATAAGCTAACGCCGCCGGAATAACACTGATCCGCAGGTAAGTGTAGTCTTATTTTCTACGTATGATCAAAATAAAAATGATCCCGCAGCTGACTATAGCTAGATCAAAATAAATTGCGATAGTCCAAGTGCTTAGTAAACAGTTCTTCGATAGAACAGCGAAACTTTCGCCTGATTGATTTTGCGTGTGCCCACTTCTTTTCAATAGGATTC
>NZ_JAAUWV010000099.1 GCF_014694405.1 Pseudoalteromonas sp. S16_S37
GGACAATGCCCATTCAAAACTGGCGTCAGGCGATGAGTCGATTTATTATCGAATTCGAGGAACGCCTCGAAAGACATATCAACTAAATGGCAGTTACACAGAATCTGTTACAGGGTCTAAATATATAGTTCCCAATGTCTTCGCCTGTAAGCCGCCCTCCATCCGAAGAATTGGCAGACTGAATTATATGAGCTGAAAGGAGTTCGAGTTGGCTTGTGTTAATTTAGCTGGGCGTCCTTGTATCGGCTTACTATCAAGTCTTTCTAAGCATTTAATTAAGAAGTTTGATACCCACTTATTAACACTGCTTCTCGCAGTATTCAAACGTTTGGCAATATTGGTTCGGTTTTCACCTTCTAAAAAATAAGGATACTGCGAGTAATCGAATACGCTTTCTGACATTTGATTCTCTTCGAGATAGTGCCAAAAGCTTTCTAGATGTATCTAAGTCCATATAAGTGAGCATGCTTTAATCCGTGTACATGTATTAGATCACATGCTTAAGCAGATTGGTATTAGCGCAAGGTGAAAAGATCAACCTTCACTGTTGCTAAGCAATACTCTCTCAGTTAAGTAGGCGAGTCCCTCAGCAGTAGCTAAACTGGCTTACTTCACCTTGCGTAAAGGAAACGCACTCACTGCGTTCGCTGTCGTTAGCCCTTTTCACCCTAACTTACGCTAAAAAAACGCCAGCGCTGAGTTATTTTTTCAATCTAATCATTAGCAGATATGTCTATAAACGTTTAACTAATACTTCAATATTTCTATTTTCAGCATTGCGATTTTTTACTAACTGTATATACTCACAGTAAATGTACTGTATGGAAAACCAGTTGTATGCGCCCACTTACTAAAAGACAAGAGCAAGTATTCGAATTAATTAGAGTATTTATTAAAGATACAGGCATGCCGCCTACAAGAGCTGAGATTGCCGACGCTTTAGGTTTTAAAAGTGCGAATGCAGCTGAAGAGCATTTGAAGGCCCTCGCAAAAAAAGGCGTTATTGAAATGGTGCCTGGTGCAAGCCGCGGGATCAGGTTAGTTGATGATCAAGAGCAGGAAGACTTAGGCTTACCATTAATAGGTAGAGTTGCTGCGGGTGAGCCAATTTTGGCACAGCAGCATGTTGAAACGCATTGCCAAATAGATGCTCATTTATTCAAGCCGGCTGCAGACTACTTACTCAGAGTAAATGGAATGAGTATGAAGGACATTGGAATTCTCGATGGTGACTTACTTGCTGTTCATAGCACCAAAGTTGCCGAAAATGGTCAGGTTGTTGTTGCTAGGGTTGAGGATGAAGTAACCGTTAAAAGGCTTGAAAAAGCTGGTAGTAAGGTTTTTTTACATGCCGAAAATGAAGAGTTTGCTTCAATTACGGTAGATTTAAAGTATCAGTCATTTGAAATCGAAGGCCTTGCTGTTGGTATTATTCGAAATAACAGCTGGGTATAAGATCGTGTTTTAATTTAGGAGTCTTAGTGAATCATAGACTTCTTTAAAGCTATCTGTGTTTTATGCTCCCAAGTGTTGTTTTAAGTGCAACGGTAGCCGATGCTACAGCGATGAACAATCAGAATGTATGAGTCGGCCCAAAATCGATTTCCATTACTGTTTGACCTTTAACTGCTTATCTTGAAGGGCGTTCCTGCTTCCTTAGCATGATACATTGCAGCATCAGCGTTGTTTATTAATTGAGATTCGTTTTCACCGTCTTCGGGGAATAGTACTGCGCCAATACTCACTTCTAAATTTACTTCATGGATTTGACTATTGTTTCCCTCGATACAATAACTATCTGCGAGCAGACGGTATTTGTGTTGCGTCAACTTGGCGAGCTGCTGTTTATCAGATATATGTGGTGCGATAATAACAAATTCGTCACCACCATATCTGGCGACGAAATCGGATGTTCTGCGAAACATTTTGAGTTTAGCGGCTACACTCTTGAGCAACTGATCACCAGCTTGGTGTCCGAGCTCATCATTAACTGCTTTGAAATTATCTAAATCGATGAATAATAAACCAAAGTACGTATTATACCGAATAGCATCTTGAACATATTTATGAAGCTCTGTATCAAATGAGCCTCTATTGTTGAGCATGGTTAATTTATCCATGACTACCATGTTTTCTAGATTTCGTTGCAGTTCAAATCGTTCTTTCGAGAAGACTATCGTTCTATCAAGCAATGATGTAGTGAGCTCGTACTTTGGAATATAGTCTTGAGCTCCTAATTGGATTGTTTTCTCACCAATATCTCCTTCTGAATTGCCTGTTAACACTATGATCGGGGTACTTGATACAAAGTGTTTAACGGCAACTAGCGTGTTTAAGCCTGTACTTTCGGGCAAGTTTAGGTCAATCAGTAGTATATCTGGATAGCATTGTTGAGTTGCTATTTTTAGAGAAGATAGGTCCTTAAACGATTTTAGTCTAAACTGGTGGCGGCCACTATAGTTTGCCAAAAACTGTTTTATCAGATAGATATCATCTTCATTATCTTCTAAAAGATAAATTAACCATCTATTCATTGGGAGCTCCTAGCAAAGTGGTTATAGTCGAACCAATATTTAGTAAGAACTTGCAGCAGATCAATCAGATCAACAATCTTACTAGGTTTCGTTATGTATGATTTTGCGCCCAACGAAAATGCATGTTCGATATCAGATGGGTGGTTTGATGTGGTGTAACCAATAAGGCACAGCTTATTGCTTAAACCTCTTTGATTTATATGCTTCAAAGCTTCCAATCCACCCATTTTTGGCATATTTAAATCTACCAAATACAGTTGTTCTGTTTTGAGACCAGGTGTATCTATATATTCCAAAAGCTGTTCACCATTTTGCAAAACGATAAGGTTTGGTTTGGGTGTAATGTGCTCACAAGCTGTTGTGAAAAGGTAAACATCATCAGGGTCGTCGTCGACTAAAACAATATCCATAACTACTCCTTAGTTGCTGGCAAGTGAATTACAAAGGTAGTACCGTTCTTTTCTTGACTTCGACACGTAATCTCACCTGCATGTAACTTAATAATTTCTTTACACATAGCTAAACCAATACCACTGCCTGAGCATTTCACCCCGTTGTCTAACCTTTTAAACGGCTCAAATATACTGCGCCAATATGGCTCTTTGATACCAATACCATTATCTTCGTAAAAAATGGTAACTTGGTTATCTTTTGAACTACAAAATATACGTATTTCGGGTGTTGAAGTAGCATCAATAAATTTTAGGCTGTTAGATATTAAATTTTGAAACACCTGTACGAATAGGGAGCTGTCTACATTTAATGCTTGTTCTGGTGTTTCTACATTTATACGAGCATGATGTTCTTCAATCGAATAACTGATCTGTTCACAAGTATCATCGATGAGCTCTCCCAATGTTGTTTGTGACGGCCGTATTTTTTGTGATTGTAATCGGGATAGTTTAAGAAGGTCTTGAATCATTGTACGCATGCGATCTGCTGCTTCAATTAATCGAGACATTTCGAATTGAGCATTTTCATCTTTTTTTAAGTGCTCGGCTAGGCGGACCGATAAGCTATCGGTAAATGCAGTGATCTTCCTTAAAGGTTCCTGAAGATCATGGGAGGCTAGAAAAGCAAAATGTTCAAGGTTCTCGTTAGACGACTTGAGCTTTAATAATAACTGGGCTTGATCTGTTATATCAACGAAGGTGCCAAGTAGTATTTTTGGTTTACCATTTTCATCTCTAGTAATTATGGTGTCGACTGCGCTACACCAGACCCACTTGCCATCTTTATGTTTTAATCGATATTCAACAGGTATTAGTTCTTGCTGCTTGCTTGAAAGTACTTTCTCAAAGTGGGAAACCAATTTAGGTTCGTCATCTGGATGAATAAGCTCACTCATGGTGGTATTTTTTAGTTCGCTGATACTATAGCCCAGGATGTCAGTGTAACGCTGATTAATACGAGTATTTCGATTGTTTTCAATGTCGTATAGATATAAACCACATACCGCAGAATTGATTATCTGTTCTAAAAATATACGATTTTGCTCTAGCTCTTGTTCTGCGAGCTTTCGAGCTGTGATATCAATGGCTGTACCAACGATTTTTACTACATTGTTTTTTGCATCAAGAATTGGATAGAGTGTTGTCTGATACCATCTGTTTTCATCATTGTTAGGGATCATTTCAACATATTCAAAAGGCGATTTTCGTTCACAGCAGAGCAAGTAGTTGCTTCTGATCTTGCGCACTATATTTGGCGCAACTAAGGAGCTGCTTAATTCGGACAAGCGCTTATTCATAATATCAACAGGTGAGACACTTATTCTCTCACTTGCTGCTCTATTAAATTGTAAAAACGTAAAGTCTTCATCATCCTCTACCTTAAGCAACCAGATTGCTTGGTTGGCGCCATCGAATAGACAATTTAGAATATTTGTTTTTTCTGCGATCTGAGACTCTAGTTGTTTGCTATCTTGAATGTAACGCAATGCACCGGACATGACGCATGCATTGCCATTTTCGTCAAATTGACTATTACCTACCGCCAGAAACCAAGCATATACACCATCTTGGTTACGCCCTAAATACTCTACTTGGAGCTTTTTTTTGGTTTCAAAGTGGGTTTTTATCGCATCTTCGACTTTTGCGCGATAGTCGGGGTGAATATGTTCATACCAATCTAGATAAGTTGGAGTTTTTAAATGCTCTTTTCCTATCATTTTCATTAATGTAGGTGAGTAGATGACGCTATCATTCTGAATATCCCATTCCCATACACCATCTTCTGTAGCGTTAATGGCTCTTTCAATTCTCTGATGTGAAGCGTTCAGTTGTTGTTTTAGCTGCCTATAGGACGAAAGGTTGTTAAAGATTGCAATTGTGAATTTTTGGTCCTCAAATGAAGAGTGAACAAGCCGCATTTCCATGGGTATCGCGACGCCATTTTTTGAAATAACCTGACACAGTAACTCAAGTGTTTGGGATTTATTCTTTTTTGATTCAGCAAGTATTGTCGGCAGTTCATGAAATGGGTCATCGAGCTGGATATGATCTGATAACTGCGTGCCTAACATTGGTTTTGCATTTTTATACCCCAGCTCATTGAGTAGCTGGGGATTGCACTTGACAATGTTATTAGAATCATCGAGTAATAGCGTGCAAACAGGTAAACTGTTGAGCATAAACTCTGTTGTTCTGTGCTCGGCGAGCAAGGACTTAAGTTGCTTTTGCTCAGTGGTTAATTTTGATAGCTTATCTTTTACACCAAAAAACTGACTCGGTGTGGGAATTGCGACTGCGTTTGGTATTAATCTAAATAAGTAGATAGCTGTGACCATAGATACAACCGCAGTAAGCGCTTTAGAGATCCCATGTATTCCATAAGCTCCATGCCAAACAGTATAAATACCAATCAGATGGGTAATACCGCATAAAGTGATAAAGCTAGAAAACAAAATAAATAACCAATGCCGACCGACTTCAGGGCGCTTTTTAGCAAAGATCATTATCGCAATTGGTATTGAAAAGTATGCTGTAGCAATAAGTAGATCAGATATTACATTGGTCCATAATAAATGCGGTTGCCATAGATAGCAGTGCCCGTGAGGCATATAAGCCTGATGAAAAAATGAATGAATGCTGTTGAGTTCCACTTTTACATATCCTAATGTTAAAAATGCACTCTTAATAGCCTAGACGCAAAAGCGTAAAGCTCAAGCTAGGGCTCGTTGATGTAGCGATTACTTATATTTACTCTATTTGAGCCTACTGAATCCTGCGATTGAAAAAATGTACACAGTGCCCCCTTGATACCCAATATTAAAGACTTATAAGCTCCTGGATTGTCAATAAACAGCGCTTTCGCTCGAAAATTGCTCGAACAATCTATTTTTATCACTTTCCTTCAAAAAATCGCTTGCGCTTTTAATTCGTCGCCCTATAATGCGACCCCACTGACACGGAGCGCTGAGCAACTTAAAGCAAAGC
>NZ_JAAUWV010000100.1 GCF_014694405.1 Pseudoalteromonas sp. S16_S37
ATAACTGGTTAAATCCAGTATCACCCACCACTTTCTTAAGTGGACAATTTGGGAGAGCATCGCCGCCCTTCATAACGAAAGGCGAAGATAACTGGTTAAATCCAGTATCACCCACCACTATCTTAAGTGGACAATTCGGGAGAGCATCGCCGCCCTTCACAACGAAAGGCGAAGATAACTGGTCAAATCCAGTATCACCCACCACTTTCCAGGTTCTATAACTTAGAAAGTTAAATATCTAAATGGGTCGTTAGCTCAGTTGGGAGAGCATCGCCCTTACAAGGCGAGGGTCACTGGTTCAAGTCCAGTACGACCCACCATTTAGATACTCTTTGCGGGTCGTTAGCTCAGTTGGGAGAGCATCGCCCTTACAAGGCGAGGGTCACTGGTTCAAGTCCAGTACGACCCACCATTAATTTGGTGGATGCAAAGAACTGATTACTTGGGGTCGTTAGCTCAGTTGGGAGAGCATCGCCCTTACAAGGCGAGGGTCACTGGTTCAAGTCCAGTACGACCCACCATGTAATCAAATAACATAGTGGAGAGCATCGCCACCCCTTATTAGGCAAAGGCGATACTAGTTAAAGTCCAGTACGACCCACCATGTAATCAAATAACATAGTGGAGAGCGTCGCCACCCCTTATTAGGCAAAGGCGAGACTAGTTAAAGTCCAGTACGACCCACCATGTAATCAAATAACATAGTGGAGAGCGTCGCCACCCTTTATTAGGCAAAGGCGGGACTGGTTCAAGTTCAGCGCAACCCACCATGTAATCAAAATATAGTTATAAAGAACTACCTATCATATGTGGGTGATTAGCTCAGTTGGGAGAGCATCGCCCTTACAAGGCGAGGGTCACTGGTTCAAGTCCAGTATCACCCACCACATATGTCTACTCTGATTTATCTCCTTTAAAAAAGCATCGCCACTGTATTAAAACAAAGGCGAGGGCCACTGGTTCATGTCTAGATCACCCACCACGTGTGACCACTCAGCAACGTTTTCAAGATAGTCCTCGTATAGCGTCAGAGCTTCACTTTAACTCCAAACGTGCAAAAACCAATACTTTATGGTTAATTACTCTTTCCTCACTGTGCTAAATATTTTAAATCCGTAAATATCCGACTAGACTTGAAACAAGCCAATTATTAGAAGTAAATAGATTTCGTGAGTATTCAGCCCTTTGTTAATGCAAAAATTTTAATTGTTGAAGAGCAACCACTTGCGCTAAGTTATATGAGGCGCTCTTTAGAGCAATTGAGCTTTAGAGATATACAATTTGCAGACAGTGCAGCTGCAGCAAAGGAGTCATGTAAAATTCACAATTTTGAGCTAATTATTTGCTCGTTTGATCTTACTAATGGCCAAGATGGCTATCAACTATACGAAGAACTTAAACACAAAAAATTAATTCGTAAAACAACCGCATTTATTTTTGTATCTGCAGAAACCAGCCCCAGTGTTGTCCACAGTATTTTAGAGCTAAACCCTGATGAATTTTTGGTTAAGCCCTTTTCGATAAAAGAATTAAAAACTAGGATCGATCGGGTGCTAAAACGAAAGCATGCTTTGAAAAATGTTTACGCTTTAATAGATGATGGCAACGATTCAAAGGCCTTAAAACTAATTGATGCTGCACTGGACAAACAAGACCATGCTTACAGCCCTATCCTACTCAAACTCAAAGGTGAGATCCTACTAAGACTTAAGCGTATAGACGATGCAAAACACTTTTATAAATCAGCGTTAGAGCTACAGAAATTTACTTGGGCAAAAATAGGCTTAATAGAAGCACTCATTCTAAATAATGAAGATACATTAGCACAACGAATGCTCGAAAATATGATTGAGCAACCAGAAACTAGGCTAGTTGCATTAGATTTGCTTGGCAAACTGGAAGTAAAACTAAATATGCTAGAGCAAGCGCAAGAACGACTGCAGGAGGCTTCACAAATAGCTCCTAGGAACATAGATAGGCAAAAATCACTGGGTCGTATCGCATCACTAAATCATGATTATGAGTCAAACTATAACGCCATGAAAGAAATCGCCCATTATGCACGAAACTCTATTCATGACGGTCCTGATGTTTATTTAAACGCGGTGAGAGCTGGTATCGATTTTGCGCTTACAACCGACCAAAGTGATCAAATACACAGAATTACACGTCAAAGCCAACAATATTTGGGAGATTTAAAAAAGCAGTTTCCTGATGCTAGCAATCAAGCACAAATAGACGTACTACATGCTCGAATACATTATTTAAAGGATGAGAGCAAAAAAGCACGTCAACTTATAGAGCAGTTAGATGACGAACCAACCATAAAATCTGTAGACGGAGCCTTAGACAAAGCAAAGGCTTTTCATGAACTTGGCTTTCACAACAAAGCGCAAACTATGTTTACTCAAATAATCGACCACTGTAAGCATCACCAGCAAGTCAGCGATCCGATCACCATGCGCTATATAGAACAACAACAAAAAGAGCGAAAAGACATAACCATGGGCCCTAAAGAGCTCAATAATCATGCCGTTACTCAATTTAAACGCGGCCAGTTACAGGTCGCTATGGAAGCATTTACTCAGGCTTTTAGAATTATGCCTAAAAATGCCAGTATCGCATTAAACCTACTCCAATGCATGCTTGATCACACAGGGAAAAGCGGTGGTACATTTAATTCCACTTTAGCAAAAAAATGTTATAAAACACTGAGCACTATGCCTTTAGATGCAGAGCAACACCAACGCTTTGCCAAGCTCCTCGCTCATATGCAGGAACTAGGGTTATCTTTAGACTAGAGTTTGACCATAGATAGCGCATTGACACAGTAGCGTAAACCACTAGGAGGAGGACCATCAGGGAATACATGCCCTAAGTGCGCATCACACACGTTACATATAATTTCTATACGCTGCATTGCCGCAGAATTATCCTCAACATAAGCAATGGCATTTTTTTGTGCGGGTTGAGTAAATGAAGGCCACCCTGAGCCACTTTCAAATTTCTCTTGTGCATCAAAAAGTAGGTTGTTACAACAAACACAAGCATATTCACCCGGTTCAAATAAGCTGCAGCTCGCACTACTAAAAGGTCTCTCTGTCCCTTTTTTTCGAGTTATATAATAAACCTCCTCACTGAGTTCCCTTCGCCACTTCTCAGGGCTTTTCTCAACTCTGCAAGCAGGCTCAGGATTGCCCTTTTGGGCAAACTCTAAAATATCTTTCCATTTCAACATATGTACTCCTCGATTGAACGCCTTAACGTGATTTATCACTGTGTTCTGGTTCTGGCCAGTCATTAAAGAAGTAGCTTAAATATTTGCTTTTTAGCAAATATAAAATAACCCACAGCAGCATCACCATTTGTACCGCAATAAGCATAGAAAACTGATAGTGGCTTTGCGAGGCTTGGATTGTTAACCATGCCAAGTCTGCAATGGCCGCCAACAATAATGGCCAACGCATAAATCGCCAATATTTAGCCAACCGTTTCGAACTTGAAGGTCTTCGCAAAGAAAAAATGACAGTCGGAATAAGTGCAATTGAGCCAATTCCCAAAGCAACAAAGAAATGCGTTTTGGATTCAAAGAATATGGACATTAGATCTAAATCAGGTCGTCGAGCTACAGCCGAAAATATCCATAATAAGTAGGCACGCAGAAGCACCACTAGCGTTAAATTAAAAGCGATAGGCGTGCGATATACACCATATTTATCCCAGTACTCTGGGCCATACTGCTTCATTTTCTTACCCCAAACAGCTCTATTAAGTTTAGATTTCCCAATAGAACTTTACTAAGCACGTTCTCAAGTGCTGATATTGTTCATATCATGGAGCCAAGCAGAGCTAAATTCAAGGCTTACAGCTGAAAGGAGTAGCACCTCTTGTAAAAGCCTTTAAATTAATTCAAAGGTTGTTCTCGTTAATCAAATACATACCATAACATCAAAACTGTTCAGAAGCTTTGTTACTTTCTATCCAAATAGTTCTTCTCTATTTTCATATCTCTACATAAAAAACACCACATATTTCATTTGGAAATATAAAAACAAAAAACATATAAATTAATATAAAAACGGTATTGACCAAATATAAAAACATAGATAGTGTGAAATTAGACCATTTGGTCTATAACATAAATCAACAGGATATGATTATGAAAAATGTAAAACCATTCGCATTTAATTCTGCAAATAAAAACGAAGTTAAAAACGAAAAAAAGTGGCAAACCAATAATAAAGCAGCAACAGCTGGCTGTTCAGGCCCATGGGCAAGAGGTGACTCTCGCTGGGGAAGGGACAATGGAATCTGGTGTTAATTAACCACCGAAAATTAACGGCACAAAAACAAAGCCTTTTAGTGCCGTTATACAAAAAATAAGTAAATCGTTTTAATCAAGGAATGAACGATGAAAGAAGTACTTATAATAAGTTACAACGAAGACTATCATGTAAAAAAAACAACCCCCCTCTTCAATGAAAACAATATAAAATTTTTTACACTTTACTTAGATCATTTCCCAAAAGATTATAGCTTCACACAAGATTTTATACTCGGCAACTCTGAAGTTTATATTACCCACTTAAAAACAAATAAAAAAATAAAATTTAGTGATATCGGTGCAGTATGGCTGAGAAAACCAGCTTCGTATAGCTATCTAAGTGAAGAAATGGAACCTGGTTTAAGAGAGTTTGCGGATCAAGAAACCGAACACGCTCTTTTCAGTGCGCTTTACTGCTTAAACGTTTACTGGATCAGCCACCCTAAACACTTACGTGCAGCAATGTGGAAAGGTGAGCAGCTTAACAGAGCAACCCAATTTGGGTTCAAAATTCCAAATACAATTATTAGTCAAGATGCTAGTGCAATAAGGTCTTTCTATCTTGCAAATAATAAAGTTGTATATAAAGCAATGGCGAGCAGTACATTTATCGACTCAAATGGTCAAGAACGAGGTGTCGCTACTACGTTAGTTGACCAAGCAATGCTAGAAAATACCGATTCGTTATCACTTCTACCAAACCTATTTCAAGCATATGCAGACAAAGCATATGAGTTAAGAGTAACTATCGTTGGCGAACGAGTATTTGCAGCAAAACTCGACTCACAAGTTCACGAAGAAACTCAGATTGATTGTCGAAATTTAAACGTAGATATACCGATATCTGCATATACCCTGCCCCCTTACATCGAGCAAGCATGTTTATCTTTTGTGAAGAGCTATGAGCTAAATTATTCAGCTATAGATTTGATAGTCACCCCCGATGGAGAGTATATATTTTTAGAAAATAATCCAAATGGCCAGTTTATGTTCATTGAAGAGAAGGTCCCCGAATTAGCTGAGGGATCCCCATAAATAATCATTTAAATTCAAACACATCACTAACATCCAAATTTTGCCAATTCAAGTCAGTGATGGTTTTCTTAAAATGCCGGAGCCCCGCCATATAGTCTTG
>NZ_JAAUWV010000101.1 GCF_014694405.1 Pseudoalteromonas sp. S16_S37
TAGCGTTCGATACGCTCAATGCTTTTACGGGCCCATAATTCAAACGCTTTGGCTCGCTCTTGGCTATTGTTGAGTGCTTGAATAGTCTCGGCGCGTAGCTGTATATCTTCAACTTTGCCGAGCTTTTGGGCTACGGCCATGTCTGTACCAAACGCTGATTGCCCCGGTGAATAAGCCCAGCCAATGTCTGGGGACATTACATCGCCACTGGGTAGCTTTAATCGAGCATGGGGCACGGTTTTAACTTCGCCAGACTCGCGGCTGACAATTTCAGCATCAAATTGTTGTACATAGCTTTCGCCGTTCTCAACTGTTATGCCTCGGGCTTTGACTTGTGCGGCTGTGAGGGCACGAACGCGGCAACGGCAACCCCAGCCATTGGGCGGGAATATAGTTTGCCAGATTGGGTCGTCAAATCGAAATACCTTGCCATTTAATAGCCTGTGCTCTGGCCGCGTTTGCCCGTCATCTATGGCGATGTACTGCCAATAGGGGTGGGTTTTAGCGCGGGCCAGCAAGCGGCGATAGCGCCCAGCCATATAGGCCGTTTGCATGTTAGTGCGGTAAATGGTGTTTAAGCGGTACGGGCTGCCCAGTTGAATGGTATCGCCTTGCTCGTTTTTAGCCTTGCCCCACCAACCGTGCTTTTGTAGCTCTGGGGTTAGGCCCGCATTAAACTGCTTTGCGGTTAAGCCCTCGGTTAGGGCTTGGTCGGTGTACTTACGTATGGTTTCGAGTACGTCCATGCGTTGCACTCGCGCAACGGTAAACGCCTTGCTGTGGGCAACGGTTAGCATATCGTGCCATTCATTGCTAATGGCGTAACCCTTAGCTCTAAAATAGGAGACTGCATCAACAGGGGCGCGCTCAAAAGCCGCACTAATATGGGCGCTATTCATTGATTGTGCCCCATAGTTCACTGACAAAGAACAAGCGGGTAAGCAGCTCGGTTAAAGCATCTTGGTCAAGCGTTGGGTAAAACTCGGCAAGCTCTATTGCAGCTAAATCGCTGCTTTGGTTGAGCTTGTTTAGCAGCGGTTGCAGCGTGGCTTTGTACTCGTCTCGCATATCACCATTTGTAATGGCGTTTAATGCTTCATCTAGCGCGTTTTGATTATCACGGTTTTTGTATTCGGTGTTAAGCGCGGCAATGGCGGTATTAAGCGCGGCTTGAGGTGTATTAGTTGGCAAGGCCAACACTGCTTCACCGTCTTTGGCTTCAGGAATATTTAAGCGCTCATGCACCCAAGATTGCGGAATTTGCATACCCGTACTTACCAAGTCTTTAAGTGGTGGTGCAAAGTCACGCATTTCATCGCTGGTAGAGGTGTCAAACTCAAAACGGGGTAAGCGGCGGTTGCCGTTGTAACTTTTACCGTTGAGTGCGTACAGGGGTAAAATCAGGTCACGGCTTATGGTTTGCTCTAGTTGGTGTAAGTCGCTTAAGGTGATGTCTTCTTTAACCTCTTGATGTACGTTACCAAGGGCATTGGTGCTAGTTTTACCATCCGCTTGGCTAGTGAGCGTTCCGCCTAAAATGACTTTTGATTGGGTTAGCTCACACCAACGGATCATGCTTTCAAATGGGTCGGCCTGACCATTCGCTGCACTTTGAAAATCAATTTCCATGCCTCTGGGTATAATACCCCCCGCGTTGTGGCCAATGGCCATTACTGCGCGCAGTAGCGTAGCTTTTTCTGCATCGCTGGCACCGCTTGGGTATTTACCCACGCGCACAGGCAAACCGTAAATTTCTAAAAACTCGGCTAAGTCACGCACACTGTAGTTTTTAAATAAAAACGGCCAAGCAAGTACCGATAGCAAACCCGTTCTATGCACATAACCCGACTTTGATTTATGAATATGCAGCGCCCATCCAAAAGGGTTTAAGGCTTCACCTTCGTTTGTGTTGTCGTTTAAAACAATGCGGTTAAAGTTATCTGGATGGGTTTTAAATATGTTTTGGTCACGATAGGTATAGCCCGTGACTATTTGCTGTTTTTCAACATAGTCCCATTTCAGTTCGTTGGCACTAAACCCCTTGAGCATTGCATCGGTTAGATCAAACAAAAAGTCATAAAACCATGTGGCGTCCTCTAGCACATCAGCAAGCATATCTGCATCGCGTTGCTCGTCTTTTGAGGCGTTACGCGGTGGCTTTATATTCCATTCAAAGCCGAGTATGGCGCGGCGGCGCTTGCCCAGTTCACAACTAATATGGCCGTCTTTGTCTTCAACATCCTTTGCTAAATCAGCCATGGCAGCCAAGCTGCCCTCTTCAGCCTCACGCAGTAGGCTTGCTAATTTAGCAGGCGTAAGCCCTTGAGTTGGGTGCTCAGCGAACTGCTTAAGTAGCATAGCTACTTGGCTGTTTTCTTCGGTCTGTGTTTGGTTTAGCGTTTCAGCGCGTAGTGGGTTGCCGTATATGTCTACTAGCATGGTTTTACTCTTAAAATGGGTTTAATGGATACAACGTACACATCAAGTGTCATTGCATATTTTTCGGCGGCTTTGCGGTCTTTGGCTTCGATATCTACATATTCGTCATATGCCGTAAAAATGTATTGGTAGTGAATACGAAAGCGCATTACCAACACCCCCCGCCTTGATAGGCCCCTAAATCGCTGTAGTTAAAATCAGAGTTGTTTTTAGCATCGTGTTTATTGGGAAGTGGGGTAAATTCTATCGGGCAACCATCCATCCAACTTGCGCGGTTAGCCATGCAAAGACCAACAGCAAAATCGCCATGGCGTTTATCTGTTTTCTTTTTGCCATCGTGATCTTTTGTTTTGCCTTTGTCGATTTTGGGTATACCGTTAACCACTTTGATATGGCACATATCGTCTAGTACGTTTTGGTGGCGTGGGATCTCCATATTATGGTCGTCCAGTTCACCTTTTAGTTTTGGCATCCATTCGCCATACCAGTTATCGTTGAGGTGAACACAGTCAACCAGCTCAATGCCAAACTCTAGCGCAGAGGCTTCAGCAAGATAACCACCATTACCCGTAGCATCAAACGCAGCACCGCGCAGCCGTGGTAGTCGGCGCAAAATAAAGAATACAACTTGGCGTTGTACTTCATACGGGGCATTTTTTATTTCAATTACAAATGGTGTGCGTTTATGTAAATCGGCACGTATACGCAGTGGCACCAGTGATGTTAAATCGCCAGAGCGCGCAAAATCTTCACCGAATGCGTGTTGCTCTTCGGGGTCTAGTTGATCTAACAAAGGTTGGATCACGTCTTTACAGAATTGTTCGGTTTCTTTAAAACGCTGTTCTTTGGTCCATGTCATCCATTCGTCAGTACATGTTAAGCGGTGTATTGGAATGCCCTTAGTCATGGCTTCCTCAATCACAACGCGTTTTAAATAGTTGCCGCCACTACGCTTGGGCACACAAAAATATTCTTCGTCTGCTGAGTCCTTATTGGGTGATTCGTCAATGCGAGCCTGTCGCCACTCTGCCTCTGCTTCGGGTGTCCACTCCCAACCCTTAACAAAGCATATGCGTTTGTATAAGCCATCGTTTAGCGCGTCATCTAAAGTAATGCGGTGTACTGAGTAGGGTTTTTTGCCTTCCCGGGCATCTTTGATGTATTCATTAAACAGGTTATCTACACCGTTATGTGTAGAGATAATCCGAACGCGGCTGCCCCACATACGCAGGGCCATTGCGGCTTGTAGCAGTGCATCTAATGATTCATGGAATGCAGCCTCATCAATTACAACATCGCCCTGTAAACCACGCAGATTTGAGGGGCGACTTGATAATGCTTGGATCTTAAACCCGCTGTTAGGAAAGCGGATCATATACGTCAAAATTTCCTCTTTCTTTTCGCTATCCCAAAATGTTTGTTCATATACGTCAGCTTTTGCTAACTGATCAAATGCGCGTGCAAATAGCGCGCATGCAGCAATATATTCAAGCGCCATTTCTTGCTTTGAGCCAACATAAAATACATTGCTGCCATCGCGTTTTTTTGGCTTACTGGCGGTTAAAACATTGCGGCCCGCTTCAGCCCAAGTTAAACCAGTACGCCTTGATTTTTCAGCAATACACACCCCTGATCCATCCTCAAACCAGCGCTGTTGGTAGGGTAAAAATACGGGTTCTTTGTCTGGTATTTCAAAGTCGTCTGCGTCAGGAACGTCAACACCATAGAGTTGCATTTCCTCTTTTAAGTCTATTTTGGTGGGGCGGCTGGTAGCTGTTAATGTGGGCTTTTCACTCATTACGCTTTACCTAGCAATATGCCACGGATCTTATCTTCTAGCTCTTCGCTCATACCGTCCTCACCGCGCAGCTCATCACCCACGGCATTGGCAGCTTCTTCTGCAAAAACCTTACGTATGTCTTTCTCGCGCTTATGTACGTGCATTGCGGTGGTTTCAAGGCGCTGAATACTGAGCATCACCTCTTTGATCAAGCCTACGTCTATCTCGGCATTTTCGTCTGGGTTCATCAGTTGCTTTTGCATCGCTTTAAACAACTGAGTGCGGCCCATTTCAAGCACAAGCTTTGATGTTTCACCCATAGGTTTATCACCCAGTTCAGCAACGAGCGCAGAGGTAGCGGCGCGGGTTTCTCTTAACTGGTTTGCTATGGCTTCGTGTTTTTGGGCGTGGCGGGAAAGGCCAGAACGACTGATAGTTGCCTCTTCATCAAGCCCCGCATCAAGAACCAATTTATTAATTTCATCTAAAATATCTGCTTGAGAATTACCGCTATCACGTAGCATTTCATCAAGCATCTTTTTGATGTTGTCGGGCAACATGTCAATTTTACTGGGCTTAGAGCGCCGTACCTTGTCTGTCATTACAAACCTCTCGGCGCTGGGCGTTTTATGCCTGGTACTATGCTTTTACCTTCGGCCACATCAATGCCGTTTTGTGTAATGCGGGCAACCCATGTGTTTTCGGTTAGTTTATCGAGCGTTACATAGCTATTTTGCTCTAACCAATTGAGCTGGGTTTTTAGCTGGTCGCGGCTGCATCCAAGCGCATAACGGGCCAGTACATCGGCAAGCATACTGGTATTAGCGCCATAATCTGCGGAGTCTTTAAGTGCGATCAATATTGTGATCCGTTGGTGTTCTGCTTGTACTTCATGCATCGCCATTGCGCGTACCTCTGAGTTCGTTTTCCATTAATAGGGAAGTTGTGTTTTGTAAGGTGGCTAATTGAGGCGAGAGCGCATCAATTTTGCCGCCTACTTCGAGTAGGCTTTTCTCTAATCCATGAAAGTCATCAGCACTTGGCATGTCTTCAA
>NZ_JAAUWV010000102.1 GCF_014694405.1 Pseudoalteromonas sp. S16_S37
TTGAAGACATGCCAAGTGCTGATGACTTTCATGGATTAGAGAAAAGCCTACTCGAAGTAGGCGGCAAAATTGATGCGCTCTCGCCTCAATTAGCCACCTTACAAAACACAACTTCCCTACTAATGGAAAACGAACTCAGAGGTACACGTAATGGCGATGCATGAAGTACAGGCAGAACACCAGCGGATCACCATATTAATCGCACTTAAGGATTCGGCTGATTATGGCGCAAACACCAGTATGTTAGCTGATGTATTGACCCGCTACGCGCTTGGGTGCAGCCGTGACCAGCTTAAAACTCAACTTAATTGGTTAGAGCAAAACAGCTATGTAGCGCTCGAAAGACTGACAAGCAACACATGGGTTGCCCGCATTACGCAAAACGGCATAGATGTGGCTGAGGGTAAAAGCATAGTACCTGGCATAAAACGCCCCGCACCAAGGAGTGTGTAATGACAGACAAGGTACGGCGCTCTAAGCCCAGTAAAATTGACATGTTGCCCGACAACATCAAAAAAATGCTTGATGAAATGCTACGTGATAGCGGTAATTCTCAAGCTGATATTTTAGATGCGGTAAACAAACAAATTCTCGATGCGGGGCTTGATGAAGAGGCTACTATTTCACGCTCTGGCTTATCTCGTCACGCACAAAAGCACGAAGCCATTGCGGCACAGCTTAGAGAAACCCGCGCGGCCACCTCTGCACTAGTTGCTGAACTGGGTGATAAACCCATGGGTGAAACATCAAGATTGGTGCTTGAAATGGGCCGTACTCAGTTGTTTAAAGCGATGCACCAACAACTACTCAACCCTGATGAAAATGCCGAGGTGGACGTAGGCATGATCAAAGAAGTAATGCTCAGTATTCAGCGCCTTGAAACAACTGCAATGCATGTGCATAAGCGCGAAACCGAAATTCGCAAAGTTTTTGCTGAAGAGGCAGCCGCAAAGGTTGAGGAAAGTGCCGTGCTAGCGGGCCTGTCAGAAGAAGGTGCTCAGCTCATTAAAAACCAGATCTTAGGAATCGCATAATGACTGAAAGCGTCAGCAATGCCAATGAAGTAAAGCAACGCTTTGGGCTACCCTCATACATACCATTTGACCCTAGCGAACTACTGCTAGGCTACCAAAAACGCTGGATAGCCGACCAATCCCCGCTCAAAATCGCCGAGAAAAGCCGCCGAACCGGTATCACATGGGCTGAAGCGGCTGACGCCGTACTAGAGGCCAGTAAAAGCAAAGATGCGTTTGGCACCAACCATTTTTACGTTGGCTCTAACAAAGAAATGGCCCGTGAGTTTATTGAAGCGGCCGCTATGTGGGCCAAAGCCTTTAATAAAGCGGCTGGTGATATTCAAGAAGAGCTATTCATTGATGATGGTCAAGAAGGCAAAGAGATCCTTACATTTGTGATCTACTTTGCAAGTGGCTTTAAAATCCAAGCGCTTAGCTCCAACCCTGCCAATCTAAGGGGTATGCAAGGCAATGTAACCATTGATGAGGCCGCATTTCATGAGCGCTTAGCCGAAGTACTCAAAGCCGCTTTAGCACTAACCATGTGGGGCGCAAAAGTTAGGCTTATTAGTACGCACAATGGCGTAGACAACCAGTTTAATGAACTTATTCAAGATAGCCGCGCAGGCAGAAAACGCTACTCGGTTCACACTATCACCATAGAAGATGCTTGCCGTGAGGGCTTGTACCAGCGTATATGCCAAAGGCAACGTAAACAATGGACCGTTGAAGCCCAGAGCAAATGGATTGATGACCTTATAAACGACACAGCCAGCGAAGAAGATGCCCGCGAAGAGTACTTTTGCGAACCTAAAAAAGGCGGCGGCGCGTATATACCCCGCGTGTTAATTGAAGCGGCTATGACCAAAGGCATCCCCATTGTTCAGTATGAAGCGCCCAGCGACTTTATGAGCTGGACCGATGAATACCGCAAAGCCGAGATTGACGCATGGTTAAAAGAGTATATCGACCCGCTGCTTGAAAAGTTAAACCCCGCGCTAAACCATAGCCTTGGTGAAGACTTTGCCCGCCGTGGCGATTTAACCGTATTTGTGCCGCTAGAGATAGGCAAAGACTTATCAAAGCGTGTGCCCTTTGTGGTTGAGCTAACTAACCTCACCTATGATATGCAGCGCCATATTATGTTGCATATCGCCACACGCTTACCCCGTTTGCAAGGTATGGCCTTTGATGCCACGGGTAACGGTGGGTACTTAGCAGAAGCCGCAGCTTTACACTTTGGCACCGAAATGGTCGAGCAAGTCATGCTAAACGATCCGTGGTATAGGGAGTGGATGCCCAAGCTTAAGGCTGAGTTTGAAGACCAAAACATTCAAGTACCTAAACACCAAGATATTTTAGGTGACTTACAAAAGATCTCTGTCCGCAATGGCACCCCAAAAATAGATAAGGGATCAGATAAAGGCTCTGATGGTCGCCAACGTCACGGCGACTTTGCCGTAGGCTTAGCAATGGCTGTACGCGCCGCTTGGATGGATGGCAGCGCCATTGAATTTACCCCACTTCCCAATAAACACGATGCTAAAAACAACTCTGATTTTAACTACAGCGATTTAGGGGCCTATCAAGGCGGGGGGTGTTGGTAATGCGCTTTCGTATTCACTATCAGTACATTTTTACTGTCATTGATGACTATGAAGACATTGAAGCCACAGACCGCAAAGCGGCTGAAGCGTATGCAATGACCCTAGATGTATACGTTGTATCAATTAAACCCGTTATAAGAGTAAAACCATGCTAGTAGATATTAATGGCGATCCGCTCACAATTAAAAAATTAGACAGCAATCAAACAGAAGAAAACAGCCAAGTGGCGATGCTACTTAAGCAATATGCTGAGCACCCGACACAAGGGCTTACCCCTGCTAAATTGGCGAGCCTGCTCAAAGAAGCTGAAGAAGGCAACTTGGCAGCCATGGCAGACTTAGCAAAAGACATTGAAGACAAAGACGGCCACATTAGCTGTGAACTAGGCAAACGCCGCCGCGCCATATTAGGGTTTGAATGGAGTATAAAACCACCGCGTAACGCCTCTAAAGACGAACAACGCGATGCAGATATGCTGGCCGATATACTTGATGATGCCACATGGTTTTATGACTTTTTGTTTGATCTAACCGATGCAATGCTCAAGGGGTTTAGTGCCAACGAACTGAAATGGGACTATGTTGAAAAACAGCAAATAGTTACGGGCTATACCTATCGTGACCAAAACATATTTAAAACCCACCCAGACGATTTTAACCGCATTGTTTTAAACGACAACACCAACGAAGGTGAAGCGCTAAACCCTTTTGGCTGGGCGCTGCATATTCATAAATCAAAGTCGGGGTATGTACACAGAACGGGTTTGCTATCGGTACTTGCATGGCCATTTTTGTTTAAAAACTACAGTGTGCGCGACTTAGCCGAATTTTTAGAGATTTACGGCTTGCCCGTGCGTGTGGGCAAATACCCAAGTGGTGCCAGCGATGCAGAAAAGGCCACGCTACTGCGCGCGGTGATGGCCATTGGCCACAACGCGGGGGGGATTATTCCCAAAGGTATGGAAATTGATTTTCAAAGTGCCGCCAACGGCCAAGCTGACCCATTTGAGAGCATGATCCGCTGGTGTGAACTAACGCAATCTAAAGTGATCTTAGGCGGCACACTCACTAGCCAAGCTGATGGCAAAACCAGCACGAATGCACTTGGTAACGTGCACCAAGAGGTTAAAGAAGACATCACCTTAAGCGACTTACATCAACTAGAGCAAACCATAAGCCGCGACCTGCTTTTGCCCTTATATGCACTCAACGGTAAAAGCTACAACGGCAGCAGCCGCCGCTTACCCCGTTTTGAGTTTGACACCTCTACCAGCGATGAAATGCGCGACTTTGCACCACCCCTTAAAGACTTGGTAAGTACAGGTATGCAAATACCACAATCTTGGGTGCATGAGCGCTTAAATATTCCTGAAGCCAAAGACGGCGAAGCTGTGTTGGCCTTGCCAACTAATACACCTCAAGCCGCCTTAAGCACCGCCATTGCAGCGCTAAGCACCGAACACATAGACCGTGACAATCAAACAGCGCTAGACGAGGCATTAAACGCCATTACAAATGGTGATATGCGTGACGAATACAAAGCCACGCTGCAACCGCTGTTAAACAAGCTCAACCAAAGCAGTGATTTAGCCGCCATTGAGCTTGCCGAGCTTTACCCAACGCTAGACCAAGACGCTTTAACCGAGCTGCTTACCCGCTTGTTTTTTGTCAGTGAACTATGGGGCACCGTCAATGAGTAGTGCCCACATTAGCGCGGCATTTGAGCGCGCGCCCAGCGATGCCGTGGCTTACTTTCGGGCCAAGGGCTACACAATCAGCGATGAATGGCACGATGTGCTGACCGTTGCCCACAGTAAGGCGTTTACCGTTGCGCGAGTTCAAAGCATGGACGTACTAGAAACCATACGAAAATACACTGACCAAGCCCTAACCGAGGGCTTAACCGCAAAACAGTTTAATGACGGCCTAACCCCAGAGCTACAAAAGCACGGTTGGTGGGGCAAGGTTAAAAACGAGCAAGGCGATACCATTCAACTGGGCAGCCCGTACCGCTTAAACACCATTTACCGCACTAACATGCAAACCGCCTACATGGCTGGGCGCTACCGCCGTTTGTTGGCTCGCGCTAAAACCCACCCCTATTGGCAATACATAGCCATTGATGATGGGCAAACAAGGCCAGAGCACAGGCTATTAAATGGCAAGGTATTTCGATTTGACGACCCAATCTGGCAAACTATATTCCCGCCCAATGGCTGGGGTTGTCGTTGCCGCGTTCGCGCGCTCACAGCGGCACAAGTCAAAGCCCGTGGCATAACGGTTGAAAACGGTGAAAGCTATGTACAACAATTTGATGCAGAGATTGTTAGCCGTGAGTCTGGCGAGGTTAAAACCGTGCCCCATGCACGATTAAAGCTACCCAGTGGCGATGTAATGACCCCGGATATTGGCTGGGCGTATTCCCCCGGGCAATCGGCATTTGGTACAGACGTTGCCGTGGCACAAAAGCTTGGCAAAGTTGAAGATATACAGCTACGCGCCGAGACTATTCAAGCACTCAACAATAGCCAAGAGCGAGCCAAAGCGTTTGAATTATGGGCCCGTAAAAGCATTGAGCGTATCGAACGCTA
>NZ_JAAUWV010000103.1 GCF_014694405.1 Pseudoalteromonas sp. S16_S37
CGTAGCTGTATTTCATTTATGGTGAACTTGATGGCAGGCCTCATCGCTTATACTTTTCAAGCAAAGAAACCGAGCATAAAGGTTACTCGGCTTTAGTTCTTATACAGATCTCAGGTTAAATAAGAGGTGGTCTGGGAAGTTATCAAGCTATGCGACTTTAAAACAACAGCTTTAAAAAATAGAAGGGTTATTTTATTTTGCGCTAAGGCCTTGAACGCTGGGAATAAACCTGATTAAAGCCGCAGACAAGCGATATCTGCAGCTTTAAGTGCATAAACTAAAGTGGCTGATTAGCCTTCGATTAAATCTTCAACACCAACAATCAGCCAAGGGGCATTATCTTGGGTTTGACGTTCAAGGTGCCATACTTCGTGGATTGGCTCTTCTTGTTTGTCACCTAGGTCGCGGTATTTACCCTTAAATAGAATACTGACTTCCCAAACATCAGCTTTGGTATCTGCGCGTACTAGCTGTGCATCAATAAACATCACTTCTGTAGCTACGTCACCTTCGTTTTCACGTTGTTGCTTGAATTCATCTACTAATTCAGGACTTAGGTACTCAGCCATGGTGGTATAGTCTTTTTTGTTCCAAGCGTCTTGCAAGGTGTGATAGTGCTGGCGGGCGCCTTGTAAAAAGCCATTGACGTCAAAGTGACTAGGTAGGTTAAAAGGTACTGAGTCTTGCTGCCCAAAGCCGCTTGTTGGCGCCTGAGTTTGAAACTGTTGCGGTTGATTGAATTGCTCAGGGTTAATTTGTGGGCCACCCACCTGTGGGCCACCCACCTGTGGGCCACCCATTTGCGGGCCACCCATTTGCGGGCCACCCGCCATATGCGGCTGTTGGCGCTTTTGCATCATACCTTTGATAAGCTTGAAGATAACAAATGCCGCCAGAGCGAGTAAAATCATCTCTAAAAATTGAAAGCCTTCAAAATCGTCGCCAAGCATAGCGGCAATTAAACCACCTGCTAATAAGCCACCTAACACACCAGCCATAATGCCTTTCTTACTTGATTGAGGCTTTGTTGTTGGAGTAGGCGAAATTGCCTTGGTATCAGTTTGCTGCTTTTGCTGCGTGGTACTGGTTTGCTGGGTTTTGCCAGTAGACTTACTGCCAAACTTTTTTCTTGCTTCGACATTAAAGCTGCTCACAAAAAGTAGTGAGATCAGTGAGAAGAACACAATAAAGTTTTTCATAACTATCCTATAAAACTAAAACTGCATGAATTGTAAATAAATCATTAGGTAAGAGGAATAAAAAACGGTTCAAAGTGGGTGAGAAAGCGATAAGCGGTACATGCATAACGTACCGCTTTTTTTACATCATTAAAGCCAACGAAGGGCGCTTGCGACGTTCTTTTGGTATTTTTCAACCGGAGAGCCTAAATTAGCAACAAGCACCGTTGCCGCATGCTGATCTTGCTCGATAATGCCGTTATAGCGATCGTCTTTAAATTGACCGTCTCCGCCTAAACTATTTTTGCCTGATAGTGGCACGATAAATACCGTCATCGGGCCGTGCTCAGACTGAAACACTAAGTGTAAGCTTTTTTGTCCTTTGAAGTTACAAAAGGTTGCGTAGGTCACATCACCTGGTAATGACTCCAGTTTTGCGCCAAACAGGGATAATTTGTCATTGACCACTTGTAACGCTATTTTTGCATTGCTTTGAAAAGCCGCTTGCTCGTGGTGAACATGGGCTAGGGCATGCTCGCCAGCGAGCAGTGGCGTTTGGGTTGCGCTCATAAAATATAGCCCCAAAGCAAATGTGGCACTTGCTGCAGTTGCAAAGGGGGTTTTGTAACGCTTAAACCAGCCTTTTTTAACAACTACATTATGAGCATTATCCGCTTGTTGGTTTGCTAAAATACGCTCGGCTAAGCCATCAGGTACTTTAACATCTAGTGCCTTATTCAGCTGTACATCAAAAGCTTGTAACTCTTCTAACAAGGCTTGTTGCTCGGCGTTATTTGCAGCCTCCTGCGCAACTTCCTTATCATTAGGGTCGGCAAAAAGGCGGCGACGAAATTCAAGGTCATTCATCAGTTTTGTGCCCCTTTTATTGGTTCTTGATGCTGTGTTAATGCGTCTTTAAGTTGGTTTCTAGCTCGATAAAGTCGCGTCATCACGGTATTTTTGTTCAGTTCTAAAATTTCTGCTATTTCCTCTCCTGAGCAGCCCATAACAACTTGCAGTAACAGCGGCTCACGATACTCAACTGAGAGTTTATTAATTTGCCTTTGAATCACCGTCTGCTCCATTTCTTCATCTAAACTGGCAGAGGTATTGTCAATCAAGGTATCGTTCTCGACATCGGCATAATCAAATTGTTTTCTCTCAAAACGTCGCGCGTTTTCACGACGTAAAATTGTTAACAGCCATGGCTTGGCAGCATTTTCGTCTTGCAATGAATCAAGCGAACGCCAAGCCCGTAAAAAAGTTTCTTGTACCAAATCTTCGGCTACCGTTGGGTCTTGGCATAACCAGTAGGCGAAGCGATAAAGCTCGCCATGATAAACCTGTACCAAAGCTTCGTAGCGTTTTTGTTTAGTGGTCATGCTAGTAAGACCTTATAGTTGGTAATTTTATTACACCACGATATAAAATAATTTTTACCTAGCTCAGTAAAGCTGAGCTAGGTGTGCGTTATCGCCTGTAGATTGGCTTTTATTGGCTGCAACCACAAGCTTATATATCTTAGATAAATCAGCAGATTGATTGCTATCACTATAGAGGGATGCCTGTAGTTTGGCAATTTCATCGCTAAGTTCTGGTAGGTTAAGTTGTTTCAGCCAAGCATCTAGGCCAAGGCCATTATTTTGACTTTGTGCAAGTTCGCGCAACGCCTGATAAAAAGCATTTGCATCATTTTGCTTTAACGCATTTTTAAGGTCTGCGTTCGGATTGATGACACACTTGTGCGCCTTTGCCGATACATTTTCGCTGGGCTTTTTGGGCTTGCGTATTATCCAAACAGCCAAAGTAAGCAACCAAAGTACATAACCTGATATCAAAATAAGCCAATCAACCCAGTCCTTAGATTGCGGGGCGCTTTGCATTGGCTGTTGCACAGTTGCTTGTGGTTGTTCTGCATTGAGAGGTTGCGTTATTTGCGGCTGCGAAGGTGTTCCTGCCATAGATTGATTGGGGTCTGCTACAACAGTAATCGTACGCGCCGGTAACATTGCATAATTTACTTTATTAATAACGGTATTAAACCAAGGAATTTTCACCTCGGGAAGGGTATAGATGCCAGGGCTTTGTGGAACAAGTGCATATGATGACACCAGTTGGGAAATAACGCGCCCATCACGGGTAAGTTGGTTTCTATCGCTTTCATCTGGATAGCTGCGAATACCGGTTATTTTATCAAGCTTAATATCTGGCAGTTGTTCTTGCGTAACCCCCAAAGCGGTAAGCGTGATTGTGCGTGTGATAGGGGTGCCAACAGTAACTTGCTCATCTGCAGGTTGCCACTCTTCGCTTAAGTTAACCAGCTCACTGGGCAACCAAGTACCTTGGTAATCACTTGGAATTGGCTTTACATCAATATTAATTTCTTCCGCGATAGCTGATACAGCCATGCGGCGGTAATTTTCGCGCACTTGCCCGTTGAACACAGGTGGAGCTATGGTAAATGAGCCGCTTTTTTGAGGCTGTACTAAATATTCACGTGTGATCACCATATAGCGACGACCATCGACCACTTCATAGTCTTCTTTTTGCTTACCCATTTGAGTGATCTGTGCATCATCGATTTGTGGTGCACTAAGCTGACCATCAAGTAAATCTTTGCCTAAATAAAGCTTCACCGTATACAGTCCAGCTTGTTGCACATACAGGGTGCTCGGCGCAAGTTGTGCTTTTACAAAGATATCTTTTTGGTCTTGGGCATCGTCACTACGCGGTACAACTTTTAGCTCTATGGGCTCAGAGCGTTTACCCGCCACTTCAAATGCAGGAATAGTATAAGTACCTGCTTGACGTGCTAGCACTTGCATTTGCCACGTAGTTTGGCTGCTCATGCTGCCATTTATAATACTGGTACGTGAGCTTACACTCACTGGGCCTGTTACAAATTGTTGCGTCAGTGCGCTGGTATCTGGCTGCTCGCCCGACACTTTGCCATCCGCGGCGATAGTGAGGGTAAAGTACTCGCCCACTAACACTGGGTTTTTATCAACACTGGCCGTTAATTTATCAAAGGCCATGATTGGGTTTACTAGTAGTAACAGGAATACACTAACAAACAAACGTATTACCATGATTTTTCAACTCCTTGTGGACGGCGTTGTTGAGCGCGTTGTTGTGCTTTTAGCTGCATTTTATTGCGTAGTAAAATGGCAGGATCATCAGGAACTTTTCGAAGTAACTGATTAAGCTGTTGCGCTTTTTCTTTTTCTTCTGGTGTGAGCGGCTTTGTCGATACTGAGGCTGCTTGCTCTTCACCTTGTTGTTGAGCTTGTTGCTGTTGAGCTTGGCGCATGGCATCTTTTACAGCTTGCTCGTCTTGGGCTTGTTTAGTTTGCTCTGCGTCAGAGTGTGCTTGCCCATTTTGCTTTTCGGCTGACTCACTTTGCATGTCGGGCTTATTATTTTGCTCGCCTTGTTGTTGCTGCTGGTCGCCTTGTTGCTGCTGGTCGCCTTGTTGCTGCTGGTCGCCTTGTTGCTGCTGGTCGCCTTGTTGCTGCTGGTCGCCTTGTTGCTGCTGGTCGCCTTGTTGCTGCTGGTCGCCTTG
>NZ_JAAUWV010000104.1 GCF_014694405.1 Pseudoalteromonas sp. S16_S37
GCAATGGGGCTACGACTATCAAGCACCGTATTCAAAGCCGCTAAACCTTGTTGCTTGCCAAGTTGCGTTAAATAGTCCACTTCAGAGGCCACCACACGACCATCTTGCTTGGCTTTATCTATGGTGCTTTCAATGCTCATGCCTTGGTGCTGGGTGTTCAATGCAGCTAGTTGGCCATAAAGCGCGTTGTAGGCTTCAACGGGTACAAATTTGCTGAGGTCTACTTGCTGGGAACCTTGCTCAACTTGTGCGGTGAGCGCGGCAATTTGTGTGTCTTTGCTCTCGGCGGCTTTTACTTTTTGGTTAAGGTCGGCAATAGCGGCTTCACCTTGGCTAATATGCTCAGCGGTGACATCACCCGTTACGGTAATGCCAAGCGCAGCCAATAGCTTTTGGGCTTCGTTCATGGGGCTTGTTCCTGTGGTTTGGGTAAAAAATTGGGCGTTTAATACGGCGATTTCATTAAGGCCCGTTAATGCAGGGTCGTTGGTTAATGCAACGTGCAGTAATACAAGGGGGCGGCCTGTGTTTTTGTCGTATAAAAACACAGGGCTGACGTAGCGGTATTCTTTAGCAAGCAAGGCTTTGTGTGCGGCATCAGTCCATGCCACGTTTTTGGCATACACACCTTCGCCGGGCACATACTCCAAAGCATCGGGTTTAAACCAGCCAGAAGCAGGTGCAGGCTGGCCGTTTTTCTCTTTGTGTAGGGTTTGGTGCTCGTAATCAAACAAGAAGTCGTTTTTGCGGGTCGCAGCACTCATCTGCAAATTAGCAAAAGCTATGTCATCCATTAGCCATTTACGGCTAGGCACATCAAAGGGGCGGCCATCACGGCTGGCAAATTCACCATCAGGGATAATTAAAACGCGTTCGCTAATGCCTTGCTCGTTTGGTAGAGCAGTGACATTGCATATGGCTAAACCAAGGCTTTGGGCGGTTGTGGTGTTTGGCATGTTCTGGCACTAAAACGTTTGTCTTGGTGCCAGTATGTGGAATTGGGTTGAGCGTGTATTTTAAACTGGGTTAATAAATGCTTAGTTGGAAAAGGTGCTTTTTTCTATCAATCTGGCGAGTTCTGAAGCTTGATCTTTTAAGTCTCGAAAATGATCGTCGGTCAAAGCGTTCGCGTTATCTTCAAATAGTTCTATGAACTCATAGCGGTTGTCATTTTTTAGGAAAAAGCCATGTTTGATTATCAACTGCTGTGTATTTCGTATTACCCTGTAAATAAACATTTGAGTAAGCTTATCCTCCGAGTGTGTATCTATCATTTGATGTAGAATCTTATGCTGTCCTAATATACTATTTTCTATAATATTTTTGAGTTCAGCACCTTGTTTCATTGTTTCACCGCTGGCTGTAGAACAAGCCACAATAGTTACTTTTTCCCAGTTCTTCAGTTGGTAGTCACCACATTGCATATTTAGAGTTCTGGTTACCACGTTCTCTTCAAATCGTATCATGTCAACTAAATATTGTAGTCTTAATTGGTTAGAGCTATTTTTTTGTAGGGTAGTTTGCTCTTTCAATGCTTCAACTTGAGCATTAATAGCGTCAGTCTGATTTTGGGTTATTGTATTTTGTTTTTTTGCTTCAGAAGCTTGTTCCTGTTGAGCGTTCCTAGTTCGCTGCAATTCTAATCTAGTTGCTTTTAACTCCCTCATTTGTAGAAGCAGTGAAAATATGAGCATTAAGATTGTGCAGAATGTTAGTAAGGGGTTTAGCATCCCACCAAAAAAGTCACCTAGAGCACCGAACTGGCCTCGTAACGATTCCCAGTTTTTGGCGTCATAGCGTACAGGAAATAGTTGCTCGAACTCTTGCGAGTAAGTGCAATAAAACCCAATTGAACAACCCAAAGCAAAAGTAGGGATAATCCACATCAGGTGTTTGACTATGTTAGAGAAGCGCTCAAGAGAATGCTCTTCGTCAAGTTCTTGTCGCTTAGGTTGACTAAGTTCTTCTGGGGTTTCTGTCATTAAAAGGTTTTCCTTAAGAAGTGAATTAAAATTGAGCTGCTCAAGCAGCTCACATATTTTTATATTTAATCTAGGTTTTTTATTTTATCGCCAAGCATAAGTGTTATAAATTCAGCTTGTGGCTCTAGTAGGTTTAATAGTGGCTTTCCAGAAACTTGGCTTCTATTGTACCAGCCATACAGCAAAAACTTTCCGCCAGAGCAACCAGTTAGAACATCATCTTCGCTCATCTTGAGCTTTCCTTTAAGTGTTTTGAATACCTTAGGTGGGATGCGGACAGATAGCCCTGAGGTGTCTTCACTTGTATTTAGCCATACATCCCCCAGGTTACCCTTTTGAGCATCCCAAATTGACCCCCAGAAGAAAGCTGGGAATTTATTGGGAGTTAAGTAATTCATATATCTCTCAAAATTATCAGTAAAATAAAAGACGTTCTTGATTGGCTTGGTTACACCAAATACTTTTATGTTTGCAGAGCTATGAGCAAATGAAGGATCGTCAACCAGCGTTTTTAGAAGAGTGCTGAGGCGTCTAGACCATTCACTCTTTCCGACGCCCGAAGCCTCTCCGTGTTTGCGATAGCCACCACGCTTTTTACCTTGTGTTTCTTTGTCATTGGGTTTTAGTGGATTTACGTGTGTTTCTTCAGGTCCAAAATTGAAGTCAATTTTATATACGTCCTCTTCATTTTTTAGTGCTCTTACAGAATCATAACCCTCAGTAGTGACCTTTACACTCTCGGGGCTTTTTTGTGGGCAAGGTAAGCCATCTACTAATTTGTGTACACTGCGACAATGTGGAGCACGCCCATTTATTGAACGTGAAACATAAGCTGCCTTTTCAAAGCAACCAGAGCAATATAAATAGGCTCTTGTTCTCGCAAGAACGTTATCGGGGAGTTGCTCTAATCTTAGAGCGTTGAAGTGATTATCTTGCGGCTCACTTTGAGGTGTAGCAGTTTTTGAGTAGATGACTGTTTCCATAAACTTTCATTTTATAAATAAGTTCATTTAATAAACTAAACGACATCGCGGTACTGTTTCAATGAAAATGTCATTATTTTGATAAAATATCTAAAATCACTTGTTCAGAAACGTTTCTAAACACCTCTAACGCGCAAAACCCCACTCACAACACCCATCGCTAGCACTTAAACACCAGTAAGCGCCTCACAGCGCTTCTAGGACGTTTTCAGTTTTCGGTAAAATAATCCGCCAGTACAGCCAAAATATCTTGTTCGCCTTCAGGACTCACCCCTACGTATTCGCGTGGTTCAATGGCCGCAGGCCCCGGTGCAAATTCGGGCAAGCCGCCCAAGTTATGAATGGCGGCGTAAGGCTTGTTACTGCCAATTTCAGCCCATAACGCGCCGCTGTCGGCGGCTATGCTGGCTGCTAAGCCGCCAGCGCTAACCTGTAACATTTGGCCGCCAACGCGGTTTGGGTTTTGTTTTAGGTAGTTTGCGCTGAGTTCTGGCCATGCTTGCCCCGTGATTGGGCTGCGCTCTTGGGCAAAGGCGTCTTCTGTTGCGCCCTCTAAAATTGCGGCTATCTCGTTCATGGGGTCGCTGAGGTCATTAAACTTGGCGGCAATGTTGTTGAGTACTTGGGTTGCATCATTATGCGTGAGTATGGCTATTTTGCTGGTCATATTGTAATCACTAGGAGGTTGAGTAATAATTGTCTATGGCGGTAGTGTACCCCGATAGGTAAGGGGCTGTCTGACAGTGATGTGAGTTCGATTCTCACCCTACCGCCACACTTCATATAGTTCACCTTGAATACCGCTATCTATTGTTTTTGTTTTAACCTTGAGTGCATTGATTAAAGTGTCTAACTCAACACCTTTACCTTGATATCGAACTACGACCTTTATGGATTCAACTCCTAGGCGCTTAATAAACAAAAGTTCACTGCGTGCATATTCCCAAAGTACCTGCGTGTCAGGACTGTTAATCCAAGTACTTAGCTGAGTATATTCTTTCAAGCTCAAGGCGCTTAAGTTCTCTTGGTGTTTTTCACTATGAGCATGGGCTAAGGCGCGTTCGCTAAGAATTAAAGTGCGGGCTGCATCAATTCCCTTGTCTTGTAGCTTTTGGTTTATCTCGTCATCGAGAAAGCTCACTACAGTTTTGTGTTGTGGCCGTGGGCCAAACTCCCTTAGCCCTTGCTTGTCTTTGGCAAGCTTAGCGGCTTGATAGCGTTCGATACG
>NZ_JAAUWV010000105.1 GCF_014694405.1 Pseudoalteromonas sp. S16_S37
TAATTTGCTCTAATGATGTTGTGGTATTCATTGATCACACCTTAGTTGTTTAGGTTGCAATCAAGTATGCCGGATGGTTTTTACTTATTTGCGCTATCTTGCCGTAAGGTCACGTTTAACCTCAATCATGCCTTCTTCAAGCGTGTATTGGTACACGCCTTCAATGGGGGCATCTGTAGCGGCACTCATAGCAGACATTGCCATCATCATTTGTGGCTCTGATGACATGGTTTTTACTGTCAGTGTGGGGGCAACTGTAGAAAGGCTGGCAAGCTGCTCATCAAGCTCCGATAGCGACAAAGTCAACTGGCTATCTTTGAGCCAACTACTGGTATCAAGTGCGCGGTCATATCTAACTGATTGGATAAGTTCATGTGCATTATTGAACGTTGAACGTGTTACATAGCCATGTGTATCAACGGTAGCAGCTTGGCGCCCTGCATCATCATAAAATACATAGCTTCTCGCACCTTGGGTGTTTTCATTGACAACAGTACGACCTTGTTCATCTGTATAAAAACGCTCCATACCAACACTACTATCACCTTTCGATGTACCGTGTGCGATAGAGGTTAAAGCACCAGTGCTATCAAAACTTTGTGTTTGCCATGTGCCATTCTCATTTAAAATAGCTAGTTGTTGCTTTGCATCATCATAAATAGTTTGAGTATGTGTTCCTTGCGAGTTAATTGTGCTTAACAGGCGACCCAAACCATCATAGCTATACGCAGTTGCGCCCGATGCGTTGGCTTCACTGAGTAACTTACCGAAGGCATCGTAAACATACTGAACTGTTTGGCTTTCACCAGTGCCTTTACCTTCGCTATCCGCGCTCTCATAGCGCGTTAACGCGTGCAACTGGCCTCGAAAATCGTATTGATATTGGGTCTGTCGCTGAGCGCTGAGGTCAATCCCGTTAACCCACTGAGTTAAATTAGATTCGTTGTATTGGCTGCCATCAAATTGTGCTTTTGCATACTCATGTTGGCTGACTCGTTGACCCAATGTATTGTAACGATATTCTGTTACAGCAAACTGATTTGCCGCTGCTCTAGACAAGGTAAATCGTAAACGCTGTTGACTGTCATAAACAAATCGGCTCACTTCACCATTTAAGTCTTGGTAAATGATTTGGTTATTGCTGTTATACGCTCGACTTGCAACTCCAGTTGGGCCCTGCTCCAAATGCAGATTACCACGCTCGTCATAATGATATTCTGTTGTGCGACCTAAACCATCTTTGACAGCCTTCAACTTACCCTGTGCACTGCCTGAGTCGTAATACTGGTATTCATTGCGAATAATTTGATTGCTAACCACTTGCTCTGTAGCAGTCAACAGTTGTGCATTATTAAAGTAGTAATCAACCTGTGATTGCCCTAACGTCACACGAGTGTGGGAATCAGACAAATAGGTATAGACCGTGGTGCGACCTGCACCATCTTGCAAGGTTTTAACACGGTAGTCACCATTATGGGCTTCATAGCCAATGGTCAGGGCTGTGCCATCTGACTGGCGCACCGTGTGCACGCGGTTGCTATCACCATGGTAGGTGTATTTGGTTTCGTATACCTTGCCATCGGCAATGGAATTATCATCCGGCGTTAAATCGACTTTGACTGAACTCAAACGTTTATTCGCATCATAGCCATAGTACACACGGGTATGGGCGCCTCCTGTGCCTGCTTGGGTTTGAATGCTTTCTAATAAGTTTTGGCTGTTGTATTTCAGTAGCGTGGTTTCAGTGCCACTTTGGGTTTGAGTGGTGATTTGACTCACAAGACTGCCGCTATAGCTAATCGTGGTTTCATGACCATCAGGGCTTATCATCGCACTTAGGCGACCTTGTGTGTCGTAGCGCTCGGCGATGTTTTGGCCGTCAATGTTCAGTACTGCACTGCCATCGCTGTTGAACTTTAACGTATCATGGGCACCACTACCTTGGGTGCTAACATATTCCCCTTTAGCCGCATCATAGTTAAAGCGCTGTGCAAAGCCATCCGCAGTAACACGCGTAACCACGCTACCCGCTTGGTTGCGAGCACCTTCAAGTGAAATCGTCTTTAAAAATCCTAAGCGCCATTGGTCATTATTATCGCCATCAAAATGGCCCAGACTGTTGTAGGTTCTCAGTACTCCCAACCCTAACCCAAGACCTTTTACCTGTTCATCTTGGTGTTGCAACACCAAGTTGCCCGTCGCCGCATTCACAAAGATGTTTTCTGATGCTTGCCCCAAAGTCGAACGGTTATTTTGATTAAGTAAAGAGGTGTGGTTGTTAAAAAGACCAAGTCCTTCGCCTGAAATGATAGCGCCCATTATTTATCCAGTTATTATTGATTTTACTTTCTGATATACCTCTTCCTGTGTTTTTCATAATTATTTAATAAAAATTGGTATTTTTTTCTTACTTAATATAAAACAGATAGTTATAAAGCTCCACCTATCTAGTGAGCTAGTCAAAAAATCGCAACAAACCGATGAAATAAATATATGTATTATAGATATGGCTCTGATAAGACGGACGCCCTAAGTGTTGGCACACGAAGCTTAGCAACTTATCTACATAGCGTAGAAATGAGTATCAGATACAGCACATAACAACAAGAAAGCCATTAGCCCCGTGTGCAGATACAGAATATGAAGGAGAGTGATATGTCTATTGTACTTTTCGGCATTATTTCATAAGAACCTACTCATAACCCCACGTGCTCACCTTCATTTAGAATTATCAAGGGAACTTGGCTATTTAACTGCTGGTATTGGCCTAGTAACCTAAACAATGGTGCGTGAGAGCTTTTATCGCCCATTTTCCACGAAGCATTGCCATATCCCCAAGGGATCATTACTTTACAATTCAGTTCATCTGCGGCGTAAAGTGCATCTTCTGGCGTCATATGCACTTTTCGATACCATTTACCTGCAGTTTCATGAAAATAGGAGGCGATTGGCATTAAGCAAATATCAAAAGATTTAAACCTTTTTGCTATCTCGCTAATGTGTGACGAGTACCCTGTATCTCCAGCATAAAATAAACGGGTGTTATTGGACTCAATCACCCATCCGCCCCACAAACTCGCATCGTGATCCTCTGCAATATAGGGCACAACAACGCGACTGCTAAAATGGTGTGCTGGTACAAAATGTAATGTTGAATTTGTTAAACTGGCCTTTGTAAACCACAGCATTTCTGAAATGTTGTAGCCATCATTAGGAAAGTGATCAGCAAACCCCTTAGGGGTAAAATAAACTACTTTATTACCCAGCTCTTTGACAGTTTCTTTACTAAAGTGATCATAATGAATATGAGAGTAAATCACAGCATCTACGTTGTTTACTAAGTTATCAGGCCACGGAACTTCGTTACGATAAAAACCATTTAACAGTCTAAACCCCAAATCAACCGGCCAATCAAATTGATGTTTTACTGGGTCAATGAGTATGGTTTCATTACTCGGTGTTTTAATTACAAAAGTTGCATGACCTAGCCAACGAATTTCGTAACCCAAGTTGCGGTAAGGAAGTTTATTCTCACCAACATACTTACATTGCTCCATTTCAGTTTTACACTCAATGAGTGCTGTACTTGGGTAGCAGTCTGTTTCACAGCTAAAAGGATACTGCTCAGGCTTTTTATAGAAATTATCGAATCTATCTTCATATCCTTGATGCTTACTATAAGTAACGACTTGATCTTTCGAGGTTATGTTTGTTACATGATTTGGAGTAGAACATGCACAGAGCAAAATAAGTGGCAATAGTGTTAGGTACTTCAACTGTAAAACCTGCTTTTAGATGAGAGTTAAAATTTTACGCTAATTTATATTCAGTTATGACTCATTCACTAGCGCTTGTTAGCCTAGCATAAATAAAAAGATCAGTATTGCTTTGAGTATCTGATACATTAAATTGCTTTTCGACGACGTCTATAATTTCAAAACTGAATCGCCCCGAGTTTGCCAGAGACTCAATAACTTGAGAAACTGGAACTATGAAAAAATCAAATCGCTATACACCAGAATTTCGTGAACGTGCAGTTAGGCTTGTTACTACTCAACAG
>NZ_JAAUWV010000106.1 GCF_014694405.1 Pseudoalteromonas sp. S16_S37
TACGAAAATTGCGTCTAAGTTATTCATGCCCTTGTCCTTGGTAATCTTATGTTTCTTGGTCGAAAGATCTGATCACCACAAGGGCTTTTAGTTCATTTTCTTATGCGCAGCTCAGGTTAATTACGTATAGTCAATTAGTCAACTTTTCTTCAATAAAATTTTTTAAAACAATGCTTTAAGTGCATCTTGTTGGTGTTGAAACTGTCATGTATCCCAGCTTGCTAGAAAGATGCTTTTTGCCTGACATGGGTTCTATCGAAAACACATATTAAATTACTCTAGGGAATTATGATGAAAGCGAATCTATACCTTGCGTCTTTACTTGGCATGTCTCTATTCTCTGTTTCTGCTCTTGCAGGTTAGTGTGTTGAGAAAGAAATAAAAAGATCTGTAGCGGTAGAGTGGGATAAGGTTTACAACTATAGAAAGCAGTGCTTTTACAATTCCTATCAAGAATTCTTGCTCGGTGATGAGTGGCTAAGAAAAACAGCTGGCGGGAATATAAAACAGATTGGTATGCATCAAGCTCAGATCCACGATGCAAAAGTTATGTAGTAGATTACTACAATACTGTAGCGGTTAATAAGCCGATTAGGTATTACCCGCTATCGAGTGGAGCTGTGCCGTTCTCGCATTCAAATACAGAGTCAAAAGTAGTAAGCCACTTACCTGTTATGGGCATAAAACGGTGAGATTATGGCTTGATTCACGTACTGGTGAGCAGTGTATTCCAGAATAAACATAAACGCATTAAATAGGGGATATTAAGTCCCTTATTTATATTTGAAAAGCGGCTAGCGTGGGGGCGGAAGAAAACGTCAGGTGATAGTCTTGCGAAGGCTTAGTGTAGAGCAAGTGTTCTACAAAATAATCCCAACGCTTACGTGCACAATAGGGATTATTATCTAATCCTGAAATGAGAGATTATCTCTTTAAGAGGTAGAGCTATTCATCAAAAGTAGACCTCCGCAGGAGCTTTACATACACTTCATTTACACCCGAGTTGTATGCTGTTAGTAATAAATGTTATTGCGTTTTTTCAACTAAAAGCACAAGAAGACTCATGGTTATGTAAAAGATTTGCTTCTTGTTTTGTAAATAACAAATAAATAATTTTAACATAATTTTATCTTCTTTGCTTTGTAAGCAAATTACTTTAAATCTACCAAAACTTTTTAGGACAAGCTCAAACAGTTGCCCGTGCTATCTTTGACTCTTGACTTACATGGCTAAGTCGATACCCGATGCTAAGGTATATATATAAATTCTACAGTATAGAAAACACCCAAAAACACTGTTTATGTAACCTCAATATTGCATTTTCCTATGTTTTTTCTTTTGAGTACTTCATACGCGTATTAGTAAAACTGATATATTTATCAGGTATTAAAGTTGTTATTTAACTAATAAGTTATTGGATTCTAAGTATAAATATATATAATCAATGTATTCTTCAAGTGAGTGATGTGATGGTTATGAGACTTGAGCGTTCAGAGATAAGGGCTCTGCAAGCTGTTGTCGACCAAGGTGGCTTTCAAAAAGCAGCAGAGGTATTGCACTTATCTCAATCAGCAGTTAGCCAGTCGATATCAGGGCTAGAAAATAAAATTGGACTGAAAATTCTTGAAAGGGGACGAAATCAAAAGTTGACGCAAGCAGGTAAGCTTGTGTATTTGTATAGTGTCAGTACATTGAATGCAGAATCTAATTTAATACGTAGTATTGATAATTTAAAAAGACCAAAGCCCATCTTAAGTGTGGCGTTGAACTCTGAGGTGAGCAAAATTCATGCTGAAAGTTTAATAACAAAGTTTTACAACATTATGCCTGAGTGCAACCTTAAGTTTAAAGAGGTGCCAAGCGAGGATATCGGGGCGCTAGTTTCTAGCGGCAATGTAGAGCTTGGGTTAGGGCCACTTGATATGACTTATCAAGATATGAGCCAAATCGGGTTATATCAAGATAAGCAACTGCTAGTTGTATCTAAAAGTCACAAACACTATTCAGATATTATTTCGGGGAGCAGCTCAGCTTTATATAATACAACTTTGTTTACATCATTTTTAGAGAATGATACTGATGAATCTACGCTATTTAAGAGTAGTTTTCTAAATGTGACCGAAATAAGCTCGTTGTCATTAAGGTTGAAGTTGGTTTCTTTAGGTAATGGAGTTTGCTATTTAAGTGGTGAAGTAATTGAGCGGCTGGGCGGCACATATGACTTAGAGGTTATTCCTGATTGGAGTTACAGTATGGTTGAAAGGGAGATTGGTATTTTTTATCGCAGTGGTTCGAACCTATCAGAATCTTCATTAGGGTTTATAAATCTGTGTAAAAAGCACTGGGGGTAGCGGGCTTAAGCTGTTTTTGAAAGTTTACCAATGTTCAAGGAGGTACGATGGTTTTAACTCATTATTATGAAGTAGGCTTATTCTTTTTTTATTACGTCGTTTTATCCGTTTTATCCGTTTTATCCGTTTTATCCGTTTTATCCGTTTTATATGTTAGGTTGTAATTTCAAAGATATTGCGGTTAATGAAAAAGCATTATTAATAGTAAGGTGTTGTTTTAAATCATCTTTACCAACTCAGCGAGCGTGATTATTGGAACAGTGGCATGCCGTAGTAGCCATAAGCGTGGAGAGAAGTTAACATCTATTAAGAAGGTACTTAAATTCTTGCTCAGTAAATTAAAAAATGTAAGAGCTAGTGAGCATTGCGCAGATAACGTAAACGTCACCCCCAGCATCAGTGACTTAATGGAGAAAGTGAATAAACAGCAACATCAGCATCTACGAGTGCTTAACGAACCATTATTAAAACGGCGGAAATACTTTGGCAAAATTTTTTCACTATTTATTTAATGGCGCACCTGATTCAATAATCAAAACTTTGCACGGTGTTTTAGCATTACTTTCTATCACTCTCTCGATTGTAATTATATGGTTTCAATTATCGAAAATTTTAGATTGGAAGCGGAAAAGTTATACAGTAACGAGCACTCTGAAAGGAGTTTTTTAGTGTATAGATTCCACTTAATTAATACTCATAGCGAGTTTTATCACAACAATACAGTAAGAAGGAGGTGATTTTGAGTTATTTAGAACACTTCATATTAATGTCAAAATATAATTCAAGAATGAATGCACAGGTATTTAATAGTATGAGGGAGTTACCTGAAGAAGTGCTTCATCAAAATAAAGGTGCTTTTTTTGGGTCTTTAATGGGTACAGTTAATCATATTTTAGTTGGTGATATTATATGGTTAAGCCGCTTTTCTAAGCACTCTGAGTTATACACTGCATTGAGTGAGTTATTAATTGTTCTTCCCACTCCCAAAAAATTGGATGAAATATTATTTGCTTCACTAGAGCCGTTAGAACATATAAGGAAAAAAGTTGACTCAACAATTGAGTTTTGGCTTGTCAATGAGGTGAATGAAGCTGATATAGAGCGTTGCTTGAGCTATAAAAACTCGAGGGGAATAGTGAGTACTAAAAAGTTTTCGGAACTAGTTAGCCATCTATTTAACCATCAAACTCATCATCGGGGGCAGGTTACAACACTACTAACTCAATTGGGTATTGATATAGGAATTACAGACTACTTAATAGATATACCAAATCACAGTATCTAGTCCTATTGCAAGCTTTTGCATGTGACTTTAAATCTATAATAAATTATGACCAGTGAAGAGGTTCTTGTGCTATTTTATAACTGGTCCAGCCTGAAGTATAAAACTTTTATTTTAATTTATCATTTTATAAATGCATACTTCAATCACTACGTTCTGAGTCGTATTTTTTAATAGCGCATAATGTAATTCAACAATTCAACAATTCAACAATTCAACAATTCAACAATTCAACAATTCAACAATTCAACAATTCAACAATTCAACAATTCAACAATTCAACAATTCAACAATTCAACAATTCAACAATTCAACAATTCA
>NZ_JAAUWV010000107.1 GCF_014694405.1 Pseudoalteromonas sp. S16_S37
AAGGGCTAAACGAACTAACACCTGATGAAGTTTACTTCGGTAAGCAAAGATACGCGGCATGACTGGATCAACCACTTAAAAAGTTAGCTTATGTGTCCAACCAATGGGGTCCAGCTCTGGATATTTTGCTCACTCAAGAGCGCTATTTAAAAGAGCAATTTGAGACAAGTAACACCCTCTCAATCACGACACTAGAGCTGGTAAAACTGCGTGTATCGCAAATAAATCAATGTGCATTTTGTATCGACATACATAGTAAAGAGGCGATAGCCCAAGGCGAAAGTACCGAGCGGATCATCGGCTTAAGTGCTTGGCGGGGAATGCCTTTGTATAACGATATTGAGCGTTGTGCTTTAGAGTGGGCAGAGTTACTGACACAAAAGCAAAGCGTATCACAGCACGACTTCGCAAAGGCGAGAACCGTTTTCACGGATGAAGATTTGGTGAATTTGACAATTGCGGTGAATGCGATCAATAGTTGGAACAAAATGACTAAGGCATTTAACCCAAGCCTTTTCTAACAGGATTTTTATCGGTGGGCTCAGGATTTAGTTTTAATATTTACAAACCAACAGGTAGATTATCGCCCTACGTTCAAGCCATTTGGGTCGCTCGTACGGCGCATACCTTGTCTGAGCCTATGCTTCAATATCTTAATTGTGATGGCTGTAGTGGTTTGGTTTTCAACCTTGGCAACGCCATCCATGTTGATAATGTCACATTGCCTTTTGGCGTAATAACACAGCCGATCAGTACTAAAACAGCACTTATCACTCTACCTGCAGGCAGTCATATGGTGGGAATAAGGTTTCACCCGTCAGTGGGCAGAACCATTGCAGACACTCAATACCCGCAGTTAACGTTATTAAACCCAAATGCCAAAGCAAATAACCTATACAAGGATATATTTAGCAAGCTTATTGTAAAGCCAACTCCGCAAGCACAAATAGTTGCGGCGTACCGCTGGTTATCTGAAAACTTACCGAAATTATCTAAGCTGCCTGATACGCTTAAATTATCCATTGAAAGAATAAAAACCAGCAAAGAGGGTAAACTATTTGGAGCAGCCCCCGTTAGCCTAAGGCAGATTGAAAGAGACTTTAAAAAATGGCTTGGCATTACGCCCAAACATCTTCAAAGAGTGATCAGAGTGCATCAGACTCTGAAAGTACTAAAAGCCAACCCAACATTATCGCTTGCAGATGTCGCCTATATAAATGGCTTTACCGACCAAGCTCATATGACCAGAGAACTACAACAGATGGCACAAATTACCCCTCGGCGATATCGGTTATTGGCAACTAACGAAGCTCAGACGCACTGAACTACTCAACGGATAGCAAACTACTTTTTGTTAAACTCTAATAAAAACATCTGTATTTCAATAAAACAAACAATAAAACGACTTACAATCACGCTGTATTTATGGCGTTAAAGAGACGACTCTTGGATGTTTAGTACTCGACAATTCATGATAAATATCATCGAGGTACTGAGCAAATTCATCAGGCTCCATCGTTGTTGGAAACACCACGTCATACACTCTAGCTCGCATACCAGAAGCTGATTCTTTAAACAGCTGCCACTCGTCATTTTTACGCACTACCGACATAACAGTGCCAAAAACATTAAACTTATACATGCACTTTACTCCTAAACTGTTATGGCAATTATGCTAAGTTAATTTACTGCGTATTCAGCTTGTAACATACGCAAAAGTCAGGTTAAGAGCTAGACCTAACCTGACGATTGCGCGTTCATATATCACACATTATTAGCCTTGGTTTTGCCTAAGCTGAGTCACTTGTTCAAAACCAATTCCCCAATTGTCTGTGTTTACCTCTTCTATAACCACAAAGGTCGTTTGCGGATTTTTATCAAGTACATCTATCATCACCTGAGTACAGCCTTTGATAATGGCTTGCTTTTGCTCGCAAGTAACCCCTTCGTCTGTAATTTTCACGTTAATGTAAGGCATATTGTCTCTCTAATTAATTAAATGTTGTTCGCTTTTAACGCACAACATTGGTATACATTTTGTTTACTATCAACCAATTACCGTGCTCTTTGAGTAAGCCCAAAAAGTCTATGTAGTTGTAGTTAAACAGTGGGCAATGCACTTTTACCATGGCCTGATCTTGCACAACTTCTACTGATAAAATGGCGTAGTCGTAAGCATACCCTTGGTTTTCTGGAACAGGACGCCCAGCAACATCTACCAACCACTGGTTGAGCGTTCTGCGACTGTTAGGTGCCTTTAACCAAGCATCTTGATGAAAAATACTCGCCAGCAACTGAGTATCGCCATAATGCAAGCCATCAAAGTATTTTGTAATAAGCGATATGATGGCTGCCAAATCATTGCTTTGAGTTTGCTTAGCTTTCATACATCACTTCCATGGTTTCAGCGAACATCATTGTGCCTGCTCCGCTGCTAATGATTGTTGAAAGCTCGCCCTTGCCTCTACACGCTGTATCATCGCGCAAGTTTGCTTACCAATCACAATGTCAACGGCAAAAAAGCTACCCCAGTGAGAATAAACAGTCAGTAAAACATCAGCGGCTGATAGTTGTTCGCCACCTAAAAAGTCACCGCTCTGCAAGCGAGATTCCACGACTTGCCATAGCTCATTGATACGTAACGATGCCTTATGCAACAAATCATGTTTAGTTTGTTCATCAGTAACATTATTCGCAATAAAGAACAGCTTTGAGTAAGCTGGATGCATCGTTGCATTGGCAAATAACATCTCTTGCAGCGCGCGCTGATACCCCTGCGGGTCACTAGGAAGCATTGGACTGTGATGTTTGTGCAATATGTAAAGCAAGATAGCAACGCCCTCAGTCAGCACTTCTCCATCGTCAACTAATACGGGAATACTGCCAACAGGGTTGATAGCGTTAAAATTACTAACTTTGCTTTTATCTATAATTTCAATATTTTGCCCTAGTTCTCGTAAAATAACTTGCGTTGCTAATGAACAAGCTCTTGGTGAGTAATACAAGGTATACATCATTTTCTCCTAATCTTTGATTTGCTATTGGTCGCTTATTTAAAAAGCGCAAGTAAATAGTAAGCCGCTTGTTTATTTTCATATATAGCGATAATGTGCATGTACTGTTCTCACATTGAGAACAAAAATACACTTGATGGATTAGACAGATGGATAAACTACGAGCGATTCAACTCTTTATTCGCCTTGCAGACTTAGGCAGTTTTACGCAAGTGGCGGAACTAACTAACTCCTCAAAATCTATGATCAGCAAAGAGATAAGCAGGCTAGAAAATGAACTGGGCGTGCGTTTATTACATCGCTCGACGCGCAACGTGCAGCTTACCCACATTGGTCAAGGTTACTTGCAGCGTGCAAGAGAGATCCTTAAAAAGGTAGATGAAGCAGACATTTTTGCGCAGGATCTGCAGCAAAATATTAAGGGGAAATTAAAGATAAATGCGCCTATGGCACTTGGTATTACCGATCTATCTATTATGTTTGCTGACTTTATGGAGCAAAACCCAGACATTGAATTAGATATTCATCTAGGTGACGAAAACATTGATTTAGTAGAGCAAGGATTTGACTTAGGATTTAGAGCATCGAGCAAACAAATTGACTCAAACTACGTTGGCAGAGCCCTTACGCAGTTTAACTACAAAGTCTGTACCACCGAAGAATATCTATCTAACCTGAGCTGCGCATAAGAAAATGAACTAAAAGCCCTTGTGGTGATCAGATCTTTCGACCAAGAAACATAAGATTACCAAGGACAAGGGCATGAATAACTTAGACGCAATTTTCGT
>NZ_JAAUWV010000108.1 GCF_014694405.1 Pseudoalteromonas sp. S16_S37
CAGCTTAGATACGATAGACACGCCAATGAAATTGGCAAGATATCGTTTAGGCCATAAAAAGCAAATTCCCATAGCATAAAGAGCACCAACTCTGACACATCGAGCAGGTAGCGCCTCAGCCCAACAAGCGATTATGCAACACAAACTACGTGTCGCATAAATACTAAAACGTTAGGCAACTAGGAAATCAATTGTGAATCTCAGCACTCAAATCGCGAAAGAGCATGACAAAAAGTATTTCTTCGAGTTGTATTCCGATTCTATGAAAACTCATATTGAAACTCTTTGGGGGTGGGATCAAGATTGGCAAATTAGTGATTCTGAAGAACGATGGAATTTAAGCGTAAACTATATACTTTTTAACGCAGAAAAAAGAATTGGCTATTTCCAAGTTACAGAAGAGAAAGATGGAGCTTATATCATGATGTTTATAATCGATGAAAAATTCCGCTCTAAAGGTGTTGGCAGTCACGCCTTAACCATACTTAGAAAGTTACTCTTAAATAAGTCATTATCATTGCGCGTTTTTAAAACAAATAATAGAGCACTATCCTTTTATAAGGCCAATGGATTTTCAATAATTGAACAAGAAGACAAGTTTTATTTAATGCATCAAAGAGTTGCCTAACAAGCCACTCAAGCAGGACAAATAACAGTTGGTTTTGTTCGCTTCGCTCTCTATTACAACCAACTATCATTTGCCTCTTAGTGGGGCGTTAAATGGCAAGGAGATACCATTGAAGAAAGTAGTTACCTACCAGATCTTTATTCTATTACTTATTGGCTTTATATGGATTCAAGGCCCAATAGGAAATTACCCTATATGGCTAACTGATTATATTTTAGCGGTAAATTGTGTTCTTATAGCCACTATTGGTGGCGTACTTTACTGCCTTAGAGCCATATATCTAAACAAATGCGTTCGGAAATCATGGGATAAAGATTGGGAAACTTGGTATTACATTCGTCCGATTACAAGTGCACTCAGTGGAGTTGCAGCATATATTTTTTTAAAGGCCGGATTAGTTGTTTTAGAAGCTTCTCAAGAAACAAACTCTGGCGACTTTGGTTTTTTAGCATTTGCGTTTATTGCAGGGCTGAATGTGGATAAGTTTGTTGTAAAAATAGAAGAAATTGCTAAAGCAACTTTTGGGATAGAAAAATCAAGAACAGCTATAGATAGCGATAAAAAGGAATAGTTTTGTCTAAAATTCATTTATTAAATGTTAAAAGTGGTGATTGCACTATTTTTGAACATGCCAGCGGTTTAAGAACAATGATAGATATTTGTGCTGGAAATATTGATACGGAAATCGAGCTGGTTGAATCTAGAAGTAAATCTTTAGGAATCTCAAAACCTAAAGGTAATTATGGCATGTGTAAAAAGCCAACAAATCCAATTGAATACTTACAAAATAATATGAACGTTAATAGCGTCCATCGTTTTATTTTAACCCATCCTGATATGGATCACTTAGATGGATTTAACCAATTAGCAGATTGCGTTACGATTAATAACTTTTGGGATACTGGCGCAAAGAAAGATAAACCTGATTTTAATGGTAGCCCTTATAAAGAAGCTGATTGGGATAGGTATGTTAAGTTTAAAAATGGCAAGGAAGACGGTGTAACATCACTTTCAAATTTGGCGGGCGCTAGGTTCCCCAATGCGAATAAGAATGCAGATGGAACTACTGGTGGTGACGGACTTTATATTTTAGCCCCTGATAAAGCATTGGTAGATGAGGCAAATAGCAGCGGGGATTTTAATGATTGCTCCTATGTTATTCTTTATAGAAGTTCTGGTGGCAATATCATAGTCGCGGGAGACGCTCATGATAAAACATGGGAATACATACTAGAAAATTATGAAGAAGATATTAAAAACTGTAAATTCTTGCTCGCACCACATCATGGCAGAAAGTCAGGCCGTGACTATAGCTTTTTAAACACAATGGAGCCTAAATTAACTCTTTTTGGCTGCGCCCCATCAGAACATCTAGCATATTCTGCATGGACAAGTCGAAATTTGGATTATGTTACTCAAAATCAATGTGGGAACATGGTGCTTGAGACTAGGGATAATCAACTTGACGTTTATATCGAAAACGAAACTTTTGCAAAAGAGGTTTGTAAAGATAGTTTCGTTCACTCATCAGGCTATTATTATTTGTGCACTCTGTAAGGTGCCATTTAACAAGTTGCTTAAACGGACAAAAAACAGTTGGCTTTTGCTCGTTCCTCGCTAATTTTAGCCAACTATTTTATTGCCGCTTAGCAAAGCGTTATACACAAGGAAAGGTTATGAAGCATTATCAACTGTTAATTGTAGTCTCTATTGGTTTTGTTGCTGGGTATTTAGTAAGAGGTTTAAATGTACCAATTGAAGCACAAAATACAGAAAATAAGGGGTATGTTGCTACAATAATTGACAATGAATCCCCTGAATTAGTTAAATATAGTGAAACCAATACTTTAACTAACAAGATTGATGTTTCAAAGAGAGAGGTAAAAAACAATATTGTTGACTCTTTTTCATCAAAACCTGAACACTCGTTATTGGAAGTACCAGAATCTGTCATTACTAATACAGACGCATCAGTATTACCATATCCTTATTCAGAATTTGTATCGGATCAAACAGGATACTTTGCAGATAACTTTCACAAATTACAGTCTGAAGAAATAAATTTAGATTGGGCAAGTGAGCTAGAACAGAAAGTGTGGGATTACTTTTCGTCACATGAGTTAGCTTCTAGCGTAAATTTGAGCGCAGTAAAGTGCGCCTCTACTATGTGTGAATTTATGGGTACTGATACTTCATCTAAAGCATGGTCAATTATTTATCATGATATGGAAGATGAGGATTGGTATATATTTAATAACTCAGTCTTTACAACAAAGACTGAGTCTAATAATGAAATAGAGTATTTCTATGTGCTATCTGCGGAACCGAGTTAATTGTGTATAACAAGTTGCTCAAACGGACAAAAAACAGTTGGCTTTTGCTCGTTCCTCGCTAATTTTAGCCAACTATTTTATTGCCGCTTAGCAAAGCGTTATGCTAATTTTGAGTAAGGAACCAATGTGAATAAATATGCTGAAAAGTTACTAACTGGTGATATTGAATTAGCACTTAAATTAAGCAAGTTTACGAAGCTGTTTAAGATCTTTATGGCCTTAACTCTAGTCTTGTCATATTTTTTCTTTAAAGCTTGGCTTCTTGAGATTATGTTGATTTCCATTGTTGTTACACTAATAGCACCGCTTGGATTTTTTGACGTCTTTATTCAAAAGCTTGTTGAGTACAATACCCAAGTAATCGAGAGTCGCCAGCAATTAAACGCAACTGAAACCAATGAACATATCGCTAAGTTATATGAAAAAATTGATGAAACTCATCAGTAAGGTCATTGCAAGACAATTAGCATAACAAACGCTTCAAGAGGGACAGCCAACGTGTGGCATTTTTACTATGCGTTGTTTTTTGTGGTTACGGTGTTATGCGGGAAGTTGGTAGTAGCGTTGGCTGCCCCTTAAGCGGGCGTTGGTATGACTCCCCACGTCAAGTTAAACCATAAAAATCTTTGCTTTTTTTCGAGCCATAATTTTCTCTTTTTAAGTTGAGTGAGTTAACGCATAGATGAAGCAAGTAATTTCGTCG
>NZ_JAAUWV010000109.1 GCF_014694405.1 Pseudoalteromonas sp. S16_S37
GCACACAAAAAGCAAAGGCTCAATTCGCAGCAAGCTCGTTGCTGCTAGTTTTGACGATGATTTTAGAGCAGAGCTTTTGTTTGGTTAACAGGAATTAACAAAGTGTGCTCGGGCCCTGTCTTTTGTAGTGAGTGTATTTTACTCACTATTTTTTTGTCGCGTAGGTAAATTTTAGCTGCGATGTATTTGGTATTAACAACAGGTGAAACTAGACTTAGCAAGGAATTAGCTTATAAAAGTCGGCGATAGTGCGCTCAGTTTTAGCTTTACTTTATTTTTCTTTGTTATTTACGCCTAGTGAATCAGCGGCAAAACGCTCTCGGCTGTATGTATATACCGAACATTTCCCCCCTTACACGGTAGTCACAAATGACAAAGAAGTGTCTGGCAGCGCTGTTTTTACAGTGAAAAGTGCTTTGCGAATGGCTGGGTTTGAAGCAAGTATTGACATCATTCCTTGGGCACGCGCTTATGAAATGGCATTAACCCAGCCTAATACTATTTTGTTCTCAATGGCAAAAACACAAAAGCGTGAGCCGTTATTTCACTGGCTGTTTAAATTAACGACACTCAAGTATGATTTTTATACTCGAGGCAATACGTCACTGGAATTAAATAGCATGGAGCAGGCACTTTTATACACAACGGTTGCTATTCGAGGCAGTTATGAAGAGAGTAAACTCAGAAGTTTGGGGTTTGAAGTTGGGAAAAATTTGGTACTGGTAGCTGATATGGCGAGCGCTTGGCAAATGCTTGATAAGGGCAGAGTAGACACTATGTTTGCATCTCATACTCCCACACAGCAAACCGATGGAAAGCCTGCAAACCAGTATAAAAGACAATCCGCTATAAACGATACGCATGAACTTTTTGTCGTAGCGAGTCTAACCACATCTAAAAAAACAATTGCTTCTCTTAAACGTGCATTTGCATTACTTGAATCAGATAAGGAATGAATCGCTAGCATTCTTGTTGGCGCTTTTACACACATCTAAACAATTCTTGAGCTTTAAAAGTTAAGATATGTCACCCAATTACTAGATTATCAGTGATAAAATGGTGGTTTTTTCAATTAACCCAAGACTAATGACGTGAAAAAGCAGATAATTGTGGTTATGAGATTTATAGCCTGATGTCGTGATTTTCTAAATTTTTTATACATCAGCACAAACATGGGATCATGTAATGGAAATTAAAGTTAACTTTCTCGATAACTTGAGATTAGAAGCCAAGTTTGATGACTTTTCGGTAATCGCCGATCAGCCAATTCGTTATAAAGGTGATGGCTCAGCTCCTAGCCCATTTGATTACTTTTTAGCGTCATCAGCTTTATGTGCAGCTTATTTTGTTAAAGTGTACTGTAATGCTCGTGAGATCCCCACCGAAGGCATTAGACTGTCACAAAATAACATCGTTGACCCAGAAAACCGTTATAACCAAATTTTTCAAATTCAAGTAGAGCTACCTGAGAGCATTTCAGAAAAAGATCGCGAAGGTATTTTACGATCGATTGACCGTTGTACGGTTAAAAAAGTCGTGCAGACGGGTCCAGAGTTTAAAATTGAAACGGTTGAAAACTTAGACGAAGACGCGCAAGCAATGTTGATGACCAAACCAGATGGTGCGTCAACAACGTTTATCGAAGGTAAAGACCTACCGCTTGAGCAAACAATCGCCGATATGACCAGCATTTTGGCTGAGCTCGGTATGAAAATTGAGATCTCATCTTGGCGTAACATAGTGCCCAATGTTTGGTCTTTACATATTCGTGATGCTGCATCGCCAATGTGCTTTACCAATGGTAAGGGGGCAACAAAAGAAAGCGCGTTATGCTCGGCTTTAGGTGAGTTTATTGAACGCTTAAACTGTAACTTCTTTTATAACGACCAATTTTTGGGTCAAGAGATTGCCAATAGCGAGTTTGTTCATTATCCAAACGAAAAGTGGTTTAAATTAGAAGAGGATGATTCGTTACCTGCGGGAATTTTAGACCCGTATTGCCTAGAAATTTATGACCCTGAAGGGGAATTGCGCGGTTCGCACTTAATTGACACCAACTCAGGTAATGCCGACCGTGGTATTTGCTCTATTCCATATACTCGTCACTCTGATGGTGAAACGGTTTATTTCCCATCAAACTTGATTGAAAACTTGTTCTTAAGTAACGGCATGAGTGCGGGTAACAACTTCAACGAAGCAAAAGTACAATGCTTGTCTGAGATATTTGAGCGTGCGGTTAAACGCCAAATCATTGAGCAAGAAATAGTGTTGCCAGATGTACCTGCAGAGGTACTCAATAAATATCCAAGCATTGTTGAGGGTATTAAAGGGTTAGAAGAACAGGGCTTTCCGGTGGTGGTTAAAGACGCTTCGTTAGGCGGGCAGTTTCCTGTCATGTGTGTAACCCTTATGAACCCAAAAACAGGTGGTGTATTTGCTTCATTTGGTGCACACCCAAGTTTTGAAGTGGCATTAGAGCGCAGCTTAACTGAGCTATTACAAGGTAGAAGCTTTGAAGGCTTAAATGATGTACCTAAGCCTACGTTTAATAGCCTTGCAGTCTCTGAACCAGAAAACTTTGTTGAGCACTTTATTGATTCAACCGGTGTGATCTCTTGGCGATTTTTTAGCGCCAAACATGATTATGATTTTGTTGAGTGGGACTTCTCGGGGACAAACGAAGAAGAATGCGACACCTTATTTGGTATTTTGAAACAGTTAGGCAAAGAGTGTTACGTTGCTGAGTTTTCAGACTTAGGCACTGCCTGTCGTATTTTGGTACCCGATTATTCTGAAATATACCCAGTAGAGGACTTGATTTGGGATAACACCAATAAAGCACTGCTTTATCGAGAGGATATTCTGAACCTACATTCGCTTAACGATGAGCAGCTTGCAAATTTAGTTGAGCGTTTAGAAGAAAGTCAGCTTGATAACTATATCGATATTATCACGCTCATTGGTGTTGAGTTTGATGAGAATACTGTGTGGGGTCAGCTAACGATCCTAGAGCTGAAGATTTTGATCTATCTGGCACTTGGCGAACTTGAAGATGCGATTGAGTTGGTAGAATCATTCCTACAATACAATGACAACACCGTTGAGCGAGGTTTGTTCTATCAAGCTGTACATGCAGTGTTAGAAGTTGTACTTGATGAAGAGTTAGAACTCGAAGACTTCATTACTAATTTTGAACGCATGTTCTCAAAAGAAATAATGGATAATGTTGTGGGTTCTGTTAACGGCGATGTACGTTTTTATGGACTAACACCTACCAACATGAACTTAGATGGTTTAGATAAACACCTGCGATTGATAGATAGCTACAAAAAACTACATTCAGCGCGCGCAAAAAAAGCAGGTTTATAACCGATAAGCCAAAAATTTATTTTAATGAAAAGCCAGTGCTGGTCACTCTATCACTGGCTTTTTTGTGTTTGATGTACGCTATTGAAAGCGTGCTGCAACTTTGCAACAGTGTCAGTAGGCGTTGACAAGCTAACTGCAACATACAGAAAGCGGTGCTCATAAATAGTCGACACTGAAAATCACTTAATGCATTGATCTTCTTGATGATCTAAACGATCTTACTATCCTCATTTTGCAACGTTTGTTTTCTCACCCCTCAAAACCTTGCAAAATGGAGA
>NZ_JAAUWV010000110.1 GCF_014694405.1 Pseudoalteromonas sp. S16_S37
TTTTCGGCTTCGAGCTTGTGATAAGCTAAATCTTGCATTAGTAATACAAGTTGGTCGGCCACATGCTGGGCATTACCGCCGCCTTCTTCTAACTGCATCACCATACCAATTACTTGGTTGGCAAATTGGTTTAAATGGTTAAGTGTTGGCATGCTTGGCTTTTTACCCTTTGGCATATCTATCAACAGTTTGTCTAAAGAGTGCGCCATATACTGTAGTGGGTATTCTTTACCAGTGGCCGCCATGTACGGAATGAGTAAGCTTGATGGCATATCGCCACTACCCAAATACTTGTAAAGCATATCTGTGCTTACGCCTGTTCTATCAGCAATACGTGGTACGCTCATATTGCGAGTGGCTTGGGCATGCTCTTTACATATTTGTAGCGATTCCGGCAAGCTACGAGTCACTATGCGGCCCCACTGCCTACGTTTTGGCTTAGTCATGGCAACCTCCATTTTGCAAGTGGCAAGACGCTAAAAACCTATTCCAAAAACATACTTTTTTTGGAACTTCACAAACGGGGATCGTACTGGCTAGAATTTGATCATCTTGAAAACGGGGGATCAAACCATGCAAACCAACTATGTTAACCAATTTAATAACTGCCTTGAGTGGCTGTGTATTGACGATAAACCTAATACTGTTACACATGTTCAAACAAACGCATTTGAACTGCGCCAATTGCTCACTGAGCTGGGCTGCTACTCTCACATTGAGCGTAGGGTTGTAGTTGATAGATTGTACAAACAACAAAACACGGCGTTGTTTGTATTGATTGCGTTGTGCTACGCAAAAGCAGATGTTGTCCATTGTTTGGCTCCTGTAAGCTCTGTAACTCAAATGATGATTGATTGGTTACTTAGCCCTTACGAGGCTGCCAATAGCTGCTGAAGCATTGCAACACCATGCTTGCGGTCATCACCTTTTAATACCAGCGGAGTGTGATAGCCCTTGGTGTCAGGAAACACCGTCTCAATAGGCTTATTGATGATTTTACAGATTGCATTGGCAATACGGCGTGATTGCGTATGGCCACAAACAACACCAGATACAGAGGCTAAATTAACGCCTAACGCTTCAGCAATCATAGACAATGTATACCCCTTGTCTGCAATGGCAGCTTTAATTTCGTGAGATTTCATAGTAATCTACCTTTTTGAATGAACCCTTTTGTGATGTTTTGGCGAACGGTAAACAAAAGGGTTTGGTTAAAGACAGTTACATAGTAGACACATATGTCCATTGAATCAACAAAATCAGACCTAAATGTCTGCATTAATTTAAGGGTTGAGCGTAAGCGCTTGAATCTAAAGCAAAGTGACGTTGCTGCATTTTTGGGTATGTCTTCTAAACAGATAGGCCGTTGGGAGACTAAAACTCCAATTCCGTCAGATAAGCTAGCAGCTCTCAGCTCGCAAGGTTTTGACTGTATGTTTATTTTAACAGGTCAACGAGCGGGATTATCTACAATCAAGAGCACTGGTATTGATGTTGATTATGCTGTAGAGGCTGCTGCAAAGTCTGCTGGTGAGGCAATAAAAACCGTCTATGAACTAAGAGGAAGTGAAAGCATTATTAATGGTTTAGATGCGGTGAAAAATTATAAGACGATCATCAAAGCTGCCGAAATTATCATGCGAGCTAAGCTGACAGGTGAAGTTACGTCTAGCACCATTTCAGATATCGCTGAACTTATCAAATCTAGCTAAACGTGCTCAATGGGAAGCTGAACGTTTTAGCTTTGACTTTTCTATCTGTGGATCTAAAACTCCGAGTTTTACCAAATTAGAGATATTTTTTGATCTAGCGGTATTGTATTTTACAGTTACCTTTAATAATGAATCCTCGCTCAAGCCTTCAAAAGCTAGATCAGTTATTAGTGTGCTTTGCAAAAGTTGTTCACCACTCAATAACAACTCGTTCCTTTCATTCAGCGCCTCAAGCTCATAAACATTACTATTAGGTTGCTCTGCTGCCTGCCAATTTTCTATAGAATCTGCATTTATCGACGTTTCTTTTATCGTTACAATCCGGTGCATCATGAAAAAGACCCAAAGCACTATAAAAATAAAATACATTAAAGTAAGCATCCTAGTTTACCTTTATACGACTTAGGTGACTTTTCACCTTTACTGAACAAAATACAATCAGAGGTAAGGCTAAAATAATAGCGCTAACTAGATTACCAGTATTGATTGCAACTTTATAAAATGTTCCTAGCACTTTTGTCTGTAATACAATGCCATCAACGTAACGCGCTATCTGTACAAAACACACACAGGCAAAACAAAGCGCAATACTAAAAGCTTCATACCCCACTTTAGTTTTCAACTTATTATGCAATAAGAAAATCAGCGTAATACTTACAGCATCAATAGTAGCGAACGTGCTAAACCAATAAACTACACCGTGATCTTTAGCAAAATTCCACAGGGATTCCTCAATTCTAAAGCTAATAAACTGAGACACACACCAAACAACTGCACCAATAAAGTAAGATTTACTTCCTTGGCTTAGTAGAAGCGTGGCTATTGGAAAACAAACCGTCGTTACCCATAAGTAGTTGTTTAGTTCATTCAAAAGCTCAGAATAATTAGAAAACACCTATAATTCCTTTTCTAAAATAGGGGTGATAACACCCCAAACAACCTAAGGGTTTGAAACTTTTATGATGTAGTTATCACTGTGATAGGCCACACTCTGTGCTCTAGCCTGAGTAATCGGATCATTACCGCTACCGTTCCCAGCGGCGACAACTTTTGCAATTCCTTGGTCCAAAGGCTGAAAGGTTAGCTTCTTGTGTTTTAACTTCTTCATGGTTTACTCCTTATTTTTTGGAGCGCTTAGCTTATCACTTATTGTTGTAACGTATTTTAAACTAGATTAATAAACAGCAAATGGCTCTGTACCACCACTGTCACGCGTACTAAGTGGTTCTAGGTGACTATGCGCGCTAAAAGGTGGGGTCGCTGGATCATTGCCACTCCCATTCCCACCCACTACGTGGCTAAGGGCTTTTTTAGACAGAGTTTTACTTAATTGCTTTTTCATTTGAACGTCTCAAATATCAAATTAAATTTGTGATAGTTACAAACTCAGCAGAAGGAAGTTGATACAACATCCTGTTGCTAGATTGGTTACTAATCCATTAACCAAACTATAACACTATGCCAAACGTTTAGTATAGTGTTTGGTCAAGGTTTTTATGAAAAAATTCATTTAAACCCTTTGTTTATATAGCTATGCTGTGTTTTAAATCATTTTTGATTTATTAAATGAGTTCAAACCATGAGCCAAAAAATAAACATAGGTTTAACAAATGAGACTTTTACTAGTAAGATGAAGTGGCTCCACAAAAGCTTTGATTATTTGATGAAACTGTAATTAACAAAAAGTTTAAAAGGATTTTATATGAAAATTTTTGCGCTTGTCCTGCTATGCCTAGTGGGTGTTTACTTTATGATCCCAACCAAAGTGACGGGTGATGCTTACATACTTACAAAGTCACGCGATACTGTTCCGATGTCATTGATAGAAGTTCATGCTTATGATTATGGTGAGTTTGCAGATTTTTTAGCAAATCAACGCCATTATGCCGCAATGAATTGTGGTGTTGT
>NZ_JAAUWV010000111.1 GCF_014694405.1 Pseudoalteromonas sp. S16_S37
GGGCTAAACGAACTAACACCTGATGAAGTTTACTTCGGTAAGCAAAGATACGCGGCATGACTGGATCAACCACTTAAAAAGTTAGCTTATGTGTCCAACCAATGGGGTCCAGCTCTCTATATGCATCTGCAATTATTTCAGGGCTTAAAAAGTAATTTTCTATTGAGTGGCCAATCGTCCAATTTAAGTTGCTATCTACCTCATGAGTAATCATTTGATCTTCGATTCTTTCATCAATATCAAATTTGTAGAACTCTCTATCACATAAATAAAACAAGTTTGAAAAATATTGTTTGCCTTTACAAAGAGAATGTATTTTCAATATTCGTTCTTTGTTATTTTGGCGAGTCTTTTCACAATCACCGCTTATATGATGTGCCACGTCAATTTTAAACTGTTTTCGTGTTTTCTTTGTTTTGAGGAGGTTCGCTATGTGAGCTTTATCATCAGGCCCTTCTACTAAAATACGCACCTTAGAGCTCATCCTTACTTTTGTTTTATACGTATTTATATCATATTGGTTTTCTTTTGAACTCATTGGTGCTCATCCTCATCATCTGTAAGATTGAGCTCTTCTGAACTTAAGTCAGAATCTATAAAGTCAGGCGCAATCTCTTTCATATATTCTTCGAAATCAGTGGCAATAGACGGAGAGTGGGTACACACAATTATTTGCCTATCCCCAAGTTGCTCCATCATTTTTCCTAATAGCTCTTCTTGCCAATCAATATGTAAAGATATTTCAGGTTCATCTATTAGCACCGTGGAAAACTGACTCATTTTATTAACTGCATACAACATAGTGAGTAATTGCCGTTCACCAGAAGACATGACCATTATTCGGCTCCTAGTGCCATCCGGAAACTTTAAGCTGACTCTAGGGCCTTTGCGCTCCCTCTCGGTTTCGTACGACAGTTTTTTCTTATCTAAAAAGAAGTTCACAACATCAAAGTATGAGTTGACTGTGTCAAAGGCCTTCTCTTGGAAATCTCTACGTTCTTTAAGCGCGTCTCTGTAAACTTTTAAAGCTCCCGATGCGGATTTTTGTAGAGGGGATGATTTGGAAGCTTTAACATATGTACGCAAACTGCCATAGATATCGGAGTGATCTTGAACTCCACCGAGCTTGTTTGACGTAGAGTCTTTTGTCAGTTGAAATATTTCTTGAAGTAGTTCGGTAGGATCTAATTCATTATCAGTATCTTTAACTAGAGAAGAAAAAACTTTGATAAATGAAGTCGAAAAAATAGAGCTTTCATATCTTGCAATACTTACTTCGCAATCTCTAACTTCGTCGTGTAATTTTTTTTCTATTTCTAGTGGTGATGGGTAGTTTAAATTTGGTAAAAATGGGCCAAAAAGCTCTCGCGCAAATGAAGTAACGTTTACTTTTCGGGATGAGCTATTGATTAATCTACCCTCCTTCCTCGAACTCCAAGCCTCTAACATGGTTCTAAAAGCAGGAAAATAGGATGCGGCAATTTGATCAAGGTCGTTTTTTTCAATGAAATCCATTAACGCCATTTGTATACCAGATGCTGCCGCGCTTCCGTATCGTTCATCTTCAGTATCTCTTATTTCATCCATGGCTTGGCGCTTTGTAAATACTAAAGACTCTCCACAAGGTACGCTGACTACTATTCTTTTATCAATAATATCTGGAATAGCTTCTTGCGTTAAAATAATTTCCACTCCGCTTGAGTATAGTATCTGGATACGTTTAAATTCTATAAAAGCAAACCTTATGAAATCGCAATTTGCAAGATTTGAAATGATATGTATGAGGGTTGATTTCCCTGTACCATTTTGCCCATAAAGAATGTTTAGTGATTTGTTAAATTCTACTTTTAGATTATAGCGACGATGTATTCCTTCTAATTCTATTTTTTCTATATAGGTATCATTCTTTGTTCTTTCTAATCGCTGTTTGTAATTATCATTACCGTGTTTTAATTTTATATAGTCCATTACTTAGCCTCTTAAATTTTCCAGAAGTCTCGTTGGTTGAGAGGCTACAATCATACATATTAATATTTGTGCTGAACAAGCAGTTACCTTATTTAGGTGCAGAAACGTTTCTAAACACCCCTAACGCATAAAACCCCAACCACAACACCCACAGCTAGTACTTCGATACCTTTAAACGCCTCAGTGTGCGTCTGAGGCGTTTTTAACTTTCGGTAAAGTAATCTACCAGCGCCCCCAAAATATCTTGTTCGCCTTCCGTACTTACCCCAATGTATTCACGTTGAGGTATGGCCGCTGGTCCCGGTGCAAATTCTGGCAAGCCGCCAAAGTTATGAATGGGGGCGTAAGGCTTATTGCTGCTTATCTCAGCCCATAACGCGCCGCTATCGGCTGCTATGCTGGCTGCTAAGCCGCCAGCGCTGACCTGTAGCATTTGCCCGCCAACACGTTTGGGGTTTTGTTTTAGGTAGTTTTTACTTAGTGCAGGCCATGCTTCGCCTGTAACAGGGCTGCGTTCTTGGGCAAAGGCGTCTTCTGTTGCGCCCTCTAAAATTGCGGCTATCTCGTTCATTGGCTCGCTGAGGTCGTTAAACTTTGCTGCTATCTCGTTGAGCACTTGGGTTGCATCGCCATGCGTGAGTATGGCTATTTTGCTGGTCATATTGTAATCACTAGTTAGTTGAGTAATAATTGTTGGTGGTGGTAGTGTTTCCAACGGGTAACGGTTATATGCAACACATATATGATGTGAGTTCGAGTCTCACCCTATCGCCACCTTTCATACAAGCCCCCAATTTCACCTTGCTCAATTGCTGAGCTTTCAACTTTAAATACATTGATAACCGTATCTAACTGCGCGCCTTTATCTTCAAACCTTACAACCACTTTTATGGATTGTGCGCCTTGATTGACGATGTATAGCACCTCGTTGCGTGCAGGCTCCCAAAGCACTTGTGCAGCGCTGGTGTTTATCCAAGCACTTAAGCTGGCGTACTCGTTAATAGCAAGTGCTTGGCCACTGGCTAGATGCTTTTCACTGTGCGCATGAGCAAGTGCGCGCTCAGATAAAATCAGCGTTCGTGCTGGGTCTATGCCTTTGTTTAACAGTTTTTGGTTTATCTCGTCATCGAGAAAGCTCACTACAGTTTTGTGTTGTGGCCGTGGGCCAAACTCCCTTAGCCCTTGCTTGTCTTTGGCAAGCTTAGCGGCTTGATAGCGTTCGATACG
>NZ_JAAUWV010000112.1 GCF_014694405.1 Pseudoalteromonas sp. S16_S37
CTTTAATTTGCTCTAATGATGTTGTGGTATTCATTGATCACACCTTAGTTGTTTAGGTTGCAATCAAGTATGCCGGATGGTTTTTACTTATTTGCGCTATCTTGCCGTAAGGTCACCAAAAGTTTAATGACAAAGCACGAAGTGCTTACATTCCTTTTGCGCAAGGTGAGATGAGCCAGTTTAGCTGTTGCTGAGGGACTCGCCTACTTAACTGAGGGAGTATGGCTTAGCAGCTGTGAAGTCGCTCCCTTCACCTTGTGATCTAATGTACGAAAACTAACTATAGGATTGTGCGATAACTCCGGGATCATCTGGGAATGTACGGGATTGAGTGAGACACTATTTTAAACTTGGTTTCACATTATGTGAATAACCCCTAACTAGAACTGTTAGATTCGATAATAGGGCTCAATCAGATCTAACGGCCGCTCATGAGCTACGAGCGGACTGTTGAAACACTCTACTCAGCAACTTCGTTGTTAGGAGTCGGGTGAATTTGCTTGTTAGATTTTCTGTGAATTAAGTCACAGATTTTACTCATGTAATCATTTGCAGATAACCTGAATTCTTCTAACTTGTTGGACAGTGCATCAAGATCATCCGAATTTAATGATTTTTCTCTATGTTTTGAAGCAAACACACTAACTTGTTTCACCAACTCACCAGTTTTCTCTGAAGTGTCTGTATTAATCTCTCTAGCATAAATGGCAGCAAGAGATTTTACCCTGCTCTGTAAAATAAATGCTTCTTGCCCCATATCTTGATGGCCGAGATATTCTCTTACATGCTCGACAGTTGCACCTTTCTTGACCATTTCAATGACATCGCAATGCTTAACATAAAGTCGAAGATACATTTCCATTAACAGACCGTGAAGCTCCTCCAGCTTTTCAACCGACTTTTCACGTTTACGAATTTCCGCTTCAAACTCAGATTTAAATGTGGCAAGTGCTTTTGTAAAGGAAACTTCAACGAGCAATTTGGCAATAAATGCACTTGTAGAAATCAGAACTGTACTACCACCTAATATTTTTATCCATTCGTATATTTGCTCCATATGCCCTCTGTAAATCAATATTTCTTATGTCCGCTTCTAGCTCATACCCGAATAAGCTACTAAACATTATGAAAGTCAGCGGCGCGCTGAAATTTGCGCCGCCTTTTGGTTTAGTTAATAGACGCAGCTTTTTCAGCTTGACCATTTCTATACTGCGATTGAGTCACTATAGCTGTATCAATCAAATGCTGTAAAGCGTCCTCAACATCATCAAGCGAATTGCAGCCATATGAATTTAAAAAACCAGCTATATATTGTAGCGCTATTTGCTCTTGTTCTTCCTTTATTAGCATGTTGCTTGTCCTTCATTATTACACCCTTCAAATAAGTCGCCCTGAGCATCACCATATAGGATCATGTTTTTGGTTCTGATCACCGTATAAACCCATTGAACTGAGCAGCCAAATTTTTTGGCAAGTTCACGGTGGTTATTGCCTCTAAACTCAGCCCACATTTGATTACTCTTTAGCATTGCATCTAACTTGCGGCCTTTACATACATAAACATACTCACCGCCAAACGTTGTACGAACGGTGTCTATAACATCTAGACCCAATTTCGTAGCGGCATCATCACCCAATGCTTCCTTAGTTCCTTCGGCTACCAGTTCTAGAATTGTAAATAGCATGCCTTCAGCACGTTCAGAGGCTTTGCCCAATTCCACATGATCTAAATTAGACATTACGCACCCCACTATATTTACCCAGCATTTGGCCTGTAAAGTTCAACGCTGCTTCTAACTGTTCAACATTACAACGTTGAAACTTGCCGCTATAGTCAAATACATATCGCTGGGCTGCCACTTGTTCTTCCTTATATAAAGGAAGCGCTTTTAAATCAGGCGCAAGTTCATCCATATCTTTTGCCATTACCCTTACATACCAACTTTTGAGTTGTTCAATTAGCACATTGAGCATTTTTGGCTGTAGCCATTCCAAACGCTCAATGGCCACATTCTTATTCAAACGCTTCGCCTGACTTTTAGACCATTGCAACAATGCTTGTTCAGACCCTTCCTTTATATAGCCGCGATATTTCATCGCAATCCAAAGTTGGCGCAGTTTGTCGAGCTGAGTTTTATCGTCTTTATCGCGGGTAATTGGCGAGTTTTTGCCACTACGCTTTTTGGTAACAACCTTAAAGCCGTTTTCTTTCATGTCATCCAAAACTCTTTTAAGCTCTGTAACATTCATATCCTTACAGCTTTCTTTGCCAGTCAGTTTTTGCAGCACTGAGCGGTATAAGTCATCATCCCACCCCAGTTGCCCTTGGCCTACATGTATCAATTGAATGTAGCGTGATTTACTCATTTTCATAGTTACCACCTATAAAGACTTGCTAACTAAAGGAATATGAACCCAACCACCTTGGGCATTTCGCTCATAAAAGCGAACATATGTTTTAGTGCTTGATAAAATGATTGCATCATCTAGTGCTTGCATGGCCTTGGCCCAATCTTCACTATCACTAGCAAGTCGATACTTACGTAAAGCCATGATCCGCGCTTTGTTATAATTACCGTCACTATTGGTACTAAATGCATCTTGCACTATTTGCCGTAAAAGCTTGTCTTCGCCCAGTGTTTCAAGCTTTTCATTTATTACCTTGTCAATAAGCTCTTTAGCTACATTAATCTCAGGTCCAAAGGTGATCTGATCCGCCACACCTACTTCCACTTTGCGCTTAACGTCATAACTGGTGAGTGACACATTGCCTTTAGTGCCGCCTATTTCTACATCATAATTCGCGTATAAATCTGCGATAAAGGAATTAACCCCTTTAAAAACCTTACGTTTAAACTCATCGTGTAACTCAGACAGTGCCTTTGCTTCATCAACAAAACCATTTACTAAGTCATGTTTTACAACATCATGAGCCGCTATTTTTTCAATCGGCACTTGATAGCCACGAGGATTTGCTAAAAATGTTCGTTCTGTATTCATTGTTCAACTCCTACGACCTAGCTTGAATTGCTTGAAATTTATGAAATTTATGAAATTTATCGCCCTGACACTTAGGGCAAACCGTTACGCCTTCGCCAACCCAGCCACAGCCATTTGTTAAACAGCGCAAACCTGTTGGTTCTGCGATCACTACGATTTCACGCTG
>NZ_JAAUWV010000113.1 GCF_014694405.1 Pseudoalteromonas sp. S16_S37
GGCTATCTGTTCGGCGCGGTGTGCCCAAGTAATGGAAAAACGGAGGCATTCATTAGTCCGTTTGTGAACAAAGATGGCATGAGACAACACTTGAAACAGATCAGCGACGCAACGGAGGCAGGACGACATGCGGTGGTTATTATTGATGGTGCTGGCTGGCATACACAGGATACGGCCTCATTTTTTAACAATGTCACCCTCTTGATCTAGTGTACGAAAACTAACTATAGGATTGTGCAATAACTCTGGGAATATCCGAGAATGTACGGGATTGAGTGAGACACTATTTTAAACTTCGTTTCATATTATGAAAGTCGGCGGCGCTTTAGAATTTGCGCCGTTTTTTGTTGGTTAGTTTATAGATGTGGCTTTTTCTGCTGTGCCATTTCGGTATTGTGACTGGGTAACTTTGGCGGTATCTATCAAGTGTTGCAACGCGCCGTCAACATCATCCAGCGAATTACAGCCATATGAGTTTAGAAACCCAGCTATAAAATGTAGCGCTATTTTATCTTGCTCTTCCTTTATTAGCATGTTGCTGGCCCTTCATTATTATGTCCATCAAATAAGTCACCTTGAACGTCACCATATAGGATCATGTTCTTGGTTCTGATCACCGTATAAACCCACTGTACTGAGCAGCCAAATTTTTTGGCAAGTTCACGATGGTTGTTACCTCTAAACTCAGCCCATATCTGATTGCTTTTGAGCATTGCATCCAGCTTACGGCCTTTGCATACATAAACATATTCGCCGCCAAATGTTGTACGAACGGTGTCTATAACATCTAAGCCCAGTTTAGTTGCACCATCTTCACCCAGTGCTTCTTTAGTTCCTTCGGCTACCAGCTCTAAAATGGTAAATAGCATACCTTCAGCACGTTCAGACGCTTTGCCCAATGCCACATGATCTAAATTAGACATTACTCACCTCGCTATATTTACCCAACATTTGGCCTGTGAAGTTCAAAGCGGCTTCAAGCTGCTCAACATTACAACGTTGAAACTTGCCACTATAGTCATACACATATCGCTGAGCTGCCACTTGTTCTTCCTTATATAAAGGAAGCGCTTTTAAATCAGGTGCAAGTTCGGCCATATCTTTTGCCATTAACCTTATATACCAACACTTAAGTTGTTCGATCAGTGTATGTAGCATTTTTGGCTGTAGCCATTCCAAGCGCTCTATTGCCACATTCTTATTCAAACGCTTTGCCTGATTTTTGGACCAGTTCAGCAATGCTTGTTCTGACCCCTCCTTTATATAGCCGCGATACTTCATCGCAATCCAAAGTTGTCGCAGTTTGTCGAGCTGGGTTTTATCTTCTTTGTCGCGCGTAATTGGTGAGTTTTTGCCACTGCGCTTTTTAGCAATGACCTTAAACCCTTTGCTTTTCATATGATCGAGTACGAGCTTTAACTCGGCTAAATTCATGGCTCTGCAACTGTCTTTTTTGGTCAACTGTTTAAGAACCTGACGATATAACTCTTCATCCCAGCCTAACTGGCCTTTGCCAACGTGTATTAGTTGAATGTAACGTGATTTTGATAAGTACATAACCACCACCTATAAAGATTTACTAACCAACGGAATTTGAATCCACGCGCCTAGTTCGTTACGTTCATGAAACCGCACGTATGTTTTTGTAGAACCAAAAATAAATGCGTCATCTATTGCTTCCATTCCTGCTGCCCAATCGTCTGATTTATGGCTGTATCGGTATTTACTACGCAACTCCATAATTTTAGTTTTGCTATATTGGCCCTCTTTGTCGGTTTCAAACGCGTTCATTACTATGTCTTTTATTAGCTGCGCTTCATCGTCTAGCTTATTCAGCAACCCATTTACCACACCTAAAAACAGCTCTTTAGCTATTAAAATCTCAGGTCCAAAACTTATGTCATCAGCAACGCCTACTTTCACGCGGCTTTTACCGTCGAACGATGTCAGAGTAATGTTACCTTTAGTTCCGCCTATCTCAACGTTGTAACTGTGAGCCATATCAGCAATAAAATCGTTTACTTGCGAGTACACACCGCGTTTAAAATCTTCATGCTCAGCGCTTAACTGCTTAGCACGTTGAACTAGCTCTAGCACCAACGTATTTTGTGCCTTATCGTTGTCGCTTACTTTGTTGGCTGGGACTTTATAACCGCTTCTATTAATTAAAAATTCTTGTTCCATGATGTCACCTTACTGCGCTATGAGTTTTTGTTGAGGTTCGCCATTAATTGGGCGGTTGATTGAATGCTTTTTACCAGCTCTCATGCCATCGCTTACAGCGCTACCTGTATTAGCTTTTTTACCTCTTTGCATTGCTTTCGTTGTGGTCAAATCTGGGTAATGTTTTGCTTTGTATGTTTCAACTAATGCTAATTCGGTTTCAGTCAGCGCAAAATCTTTAACTTGCTGGCTAACGCCATAAATCCAACCCAGCGCAAACTTGTCACCCCTTGCCACTTTAGTTGCTCGCTTACACTGTTTAGGCTGCTTTTTAACGTAATTGCTGCGTTCAACTTTTAGTTTTGAAAACAATACTTCCCAGCAGTAACCTGCTAACTCAGGCTGTGGTGTAACACCAATAAACCGAACATCACTACTCACAAAATTGCGCGTTATAACAACTTCAACGCCAAACGCCCGTTGTATTAAATTGAGCAAACCAGCTTGATAATTCACGATGCGATTTACACCAAATGCAAAACGTTGCTCATCAATATTGCTCATACCTATGTCTTCAGCACTAATACGGTGCTTATTCATGAGCGCTTGAGCTGTTCGCATAGCTGCTGCCGCTTCGTTTTCGTTCGTCGCTGACTTAGCTAAAGCTAAGCATTGCTTAATTTTTCTTAAAATTCGTTTATCCACGGCGGCTTATCTCCTGAAACTTATGAAATTTATCGCCCTGACACTTAGGGCAAACCGTTACGCCTTCGCCAACCCAGCCACAGCCATTTGTTAAACAGCGCAAACCTGTTGGTTCTGCGATCACTACGATTTCACGCTG
>NZ_JAAUWV010000114.1 GCF_014694405.1 Pseudoalteromonas sp. S16_S37
CTGTTGAGTAGTAACAAGCCTAACTGCACGTTCACGAAATTCTGGTGTATAGCGATTTGATTTTTTCATAGTTCCAGTTTCTCAAGTTATTGAGTCTCTGGCAAACTCGGGGCGATTCACTTTTGGCTTCATTTTTAATCTCCATTTTGCAAGGTTTGAGGGGTGAGAAAACAAACGTTGCAAAATGAGGATAGTAAGATCGTTTAGATCATCAAGAAGATCAATGCATTAAGTGATTTTCAGTGTCGACTACATAACCCCGTAGGTTAGATAAGCCAAAGGCGCCATCTAACAAAAATACAAGACAGAGCCACAAACGTCGGGTGGCGCTTCGCTTAACCGACCTACATAACCCGTAGGTTAGACAAGCCAAAGGCGCCATCTAACAAAAATACAAGACAGAGCCACAAACGTCGGGTGGCGCTTCGCTTAACCGACCTACATAACCCCGTAGGTTAGATAAGCCAAAGGCGCCATCTAACAAAAGTGCACAAAACAACAATTGCTAAGAAAGAACCAAGAGAGCTGGAATTAAAAAAGCTGGACAGACAGAACTCTATATAGTTATTTCCAAAAGGTTTATTTCAGACTTTTAGCTTTAGCCTGACGCCTCTTTCTCTTTATTAAAATACGCCAAAGTTTGCCTAATTGGATAAAGAGACATTGCGATCACGGAAACTAAATTAGAAACCCAACCACATATTTTATAAACAACTTTCAATTCATGGTAATCATAATAACCCCTCGCAATGAGCTGCATAAAAGAAACAGATATAGATACCAGTAGCATATACAAACAAGCCCTAGTTGAACCCGAAAATAAGCACTCAGACAATTTATGGACAAGAAATATGATGACAACATTAATAGTATTTATAGCCATCAATATTAGGTAAAAGGTTTTGATTTTACTATTTAAACCAAAGTCTAGAGTTAATAAATAGAATTCTAAAGAATCAACGGCTACCCAAGTCAAAAAAAAGCAAACCACAGTAATAAAACAAGAATACATTTCATGCTGTTGTAAAGATGTGATTTGCTCTTTCCTTGCAAAAAATAAACGCCACCGATAGACAGGAAACTGTGTAACCAAAAACCACAGTATCAGCATTCCAATGTAGACTGTAATAAAAACAGCTAGCTGATTTAAAAGCTCACTCAAATTACTCAAAACTAACGACTCTCATTGATTAACTTGGCAATCAATATACCACTTGAGCATTAATGTTATAACGCTATTTCCCTTATTAAAATGTTAAAAGAGCCAAAGATAATCAAAAACCTAACGACTTTTTGCCACAAGCGTTTGCGGCTTACCTACACTTTACCGTACACTCGATAATTATTTTGCAAAATACCGAGGCGTACGTGTCAGCAACCAATAACAAACCTTCTGGTTTTTTTAGCCAGCTTCTTTTTAACATTATTATTCCCGTTGTTATTTTAACCCGTTTCTCTGGTGAGGCGCATTTAGGGCCAACGTTGGGCGTTATTGTTGCGCTGTTATTTCCACTTGGATTTGGCCTTTGGGAGCGTAAAAAAACAGGTAAATTCAACTTTCTATCCGCGCTTGGATTTGTCTCTGTATTACTTACCGGTGGTATTAGCCTGCTTGAATTGGATGCCAAGTACATTGCAATTAAAGAAGCGGCCATTCCGGGGTTGATAGGGATCGCGGTGATTGTGAGTCAATACACCAAGTATCCTCTGCTTAAAACCATGCTATTTAACGAAAGCGTGATGGATATAAATAAGATTGAACAGGCGCTGGAGCAAAAAGGCAACCGCGAAAAGCTTCCCAAAGTACAAGTGATCGCATCAAATATTCTAGCTGGCTCATTCTTTTTATCATCGGTACTTAATTATGTACTGGCAAAAATGATTGTTGTCAGCCCTGCAGGCACTGAGGCATATAACAACGAGCTGGGCCGCATGACCGCATTAAGCTACCCGGTAATTGTATTGCCTACTATGGTGTTGTTTTTTGTTGCCCTGTTTTACCTGTTTTCATCTTTGAAAAAACTGACGGGATTAAAGGTTGAAGAAATGTTGATTGAACAATAAAGCACTAGTTAAGCTGCTCAACGCACACTTGGGCAGCTTACACTGTTTGCAACGCTTAAATTTAAACTTATAAACTACTTTCATCCAGCCTGAGTAAATCAAGCACCGTTTCTGAATGATGCTTTTTAGGCAGTGATATTGCATAAAAGTGTTCATAGGCATTAGGTAACACTTGATACTCTTCTAACAACCCACTTTTGAGCTCATCTATTACCACCAACGGCGGTAACACTGCGCAAGCTCCACTGTCTCGGCTGAGTAATCGCAGCATCGCCATATCGTCAGCTTCTGCGAGTATGGTTGCTTTATATTGATTAACGGCACAAATTGAGTCAAAGGCAGAGCGCACCTCAGTATTGCTAGCCGGTAGCACCCAGTTAATATTTTCATATCCTTGTGGAAACATCGTACTGGGCTTTTTACCTGCAGGGCCTACAATAGAAATCGCTTGGCGACGCAATAACTGATGCTGCCATGCTTGTTGATTATTATCATTACCAACCATGCGATTAGTAAGCACAAAATCAAATTCATGGTTAACCAATCCATCAAGCAAGTTGACTAACCCACGACTTGAGAGCCTAATTTGCACATTTTTTTTGGCCAGTAACGGCGCAATAAAGCCTTCAACAAAGTTACGTGATAAGTGGGTCAAAACGCCTATCGAAATCGCCTGCTTAGTCGCAGCAACGCCAAATTTTAGCACCTGCTCAAGTTCATCCCCTGTGCTAAATATAGCTAAATAACCATAATGTGCGATAATACTCTAATGGCATATAGTTTAGATTTCAGGCGACGGGTGTTTGCCTATAAAGGAAAGCACCAACTTACTTTTGAGCAAACAAGTGAACACTTTGGTGTCAATATCGCTTCTTTATTCCGTTGGCAGAATAAGTTGGAGCCTTGCCTCAAACGAGATAAACCAGCAAGTAAAG
>NZ_JAAUWV010000115.1 GCF_014694405.1 Pseudoalteromonas sp. S16_S37
GACGTAAGTGATATCAGCAACCCAAAGCTGATTAGGCTGCTCAGCGACAAATTGACGGTTAACTAAATCCATCGGTGTATCTTGTTGCTCATCTGGTATCGTTGTTTTACAAGCCTTACTAAACAATATAGACAGCCATTATTAAATAGACTAAACAATATAGACAGCCATTATTAAATTATCAAAAAGTGAACGTGTAATGCCAGTTCCTTTGATGTTTTCACATCAAAAATATCTATTCTGCGAATATTTAGACCTTTGCGGGCATTATTTTTTAGGCTTACTCTAGGTTTTAAGGCTTGATTGCAAAGTGCTAGGCGCAGCTTGGCCTACTTTGTCAGCATGAGTTTGGCTTAGTATTTAGGGTTAAATTGTGCTTTAGCCGAAAAGCTGTTCACAATGGCTGATGCCAGTTCGCCGCTTTACTTCTAAATGTGCGTAGTAGTCATCAAGCTTATTGGGCCGACCGACCGCCCCTTTGAACACTTTAGTAAATTGTGTGGTGAGTTTTAGCCAGTTTTCTGGGGCTATGTTTAATCGCTCTAAAATAGGTAGTGTGTGCTGCTCTATATACCCGCGTTTGTCTTCTCGCATGCAGCGGCCGGTGAGTTCAACTAGCTCTAAGTACGACTTTAATTCAAACGGGAGCCCTTTAGGCATGTGCTTTCTGGGGCTGCCAGCAAAACGGGCGAGTTGTTTGGGTTGTTTTGCCTCTTTCGCAGCCTTTATGCGCTTTTGCACGCTGGTATGGCCAGAGTCTTCTGGTGTTTTTGCCATTTTCGCTCTGATGGGGTTTAAATCAACATACGCCATGCATGCTGCCAGTGCAGCTTCATCTAGCAGTGCTTGAGATTTAAATCTCCCTTCCCAAAAACGGCCTGTGCAATTGTCTTCTTTATTGGCTTTTCTGGCTATATCTTCATTGAGGACGCGCATAAACCAACTGATATCCGCCAGTCGCTCTCGATAATCTGCAATCGTGCGATTTAAAAAGAATTGTTGGGCTTTATCTAGCTTGTCGCCTTGTAGGTATTTTTGTGTCAGCAGCGTGCCCTTGAATAGCTTATGCCAGCGAATAAGTATCGCTTTATCATTTAGCCTTTTCGCTTTTTTATCATCCACATACAACACAACATGGGTATGATTACTCATCACCGCATAAGCACACACATCGATACAAAATACTTTAGCAAGCGCGAGTAGCTTATCTTCTACCCATTGCCTGCGGTGCTCATAGCTTCTACCCGTTATCGTGTCATCCCCACACAAAAATGCACGGCGAACACACCGTGAAATACAGTGGTAGTATTTAGTATCAACCAAACTTACCTGTCTTTTACGTGCCGTTGCCATCAAGCTGCCTACCTTTTGACCAGATAATTAAAAGATAGGCAATGAACAAAAAACATGCAAATAAAAATGGGTGTCTTGTTTATTTGTCTTGTTTATTTGATGGTTTAACTTGACGTGGGGAGTCATACCAACGCTTGCCTAACTGGCGCGAAATAGCAGGCTAAAATTAGCGACGAAGGAGCGCAAGCCTGCTGTTTTGCGTCCTTTGGTTTAGGCACTTGTTAGGTGTACTTATTAGCCAATACCAACAATTTTAAGAGCGTTTATGCTAATAAGTAATACACCAATTATTATCAAAGCATTTGGGGAAATGGCAGCGTTTTGATTAACAAGGTTCGCTTTTAAAGCTCTACCACGAATAACCATGTGACCTCCAATGCAGATCATAAATAGATTGATCATTACACCAGCTAATAAATATGGATCCATTAAATATTTATCCTAATGAAATTTTTGTTAGAGCAGGCACTAAATTTTAACTGTACACCTAACGCCGCCAACAGCGGCCGAGCGTAGCGAGGTCCAGACCCGAAGGGGCGATGCTGCTTGGCCTTGTTAAATTCATTGCTTGGCACTGCCTTTGACATTGAAGTTTTGTGTTAGCTTACGCTCATTTGGGATATTGAGATTCTCTGCATAATAATTTTGATCAATAGTTAGTACCCAAACTTCACCACCAAGATTAACCGTTGCCTCTAATGGGAAGGTAGCTGAAAACCGTGTAAGGATAGCCTTCGACTCATCACCATTTTGTGGCAATGCACCCGTTAATAATTCGGGCTCGCCTGTACATTGTAACTTCAATAGTTGCGACCCAGGCTGCTGTTTATATAGCTCGCCTTCAACATCAGAAACCACAAATTTACGGTAATCTTTACCAAGACCTAGCCATTCGATCATGTGCACAATTTTTTCGGCACAATCAAAGCCCGATATTTCAATGGATTTTCCTTTGTTTATTGACTCCATTGACTCCGCCATAGCCTGAACTCCTGATAGCAAGATTATTATTGATGTAAGAATTCGTAGCACGATATCTCCAAGAATTTAACGCTTGCCTAACCGGCGAAAAATAGCAGGCTAAAATTAGCGACGAAGGAGCACAAGCCTGCTGTTTTGCGTCCTTTGGTTAAGGCACTTGTTATGTGCGCTTGTGTGCATCTTCATGTGAGATGCCAAGATTTACTAATAAATCTTCAAAATAGCCAACATCTTCTAACTCACGATTATCTTCATAAGCTAAGCACAAAATAATTCTCATCTTTGCTACTTCTGGGACAGATATGTTGTAACCATCGTTACTATCAACCCAAGACCACAAATCCTCTTTTAACTGCTCAAGGTTAAGATTTTTATGTTCAAACCAATAACCTTTTAGTTGTGAAAATGCACTTTTAGCCAAAGGGATTTCCTGCACACCAAGCTTCTCAACCCAAGAAATCATATGGGCTGCATACTTATAATTTTCGTTCAAGCTAGGACACTCCCCTGAGCACATAGACATAATGACTCCCCACGAGGTGCTAGCCTCCTATTCGTGGGTTAGCTAAAAACCAGAGCCATAATTAGTGTGTTAAACAACTAAAAGCGGAGGCTAGCATGAATAACTTTAACA
>NZ_JAAUWV010000116.1 GCF_014694405.1 Pseudoalteromonas sp. S16_S37
AGGTCCTTATTAAGAGAAAGCCCGATTCGAAAGAGTCGGGCTTTTTTGTTTTGGTGCTAAATCGTCTCGTACAGTGCACAGGTGATGCACATTGATAAAGAGACGAATTAGCGCAAGGTGAAGGGAGCGACTTCACAGCTGCTAAGCCATACTCCCTCAGTTAAGTAGGCGAGTCCCTCAGCAACAGCTAAACTGGCTCATCTCACCTTGCGCAAAGGAAACGCCCTCACTGCTTCGTTGTCGTTAACCCTTTGCACCCTACTTGCGCAAAGGAAACGCCCTCACTACGTTCGCTGTGTTCACCCTTTGCATCTAAGCTTGTATGAGATTGCATGGCTACATGGAATGACATAAAGAATAATAAAGGTGGATGTGATTGAGCCAAATGTTAAAGCTATCGCAAATGGAACTAAAAAAAGCGCCTGTTCAGAGGTCTCCATTAGCATTGGGAGCAAACCGATAGTTGTCGTAACTGAGGTCAAAACAATGGCCCGAAATCGGTTTATAGACGCTGTAATAATGGCGGTATAATGATCCAAACCATTTGCCACTAATTGATTAACCTTATTCGTTAGAACTAGTGTGCCATTGATGACGATACCCGATAATGCCACCATACCAAACATACTGTTTGATGTAAGTGTATGCCCCATTAAAGTATGTCCTACTACGGCTGCCGCCAAGCAAAAAGGAATGGTGCTCAAAACGATAACGCCTTGAGAATAACTCCTAAATAATGATGCCACAAGAACGTACATACAAATACAAGCTATCAAAAAGCCCATTAATAATGCTTGTTAGCGTTCCTTGAAAGCCTAATTCAAGGCCTGAATATTGTGCTTTTAAATTGGGAAAGATCTCTTTCGCTAACATATTGTGGATAATAGAGATATTAGCTGAGAGAGGGGCTACATTACCGCCGATAAGGATATTTTTTTGCCATTCTCTCGCTTTATCTGGGGTGTACTTTGAGCATGATTGAATATTGCTGCTTGAGAAATAGGTAGCTTCGCGCCATTAGAGGCTTTAATAATAAAGTTATTTAATACAGAGAGGGAGTTTTTCTGCGAAACGGGTAAACGCACCCATACTTTAACCACTTCGTCGTTTCGCAGGAACCGAAGTGCCTCAGCTCCGAAGAACGCAGCTCTTAACTGTTCACCTAAAGAAGACTCTGTCAGGCCTAACGATTTAGCGTCTTCTGAGAGCGTGAATTCCATCAGAGGTTTGCCTTGTGTCAGACCATCACTGACATCAAATATTACCTCAAAAGAAGCAAGTGTAGAGGCAAGTTGCGATGCTGCTTTTGCTAGTAACTCAGCATTATCATGATGCATTTCTAAATAAATTCCGTTCGCTCTACCAAAGCCAATGAGGTAATCAAATTGCAACGATTTTGCTTGCGGAATATCACTCGCTTTTGCCCTCCATAGATTTGCGAACTGTCGTTGTGAGAAGCTTCTGGTTGATTCATCTTTCAGGGTTGTTGTGACTGTTGCTGAGGTTGCTGAGGTTGCTGAGATTGCTGATTGCATCCCTGCCACCAGTTCTCTGCTTTGTATGTCATCTAAAGTCCCTAGCTCTTCAATCGCGTCAATACCTGCTTGTTCAATGCGACGAGCAACGTGTAATGTTTGCTCAAATGATGCATTAACAGGCATTTCTAAACGTGCGCTAACTTTTTCTGATGGTACCTGCGGATACCATCCAAAATCGATACGTCCAGATTGCACCCATGAAAAAGTCAGCATCAGTGAACCCAAAGCACATATATGAGTTGTGTACTTATGTTTTAAACAAAGCTGTAAACTAGTTAGGTAGTACTGGTCCCTAAAATACTCAAAAGCTTGTCCTGCTAGATTGCCTGTGGCGTTTACCCTTTGAGATGTGGACTCTGAATTGTTTAAGTTTTTGTCATTTAAATGGGCGGGAAGTAGGAAGAGTGCGTCAAAATAAGACACTGCAAAAACAACCATTGCAACAATGGGTAACGACCTTCAATAGATGATTGAATTATTTAATAAGATGCAGCAACAGGTGTTGAATGTATTGAAAAGTCGCACAGTTGTGCTTGGTGCTATTAGCCACGATATTCGTGCGCCATTAACGGCGTTAAAGCTCAAAATTGCGCTAGTGGAAGATGATGACTTAAAAGCGAGTTTGAATATTCATATTGATAAAATAGAGCAAATGATCACTTCTAGTTTGGATTTTCTTAAAGGACCGCATGCGGGGAAGCAAAGAAAAATGTTAATTTATCAGCGTTATTAGCGTCTGAATGCCCTGATTTTAAAGAACTAGGTTTTCAGGTTGTCTTTTCTAGTCCGAAAAAAGTAGCTTTATTGTGCCGCCCTAATGTGCTTGCACGTGCAGTGCGTAGCTTGCTAGAAAACTCCGCTAAATAACTAAGGGCAGCTAAGTTATCACTGAGTGTTTCGAAACACAGTGTTTGCATCGAGTTGTGTGATGAAGGGCCCGGTATTGCTGAGCGAGATATAGAGCGCATATTTGAGCCCTTTGAGCGTTTATCTAAGGTGAGGGAAAGTGACCAAGGAGGCTTTGGACTTGGACTACCAACTGTTAAAGCGATTGTGGAGGGTCATGATGGACAGATCAAATTAAACAATATGAACAGCCCCTAGGGACTCAAGGTCACAATTACTTTGCCAATAATCTGTTAGAGAGTAGTTTATTGTACATAGGAAGTAATGTGGACTCCGTCATGACTTTTGTCATCTCAAGAAATGGTGTGACCTTACGGCAAGATAGCGCAAATAAGTAAAAACCATCCGGCATACTTGATTGCAACCTAAACAACTAAGGTGTGATCAATGAATACCACAACATCATTAGAGCAAATTAAAGCA
>NZ_JAAUWV010000117.1 GCF_014694405.1 Pseudoalteromonas sp. S16_S37
CGGGCCAGCATGGGAGATGTGGGTGCTTGTTGGGATAACGCTGTTGTAGAACGCTTCTTCGGCAGCTTAAAGCATGATTGGTTGTTGAAAGTGCCTCAGCCAACACGTGAATATATGAGAACAGACGTAGCCGCGTATATGCGCTATTACAATTTAGAAAGACTGCATACTGCTAACGGTGATTTATCGCCAGCGGAGTATGAACTAAATTCCTTAAGGAAAGTGTCCTGATTTAGTTGTGCAGAACAGTGTGAGCCGATTGAGCCAAACTCAACAGGTACAGTCACAGCTTTTAATGGTCAATGGTTCCAAGCAGGTGTACAGGTATCTATTGTTCACCGAGTGGAAGCAACGGGTAGTTTTCATTATTTAGAGCCAAATAGAGAAGAAAGCGTTACTTTCCACTATACTTCTGACTAATTAGTCGCAGCCCCTTTTGTATTAAAAGGGGCAACGTATGGCATATACAAAGGATAGTAAATATGGACATATCAACTACTAAATGGCATTCAAGTTCGAGCATAACGTCTAAAACAGCACACAAAGCTTACGCTGTTACAAGCCAAAATAACGTAAACACGTCTAACGTATCTATATCCCCACTCGCACTTAAGTTAAAAACAGCGCAAGAAGCCATTGATAAGGCCCAGTTAAATAATCAAGCTATGTCTTGGCATAGTGATAAACAAACAAATCAAAAGCATGTGGCAGCTGCAAAATGGGAGTTTGAACACTTATCCAAAGCCCAGTTGGAAACAGTCGCACTAGACCCAAGCAAAACCTTTTCACAAGCTGAGAAAGTAGCCGCGTATGAACGCTGGCACGTATTGGACCAAGCACAGTTATCAGATATGCAACGACAAAGTTTAAACAAAGGAGCGACCTCAGATACAAAAACAATGTTTGAGGCTAGCTTAAATGCGCATATAGAGTCGTTTTCAGCGCTTGCTAAAGAAATGATTAGCAGCAACTATGAGATGCAAGCCAAATCGCAGTTTGATACCGCTTTGAAAGAGCTGCATAACTCAAGCAAAAATGGCCAAAGCCAATATGAGCACTATTATGCCGTTATGGTAAACGACTTGTTTGAAGGCAAAGAGCCAGCAATTATCGGCGGTGTAAACGGTATGTCTCATGCCAATGTACTCAAAAACCCAATTGAGTTTTTAACCCAAGAAGATCGAGATTTGCTCACTCAAATGTATCAGTACGCAGATCATAACGAAGTAGACTTTAAATATATTCAAAGGCTAGCAAGTGATCTTGGCAATTACAGAAAACATGATGATGGTAAGTTGCTTGGCAATTTTAATGAGGGGCACTTTGATGCACAGGGTCGTCAGCTAAGTGTTGAATTTACCGATAGGGATAAAACAACCGTTGACAGCCTTCTTGCCACGCAAAGCCGCGCTTCATCAGCATTAGACAAGGGGTTTCTCTCGTTTATGACTGACCCAGGGCGTGGAGGCATATCGCATATGGGCAGTTACCAATTTTTACACCATATGGTAGAGGTGACAGCTGGCGAGCAAACAAGCGTTTCTGCAGATACATTCAACAAATATGTCAGTGCTTCTGCTAATGACGATCGTTATGTACTAAGCGCTTCAAAAACGAGCACGATAGAATTTGAGCCAGATGTTGTGTGTAAAAATGGGCACTGTGAAGTCACAGAAAAAGGCCAAAGCAATGGTGTAACCATCACCCCTGAAGCGGGTAATTCAGCGCCAGCGATGGACCTTAAGTCAGCGGCACTGGAGTCGATAATTCAGCTTCGCAAGCATGAAAAAACACAAGAAAACATATGGTACCAATGGCTTGCTAACGATTGATGTGGTGCTTTTTGGTATCACATCATCGCTTGTTTTACTTTAAAAGAATGGGAATTAGTACAGATTAGTATAGTTTTGAGTGCTATTAATAAAACTTACACTACAAACAACAAGAAATGGAGTTTGTAGTGACTTACAAATTTATAGTAAAAGACCTACTAATTTAAAAATTTTCAGATAGAACAATTTGTTAAATGCCATTTGTTTTGGTAACTGTAGTACTCTTATTACTATATGAAATCGCTTGTCAGATTAAGCTATCATCATATGCGTTCGCATTGCGAACGTTTAGCTCTAATTCTAAGTTCTTTATAAGTTAATAGTAATATTCTCAGGCCGACCTATTTGGGAGTCGTACATTGTCTCTGTAATGCCAATATCTGGGATTTCCTAATCGACCTGCTCCACAGGCATGGATGACGGCCCCTTACTGATCACTCCCACAACCCGTAGTGGCCAAAAGTATTGACTACTACTCTTTTGGGTTTGTTAGAAACGTAAAAAGGGACCGCAAAGATCCCTTCTCTGTTGTAGAGTCTTTTGGTTAACAAACCTTAATGTAAGCAATCAGAGTCTACTTCTAGATTTTGAGCCACCTTTTTGCCAGATACAACTTTACCAGTCACCTTCGTTTTTGCTAGAGCCTATTGATGCTAAAATTTCATCGCCAAATTTTAGTAAGACTGGCTTAATTGCATCCATATCTGCTTTGGAGTTTATAGGACCATCGTATGCAGGGCTTGAAATACCAGCGCTATATGACGCAGGCCACGACAGTTTTATGTTCGAAAAGCTGATTCTGAATTTTTGATCTTTCATGTCAACACGCATAGTGAACGGGACTTTCCAGTCACTCTTAGCTAGTCGATTCTGAAAAACTCGGTTTTTCAAAAAACTGAGGTTGTTCAATTTGGATTGCTATCTTTAGATTCGGTTAACCATCTAACGTTATTGTTGTTGATTTTCACGTGCCAATGGCG
>NZ_JAAUWV010000118.1 GCF_014694405.1 Pseudoalteromonas sp. S16_S37
CCATTGGCACGTGAAAATCAAACAACAAAAACGTTAGATGGTTAACCGACTCTAAAGATGGCAATCCAAATTGAACAACCTCAGTTTTTTGAAAAACCGAGATTTTCAGAATCGACTAAATAGTGGCATGCTGTTTGTAGCCATACAAACTACTATGCTTAACTTTTGGCGGAATATGGGATGCATAAATAGCGTCTGCACGGCCTTTTTCAACCATTCTCCATGCATGCGCAAAGTCGTTAACTAAAATTAAGTTGCTGTCTAAACGAAAGCCCAAAGATAGTAACTTCTCTGCTTCATAGCTTCCTCTGACCGCTACTAAAATGTACTTTCTAGCCTCACTCATGCTGTTAATTTTTACTTGTTTATTTTTACTCGACGAATATATGCGAAAATCAAGTCTGCCAAGTTCTAACAACCAATGAAATAACGGTGTTCGTTGTTCCGTTTTGGCGATAGAAAAAATAATTACGTTAGGATGCTTTAGCGCTACCTCATAGGCCCTTGCCCAGGGCAAAACTTCAATTGCAGCATGAAGCTGCGCCTTAGCTAGTGCTGCTTTTACTATTTCATATGCTATACCAGAGGTTACTTCGCCATTTTTAACAAATTGGTAAGGGGGAAAATGCTCAGTTACAACACGCAGATGAACCTCATTCGAATGCGCAGTGCAAAGAGATGATAGTCCAGTGCAAAGCACTGTGAGTAACGAGCGAATAAACATAAACATCTCATGAAAACATCACTTAATTTATTGTAGTAATAGCTTGAATTTTGCGCGAATGAACATAATTTTAAAGATAAGGCAGAGTGTTACGAATACATATGTATCGCGATTGATGAGTTATACTAAATAAAAAAAGAGCTGCGGTAATTTGACGATGAAATCTCTTATTTGGGCTGTGTTAGGGATAGCATCGATAAGCAATAGCGTATTAGCGCAAGGTGAAATTGACATTTATACAGAGCACTTTCCACCATACCAATATCTTGGTCGTGATGGAAAGATAGATGGGTATGCAACGATGATGGTGCGTACCTTAATGACATATACAAATTTTGACTATCAAATTTACATGCTGCCTTGGCACCGTGCTAAACAGCAATTTGAAGAATCACCGAGTGCCTTGATTTACTCAATTGCACGCACTGAGCAAAGAGAGCGGCAATATCATTGGTTGATGCCATTGTGTGACCTCAAAGTAGGGTTTTATAAGCGTCTTGACGATGGTCAATGGCAAACACAGTTTTCGTTAGACAACATAAAAAACTATGTTGTCGGTGTTGGGGTAGCGCAACCTTCATTGCAATATCTTGAATCTCATGGATTTAAAAAAAGCAGATTGGTAACACTTAGCAGCTTAAACCAGGCTGGAGGTTTACTTGAAAAAGGTAGAATAGACTTTTTGTTTGGTGCGCAGAGCTTTGTTGAGCAGATGTCTGAGGCAATGGGAACACAGGGTAAGTGGGAATTAGTACTAGATATACCAGAGCTCACCGCTAGACTCTATCTCGCAGCCCATGTTGATGCTCCCAGTAAAATGCTTTCACAATTAGCTGAAGCGGTATCTGAGGTAGATAAACTAAAACTAAATACCGCTACAGCTTGCCATAGTGAAAAGTATCTTCAATGAGGAACTGAACAAAAAACGTGGTTACAAATAATAAGAAGGGTTAAATATGCAGGCCGAACTGTCAGTTAACATTCAAGAATCTGTGCACGTCCACAAACCAGAATTTGCATTGGTTGCAGAAGGAGGCGGACAAAAAGGAATTTTTACAGCTGGAGTGCTAGATGCTTTTTTAGAAGAAAACTTCTGGCCATTTGACCTAAAAGTGGGGGTTTCGGCTGGTGCTCAAAACCTCGCTGCTTATTCCGCCAGAGCTAAGCAGTGCGCTCGTATTGCGATTGCACAACTGACAACAGATGACACGTTTTTTAAGCCAAGTAAGTTTTTTACTGATGGTAAAGTTATTGACCTTGATTGGTATTTTTCTCAAGTAAATCACAGCCCGAAATTGCGGGTATTGACAGATCCAAATTATCTAGCCCAAGACAGCCATTTTTATGTGGTAGCAACCGATGCTGAAACGCTAGAAGCTAGGTACTTTCATACTTGGCACGAGAATATGCTAGAGCATTTAAAAGCATCAAGCGCTATCCCTTTTTTATATCAAGGCGGGGTCAATATTGCTGGGCGAAACTATATGGATGGTGGGATGGCCGATCCTATTCCAGTGAAATGGGCCCCCCAGCAGGGGGCTAAACAAATTTTAGTTATAAGAACTTTTGAACAACATCATAATGGACACATGCCGATATTGGAGAGGCTTAAACCGCTTATGAGTCGGATTAAGCAGTCGCAAAAAATGCTTGATTTATATCACTACCATCAGGCGCGATATGATGAGGCGCTTGAATTTATTAAAAATCCACCTAAAGACGTTCGCATAATTCAAATCGCCCCGAATCGTCCTTTGCAAAGTATGGTGCTTGGGTCCTCAGCTCAAATGTTGCAATATGACTATTTACTCGGGCTTCGCCACGGTAAAAACTTTCTAAGGCGTTGAGGCTGTAGAATTACTCTTTTCAGGTACTGGATTATTGGTTCTGGATTGGCTGTTTTTTAACCTTGAATCGAGTTGGTTACTGTGATCTAATAGCTATTATTCACCCATGGT
>NZ_JAAUWV010000119.1 GCF_014694405.1 Pseudoalteromonas sp. S16_S37
ACAACACCACAATTCATTGCGGCATAATGGCGTTGATTTGCTAAAAAATCTGCAAACTCACCATAATCATAAGCATGAACTTCTATCAATGACATCGGAACAGTATCGCGTGACTTTGTTAGTATGTATGCATCACCCGTCACTTTGGTTGGGATCATAAAGTAAACACCCACTAGGCATAGCAGGACAAGCGCAAAAATTTTCATATAAAATCTTTTTAAACTTTTTGTTAATTACAGTTTCATCAAATAATCAAAGCTTTTGTAGAGCCACTTCATCTTACTAGTAAAAGTCTCATTTGTTAAACCTATGTATACTTTTTGGCTCATGTTTTGAACTCATCTAATAAATCAAAAATGATTTAAAACACAGCATAGCTACATAAACAAAGGGTTTAAATGAATTTTTTCATAAAAACCTTGACCAAACACTATACTAAACATTTGGTATAGTGTTATAGTCCTGTTAATGGATTTAGTAACCAATCTAGCAACAGGATGTTGTTCATACTCCTCTCGCTGTATTTGGAACTATCACAAATTTAATTTGGTATTTGAGACGTTCAAATGAAAAAGCAACTACGTAATACCCTGCCTAAAAAAGCCCTTAGCCACGTAGTGGGTGGGAATGGGAGTGGCAACGATCCTGCGACTCCACCTTTTAGGGCGTATGGTCACCTAAAACCGCTTAGTGCGGGTGGCGGTGGTGGTACAGAGCCATTTGCTGTTTATTAATCTAGTTTAAGAGATGAACACTAAAGAAATGGTAAGCTTTAGGCTCCATACTTTAAGGAGTTATATTATGAACAAGGCAAAACGAGATACTTATAAGTTAAAAGAACTAAAAGAAGGATTGATCCGATTAGTAGCGGCAGGTAATGGTAGTGGTAATAACCCTATTCCAAAAAGTACAAATACAATATCAACAGAAAAAGTTAAGAAGGTTTTTGGTGGTAACGGTAGTGGCAATAATCCAATTGGTACTCAAGCCGCTTATGGCGCATATGTGTATCCAGTCACTGAAAAACCAACGGTAAAACCTTAAAATCAGTAAAATCGCTTTCGCTTAAGGATTAAAGGGAACTCAACAATGATGGCTGTCTACTCCGAATTACTATACCAACTAAATAATTGGTTGTGGCTTATATCTATAGTTATTCCAATATTGGTGTTTTTCGCAGGGCGCAGTAGTCAGTCATATTTAATCGTTGCCACAGTTTGGTGTGCGTCTCACTTCATAAACTTAAAACTAGAACCATGGCTATGGGAATTAGCAACATCTAGATCTGACAACCTGATTTACTGGTTTTCTACTTGGGCGAGTATAGATGCACTTTGTATTGCACTTATTGTTATGGCTCACAGATACGTGAATATTAAATTGGACTTTGAAGCATTCAGCATCTCTGTATGTTTAGCAGGGTTAGCGTTTTTGCAGATAGCTACATACCTAGATGGCGTAGTTTGGCAAACTAAACTCCTACAGGAAGCATACACAGTGGGCGTTAATACTGGGCATGTTGCAAATAGTGTGATTTTATTGTTCCCGCTGATCACAGGCGCTAAAGAATTCATAAATAGCAAAAGGAAAGTTGTCTAATGTTTGGTTTGTTATATTTAGCTATTTTGACGATCACTTTGGTATTTTTGGTTGTACAGGTTTTCAAACATAAAAGCACGCCTATTGATAAAGCCAGAAGAGAGGTTGAAAAGGAAGTACAAAAAGAGTTCCAAATTAAAGCACATCAACTGGCAATAGATTATGTAAAGACCACACAAATAGCAGAGTGCGATGTTAGATATAACTCATTACAGAATTGGAAAGAAAATGCACATAAATACTACATTGATTACAACGCACAAGTTGCATACGAAATGGAGCAATTAAATGTTGTCAAGATAGGTTTTAAGTTTAAAGAGAGTCTTTAACCCTCTTTTTTAAACGTGTTGTTATTATCTTTGGTTGAAAATTGGATATCTTCACCAGCTGCTTTCTTCACTGAAAAAACAGCAAAGTTCAAAACAGTAGAAAAGGGAGTATTTTTTTCCTTTGTTAACCAACCAAGCTCGGCAGATTCAAACAGAAACGAGCTGATACCCTCTAATATTTCATTCTCAGAATAACAGGCCGTAAGTTTTTTACCAGTAAGAACGTACTGAGTATCAACGCCAGCCTCAGCAAACATTGATAGCTGTGTGGCCGTAGGCGACGTAATACCTTTTTCCCAATCGACTAGAGCTCTTCTTTTTGCTCCTGCTAATGCAGAAAAGTCATCTTGATTTAAACCCAGCCGCTTACGCTCTTCTTTTAGACGAGTACCAATCATGCGCTTTAATCCGCTCAAAAATGTTGACTTGTGCGGATTTGTGCACAATAATCAACTCAACACTAACCAAACCCTTTTGTTTACCGTTCGCCAAAACATCACAAAAGGGTTCATTCAAAAAGGTAGATTACTATGAAATCTCACGAAATTAAAGCTGCCATTGCAGACAAGGGGTATACATT
>NZ_JAAUWV010000120.1 GCF_014694405.1 Pseudoalteromonas sp. S16_S37
CGATTAAACCCAGAACTTTACTTGCCTTGGAACTATAAATCACAACGCATAGACTAAATTCTGGACTCAAGCATATTTTTGATGGTGAGTTACGCTAACTTGCCGTAAGCTCACAATATGTATACATTTCAAAATATCGCTTCGGTTGTGCCTTTTTAAAAACGTATCTAATGGTTCATTATTATTGCCATGAATCGTAAAGGCACTGTGCTGCAAATCCATTCTACCATCTAAAGAGCTAGCTTCAATTGCCAGCGGATATTCCCAAGTAAATGACTTTAAAGAATTTGATGGTGAAAGCAAAAAGAGGGGATATGGTAAATACTCATCTAAAGAGTACGATTCAATATCAGTTGTTTCGTCATCACTTTTTGCAAAGTTAGACCATAACAAGCCTCCTTCAGCGATATAGTCAGGGTTTCCTACTTCATGAGCGTTAAAAACTCTTCTGTTGCCCATTTGCGAAGGGCAATATATCAAATTCAATCCTGTCACTAGTTTATTTAGAGAGTGTGGATCAAGAACCCATATTGCCCTGTGACCTTTCTCAGATAAAGGCTCTTGGGTAACGGCGAAGAACAATGCGACCAGAGGCGAACGTGACCAGTCTAGTAGTCTAGTTGGCAGACCATGGTGCTGCATTAAAGCGTATACTTTCCATGGGTTGTGGCTCTCTGTTTCTGAGTATTTGCCGTAATCACGGAGAAACCTGTATGCAACAGTGTCTTCTTTCGTCTTATCTAGCCCACGCCATTCAACTTGTGAACTGGGTTTGAAGTTGAGATCACCAACACCTCGGTACCAAAAATCGATATCATGGTCTGCTATCAGATCTAAGAATTGCCCCACACTTGAAATCACTACATTTTCCTTATGAATGTCTGCCAATCAAAGCTACTTTTTTGATCTGATGGCTTTATAAACCGTATTTCGAGAGATATTTAACTCTCTAGCGATTGTTGTAATAGGTTGATTTTGCTTGTGTAAGCGGTGGATATCAAGCTTTACGTCGTCGGATATTGGCCTGCGGCCTTTGTATTTACCCGCTTTTTTAGCGGCTGCAATGCCCTCTAGCTGGCGTTCTTTTCTGATATTGAGTTCAAACTCTGCGAATACGGCAAGCATATCTAAAAAGGCTTTGCCCGAGGCTGAGTTGGTTGAGATGGGCTGCTCTAGCGCTTGTAGCTGAATATCGTTGGATTTTAGGTGGTTTACTAAGGTTTGTAAGTCGAGTACGGAACGAGCGATACGGTCGACTCGAGTCACAATTAAGGAGTCACCAGCACGAAGGTAGCTAAGTAGGGCTTGAAACCCATCGCGTTTGGTATTCGATGCTGATGCCATATCGGTAAACACCTTGTCACAGCCCGCTTCCTCAAGTTTGACTACTTGTAAATCTAAAGACTGATCTGTGGTCGAAACTCGCGCATATCCAATCTTACTCATGGCAATTGTTCATTTAGCATGTAGACTAAATAAACATAGTGCGTACTAACGCCTTAAACCACCCTAAATGAACACTTTTAGTCTGTTTTGGTGATGTTCAACTAGGGTATACGCTATTTGAACTTGTGCTTTGCCGTCGTTTTAGGAAATGCCATCACAATGGACTTGCAACACCCCGACCTGATTTTAGTTAAACGCTTATCGGAGCATTCATGGTCTTACTTTGCGGTTGAAAGTATCGAGGGTACCGATGTGGTGTTGACGGATATTGAAAGCGGTGGGCGGTTTAATTTTGCAAAGCCAAGGCTTGAGCAACTGGTTTCAAACGGTCAGCTCAGAACCATCGCACGGGCTGAACTGCCCACCAAGCTAACCTTTAAACCACTCAGTAACGTCAAAAAGCCTAAAGCGGAGGCCGCGGAAGATGTTACATCCAAAAAAGAAATGCAGCGACGCTACAAGTATGTGCAAGGCGCAATTGAGCAAAGCGTTCCAGCATATACTGAGAAATGGTTAACCCCGTATATTACCCAGAAGGCGGCGGAGATAAACGACAGCAGCCCACCGTCATGGCGAACGCTAGCCTATTGGAACAAAACCTTTGTGGAAAGCGGCTGGGATAAACAAGCACTAATGCCCAAGCATAAAGCCAAAGGCAATCGAACCAAGCAACTACCTCAAGAAGTACATGACCTCATTGATGACGTGATCAATAAATACCTTCGTACTCATACGGTGGTGAGGTATCAGAAGGTCTATGAGCTGTTTCTTGAGCAACTTGGTAGGCTTAATTCTGAAAGGCGTGAGGCTGATTTAGTTGAGCTAAAACCATGCAGCTATAGATGGATAGTGATGAAGCTGAAAAATAAATAGTTTTTAAAGGAGAGTTTTTTGAACGTAGTTAGAGCTGGACCCCATTGGTTGGACACATAAGCTAACTTTTTAAGTGGTTGATCCAGTCATGCCGCGTATCTTTGCTTACCGAAGTAAACTTCATCAGGTGTTAGTTCGTTTAGCCCTT
>NZ_JAAUWV010000121.1 GCF_014694405.1 Pseudoalteromonas sp. S16_S37
ACGGTTTTCTTTGACTAATTCGAGATGTGAAAATAAAGACATTGCGATAGATAAATAGGAAAAATTAACGCTATTAGATCATAGATTTTCCTTGTTTACAAAGTGTGATCCCGCCCTGCACTATAGTACCTAGCAGTTACCAAACGACAACAGAATAAGGACAACATTTTGAAAAAAAATATATCTCGTATCGCGTCTATTGTTTCACTCTCGGTATTATCAGCAAATACCTTAGCGGTGCAGAGCGACCCATTTTTGTGGCTGGAAGAAGTTGAGGGCGAAAAAGCGTTACAATGGGTTAGCAAACAAAATGACGCGTCATTAAAATATCTAAAAAATAACAGTGCATATCAAAATATATACGAAAACACACTCAGCATATTACACGATAAATCCCGTATTCCTTACGCGAATGAACGCGCAGGCTACTACTACAATTTTTGGCAAAATGAACACAACCCCCGAGGTTTATATCGACGCACTACCCTCGAAGAATATAAAAAAGCAGAACCAAAATGGGAGACCGTCTTAGATATAGATGCGCTTGCTAAAGCCGAAAGTGAAAACTGGGTATATAAAGGCATGCAATGTCATTACCCTAAATACCAACGCTGTTTAGTCTCTTTATCTCGCGGCGGTGCTGACGCAGTTGTTGTTCGTGAGTTTGATGTAACCACTAAGTCATTTGTAAAAGACGGGTTTAATCTGCCAGAAGCCAAAACATATGTATCTTGGCTTGATGACAAAAGCATCTTTGTAAGCACTGATTTTGGTGAAGGCTCTCTTTCTGACTCAGGCTATCCGCGTATCGTAAAAGTATTACAACGCGGTAAGTCTCTAGACGCAGCGAAAACTATTTATACAGGTGAGAAAAGCTCTGTGTCAGCAAGCGCGTTTACGGCCTACGACAACGGTACTCAATACCAACTAATTTATGAGTCGACCAGCTTTTATACAAACAACATGTTCTTGCTTAAAGGTGATAAGCAAGTCAAATTCAATGTACCCAATGATGCCGATTATATTGGTTTAAATAATGGTAAGTTTTTTATTCAGCTTAAAACTGCGTGGCAAGGATTTGCTCAAGCTGAAGTTATTTACGCCGACATCAATGATGTAGGCAAAGAGCACATCTCGTTTAAAAGTTTCATCAAACCAACAGAAACTCGATCTATTGAGGCACTAGACTTTACCAAGTCTGCAATTTTGGTCACAGTTCTTGACGATGTAAAAAACAAGGTTTATCGCTACTTGCCTAAAGCGGATGGTCAGTGGCATGTAGACCACGTTAAGTTCCCTGAAACTGGTTCATTGTCTGTTTTAAATACTGACCCAGATCGTGATGATTTTTTTGTTAACTATAGTGACTTTTTATCGCCTTCTAGCTTGTACTTAGTGAACGGGACATCTTTAGAGTTCACCAAGTTAAAGGGCAATAGATCACACTTTGATGCTAACCAATATGTGGCTAAGCAAAAATTTACAACATCAAAAGATGGTACTCAAATTCCTTATTTTATTGTTCATAAAAAAGGCTTAAAACTGAACGGCAAAAATCCTACTTTACTTTATGCCTACGGTGGCTTTGAAGCTTCTATGCTTCCCTATTATTCAGCAACACTAGGTAATAACTGGCTTGAGAAAGATGGCGTTTACGTGCTGGCAAATATCCGCGGCGGTGGTGAGTACGGTCCACGCTGGCATCAAGCAGCAATGAAACAGAACCGTCACAAGGCCTTTGAAGATTTTGAAGCTGTTGCAGAGCAACTTATTACCGATAAGGTCACTGAGCCTAAACATCTCGGCATTAAAGGCGGCAGCAACGGTGGTTTATTAGTCGGTGCGGCATTTACACGCAGACCAGATCTTTATAACGCGGTAATTTGCCAAGTACCTCTTTTGGATATGCAGCGTTTCAATAAACTATTAGCAGGCGCTAGTTGGATGGGTGAATATGGTAACCCTGACAACGCAGACGAATGGCAATACATTAAAACGTATTCTCCTTATCACAACCTAAGTAAAGACAAGCAATACCCGCAAGTGTTTTTTACAACATCGACGCGTGATGATCGTGTTCATCCAGGCCACGCTCGTAAAATGGTGGCAAAAATGAAAGACATGGGCTTTGATGTACTTTACTTTGAAAATATGGAAGGCGGCCATGCTGGTGCGGCTAACAAAGAACAGTATGCTATGGTCAGTAGTCTAGAATATGTGTATTTAATGAATAGATTACGCTAATGAGTCTGTAACTAATTTTGTGTAACTGCCTATCACAACATACTCTATTGAGAGTTAATGATAGGCAGATGCAAATGAACAAAAAAGAACTTGAAGCTTTCGCAAAGGAAGCGGCCAAA
>NZ_JAAUWV010000122.1 GCF_014694405.1 Pseudoalteromonas sp. S16_S37
TTTTTTTATTTAGCGATTCATAAGATCACTAAACATCATGAATGTTCCCCACATTTTCCAAAATTTCTAAAATCTCCATCTTATTGATATATAAACACTAGTTTTGGGGATACCTTAGCTCATGGAGAGTAAATCAACTCTGCCTAGCACAAAAAACAAATCACATAGGTCAAAAATCAATGAAGCTTACACCGATCTCAAAAATTATGTAGAAGGAAGAAGTAAAAAAGGAAAAAACAACCCATGGAGAAATGCCTACAATCATGCCTCCCATTGCGACGTGAAGACCAGCCAAAGTATAAAGAAAAAACTAGACAAGCTGGCAGATAAATTTGATGAACGTAAGTATATAAAAGTAAGATCGGTAAACATCATACCTTGCTCTACTATCTTTGGGCTTACTAAAGATGCCTGTCCAAATCAGGTTGCCGAAGATGACTATGACTATATAAAAAATTTAGAAGCTAATAGTAAAGTTATACTTTGTATTAAAAGTAGAAATATTAATGACTTTATTTCATATTTGGAGAATTGATTTGTTTAAACAATATTTAAGTTCCACTCTATTTGAAAGTTGTATAAAAAAAATCACTCTGAATAAAAGTTTAAGTTCAAATGAAGCTGAATATCTTTACTCTGTAGCGATTGTTTTTCTTAATGTCTACGAGAAAGATAAAAGAAAAAGAACTTATTTTGATTTTTCATACTATATTATACTTTTAGTGTCAATTTCTATTAAAGATTATCGGGCACTTCATCATTTTAGCCTTAGCTTTGGGTTGTACCCAATATCAAATCACATCAAAAGGTTCAAGCTAATTGATGATGACTCTCTTGAAGAGGTTTTGATTGGTGAGCAGATCGAATGTTACAAATCTGATGGGATTGTTGATACTCATGAACAAAATACAGCTCGAGACTTAATATTGGAAAAGCAGGCTGCAGACTTAGCCTTTATTGCTCCCACTTCGTTTGGAAAAAGCTCGACAATTGTCAGCTTAATTAAGAAAAATAATAAAAAACGATTTGCTGTTATTGTTCCAACTAAGTCCCTTTTAGCTCAAACATTTAGAAAGCTAAATGCTGAGTTGCCAGACAGAAATTTGTACTTTCACGATGAAATGTTTGTTAATTGCAATGATTTTGTCGCTGTTTTGACTCAAGAAAGGGCGCTGAGAGCTCTTAAAAAGCAAGGTGTGAGTTTTGATTTTCTCATTGTGGATGAGGCACATAAGATATTTGACTTCAATTCGAGGTCGATTTTACTGTCGAGGTTGATAAAAAGAAATAAAAGGCTTAACCCAAGTTCGAACACCATATATTTGTCACCTTTAATCAGTGATCCGAATAATCTTGCGATAGACATAGGGCAAAGATTTGAAGAGGCGAGAATTGAGAAAAATGTTAAAGAAGTGAGGGCTAAATTACACGACGAAGATCATAAAAACTATGTTTTTAACCGCTATGTTCAAAAGTTCTTTTATGAGAGCGATTCTATTGACTATATGTCATATATTTTGGAAAACAAGAAAGAGAAAAATTTTGTTTTCTTGAGAACACCGAGAAAAATAGAAAGCTTTGCTAAAGAAATAGCAGCCAATTTGCCTGATAAAAACAACGCATACTTAAATGAAATTGCTGAAATAGTTTCGAGATATATTCATGAAGAGCACTTTAGTGTTGAATATATTAAAAAAGGTTTAGTTTATATCCATGGGCAAATGCCAGATATCTTAAAGGAGTATCTTGAGTATAAGTTTGGGGTAGAAGCTAGAGTTAGTTTTTTAATTGCTAATTCTGTTGTTCTTGAAGGAGTTAATTTACCAATCGATAACTTGTATATGTTAGATCTTAGAGGTGTAAACGATTCTGATTTAATAAATCTTGTAGGTAGGGTTAATCGACTTAATGAAGTTTTTAGTGAAAAAGATAAGAATCTAGATAAACTTGTAGCAGAGGCTCATTTTGTACATGCTGGTAATTACACTACTTGCAGTATGAAGAATAAAGTAGAGCAATTGAAGTCTAGATTAAAAAAAGATGAAGTGAAAAATCCACTTTTACTAAACCATGATATGAAGAAAATCGAATCGTTAGCTGAAAAAAGTAATGAGGAAGGTGAAAATGCAAAATTAAAGCTTGTGCGATTAAATCAAGTTTTAGAAAACGAAAATTATTTGGATTTAAATTATCTTGATGACAGTGATATAGCAGGGCCCGAGCACACTTTGTTAATTCCTGTTAACCAAACAAAAGCTCTGCTCTAAAATCATCGTCAAAACTAGCAGCAACGAGCTTGCTGCGAATTGAGCCTTTGCTTTTTGTGTGC
>NZ_JAAUWV010000123.1 GCF_014694405.1 Pseudoalteromonas sp. S16_S37
ATTGTAAGCGTCGCCTAAACCACACCTAGCAACTGGGTGTTGTCAGCTTATAAAGTAACGCTCTGATCTCAATTTGGAGCTGAACATGCCTAAACACAAGACCGCGCAGCAATGGCTGCAACTTATCGAACAACAAGAACTCAGTGGGTTGTCTATCGCTGATTTTTGCCAGCAGCACAATCTCAGTACCAAGTCCTTTTATAATCGCCGAAGTAAGCTGTGCAATAAAAAGCCAGCTCAGTCAGCTTTTGTTGTCGCGAGGCCTGTGGCATTTGAGTCCGTTTCTCTACCTGAGTTGTTGCAGCTCAAGCATGGTCAGAGCACATTGTTGTTGCCATCAACCACAGATGCCCACTGGTTAGCTGCACTGCTCAGGGCGCTGTCATGATCTGCTGGCAAAATGAATCGGTTTACTTGCATCGCCAGCCTGTTGATTTTCGTAAGTCCATCAATGGCCTCGCTGCAGTTGTTGAGCAAGAAATGGCAACGTCCGCAATGACGGGTAACGTCTTTGCCTTTTGTAATAAGAGCAAAGACAAGCTGAAGGTGTTGTATTGGGATAAAACTGGCTTTGCACTGTGGTACAAACGCCTAGAAAAAGACAAGTTTAAGTGGCCCAATAAAGAGTCAGATGAGGTGATTGTACTCACTGCTGAGCAATGGCAGTGGTTGTTGTCTGGCTTATCCGTCATTGCTCATAAGCCGCTTAATTATGGTTATAACGTATGATCATAACAGCAGATTTTAGAGCATAAAACAGTCTAAGTTATTAATTTAAATAAAGTTACTTTACTGATAAAGTAACGTACATGCAAAACGAACTTGATGTATTACGCCAGCAGCTAGCGAAGCAAGAAGAAGTCATTGCTCAGCTTCAGGCGCGTAATAATTACCTAGAAGAACAATTCAGACTGGCCCAGCAAAAACGCTTTGGGGCCAGCAGTGAGTCACACCCCGCGCAAGGTGACTTGTTCAATGAAGCGGAAACGCTCGTTGAAGAGACGTTAGAGCAAGATGTTGAAACCATTGAATATCAGCGCAAAAAGCCTACGCGCCAACCATTGCCAAAAGCGCTGCCCCGCGAACGTGTTGTGCATGAAATCGACAACAAACAGTGTGACTGCTGTGGCGGTGAGCTGCATAAAATGGGCGAGGATGTTAGCGAAAAGTTGGAGTTTATCCCGGCTCAGGTCAAAGTCATCGAACATGTCAGACCAAAATATAGTTGCCGACAGTGTGAAAAAACACAAATTCAGGTTGAGATAAAACAAGCCCCTGTACCACCAAGCCCTATTCCCAAAGGTATTGCTACGGCTAGCTTACTGAGCCAAATCATCACCAGCAAATATCAGTATGGTTTACCGCTGTATCGCCAAGAAAGCCTGTTCAAACAATATGGTATCGCGCTGGGAAGGGGAACGATGGCAGACTGGATGCTCCGCTGCGCCAGTTTATTTAAACCGCTTTACGACAGGCTGCATGAAGTGCTGCTACAGCAACTGGTACTGCATGGCGATGAAACCACGGTTAAGGTGGTGAAAGAAGACAAACAGACCAGTTACATGTGGCTGTATTGCAGCGGCACGGACTCGCCTGCGCCAGGGGCAAGCATCCCCAACATCGCCCTGTTCGACTATCAAAATAGCCGCGCGGGTCGCTGTCCTGTGGCATTTTTACAGGGCTACAACGGCTATCTGCAAGTTGATGGTTATGCAGGTTACGAACAAACACAAGCGACACTGGTTGGTTGCTGGGCACACGCAAGACGCAAGTTCAAAGAAGCTGCGGATGCGCAAGTCAAAGGTAAAACCGGCAAGGCGGACTGGGCGCTCAACCATATTCAAAAACTATATCGGGTTGAAACTGCGCACAAGACAGCAAGCGCTGAAGTGCGGCAAGCTGCACGGGCACAACAAAGCACACCGCTGCTGACACAGTTTAAAACCTGGTTAGATAAATCAGCGCAAACGGTAGTGCCAAAATCAAAGCTAGGTGAAGCCGTCCATTACACGCTAAGACAATGGCCGAAACTCATTCGTTACCTTGAAGACGGCCTGTTAAGCATGGATAACAATCGTGCAGAACGTGCGATTAAACCGTTCGTTATCGGCCGAAAAAACTGGCTGTTTAGCTTCACCACCAGTGGCGCACAGAGTAGCGCAATCCTCTACAGCGTGATCGAGACAGCCAAAGCAAACGGCCTCACTGCATTCGACTACGTGATGCATTGTTTAAATGAACTTGCTCAACCACACTGCGATATCGACAGCTTACTGCCTTGGATAGTTAAGCTCTAGGTGTGGTTCGCTGCACGCTTAC
>NZ_JAAUWV010000124.1 GCF_014694405.1 Pseudoalteromonas sp. S16_S37
TCATTTACTGGCCCGTTCATCATAACAGCGGTGTTGTCAGAGCTTGTGACTGTAGACAATATTCAAGGCAGCACGCTACGTATTTTAACCCCGCTGAAACGCACTTACCCCGCTGGGGCTACCGTATCAAGCGCCTATGTGCTCGGTGACTTACAAGCTACCACCAAAGACGAGCGAACTTTAAGCGCTTGGCAAAACAATTTTGGTGCAACAGGCTCACCCGCTTCCAGTGCCATCAACACCACTCAATACCCAATTGAGCTTAGCAATATAGGCGCAATTGCTCAGCGCTGGGCCATCGTGTTTACCAGCACCACAGATTATAAATTGATTGGTGAGCATGTGGGCACTATTTACCACGGCTCAACCAGCGCCGATTGTGCGCCAATCAACCCGTTTGCAGGCGCACCTTACTTACTCATTCGTAAAGAAGCGTTTGGTGCGGGCCTAAACCCCGGCGAATGCTTTTTATTTGAAACCACCACAGCAAGTAAACCCATTGCGTTAACTCGCTCGGTTTCACCCGGGCATTCAGAGATTAAATACGATTCTTCAACTTTGGCATTTAGAGGAAACAAAGACTAATGACAACACCAGTAACTGTTTACAGATGGGATGATGAAGACGCGCCACAAATAAATACCGGGTACGGTACAGCCAATGAAATTAGGGCCGTGCTTAATGCCTGCTTGGTTGATGGTTACGGTACAAAACAACCTTTAGGTTGGACTAAAGTACACGACAACATTAATGGTGTGGTATATCAAAACAATACTGAGATTGGCTCAGGTGGCATGGTGAGGTTTTGGCCAAAAGGGCTGGATTGGGAACAACCGCTATACCCAAATCCGATGCTTTTTCAAAGTGCAAAAACTTACACTGATGCTGAAACGCCGTTCCATGCAGGAAACTCGCAGGCGCTAAAACATCCCATATACAGCTCGACTAACTACACCAAAGCATGGACCATCATAGGAACAGGGTATGCGTTTTATTTAATTCTTGGATGGGTTGATGAAACAAGAAGCCTATCAGAAAGAAAATATACTATTGAGTCTGGCACTTGGTATAACTTTTCAATGTTTTGTGGGGATATTCACTCAAGGCTAGAAGTTGATGCAGGGAAGTTTATCGCTTTCTGCGCGCCAAATCGAGGAGACACCACCTCAACAACTTGGCAGGAAACACTAGATTATATAACCGAAACAATACACAGTAGCTCTCAATCCTACCATCCAAAAATATACCATGCTGATAACTCTGATGGTTTTAGAACATATTCACCAAGAAAACCGCTTTTAACCTCAAACAATGAGTTGCTTAATATTAATGACGATATTATTGGTTACAGCTCAGTCCCTCTATTAAGTACCAGTATGTCGCAAATTCTGTACCCTGAAGACCCAGTAAAACCCAACTTACGAGGTTACATGCCCGGTATGATCCAAACCATTATGGGGCTTGGCCAAAACCACTATTGGCCAACCACAAAAGAAATTGATGGGCATCAATATTGGATATTGCGCTATGCCGCTTCTGACGAAAGCGGTATTTGGATAAACATGGAACAATGGTAACTATGTTCAGAGTACATTTTACAGGTCATAAAGTGAGTAACCCTCGTGGTCAGTTGCAACTAGACTGTGATACAAATGCAACGCGTGTGCTGGTTCAAAATAGAATGACACTTGAGCCAATTTGGCTTGGCGCGATACCAAGCAATGGACAAATAACGGTTATCACTCCAGAGCAATATGGGGTTGAACCTGACCTCATGGTGACCATATTCGATGATAGTGGCGTGTTCAATGCGGAAACGGTAGACAGAGTGCAAGCAAAACTGCCATCACAAGAGCAGGAAAGCACCGAGTGATAAAGATAAGGTTTAGCAAGCCCTATGCTGTCTATAAATCGCCTATCGTTATTCGGTTTGGTCAATCACCAACACCAAAAGAGCCTGAACTTGTTGGGATAGAAAACGCATTCATACACAACACTGAACAATTGAGAACTGCGGTACATGTATTAGCCCATACGCTTCGCGCATCATTGACACAACAAGCCGCTCTAGCGTTTGCACTTCAAAACCACATTAACGCGCTCATAGTTAATGCTTGGTCGAACAGTCAAGGTATTAAGAGTGCAACAACGATAGGTTGGCAGCGAAGTGATATAGTGCTCAGTGAAGCCATTCTTAATTGGCAAACACATCTACTCTCAGTGTTTGAAACCACGCAGTGCTGGCAACAGACAATAAAAGTAGAGCGAGC
>NZ_JAAUWV010000125.1 GCF_014694405.1 Pseudoalteromonas sp. S16_S37
CTTTGGCCGCTTCCTTTGCGAAAGCTTCAAGTTCTTTTTTGTTCATTTGCATCTGCCTATCATTAACTCTCAATAGAGTATGTTGTGATAGGCAGTTACACAAAATTAGTTACAGACTCAAAATATCTGCGTATACGTATAATAGTGCGATTGTCAAAATATGCTGGCTACATAAATAGCAAGCAATTTTGACAACTCACACCATGAGATAGTTACTATTCTAAACATGCTCATGGATTGGGTGTTTGATAAATACTAACTACATGTAGCCTGAACCATAAGTAACCTATTTTGATTAGCCACCGCCATATATTCTAGGAGCTTTCGCTCTGGCGTCTCTAAAAGCTTCTTTACTTTTTTGTTCTTCTAGCTCTTTATCTGCCTGCGTAACACATCTAGTTTTGGTTATCATTGAGCCCAGTTTTTCAGCTCTTTCGCAGTGATAAGCTTTTTTCTTAACTTCTGCCGTCTGTTCTGAAGCATCATTAGACTTACATCCAGTTAATGACGCAGCACCTATCGCTATAACTAATATTGCGTGTTTCATCTTCTCTCCTTTTATGTCCTTTTTTGATACATCCACGTAGAATAAATAGATTATTCTTAACGCAGAACCCCATTTAGAACATATAATTGACACAATATCAATATTTATGACAGTTCTTTACAAAGTAGAGACTCACAATCACGTGCTAACAATATACCTAGTTTAAGTTATTCGATAGAAGTTACACATCCCACTCTTCCAAAGCACCTTTAACCAGTTCATAACGCCAAGGTTGCAGTAAATCAGGTTTAAGTAAAGACGCACGCTCCTCGGCGGTTTTTTTCCAATTCCAACTGATCAATTGATTTATTTGCTTTTTCGATGCCAATACATCGGCTGGAATACCATTGGGTTGCTAGGCGCTCACTACAGCCACCCGGGCTAGTTTGCCCTTGTCCACGTCGAGCTTACCTAACAACCAAAGAGAAAAATAATCAAACATGATGCACAGCGCCTTGTTGCGTATATTGGGGCTGATAAGATTCGTTTTTTTGTAGTAATATCCACATGAGTCTTGCCAGTCGGTGTGCAGTAGCAACAACCGCTTTGTTGTGGCCTCGTCGCTGCTTAAGCGCTGTTATCCAACGACTTAAATCATCGTCTTTCTTACTAGCATGAGTCACAACCGTTCTTGCACCGTGAATAAGTTGTTTTCTAAGATACCCATCTCCACGCTTGGTTATACTGCCCAAACGGTTGGTATTACCCGAAGCATATTGCGAAGGAGTAAGACCAAGCCATACAGCAAATTCTTTGCCGCTTTTAAAAGCTTGGCCTTTGTCGATAGAAGCTACAAAAGCGGAGGTATTAATCAGCACGATACCAGGAATGGATTGTATAATTTGCGCGGCTTCGCTGCGGGTGTTTTCTTGTTTAAACAAATCATCAAGTAGATGGATTTTTCGCTCAAAGTGAGTGAGTTCATCATAGACTTCGGAAATCATCAAAAGAACAGCTGGTTGTAATGAATGAGTCAGCAGCTCTCGTAACTCTTGCTTGAACTTGCTGTAAGACTGCGGAATATCAATGCCAAATTCAAGTAACAAACTGCGTGTTTGGTTGATACAAGCTGTTCGAGCTGATAAAACGCGCTCACGCATTCGATGTAGAATAAGCACGGCTTGTTGCTGCTCAGTTTTTACAGGCACAAAGCGAATGTTTGGTCGGCGACTGGCTTCATAAATGGCAAGACAATCGTTTTTATCATTCTTATTACCACGCACGAAAGGAGTAACATGTTGTGCAGGGATTAAGTTAACTTGGTGACCCGCAGCCAAACATGCTCTGCCCCAAAAGTGAGAAGACGCGCAGGCTTCCATAACAATTTCGCAAGGCGGTAGGTTGATAATGGCTTCTTTAAGCTTGCTTCGAGATAGGCGTTTGGATAAACAAGGATGACCTTGACTATCAACACCTAATAATTGGAATACATTCTTTGCTAGGTCAATGGACAATGTGCTAACTTTTTGCATGATGGATGCTCCTATGAACTGTTGCTACCAAATCAGTTTGGCGCATTGACGCCTATTTTGGAGCGTCCATCTCATCAGCCATTTTTAAATTAACAAGGCAACGAATAAATTGTAAGCGTGCAGCGAACCACACCTAGAGCTTAACTATCCAAGGCAGTAAGCTGTCGATATCGCAGTGTGGTTGAGCAAGTTCATTTAAACAATGCATCACGTAGTCGAATGCAGTGAGG
>NZ_JAAUWV010000126.1 GCF_014694405.1 Pseudoalteromonas sp. S16_S37
CTGAGTGAGGTTAAAGTTCACCACATCGCCACATACGCATAATAATAAAGCACCAAAACAAAGTATTGCCATTTTAAATTGCGTTGCATTTGTTTTAACTGACCGCATTATCAGATAGCAAAATTAACGCGGAAAATTAACGCGGACATCCACTCCAATTTGCATGTTGGGGTGCTTTGTCTAAGCTTTTAGTTCTTCAAAATCATTTCAAATTCTAAGTTCAAGGAGTGAACCGGAAAATTAACGCGGACATCCACTCCAATTTGCATGTTGGGGTGCTTTGTCTAAGCTTTTAGTTCTTCAAAATCATTTCAAATTCTAAGTTCAAGGAGTGAACAATGGGATTAGCAAGGAAGCGGCAAATCAGTTTGTCGGATACTCGGTACTATCATTGTGTTTCGCGCTGTGTTCGCCGTGCATTTTTGTGCGGTGAAGATAAATTTACGGGTAAGTCGTATGAGCATCGCCGAGGGTGGGTAGAAGAACGGTTGTTGTTTTTAGCTCAGGTTTTTTGCATTGATATATGTGCTTTTGCGGTGATGAGCAATCATACCCATGTGGTGCTGTATGTGGATGATAAAAAAGCCCAAAGACTCAGTGACAGAGCTGTACTCATACGTTGGCACAAGCTGTTTAAAGGCTCGATTCTGGGTCATAAATATCTACACAATGAGCGTTTGGACAAAGGTCAACGGTTCTTTTTAGACAAAGAAATAAAAGAATATCGACACCGACTGTGCAGTATTAGCTGGTTTATGCGGGTGTTGAACGAAGGCATAGCACGAGAAGCGAACAAAGAAGATGGTTGTACGGGCAGATTCTGGGAAGGACGCTTTAAAAGCCAGGCGTTACTGGATGAAGCCGCATTAATGGCTTGTATGGCGTATGTTGATTTAAACCCAATCAGAGCCAAAATGGCAAAGACACCAGAAGAGTCAGCCCACACCAGTATTAAAATACGCTGTGCACAAGCCACAAAGGGTAAGCAGCCAAAACAACTTGCACGCTTTGCTGGTAGTCCCAGAAAACACATGCCCAAAGGGCTACCATTTGAACTTAAAAGCTATCTGGAGTTAGTTGAACTGACAGGCAAATGTATTCGAACTGACAAACGAGGCTACATCGACAGCAATCAAGCCCCCATTCTTGAGCGATTGAATATCAAGGCAGACAACTGGCTAAAACTCACTACCCAGTTTGAAAAGGTGTTTCATGGTGCGGTAGGCAAAGAGCATGCAATGGATTTGTATTGCGAGCGACAACAGCATAAGCGAAGACCCAGCATCTCAAATTGCACAATGTTATTAAGCTGACAACAACCTGATTTCATTTATTTACTTTTATGCTTTTAAAATGGCAGGGATAAGTGCGTTTAAAGGATGAGAAATTGAATAAAAAGGGGGTGATTTAAGCAATCACTTACCCATATTAGGCATGACTTTGATAATATCTAGCAACAAAGTTAGTTGTTTTGTTATTGATAGCTTGTTGAAGGTTCTTTTTAATGTCTTTTTAAAGTGGCTGTCCGCTAAGTTTCAGGACGGCAACGTTAGAGGTGAAGTTGCGGTAGGGGCCCTGTATAATTCCACGGTAAAAGGCGTGGGTTATATTTCTGAACCTGTAAGCTATATTGGTGATTTAGCAGGCGCTGCTTTAGGCATAACTGACTATGTACATAAAAGGTAGGTATACATGGCTCGAAAGTTGTATTTAATGAAGCTACCAATTGGAATAGCAATAGCTATGAGTACAAAGGGTTTTTATTTTGTCGGCATACCGCTAGCTCTGGCATATTATTTATTGACCTTTAAACAAATAAATAATTCAGATGAGTTCACTGATAGAGACAAGCGGTTGTACAAACAGGCTCCATTTGCTGTCGCACTTGCTGCACTAGGAGGAGGTGTCGATTCAATGTTATTGTTTGGAATTTCATGTCTTTATTATCTTTACTTTGTTTTGTCAATTGATTAGAGAATTTAAAGCAGGACAGTCACTCATAAAGTATAAAGTAACTGTGGACACCCACCTCAATTTGCATGTTGGGGTGGTTTGTCTACAGAATTAAACAAGACACCCACTTTTACAGAATTAAACAAGACACCCACTTTTATTTGTTTATTTTTCATTCATTGCCTATCTTTTATTTATCTGATTAAAAGATAGGCAGCTTCCATGGCAACGGCACGTAAAAGACAGGTAAGTCTTGTTGATACTAAGTATTAT
>NZ_JAAUWV010000127.1 GCF_014694405.1 Pseudoalteromonas sp. S16_S37
TTGGCACGTGAAAATCAACAACAATAACGTTAGATGGTTAACCGAATCTAAAGATAGCAATCCAAATTGAACAACCTCAGTTTTTTGAAAAACCGAGTTTTTCAGAATCGACTAATTAATACAACATGCCCACCACAACTTCATAAATCAGAAATGTTTTTCAAAAAAAAATATATCTACTCACATGTTAAAAGTAAAATATTATGATCTGGTTAAATCAGGTTTAAAACAATTAAAAATAGAACAATAAAAATATTAAACAAGAACATGTTGGGTGATATATATCCATTTAATGTTAGATGGATTTTTGTTAATTACTTGGAGTAACAACACTCGCACAATCAGTCAAAAAACATTCTACAAACAAAAAGCAGTGCAAAGATTATAAAAAGCATACGAATTTAAAACTAGACTCGTTGTTTTGTGCTATAAAAAACGCATCTAAGCATCTACATGGAAATATTAAGACAAAACTTCCTTCCAATGCCTAATATAGGTTTATTTAAATTATTTCTATTAAAAATAAATTAAGCATTCTTTAATAAGAAGAATAGAAATTTAATTATTCTTTGGCATCATTTAATCGCTCCCCTTGAGCTAAATTAAAAACAATGTCAGAGTCTGCATTGTGGTCAGAACGAACGGGGAGTTGCTGTTTATATGATTCAAATAACATTCCATATTGATAACTAATTCCTGACGAAGCTAAATCATTGAGGCATTATCTTAGCAGTAGTCGTTCATCAATTGAGATAAATTCGTCACAACTTTCTTTAAGCAATTGCGCTGTCAGCTTTTCTACTCCGTATACTTTGCTCGACACTTGATATGAGTTTCGTAAATGAGCAAGTAAAATAGCAAAATCACCATCTCCTGAAAGCAAGATCACTTCATCAACATCTTTTCCCGCTTCCATCATATCAATAGTAATACCGACGTCCCAGTCGCCTTTTTTTGAGCCATCGCTGCGAACAATATAAGGTTTAAGTTTTACTTCAAAGCCTATTGCGCGGAGTATATTTTGGAACTGCGTTTGTTTGTCATCACCGCGATAAGTTGCATAAGCAAAAGCATATTTTATCTCACCCAACTGCTGAGCCTCTGCCCAAAAAGCGTTGTAATCGAAGTTAAAGCCAAGCGATTGTTTGCAGGTATAGTAAATATTTTGAACATCTACGAATAAAGCAATTTTTTTCATTAATAAAGTCTGATGTGCGAAAACCCCCATACTAGCCCACATAACTTACGCATACTAGCTTTGTAGTAAATTCCCTTAGTCACTATCTAACAATCACCAATGCTGCATTTCTACCAATCTACTTTTTGTTCTTTCAAATTCAAAAGCCAATCGCTTGCCTACGTATAGGTCATTGATCGTTACAGAAGAAGAAATCACAACAATGCAGCGCTGCTCATAACATTCATCTACTAAGGCAATAAAGCGCCTAGCGTGATCATCCAGATGATATGAGTCGTGTGCCGAACCGTTACGTTGATAGCCATCTTCTACACCTTGAACGGTGTGATTTTGCTCAATCCGCCCACCCATTTTTGGAATGTTTGCGATAAAAAGTGCAGAGTATTCTTTCGCTAACTCAATGTAGTCAGCAGTGGCGCGAGGCGCTGAGCATAAACTCATAAAGTCAAAAGCAATGACGCTTTTGCCTTGTCCCACTATATTTATTTGGCGATTAAATAATTCGATACTCGAAATAACTTGCTCGCCACCTTGCTGAGCAAAAGCCTTAAAAAATGCTGTAGTATCATTTACAAAATAGTGCTTACTGGTGAGCCCTTTAGTGAATCGGTGATCGGTGTCGCCATCAACGCTTACCACCTTACAATAGGTCTCAAGCAAATTAATGGTGGGTAAAAACCCTAAGGTATCCCCAAAACTAGTGTTTATATATCAATAAGATGGAGATTTTAGAAATTTTGGAAAATGTGGGGAACATTCATGATGTTTAGTGATCTTATGAATCGCTAAATAAAAA
>NZ_JAAUWV010000128.1 GCF_014694405.1 Pseudoalteromonas sp. S16_S37
GCCCACACCAGTATTAAAATACGCTGTGCACATGCCACAGAAGGTAAGCAGCCAAAACAACTCGCACGCTTTGCAGGTAGTCCACGAAAACACATGCCCAAAGGGCTACCATTTGAACTAAAAAGCTATCTGGAATTAGTTGAACTGACAGGCAAATGTATTCGGACCGACAAACGGGGCTACATAGAGCAACACCAAGCCCCTATCCTTGAGCGATTGAATATCAAGGCAGACAACTGGCTAAAACTCACTACTCAGTTTGAAAAGGTGTTTCATGGTGCGGTAGGCAAAGAGCATGCAATGGATTTGTATTGCGAGCGACAACAGCATAAGCGAAGACCCAGCATCTCAAATTGCACAATGTTATTAAGCTGACAAAAACCTGATTTCATTTATTTACTTTTATGCCATTCGAAATGGCAGGGATACGTGCGCTTAAAGGATGAGAAATTGAGTAAAAAGCGGGCAGTTTCAGCAATCACTTACCCATGTTAGGCATGACTTTGATAATATCTAGCAACAAAGTTAGTTGTTTTATCATTGAGAAGTAATTGAAAGTTATTTTTAAAGGGCTATTTTTAAAGTGGCTGTCCGCTAAGTTCCGGTCCGCTAAGTTCCCGTCTCGCATAGCAAAGGGCAGCAGCTGGCATTGGGAAGTACCAGATCTTGATAAACGTGTAGAAATGCCGGTTGATTTCCTTGCCGCAATAGAAGGTTTTCGTTTAGTGATAGATACTCAAGGCAAAGAACAACCTGCACAATCAGGCAGTGTAGAGTTTGTTACAGGGCTGAGCAAAGCCCAACAACAAGTAAAAATAGTCCATGCGCAAATAGCTGATTATCCGCACCAAGTGAAAGCGCTCACCATTAACGATAAAGGCACGGAAGTTGTTTTAAATTGGCAAAAAAATACCGCAAACCTTGGGGTAACGTACAAAGTGCTTCGCCAAGATCTTTTAACCAATAGCGAGCAAGTCATAGCGCAAGGGATCAGCTCAAACCAATATATTGACCTGAACCCAGTTAAAAACAAAGCGAGGTATAAAGTCTTTGCTCAGTTTGGAGAGCGCGAAGGCTTAGTTTCAAACACCGTTGATTCTAATGTGCAACATGTTCACGTTTTACCAGCTCGTATTGAGGGCGAGGCGTTCAGTCAGGGTGAAAAAGTGACTGTCCACAGTTCTGCAGTTCTGTTTTTGAGCCTAAACAAGACTCTATTTATGTAAACGTGCGCAATACCCGAGCAGATTATCGTATTTCGGTGAGTAAAGCGGGTAAATACACCCTGCAGCCAAGAGTTTTTCACGATGGCAGCGCGCTCTCCTTTGGTTTGTACTTGAATGAGAAATTACTCAAAGAGATCTCAACAAGTGGCGAAAGTGGTTGGCAGACCCCCAATAAAGTACTCGTAACTTTACCAAAAGGTCAGCATACGCTTTCTGTGCAGCCAATCGGTGAAAGAACGAGGCTATCCCTAAATTGGATTGATGTGAAAAAGCTATAGAACTGGCGACTAACACCACGTTAGCCAAACTCATGATTGAATTCAGCCCTGATTACTGTAGTCTTAGGTAGTTTTGGGCTGTTTGCGAGTATTACTGCCATGTTAATTACAATTATGTACAAAGGTTTTTTATAACATGATCCAGTTTTTAGAGTATGAGTTTGATGAATCACAAACTATCTTGTTTAAGGCTGGGGAAATAGTACCGCTCAACAGTACCCAAACCAATCTGCTTGCTTTATTCATTGCGCAGCCACATAAAGTGCTTAGTAAAGATGATATTTTGGAGCAGGTATGGCAGGGAAAAGTGGTATCTGAGCAGGTTGTTTTTCAAAATATCTGAATCGCCCCGAGTTTGCCAGAGACTCAATAACTTGAGAAACTGGAACTATGAAAAAATCAAATCGCTATACACCAGAATTTCGTGAACGTGCAGTAAGACTTGTTACTACTCAACAG
>NZ_JAAUWV010000129.1 GCF_014694405.1 Pseudoalteromonas sp. S16_S37
TTCGCGGGGTAGGGGAGCGTTCTGTAAGCCGTTGAAGGTGTACCGGGAGGTATGCTGGAGGTATCAGAAGTGCGAATGCTGACATGAGTAACGACAATGCGGGTGAAAAACCCGCACGCCGGAAGACCAAGGGTTCCTATCCCATGTTAATCAGGGTAGGGTAAGTCGACCCCTAAGGCGAGGCTGAAGAGCGTAGTCGATGGGAAACGGGTTAATATTCCCGTACTTGGAATAATTGCGATGGGGGGACGGAGCAGGCTAAGTAAGCATGGCGTTGGTTGTCCATGTGAAAGTGCGTAGGCTGGTGACTTAGGAAAATCCGGGTCGCTAAGGCTGAGACACGAGACGAGCCACTAAGGTGGTGAAGTTACTGATGCCCTACTTCCAGGAAAAGCCTCTAAGCTTCAGATTATTTCGAATCGTACCCCAAACCGACACAGGTGGTCAGGTAGAGAATACTAAGGCGCTTGAGAGAACTCGGGTGAAGGAACTAGGCAAAATTGTACCGTAACTTCGGGAGAAGGTACGCTGTTGTTGGTGATGAGACTTGCTCTCTAAGCTGACGACAGCCGCAGTGACCAGGTGGCTGGGACTGTTTATTAAAAACACAGCACTGTGCAAAATCGTAAGATGACGTATACGGTGTGACACCTGCCCGGTGCCGGAAGGTTAATTGATGGGGTTAGCGTAAGCGAAGCTCTTGATCGAAGCCCCGGTAAACGGCGGCCGTAACTATAACGGTCCTAAGGTAGCGAAATTCCTTGTCGGGTAAGTTCCGACCTGCACGAATGGTGTAACCATGGCCACGCTGTCTCCACCCGAGACTCAGTGAAATTGAAATCGCAGTGAAGATGCTGTGTACCCGCGGCTAGACGGAAAGACCCCGTGAACCTTTACTACAGCTTGGCACTGAACATTGACCCTACATGTGTAGGATAGGTGGGAGGCTTTGAAGCACAGACGCTAGTTTGTGTGGAGCCGACCTTGAAATACCACCCTTGTAGTGTTGATGTTCTAACTTAGGCCCCTAATCGGGGTTGAGGACAGTGCCTGGTGGGTAGTTTGACTGGGGCGGTCTCCTCCCAAAGAGTAACGGAGGAGCACGAAGGTTGGCTAAGTACGGTCGGACATCGTACGGTTAGTGTAATGGTAGAAGCCAGCTTAACTGCGAGACAGACACGTCGAGCAGGTACGAAAGTAGGTCATAGTGATCCGGTGGTTCTGAATGGAAGGGCCATCGCTCAACGGATAAAAGGTACTCCGGGGATAACAGGCTGATACCGCCCAAGAGTTCATATCGACGGCGGTGTTTGGCACCTCGATGTCGGCTCATCACATCCTGGGGCTGAAGTCGGTCCCAAGGGTATGGCTGTTCGCCATTTAAAGTGGTACGCGAGCTGGGTTTAGAACGTCGTGAGACAGTTCGGTCCCTATCTGCCGTGGGCGTTTGAGAATTGAGAGGGGCTGCTCCTAGTACGAGAGGACCGGAGTGGACGAACCGCTGGTGTTCGGGTTGTGATGCCAATTGCATTGCCCGGTAGCTACGTTCGGAATCGATAACCGCTGAAAGCATCTAAGCGGGAAGCGAGCCTCGAGATGAGTTCTCACTTTAACTTTAAGTTAACTGAAGGGCCGTTGGAGACTACAACGTTGATAGGCTGGGTGTGGAAGTGTAGTGATACATTAAGCTAACCAGTACTAATTACCCGTGAGGCTTAACCATACAACGCCAAAGTGGTTTTACACGCTAGAAGTTAGTGTTACTGAAGTAGCGTTTTACGAATTATCAGACTTTTTTCCAGATTTAGCTAATTGGTTTATGACCGATTAGCGCACCGATTTTCCTGGTGAACATAGCGTTTTGGAACCACCTGACCCCATGCCGAACTCAGAAGTGAAACGAAACAGCGTCGATGATAGTGTGGCAGCTGCCATGTGAAAGTAGAACATCGCCAGG
>NZ_JAAUWV010000130.1 GCF_014694405.1 Pseudoalteromonas sp. S16_S37
GCCTACGACTACCACACCAGCGGCTAGCATTTGCTTCCACCACTCTAAGATAAATTCCATCACGGCTTCCTATAGTGCTTTGCAGCAAGCTCTTGTAACTCTTGGCAATCAACGCAGTATTTGCAGCTATGTATTGCGTCTCGCCGTGCTTTTGGGATTTCTGCGTTGCACTCTAGGCAATGCATAAAGTCCACATCTTGCCCCAAAAAGTGGGCCTTGTTTTTGTTGAGCGCGCGCTCTAAATCTTGCTCAGCAATACGCTGTGCATCGTCAACGATGTCCATTTGGGTTCCTCAATGAGTTAATGATTGATTTAGCAATGTCTTTGGCTTTGGAAGCTGTGCCGGGGGCGATTTTTTCAACGGTACGACCAACCACGTAACCACCAATGCCTAGCTGTAGAAGCTCCCATGCCTTTTCGGGTAGTGGATTCGCCAGCAACCCAAAGGCGTTGAGCACAATCAACACTAAAAACGTCAACATGGTGATAGGACGCCAAGAGCGTTGCAGCCAGCTTTCACCTTGCGCTTCGGCGGTGATGTTTTGAGATTGGGCCGCGAGCACTTGGCCTTGTAGCTCAATGACTTGCCCTTGAAGTACAAGCTCTTTTGCTTTGTACTCAAGTTCTTTGGCTTTGAGCGCATTGGTTATTTGAGTTAGCTCGTTGTTTAGCTTTAGCTTTTCTTCATCGGAGGTAAACGCTTCATCAATCACGTTGCCCACTAATTTACCCAGCCCTAACCAATCATCCATGACTCACCCCAAAGCGCTTGGCAACGCGGTTGCTGGCTGCGTGGTAAGAGCGCACAGCATCTACACGCAAGCGTATGTCAATTTCTAAAACCGAATGCCAGCCCTTGCTGAACATGCTTTGATAGGTGCCATCATGGCTGTGCAACGGCACGTTGTTCACATCAAAAGGTTGCTCGTTTAAACGTGCTTGTACTTCCGCCTCAAGGCGCTTTATACGGCCTTGCTCGCGTGACCAATCCCAGTTTCTACCCATGGTGTACTCCTGCTATGGCGCGCTCAGTAATGTGCTCTAGGCGGTTGTACCAGCCGTTTAAATTTGGGGTTTGGGTTGTGTCATTCGCGCAAATACGGGCGTATTTACGGGCGCGCTTAAGGCTCAAGCCAACGCATAACTGTATTGGTAAAACACCGTGGCAGGCTTTTAACGTAAGCGGGCCAAAGCGGCCGTCAGGCTTAGCGCCAACATATCGCTGTACTAACATGGTCATACTCGGCACACCGTGTTGTACTGCGCCATCAAGCAGCATTAAAGCAACACCCGCATTAAGCTCGCCGCACTGCATGGGCCGCCAATAGTCGCGGTGAAATAAGCGTACCGCCTGTGCAAGGGTTAGGTTTGCAATATCAAGGTGTGGGTAGGCTCGCTGGCTTATGCCGAACTTAGTTAAACCGCCCCTGTCAGAAGGTGTGTTATTTAAGCCGCCGTCTGCATTTAAGCCACCTTCCAAATACAAGATAGGCAAAATAGCATCAGCAAATTGCAGCGAGTATGGCGCAAGCGCGGCCTTAATCTCTGGTAGCTGTTTAAAGTAAGTAAGGTTTGGGAATGTCATACGGCACCCGTAGCATTTGGTTTGCTACAGAGTGCCTAAGTCACGGAGGGATAGATTTTAAACTGGGTTAATAAATTAGAGTTTGATGCTAGGTAGTGATTTGTCGCTGATAATACCTGTATTGTCCAAATCCGCAGTGTGATTAAATCCAAGCCCTAGTCTTACGGGTTTGACCCAAATATAATTTTCAGTAGTACCAAAGAACTCACGAGACCCTGTTGCAAATAGCACTACATCATTGCGGCCCAATGACAACGAAAATTGGCCCTCCTTGTTTGTCGTCACAGTATCAAGCGGTGTGAGAGTTAACTGTTCAACCAATAAACTTTGCATAGAGCACTTATCAATTAACT
>NZ_JAAUWV010000131.1 GCF_014694405.1 Pseudoalteromonas sp. S16_S37
AGTTAATTGATAAGTGCTCTATGCAAAGTTTATTGGTTGAACAGTTAACTCTCACACCGCTTGATACTGTGACGACAAACAAGGAGGGCCAATTTTCGTTGTCATTGGGCCGCAATGATATAGTGCTGTTAGCAACAGGATCTAGAGAGTTTTTTGGTACAACTGAAAAGTATATTTGGATTAAGCCTGTAGAACTAGGTGTAGGATTTAATTACATCGCTGACTTAGATAATACAGGCATTATCAGTGATAAGCCTATATCTAGCATCAAACTTTAATTTATTAACCCAGTTTAAAATTCATCCCATCACGATTTAGGCACTCTATAGCAAACCAAATGCTACGGGTGCCTTATGACACTACCCAATCTAAATTACTTTAAACAAAAGCCAGCGATTAAAACCGCGCTTGCTACTTACTCGCTGCAATTTGCTGATGCCATTTTACCAATTCTGTACTTAGAGGGCGGCTTAAATGCTGACGGCGGTTTAAATGATGTAGCCAGTGACCGTGGCGGACTCACTAAATTTGGTATTAGTCAGCGAGCCTACCCCCATTTAGATATTGCAAACCTAACCCTTGCACAGGCTGTACGCCTGTATCACCGCGATTACTGGCGGCCCATGCAATGCAGCGAGCTAAATATGGGTGTTGCTTTAATGCTACTTGATGGCGCAGTACAACACGGTGTGTCGAGTATGACCATGTTGGTACAGCGATATGTTGGCGCTAAGCCTGATGGCCGCTTTGGCCCGCTTACGTTAAAAGCCTGCCACGGTGTTTTGCCAATGCAGTTATGCATTGCTTTAAGCTTAAAACGCGCCCGTAAATACGCCCGTATTTGTGCGAATGACACAACCCAAACCCCTAATTTAAACGGCTGGTACAACCGCCTAGAGCACATTACTGAGCGCGCAATTGCGGGAGTAAGTCATGGGTAAAAACTGGGAGTGGTCGCGCGAACAAGGCCGAATTAAGCGCCTTGAAGCGGAAGTACAAGCACGTTTAAACGAGCAACCGTTTGATGTTAATAACGTGCCGCTACACAGCCATGATGGTACCTACCAAAGCATGTTCAATGAAGGCTGGCATTCGGTTTTAGAAATTGACATACGCTTACGTGTTGATGCTGTGCGCACGTTTCAATATACAAGCAAACGCGTTGCAAAACGCTTTGGGGTAAGTCATGGCTATTAACTGGCTCAACCTTGGCTCTACTATTGGCGGCTTAATTGACGATTTACATACATCAGATGAAGAGCGCCAAAAATTAAACAACGAGCTGATACAAATCGAAAACAGCTACAACAGTAAGTTGCTACAAACTCAGCAAGCATTATTAGCGGCTCAAACCCAAATTATTACCGCAGAAGCGCAAGGCCATAGTTGGCTACAGCGCAATTGGCGGCCAATCACCATGCTCACATTTTTAATTTTAATTACTGCTGATTGCTTAGGCTGGCTTGAGTATCGCTTAAGCGAGCAAGCATGGGATTTATTAAAACTCGGACTAGGTGGCTATGTTATTGGCCGCTCAGTTGAAAAAGCCATCCCCGCTGTGGGTCAAGTTGTAGACAAAGTAAAAGGTAAACCTAATGGACATCGTTGACGATGCACAGCGCATTGCTGAGCAAGATTTAGAGCGCGCGCTCAACAAAAACAAGGCCCACTTTTTGGGGCAAGATGTGGATTTTATGCATTGTCTAGAATGCGAAGTTGAAATCCCCAAAGCGCGGCGAGACGCCATACATAGCTGTAAGTACTGCGTTGATTGCCAAGAGTTACAAGAGCTTGCTGCAAAGCACTATAGGAAGCCGTGATGGAATTTATCTTAGAGTGGTGGAAGCAAATGCTAGCCGCTGGTGTGGTAGTCGTAGGC
>NZ_JAAUWV010000132.1 GCF_014694405.1 Pseudoalteromonas sp. S16_S37
GTTGATGCCGCGCGCGAAAACTTAGCGCCAATTGCGCGAAAACTGCGAAAAATGAAAGTTTCACTATATTAAACAGCTTTCCAAATTATTAAACCTCTATCTCTGTATACGGTAGGTCTGGTGCTGGGCCTACTATGCGGTCATTTTCTATATATGCACTGCCACTTTCTACGCTATCGCCTAACACTGTGCTTTGCGTATCATCCGAGTGCTGAACCAATGTTGTGCCGTCTTGGTTCACTGCAACCACTTTCACAATACTGCGCTGAGTTGTAGCCAGTACCGTGCCGAGTCTATTTAACGCGTTAGACATTGCTGATCACCTTAATCGTTTGGTTTACAGTGATTGCACCTTGATTGCTGATTGATGCGCTAAGTGTGGTGCTGTCGCAGGTGGCTTTATAGAGTGAGTCTGAATACCTGATCCCAACGAGCATACTTGGTCTAATCGGTGGCAGTGTTGAGAGTAGCTTGGTTCTAATCGTTGATTCTTGTTTGTTACCACTTCTTGCCAGCTCACATGTACCACGTTGGCGAGCAGCTTGATTGTCTGTAATTAGGCTATCAACAATATCGCGTGCGTACATATCGCCAGCGGTGTTGCTGAGCTTGATTTTACAGGCTACGCCTTGTTGTTCACCACGCACAAACACAGCATTGTATTCGGGTTGTGTTGTATCGCGGGTGTTATGTTCAAGTATTAAAGATTCGTTGAGTATTATATCAGGTGTAGCTTGCTCGGTACTCCAAGGGTTTACGGGCCACTCAGGCACAACTGACACTTTTTTATTTATATCGTCTATATCGAGTATAGCCCCCATGCTGTTAGCTACTTTTAATAGTGCAGCAGCGGGTGTTAACCCTCTATAACTAAACGCGCCTTTTGGCACTGGGTAATCAATCATTTGATTGTCGAGCGTCCAGCCTGAGTTTTCTAAAATGTCGCTCATGATACCTGCGGCGGTTTTATCAACGCTGTTGGTGTAGTTAGTTGCTCTTGCATATGGCGCTGAGAGTAACGCAAAGCGGCTGCGTATATTGGCTGAGTATGAGTTGTGTGCGAACTTACTACTTGTAGCTGCTTGTTCGCATATCACTATAAACTCATAGCCATTAATGGTGAGTTTGAGTTCTTGGCCTATGGCGCGTTCCATATCGATGCGAGAACAAAACTTAATATTGCCCGTTGCACTGAATTGGCCGCGTGTTGATGTGTAGCTAAATTGGCTGATTAATATTTGCTGAGCGTTATCAACTCGCTCACAGGTAATAGTCGGTTGCATGATGTAGGCTCGTTGTAGTTGTGGCTCTATTGGGATTTTTCTATCAATGGGTGGTATGTCATCATCTGAGCGAATAAGGCCACCGGGTAAGCCCCAGTAGCACACTTTGTTCGGTACATTGAGGCTCAACTTGATTGGGCTAGTGTGGGTAATTGCGCGTTTTTTAAATCTGATAATCACTTTGCCAGCGTATGGGTGTGCAACCCGATAACATATATACACCCTATCTGTTGGGCCATAGCGTACTGTTATCGCTCGCTCTACTTTTATTGTCTGTTGCCAGCACTGCGTGGTTTCAAACACTGAGAGTAGATGTGTTTGCCAATTAAGAATGGCTTCACTGAGCACTATATCACTTCGCTGCCAACCTAT
>NZ_JAAUWV010000133.1 GCF_014694405.1 Pseudoalteromonas sp. S16_S37
CTTTAAATTCAGGAGAGTGGTTTCTACGTTTTCTAGTCATCATCTATTCCAATATTTTTGGTTACTATAAAAACAGAACAATCACTTAAAGTCATGTCCGAAAATTGGGGGCCAGTTCTCTCAGTTATCGTTTGTTGATTACAAAAACAGATTTGAAACGAGTTATTCTACAGGCTCGTTAGGTGCTCCGGTGAAAGAGAGGTTAAATTGAAGCGTAGTGTTCAGTTTAAAATGTATTTGAGTTTGTTAATCTTATGCATCATGGGCTATCAATTCCAACATACAACCTTTGATAATTTCTTTGTTAACCCGTTTTATATTGGTAGCATGGTGCTCGGTATTCTATTAGTAATTAAAGCTTTAGGTTATACCTGCCAAAAGTGTCTTAGAAATCAAGTAATACAAGGCTTTTACAAATATCGTTTACCATCTTCAAATTGTTATAACTGTGGTCACAATATTGATCAAAATCGCACCTAACAATGCGTTAAACCAAGGACACAAAACAGCAGGCTTGTGCTCCTTCGTCGCCAATTTTAGCCTGCTATTTTGTGCCGTTTACGGCAAGCGTTATATACCTCGAAGAGTAAACTTCTTCGCAAATCTAATAAAAACATAAATAGGGAAATTAAATGAAAGTCATTCAATATGTATACTTAGCCTGCATACTAATATTTTCCTTCGATAGCTTGGCGATAGTCGTTCGCCATGATGTTCAAGCTAGCAAGTATGAATTAGAAAAAACACCATCGTTTTTCGTCGATATGCCAGATGGCGGGCATGGTGCTCTGATAGCTCCTAATTGGGTCGTGACGGTAGCACACCTTTTACCACCAAATATTATTGATAAAACACTACAAATCGGCGAATACGAAGTTGAAGTTGAAAAGGTAATCATCCATCCCGGTATAACGGATATTCCTGAGAGCATGTTAAGTGGGGACGCTTCTGATTTAATGGACTTTATGATGACTGCCCACGATATTGCTTTAGTAAAGTTAAGTTCTGACTTACCAGATAGCGCCCCCATTGAAATATATTCTGAAAACAAAGAGCTCAACCAAGTAATAACGGGGTATGGCAGAGGGACAACGGGAAATGGTTTAACTGGTTCTATTCAAGGAACTCAGGGAAAATTTAGACTTCTGCAAAATAGAATTGAAGAAACCCATACTAATTGGTTATCAATCACTTTTGACTCCGGTGAAAAAGCCCTTGACCTTGAAGGGATTGACGGTTCCGGTGATAGCGGTGGCCCTTTGATTATGGCCGTTGAAGGAAAAAACTATTTAGTTGCCTTGTTTAGCTGGGACTATATTGAGGGAAATTTAGAAGAGTTTGCGGCTGGTCATTACGGAAAAAAGTCTTACCAAGTCAGAATTTCTACTTATAGTGATTGGATCAGAAAAACCATGTCCGAAAACTAAATAACGGTATATAACACATATGAACCTTCTCCGGTCAAGTAAGCATAACGATTCTTTTTAGCTGCTTTTAAGCAGCTAATTTGTCGACACTGAAAATCACTTAATGCATTGATCTTCTTGATGATCTAAACGATCTTACTATCCTCATTTTGCAACGTTTGTTTTCTCACCCCTCAAAACCTTGCAAAATGGAGATTAAAA
>NZ_JAAUWV010000134.1 GCF_014694405.1 Pseudoalteromonas sp. S16_S37
TCAGACTGTTGAAAAAGGGCTAGACACAGATCTAGCCCTTTGATCTAATAAGCGTAGTGAGTTTAGGGAGTTCACCATGCTTAAAGACAAAACCCCTCAGCAATTCGAATTGGAAATGGTCGCCATTGACCAACTTGTTCCAAAAGACCATTTAGTTCGCCTGATTGACCTTGCGATTGATTTCGAATTCATCCGCGATGAAGTTGCCCATCTCTACTGTAAAAACAATGGTCGCCCAGCGGTTGACCCTGTGCGAATGTTCAAGATTTTATTTCTTGGATACCTGTTTGGCATTCAAAGCGAGCGTCGTTTAATCAAAGAAATTCAAGTCAATGTCGCATATCGGTGGTTCTTGGGGATGGGATTAACCGAAGAAGTTATTCATCACTCAACATTGAGCCAAAACCGCATTAAACGCTTTAAAGATAGCAACATTTATCAATCCATCTTCGATAATATTGTGCGTCAGGCCATGCAGAAAAAGTTGATTGGTGGCTATAGTTTATTTGCTGACAGCACCCATCTTAAAGCCAACGCGAATAAAAAACGTTATGACATCGAAGACTTAAAAGTCAGTCCTTCAGTGTATGTAGAGCAATTGAACGAAGCAGTACTGCAAGACCGGGAAGATGAAGGAAAAAAGCCCCTGAAGTGTAAGGAAGAAACACCTTGCACAAAACCAACCAAAGTCAGCCGCACTGACCCAGATAGTGGGTTTATGGTTCGAGATGAAAAGCCAAAAGGGTTCTTCTATCTCGACCACCGAATTGTGGATGGTAAACACGGTATTATCGTAGATACGCACGCCACAGCAGGTAATGTACATGACTCGCAACCTATAATCAGCCGGTTAGATAGAGCACTCGACACCTTCGCGCTCAACCCAATCGCAGTTGGACTGGATGCAGGTTATTTCACCGCAGCGGTATGTCACAATCTGGAAGAAAGACAAATAATCGGCGTACTTGGATACCGAAGACCCAATAAAAAGAAAGGTTACTTCGCCAAACGAGAGTATGAATATCAACCAGATACAGATACTTATTTATGCCCTCAAGGAGAAACCTTAATTTATAAAACCACGTGTAGAACAGGATATCGGCACTATCATTCCGACCCGAATAAATGCCAAAGTTGCCCAGTAAGAAGCCAATGTACAGCCAGTCAAAATCAAACCAAAGTCATCACGCGGCATGTTTGGCAAACATCGGTAGAAGCAGCGAATGAAATCAGATTAAGTGATTGGGGTAAAAAGCTTTATCGACGACGAGCAGAAACGGTAGAGCGAAGCTTCGCCGATGCGAAACAACACCATGGACATCGCTACTGCAAATATAGAGGCCTAGCGAAAGTGACAGCGCAATGCTTATTGGCAGCGGCTTGTCAGAATATGAAGAAAATCGCGCTAATGGCGGCTCACTAGCCAAAATCCCTTAAAAATTGCCCTCATAAAGCATCACAATATCCCAGAAAAACTAAAACACGGTAATTTTCCGAGTTAAGGCTGCGCTCCCAATTCTTTAGAGAAATTCACAGAATCCATCATCAACAACAGAAAAAATAAACCCCGCTGAAAAAAGTGGGGTTTATCATCAATCTGAAGC
>NZ_JAAUWV010000136.1 GCF_014694405.1 Pseudoalteromonas sp. S16_S37
TTAATCTCCATTTTGCAAGGTTTTGAGGGGTGAGAAAACAAACGTTGCAAAATGAGGATAGTAAGATCGTTTAGATCATCAAGAAGATCAATGCATTAAGTGATTTTCAGTGTCGACTAGCTAAGCACTCCATGCCACTACATGGGTACTGAATAATACCATTACCGATTATTATTCCGTCTTCTTTAGAATCTAGCTCAATAACAGACTTTGCTGATTTGAAATTCTCAGCAATCCATATTTTGGTTGAAGTATATATCTGGTCTTTCGAGTAGCTTGGAGCATCAACAACCTTTTCGAAAGTTCTATCTGCTTCAGTGACAGGCTGCGTACTAGCACACCCCCCCAAGCCTAAAATGATTACTATAGTTGCAATAAGATTTCTGAGTTGCATGCGATTCTCCTTTTGTGCTACTCAACAATACTAGCCAGCAAGCGTCTGGGTCGTTTTTCTATCAAAATCAGCCTTTTACCATGCTTTCTGCATTTATACCATTTATAATAACACATAGCCAATTACAGACTGTTACATTAAAAACTTACCAATTCAAATAAGCACGTTTTGCTTGGTGTAATTGCTGATGCAGTCATCAATTTCGCCAAAAGTGCAGGCAGTCAAATTATCAGCACTAATACCTAGATCTATAAGCTTGTTTCGATAAATATCCTTATCTGATTCCACATGATAACTAACAAGCCATTTAGATTGAGGATTAATTCGTGCCAATCTCTCGAAGTAGGGTATATCGACTTCATTTAAAGAATGTCCAATTACAACAAACAGCTCAGTCCCTCGAGTTTGTTCAAACCAATCAGAGTACTTATTAAGAATATAAGTTACTGGTTTTTTCATCTTTATCAAAGGTTTTTGTGCTGTTGCTTCAGCTTCTGGGAAAAGCGTTGTGCTATTGATTCCACTTTCATCTTCATTAACAGTTTGCTCAACACTTTCACCATGACCAAAAATTAAAGCGTTCGTATGCCGAGCCCTACCATGTATATGTAATATATTATTATCTTCAACTCCATAAACATCCTGTAATACACTAGTGTAGTTAAAAGATAAAAAATTTGAAGAGCATTTAAGGCTATTCAAACGAGTAGCCGTTAGTGATAAATCTATAGATTCAACCCAGTGAGTAAAGCGCTCTGTTATAGTGTCCACGACTTCTTGTGAATTTTCTGTCACCGCATCCTCAAAGCCATGCACTTGGCTCCACTTAAAGTTATCATCAGACACATCTGGCAGAACGGTAGAATCGAACAGTAACTCCCAATCCCACTCGCCCAAGGTGTTTTCAAAATCACACCAATTACAAGTTCCAATTATTGAGCCAAAAAACTCTCCGTATTCATCTAAGTACGCTTTTTCTTTTTTATAAAATTCGCTATAACTCGTTGGGAGATCATGCCCAAGATCAAAACCATTTCCAATAATGTAAACAGAACTGGCCCCCAATTTTCGGACATGACTTTAAGTGATTGTTCTGTTTTTATAGTAACCAAAAATATTGGAATAGATGATGACTAGAAAACGTAGAAACCACTCTCCTGAATTTAA
>NZ_JAAUWV010000137.1 GCF_014694405.1 Pseudoalteromonas sp. S16_S37
TCTTTTTCAGGCATAACGACCTCCACAATTAAGGGAAATATATATGGAGGCTACACTAGATATGATCCGTGATTTTATGAAATTACACACCATACAACCTCCCAAGTAATTGATAGCCGCGCGCATTGCGCTCTTTATAAATCGTGATTAGCGCCTTGTTTGTTCTTAGCGCTAATGCCTCCAATCTTTTTTGATGTCTTTTAAAACGTTTGTTCATAACTACCTCAACACGCTGTAGTTGTTGTGTTCAATTTGTAGGTTGCGTAATACCGTTTTCATATTGTGATCAACAGTATTGCAGAGCTGCACAGGCTTCTTGTGTAGTCGCCAACGCTTGTTATTTGCTGGCAGGCGTTCAGCCCAATCAGCTTGCTCAAGGTTTGCCAGCAATCGCGTTACATCTGCCTTGCTGGTTTGTAATACCGTGGCGAGCTTGTTAGGTTCAACCCCTTCAATTTCATTTCCTGCCATTAACTCAACAAGTCGTAAAAGCCGCTGTATTTGGTCGCTGGTGTATGGGCTGCTCATAATTTCCCCCTTAACAACGATAAAAATACGCTTGTTGTTTGTGTGAGATATGTCGTACAATTTTTATTCTCTTCCAACTTCAAGGCAGTACCATGGATACCGAAAACAAAGAGGTTATTGGCAAAGATTTTTTGCTTGACGTGATCCGTAATTACTTTAAATACGACCCCTATGGCGCAAAACATAGGACTGAATTTATTCGGTTTATTGATATGCATATCAGTGCAATGGAAAGACATAATCAAGATCCTCGCTCTATCAAAGCATTAAGAACGTTCTGCGAAGACACGCTAGGTTTGAACAGTATTGCTTCAGATACAGTTCGCGAGTCTCTTCGTTTGCAAATGGCATGGTCTGAACCAAAGCCAAGTTAATCTGTTTTCGCCAAGTTGTTCTTATATAAAAGAATCTGGCGACTATTATTACTACTCCAGTTAGCAATACTGTTGTCATACCGCTTTCCTCATCGCTGGCTTATACGGCTTTTGCTTAGGGTTGTTAAACAGGCTCACGCAATCTGGGCATACCACATCTATATCAAACGCTTCGCTTGCCACATGTCGCCAGCCAATATGGTTTGCTGCGTGTAGCCAGCTCATTGGGTGTGTATCTAAACGCGTAGCGCGCTCAATGACTTGGCAACATTGGCATTGCACTTGTACAAAACCGTGCTCTCTCGTGATGTGCTCAAATTTAATCGGGCTAGTTAGTAAACTCATGATCTGTCTCCTTGATTTGCCAATGCTTTTAGCTGTTCCATACTCATTAGATAAATTGTTCTAGTGCCTTGCTTACCCACATACTTAGGGCTGTTTTGCTGTTTTTTAGGCGTAACTTGGTCTTTGATAGTCATGCTATTTGCTCCTAAATCAGGGGTTGTTGGGGGTCGTCGAGCTTTTCGGCTTCGAGCTTGTGATAAGCTAAATCTTGCATTAGTAATACAAGTTGGTCGGCCACATGCTGGGCATTACCGCCGCCTTCTTCTAACTGCATCACCATACCAATTACTTGGTT
>NZ_JAAUWV010000138.1 GCF_014694405.1 Pseudoalteromonas sp. S16_S37
CTTTAATTTGCTCTAATGATGTTGTGGTATTCATTGATCACACCTTAGTTGTTTAGGTTGCAATCAAGTATGCCGGATGGTTTTTACTTATTTGCGCTATCTTGCCGTAAGGTCACAATCGACATTAACGGAACTGGTGCATACCCAATGATATCGTTTTCAATCTCTACCATTTCTTTTTTGATTACATTGAATGTTTTTCTAGGGGCATAGGGGCGGTATGCATCTGTGTTATCTGCATCCCAAATGTTGGGGTAATTGTTTAAATATCCTGAGTCTAAATCTTTCGTCATATAATCCAGCGTGTTTGACCATGACGTCGATTCTGTATTCGCGCTTAACGAATCGCAAAATGCAATGAATTTCCCCGCATCTCCATTGAGTCGAGAATGGATATCACCACAAAACATTGAAAAGTTGTAATTAGTACCTGAAATCATTTTATACTTAGCGTGGGTGTTATTTTTTAACTCATCAACCCAGCCCATTATTAGATAAAACGCATAGCCTGTTCCGATAATTACCCACGCTTTTTGTTCTGACTCTGAACTTGATGAAACAGGGTGCTTTAATGCTTGCGTGTACCCAGCATGAAATGGTGTTTCAGTATCTATAAATGTTTTAGCTCCTTGAAACAGCATGGGGTTACTACTCAATGACTGCTCCCAATCCAGCCCTTTAGGCCAAAACCTCACCATGCCACCTGAACCAATCTCTGTATTATTTTGATATACCACACCGTTAATGTTGTCGTGTACTTTAGTCCAGCCTAGCGGTTGCTTCGCGCCGTAACCATCAACCAAGCATGCATTTAGCACGGCTCTTATTTCGCTGCCAGTGCCATAAGCTTGATTAATTTGCGGGGCACCTTCATCATCCCATCTATATACTGTTACTGGTGTTGTCATTAGTCTTTGTTTCCTCTAAATGCCAAAGTTGAAGAGTCGTATTTAATCTCTGAATGCCCGGGTGAAACCGAGCGAGTTAACGCAATGGGTTTACTCGCTGTGGTGGTTTCAAATAAAAAGCACTCACCGGGATTGAGGCCCGCACCAAACGCTTCTTTACGAATGAGTAAGTAAGGCGCGCCTGCAAAAGGGTTGATTGGCGCACAATCGGCGCTTGTGGAGCCGTGGTAAATCGTGCCCACATGCTCACCAATCAATTTGTAATCTGTCGAGCTGGTAAACACGATGGCCCAGCGCTGAGCAATTGCGCCTATGTTGCTAAGTTCAATTGGGTATTGAGTGGTGTTGATGGCACTGGAAGCGGGTGAACCTGTTGCACCAAAGTTGTTTTGCCAAGCGCTTAAGGTTCGTTCGTCTTTGGTGGTAGCTTGTAAGTCGCCCAATACATAGGCGCTTGATATGGTGGCCCCAGCGGGGTAAGTGCGTTTCAGCGGGGTTAAAATACGTAGCGTGCTGCCTTGAATATTGTCTACAGTCACAAGCTCTGACAACACCGCTGTTATGATGAACGGGCCAGTAAATGA
>NZ_JAAUWV010000139.1 GCF_014694405.1 Pseudoalteromonas sp. S16_S37
TTTAAATTCAGGAGAGTGGTTTCTACGTTTTCTAGTCATCATCTATTCCAATATTTTTGGTTACTATAAAAACAGAACAATCACTTAAAGTCATGTCCGAAAATTGGGGGCCAGTTCTGGGAAAATGATAGGCTCATCAGTTCATGTTGAATTTGATACTCGGGAAGAGTTAGATATGTGGCTCAGTGAAGATCCTTATGTAACCAACAATGTTTGGGAAAATATCGACATCAAGGAAGCGCGCCTTGTACCTGTAGAGCAGTATCAACTCTCTTAAACAGCCAATCACTCATCCGAAAAGGAAGATCATGAGAATATTCATTGTACTTGTAGCACTCGTATTTACAACTGTGAGCCACGCAAAATCAGAACGTTTTGTCTTAAAATCAGCAATATTAGATGAAAACCCGACTATTCAAGTCTCCCTACCAGACACTTATTCACTTTCTAACTCATCCACATACCCTGTTTTAGTGGTGCTTGATGGCTCAACACAGTTTCAACATATTGCCGCGGGTAACCAATTCTTAAGTACCTACGCAATTATGCCAGAAATGATAGTCGTATCGGTGAGTACCTTAAAAAGAATGACCTACTTTACGCCGACTGAACACAAGCAGTTTGTTGGCCGCTCTGGGAAGGCGCATTTATTTAAAGAATTTTTGGATAAAGAATTGCTTGCTAAGGTACATGAAAAATATCGAGTCGCCCCTTATTACATGATCACAGGCCACTCACTAGCAGGGTTATTTACAAGCTATTTAGCGCTGGAAAAAGACAGTCCATTCAATGCACATATTTCTATCAGTCCAAGTTTTTGGTGGGATGACCAAGCACTCGTAAAACATTATGCGACCTTGAAACCAGGCCATTTTACCTCTGTCAAACGTTGGTTTTTAAGTATGGCAAATGAGCCCGGTGAAATGATTGAGTCTTATCAAGCCATGCTCAACGAGCTCAACAGCCACAAGATAAACAATTTGTATTGGTTTACTAAACAATTTCCAGAAGACACACATGATAGTACCCCTTTGGTTGGCAATGCTACTGCCCTAAAAACGATTTTTAAAGATTGGAATGCAGTACCCGAAGTGGATGTGATGCCATTGAATGAGCTTCACAAATACTACAAATCAATCGTTGCTGGATATGATTACGAATTTAAACTTTCTCTACATCAGTACAATGTATATGGATTAAAAGCTGCCTATGAAGGAAAAACGCAATGGGGGGTTGAGATATTAGAGCAAGGTGTTAAAGACTTCTCTAAATCTGAAATCTTGTGGGATAGTTTAGCAACCGCGTATGAAATGGATAAAAAAATTGATCAAGCGCTTAAAGCCTCACAGCAGAGTCTGTAACTAATTTTGTGTAACTGCCTATCACAACATACTCTATTGAGAGTTAATGATAGGCAGATGCAAATGAACAAAAAAGAACTTGAAGCTTTCGCAAAGGAAGCGGCCAAA
>NZ_JAAUWV010000140.1 GCF_014694405.1 Pseudoalteromonas sp. S16_S37
ATTAATCTTGATCTGATCTGTTTTGATATAACGATAAGGTCAGTTACGGTGTTTTCAGCAAGTTCAGAGAAATGGGCATCAGAAACTTTTTCTCAAGCAAAGTTAGGTGATATTCGCAGAGCAAAGCGATTGGTTGTGTTAGCCTCTAACCTTTCCAATAAGTTAGGGCAATCTCTCGTGCAATCATCTACTTCTCCCGCTGATATTGAAGCGGCTTACCGTTTTACTCGCAACAAAGCTATCAATGCCCAAGCCATAGCCGAGTCAGGCTTTCTAGCGACAGCTAATCGTGTTAACCAATATGATTGCCTGCTCGCTTTAGAGGACACCACTTCGCTTGAATTCAAGCACCAAACAGTACGTGACGAAATGGGACACACGACTTCAAACAAGCATTCGCGTGGTATGCACGCTCATTCAGTATTGCTGTTTGCACCACAGCAGCAACATGTCGTTGGCCTCATTGAGCAAAAACGATGGACACGAGACATCAATTTATATGGTCAGAATAATCGTCATGCAAGCCGAGCGTATGAGAGCAAAGAAAGCTACAAGTGGGAACAGGCGTCAGAAGCGATGTCGACTCGTCTTGGCTCAGAAATGAGCAAGGTGATTTCAGTGTGCGACCGAGAAGCAGATATCATTGAATATCTCACTTACAAAACAACTCGGCAGCAACGCTTTGTCGTGCGTTCAATGCAGAGTCGCTGTATTGAACAGAGTGAAAACAAGCTTTATCAATATAGCGAGTCGTTAAAATCAGCAGGTCAACGTACGGTTTCAGTAAGGCAAAAAGGTGGACGTAAAGCAAGAGAAGCATGTTGTCAGATACGTTACGCCAAAGTTGATGTCAAAATGCCAGCGAATAAAAAAGGCGCTGCGGTGCCGCTGTACTATGTTGGCTGTCAGGAAGAAAACTGCGACCAAGGGTTAAGTTGGCACCTTTTAACATCAGAGCCAGTAACCAGCAAAGATGAGGCTGAACAAATACTTGCTTACTATGAAAAACGCTGGCTAATTGAAGAGTTCCATAAAGCTTGGAAAAGTGGCGGTACGCAAGTAGAAGATTTACGGATGCAAAGTAAAGACAACCTTGAAAAGATGGTTGTAATATTAGCCTTTATTGCAGCTCGCCTACATCAACTTCGATACCTTGGTCTCAACAAAAAGGAGGCGGAAAAACAGAGTTGTGAAATGGTTTTAAGTCCTTTAGCGTGGAAGTTGTTATGGACAAAGCAAGAAAAGTCAAAACCACCCAAAACAGCACCGAGCCTTTACTGGGCTTACATAAACCTTGGTAAGTTAGCAGGTTGGCATGATTCAAAACGTAATGGCCGTGTTGGCTGGGAGAGATTGTGGGAAGGATGGTTTAAATTGCAAACCATCCTTGAAGGTTATGAGCTAGCCAAGTCTCTTGATCTAGAAATGTGATCAAGAGACAGGC
>NZ_JAAUWV010000141.1 GCF_014694405.1 Pseudoalteromonas sp. S16_S37
TCAGCGAGGTCGTAGACCAGTTTTGATTTAGTGCGAGGGTGTACATAACTAATGGTTAAGTCACCTTGAACCTTTCTATCTTCATCGGTTCTCGTAAGCAAAAGCCTGCACACTTGCTCATCAGGTAACATGCGCAAATAATCACGGTTTTCAGGCTTATAAATGTTAAGCCAAACATCAAAACGTGCTTTTTTGTGACGGCTATGCTTGCAGTTCATACCCGGCACTTTGTCGGCATTAAATGCTTCTTGCCATGCCCATACTGATTCGTTTAACTCCGCAACACTGCCAACAGGCTCAAACAAAATGCGGCTTTCAAACTGCTTTTCAACAATGTTGTTAGCCACTTCAACCGCGCCTTTGGCTCTTGGGTTGCCAGCCTCATGCGGGATATTTTTAACTTTTAATGCAGTTAAAACATTCGTGATTGCTTTTGCCGTATTAGCACTGCCTTTATCCCATAACAAAATCTGCGGAACGCCCATAAAAGGCGAGCCTTGATGCTGCCTCCAACACCACATTAAAAAATCAAACATGATTGCCTGAGTCTCACCCGCAGACTCATAGTACTTTACGCGTAACGCACCGCTGTTGTGGTCAATCAACACATAGCGCCATACTCTCAAGTGCTTTATTCGCTCTATATTTTCAGGTTTATTAGCATAAAACTCAGAGTCATTTGCATAACGCTGTATTTTGCCTTTTCTACCCGGTGGGTAATAAAGCAAGCAGTACGACGGGTCTACTTGATGTACGTGGTTTGGGGCTAGGCTACGCATTTGTATATGAGGTGTGGCCCTATCCAACGCGCTCACAGCCGCATTACGCGTACTTAGTACACGGCTGATCTGGCTTGTACTCAAGCACTTATAACCATTAACCACTAATATAGATTTGGCCGTGGTAATGTCCATGATCCGCTTACCATTATCACGAACCCCTTGATTTAAAATAGCCACCATCATATTTATGGCTTCTTCATCCATTGAAGTTGTGCCCGCATCCACGCGCTGTGCTTTACCGCTTGTCCAGCCATTGGCCTTTAAACGGCGGTACAGCGCATCTTTGCTCAGCCCTAGTGTGTCGCAAGCTTGTTTTAGTATGCTGCCTTTTTGCCCGTGCTTGGCATTTGAGAGTTGCTCGCCCCAATAGTCTAAAGATAGTGAGGTCATTCGATCACCTCCATTCCCTCAAAGCCAAACTCAGCAAGCCATTCACCAGACGGCTTTGCATCGTCTAAATGGCCGTAGCTTCTATATAGCTCATTCCATACGTGCGCCAACTGGCTCAGTAATACTTTGCTATCGGCATACAGTGCCGAGCGCGCCGCTTCGTAGGTTTTTTCGTCTAAATGGGTGAGTGTTTCAAGCTGCTCGCCAAGCAAGGTTAGCTGGTTAAACCCTTCGCGTACTTGCTTATG
>NZ_JAAUWV010000142.1 GCF_014694405.1 Pseudoalteromonas sp. S16_S37
TTAGCATCTACTTTAGTATTCAATATTAACTTCTGGCGAAGTTGAAATCAGTCTTTGAATATACAATGTCAAACTAGATATTTTTCAATGATTTTGTTTTTTAGACAAGGCGTTTAATATTTTTATCGACGGGAGCATAACGTGTTATGTGACCAAGTAAAAATGTTGAAGAACGCAGTATGAAACACAAAAGCGAAGAAAAACTACTTTGGGTTGTATGGTTAAGTGACTAAGCGTACACGGTGGATGCCTTGGCAGTTGGAGGCGATGAAGGACGTACTAACTTGCGATAAGCCTAGTTGAGCCAGTAAGAGGCGCTTGAGACTAGGATTTCCGAATGGGGAAACCCACCTGTTTACAGGTATCATATGGTGAATACATAGCCATATGAGGCAAACGCGGAGAACTGAAACATCTAAGTACCCGTAGGAAAAGAAATCAACCGAGATTCCGAAAGTAGCGGCGAGCGAAATCGGACCAGCCCTTAAGCTTTAGTGTAGTTAGTGGAACATTCTGGAAAGTATGACGATACAGGGTGATAGTCCCGTACACAAAAACTTATCTAAAGTGAAATCGAGTAGGACGGGGCACGTGAAACCTTGTCTGAATATGGGGGGACCATCCTCCAAGGCTAAATACTCCCAACTGACCGATAGTGAACCAGTACCGTGAGGGAAAGGCGAAAAGAACCCCTGTGAGGGGAGTGAAATAGAACCTGAAACCGTGTACGTACAAGCAGTAGGAGCACCTTCGTGGTGTGACTGCGTACCTTTTGTATAATGGGTCAGCGACTTATATTTTGTAGCGAGGTTAACCGAATAGGGTAGCCGTAGCGAAAGCGAGTCTTAACTGGGCGCTTAGTTGCAAGGTATAGACCCGAAACCCGGTGATCTAGCCATGGGCAGGTTGAAGGTTGAGTAACATCAACTGGAGGACCGAACCCACTAACGTTGAAAAGTTAGGGGATGACCTGTGGCTAGGAGTGAAAGGCTAATCAAACCGGGAGATAGCTGGTTCTCCCCGAAATCTATTTAGGTAGAGCCTCGGACGAATACTTACGGGGGTAGAGCACTGTTAAGGCTAGGGGGTCATCCCGACTTACCAACCCTTTGCAAACTCCGAATACCGTAAAGTAATATCCGGGAGACACACGGCGGGTGCTAACGTCCGTCGTGAAGAGGGAAACAACCCAGACCGCCAGCTAAGGTCCCAAAGTGTATGTTAAGTGGGAAACGATGTGGGAAGGCTAAAACAGCTAGGAGGTTGGCTTAGAAGCAGCCACCCTTTAAAGAAAGCGTAATAGCTCACTAGTCGAGTCGGCCTGCGCGGAAGATGTAACGGGGCTAAACATACCACCGAAGCTGCGGCTGCGAA
>NZ_JAAUWV010000143.1 GCF_014694405.1 Pseudoalteromonas sp. S16_S37
CTTCTATTGGATATATTTCACCAGCTCAATATGAAGCTGATTTCTATGATAATTTAAAAGAGTCAGGTAAAGTAGCCTGACTTAAACAACTAGTCTCCGATGAACTCGGGGCGATTCAAACGGTTGCTTTGCAAGTGCTTCTTAAGGTGATCATATTCATGATAATGGATATAAACTTGGTCGCCCGCACTGGAGGTTTGATAACCAGACATAGAATCGGTTCCTGCCATTGTACTTAGATAGAGTATGCCATCAGGGTTGAGTAAACCCTTGATCTTTACTAGCAACGCTTCAACATCAGTTTTAGATAAATAAGGTGTACAAAATCCGCATACAACAACGTCAAATTTATCCTTGATCTGCTCAATATCTCGGCTATCCATGACTGTAAAATCGGTTGTAGGATTATTTTTACTTGTCAAATCAACCATATTGGGCGCTAAATCAAAGCCCAATACTTGATAGCTACTCATCTTGGAAAGCAAGAATTTGCTGATATTTCCAGGGCCACAAGCAGTATCTAAAATTTTAGCTCGATCATTTTGTATTTATTCGATTAGTTTTTCACAGGTATCAAAATAAAAATCGAAATCCATGTATTTCGCTTCATATTGCTCAGCTAGTTTATTAAAAGTACCAACAGTAACTGCGTATTTATCCATATCTGTGTCTTACTCAATATAGTGCCCATTGACCTAACTACTTCGTTTTTTCAAAGGGCACTTCAATCGTTATTTATGGTAATGGTATTACCATTTATATAATCGGCATTTCTGCTTTACTTTAAGTGCGTAGTTAGCAACCGTGTATTGCCCTACTTCCTTTTGCCTTACTGGGTCAAACGTAAATGTTTCCATTGATACGTCCATTGTGCCATTACTATCTAATGAGTAAGTAGACTGAATTTTTGAACTCGCTATTTCAAACAAACTCATAAATTCGTTGCCAACCAGATATTGGTCAATCACTATGCCATTGTTTTCATCCACTGCATAATGACCTAAAGATGCATCGATAGTTTTAAGTGTATAGCTTCTCACTTGTTGTGTTTTACCTTCACCATAAGTGATAATCCAGTCAGCATTTTCCTGATCAACATCGGCAACTTCTAATGCCATTGGAAACTTGTAAAAACTCCCTCTGGCCGGTGATATTAGTTCGCACTGTCCTTTGAAGTATCCAACCCAACCGTCTGGTGCAGGGCGGGATCGCACTTTTAGCTAATTTATGATCAAATAGCGCCAATCCCATTGCTAGGCGCAACCAATGAACCTGATTGAACACCTTACAGTTGTAGAAGAAACTCGCTCTGATATT
>NZ_JAAUWV010000144.1 GCF_014694405.1 Pseudoalteromonas sp. S16_S37
CAACATCATACGGTGAGCTATCAACAACTGCGTGTCTGTCAGCATCTTCAATCATGCAGAACAGGTCAGCTCGGTTATCAAGCATGGCAATGTGATAGCTGTGGGGAGTCGCAGCAGATTGGGTGTAGTTGTCGAGACCGTCACTGTCCGCGTTGCCAAGGCATGGCCACGGCTAAGTGGGTGCGAAGACAGCAAGAGGATTTATTACAGTGTCGGTATTTCCACCTTGTTTTTACGCTCCCTCATGAGTTGAATATCATTGCTCACTATAACCCAAGTGTGTTGTACCAGTGTTTGTTTAAAGCCGTATGGCAAACGCTGAGCAAATTTGCGAAACGAAAGATGCATGGCCAGTTAGGCATGACAAGCGTACTGCATACATGGGGGCAGAACTTAAGTCAGCATATTCACTTGCATTGTTTGATACCCGCAGGGGCGCTTAATAAAGCGCACTGGCATGAAATAGAAAAAGGCTATTTATATCCCGTAAAAGCGTTATCAACAGTCTTTAGAGGAAAAATGCTGGCGGCGCTCAATGAATGCGATAGTCGATTCGCGAAGATAAACACGCCAACCAAATGGTGCGTGTATAGCAAAGCTTGTTTAACGTACAGTGAAAAACTAGTTAGTTACCTTGCTCGGTATACCCGAAAAGGCGTGATGTCAGAATCACGATTAGTGTCAGTGAATGAGCAGTCAGTGAGCTTTAAATATCGCGATTATGCAGATAACAACCGCGATAAAGTAATGACACTGAATTGTGATGAATTTTTACGGCGCTACTTACAACATGTATTGCCGAAAGGGTTTATGCGCATCCGCCACTATGGGTTTTTAGCTAATGCGTGTCGTAAGCGAAAGTTAGCGCTGATAAGAGCTCACGTGCCACATATATATAAACTGGTGAAACCAAAGGCAGAAAAAGAACCGTTGATACCGCAATGGCCTTGCCAGTCATGCAAGGTGGGTATCTTGCGATTTATTGGTGTTGTTAATTTAGACGTAGCGACAAATAAAATAGCGCGAACGAGTTAGCAGCCTAGCTTGCTGCATTAAATCAATGAGTTAATCTGCTTAACTGCTCAGGTCAGTAACGGCTGTGCGTACGAAAAATATAATTGCTTAACGGTTAAGCATTAGGTTTAATGGATACATAATAAACGCTGAGTAACGCAGGGACAGCTTAGATACGATAGACACGCCAATGAAATTGGCAAGATATCGTTTAGGCCATAAAAAGCAAATTCCCATAGCATAAAGAGCACCAACTCTGACACATCGAGCAGGTAGCGCCTCAG
>NZ_JAAUWV010000145.1 GCF_014694405.1 Pseudoalteromonas sp. S16_S37
AATTCAGGAGAGTGGTTTCTACGTTTTCTAGTCATCATCTATTCCAATATTTTTGGTTACTATAAAAACAGAACAATCACTTAAAGTCATGTCCGAAAATTGGGGGCCAGTTCTTAGTTACCAATCAGGTTCAGAGTTTAAGTATGACGCAATTGAATTATTAAAATCCATGCTCCCATCAGCAATAAACATCATTGCAGCGCTTTCGCTTGCGGCTAGAGACTTGAAATCCAGTTCATATCCATGTTCGCTTGTTAAATGGCAACATTATAATATTGGGGTAGACTCTATTGAATTGAATTTAGATAAGGCTACTGAGGGCAAACAGGAAAGATTCTGTTTTGAGTTCATCCAGAAATATGAATATTATTTGCCAACTGTAAAAGCATCTGAAGTAGAAGTTAAAAGCCGTATATGCCGAGGCCATACTGCAATTACTTTGCTTCAAAGGTTATTTGCTGCCTGTATATTTCATATAGGACGTGAGCAGAATGAAGCGCTAGCGCTAAAGGATGCCAACAAGTTTTCTAGTATAAGTGAAAGTAGTATCTCGAACGCACTTTGCCAAGCATGGTTAGGTGCAATTTCAAAAGGGTACGAAAATTACCCAATACATTTAGTAGACTCAGTTGCTTGATATTTATTAACCCAGTTTAAAATACACTTCCACTCCAAATCCACATACTGGCACCAAGACAAACGTTTTAGTGCCAGAACATGCCAAACACCACAACCGCCCAAAGCCTAGGTTTAGCCATATGCAATGTTACTGCTTTGCCCAACGAGCAAGGCATTAGCGAGCGCGTTTTAATTATCCCTGATGGTGAATTTGCCAGTCGTGATGGCCGCCCTTTTGATGTGCCTAGCCGTAAGTGGCTTATGGATGATATCGCCTTTGCTAATTTGCAGATGAGTGCTGGAACTCGCAGCAACGATTTTTTGTTTGATTACGAGCACCAAACCCTACACAAAGAGAAAAACGGCAAGCCTGCACCTGCCTCAGGCTGGTTTAAGCCCGATGCCTTGGAGTATGTACCCGGTGAAGGTGTGTATGCCAAAAATGTAGCGTGGACCAAAACTGCACATGCCGCACTACTTGCCAAAGAGTACCGTTACGTTAGCCCCGTATTTTTATACGACAAAAACACAGGCCGCCCCCTTGTATTACTGCACGTTGCATTAACCAACGACCCTGCATTAACGGGCCTTAATGAAATCGCCGTATTAAACGCCCAATTTTTTACCCA
>NZ_JAAUWV010000146.1 GCF_014694405.1 Pseudoalteromonas sp. S16_S37
CAAGAGAGTTAAATTGGATTGTGTATATTGCTTCGCAAAGTATAGTTATCCATATGCCAAGGGTACTTAATATTGAAATAATAGTGCCAAACATCCGCCATAGTGCATATATAAAGCGGCGGATGTCTGCAAAAATTTAATTTACCTTATTTAGGGTTAAGTACTAATGGACTACTTCGTCGCTATTTTTTTATTTGCTATTTCATCCTCAATTACACCAGGCCCTAATAATGTGCTTGTAATGACATCTGGCCTTAACTTCGGCGTAAGAAAAAGTCTCCCTCTTTTATGTGGTATTTGCCTTGGGTTTACTGCGATGTTATTGATAGTCGGTATTGGTTTTATGCAGGTGTTTACGTATTTTCCTTCGTTGCATTTGGTCATAAAAACACTCGGTGTAGGCTATTTACTTTATTTAGCGTACTTGATAGCAAATACACCCAATTCTGTTTCATTTAGGAATCAACAAACACCATTGTCATTTCTAAATGGAGCATTATTTCAGTGGATTAACGCAAAGGCATGGATTGTTGCATCAGGGGCGATAGCAGCGTTCACGACGGTTAATGTCAGTTCTTTTGACCAGCAGATAACGATAGCTTTAATATTTCTACTTGTATCGTTTCCTTGTGTAGGAGTTTGGTTATTATTTGGCTCCGTACTAAAACGCTATTTGACACGACCTAAATACCTTATATGCTTCAACTACACTATGTCATTATTGTTGATCCTTTCAGTGCTGCCAGTTATCAAAGAGTTAATTGATGTAATTGGGACTGCTTTATTCACTCGGTAATCCGTCAAAATCTCTAATAGTGAGTTTTATGTTTGCAATTTAGGTAATTGTTTTGTAATTATGGTTTTATCATCACGTTCTATTTATGTGAATTTTGGACTTAGCAGATAATAATAAGGAGAAAACGATGAAAACAAAAATGACACTATTAACTGTATCCGCATTACTACTAGGTAGTACATCGAGTTTTGCATCCGCGCCAGACGGTTGGGTTGGATACTTCAAAGGAGAGTGCGAACTAATATCACCGGCCAGAGGGAGTTTTTACAAGTTTCCAATGGCATTAGAAGTTGCCGATGTTGATCAGGAAAATGCTGACTGGATTGAATCGCCCCGAGTTCATCGGAGACTAGTTGTTTAAGTCAGGCTACTTTACCTGACTCTTTTAAATTATCATAGAAATCAGCTTCATATTGAGCTGGTGAAATATATCCAATAGA
>NZ_JAAUWV010000147.1 GCF_014694405.1 Pseudoalteromonas sp. S16_S37
GTGCTTGATATTAAGGGCAGTGTTATCACAGTGGATGCGCTACATTGTCAACGACAAACACTTGAAATGATCGCTGCGAAAAAAGCCGATGTTGTGGTGCAGGTTAAAAAGAATCAGCCTAAGCTATATCAGGCTGTAACCGAACAATTTCAACGCGTATTCGATGCTGGCAAGGAGCAAGTCGTAACGGAAGTAAAGCAGCAAGCACATGGTCGCACAGAGACGCGGATAGTGTATCAACTCAAGCCAAAATTAGACGAAGCGTTAGCGGCTAGTTGGCCGACAATTCGCAGCATCATTGCGGTAGAACGACACAGAACCTGCGGCGGTAAAACCAGTATTGATACCAGCTACTACGTCAGCTCAATGTCACCAAAAAATAAGGTGCTAGGCCACTACATCCGCCAACACTGGCGTATAGAGAACGGTCAGCACTATATACTAGATGTTGTTTTTAAAGAGGATTCATCAAGAATTTGTCTCGATGGTGCGGTGGAAAATATGGCCCTATTCAGGCGTTTTGTAATGAATATGCTCAAGCAGTGTGAATGCGGCTTACCGAGTCAACGCAGCAAATTAAAAACCGCTGGCTGGAACGACAAATTTAGGGCACAGGTGTTCTTTGGTTTATAAGTAATCAAAGTATGCTCCGCCCCTGCCGTCTGGTGCGGATGCAAAACTCGATGTACTACCTAGTAGTAATGCGGATGCAGTTAATAGTGTCATTTTGGTTTTCATCGTTTTCTCCTTATTATTATCTGCTAAGTCCAAAATTCACATAAATAGAACGTGATGATGAAACCATAATTACAAAATAATTACCCAAATTGCAAACATAAAACTCGCTATTAGAGATTTTTAATGGATTACCGAGTGAATAAAGCAGTGCCAATTACATCAATTAACTCTTTGATAACTGGCAGCACAGAAAGGATCAACAATAATGACATGGTGTAGTTGAAGCATATAAGGTATTTAGGTCGCGTCAAATAGCGTTTTAGTACGGAGCCAAATAATAACCAAACTCCTACACAAGGAAACGATACAAGTAGAAATATTAAAGCTATTGTTATTTGTTGGTCAAAAGAACTGACATTAACCTGAGGGATCCCCATAAATAATCATTTAAATTCAAACACATCACTAACATCCAAATTTTGCCAATTCAAGTCAGTGATGGTTTTCTTAAAATGCCGGAGCCCCGCCATATAGTCTT
>NZ_JAAUWV010000148.1 GCF_014694405.1 Pseudoalteromonas sp. S16_S37
CAAACAAAATCATTTTTGTGCAAACCTTTGATTGAATGGCTCCACCAAGTCACGGTTACTTTACCCCACTCGGTAAGTAAACCAGGGTGATGACCTTCTTCTTCTGCCATTGCACCTACTTTGTTTGTGAACTCAAGTGCCTGTTTAAAGTTTTTGAACTTAAATACGCGCTCAAGCTGCATAATACCGTCACGTACCTCAGGCACCCAATCTGGAATTTGCTTGATAAGTACCGCTAACTCTTCATCTGACACTTTAGGCGCATCAGCACGACACGCTTCACATTTTTGTGCACTTAAATCAGACATTCAATAAATCCTTAACTTGCTAATTTTTCTTTAGGGGGAAATTTTGGCTCAAATAAGCCTAACTCTTTTGCTTTTTCAACCAACGACATGATATCCATTTGTGAAATATCAAACAAATCATGGATTGAGTTAATGGTGTAGTACACAGGTTGCATAATATCAATGCGATAAGGTGTACGAAGCACATCTAATACTTTCAATGGTGAAATTTCAGGTTTGTCACTGTAAACATACTGCGTCTCGCCTGGGCTTGATAAAATACCGCCACCATAAATACGTAAACCATCTTTGGTTTGCATTAGACCAAACTCAACCGTAAACCAGTACAAACGAGCAAGGTATACACGGTCTTTTTTGGCAGCGGCTAAGCCTAGCTGACCATATTTGTGAGTAAACTCTGCAAAGTCTGGGTTAGTTAGCATTGCACAGTGGCCAAAGATTTCATGAAAAATATCTGGCTCTTGCAAATAATCAAACTCTTCACGCGAGCGAATAAACGTTGCAACCGGAAATTGCTTGTTTGCTAATAAACGGAAAAACTCGTCAAAGTCGATAAGTGCAGGTACTGGCGCTACTTGCCATCCCGTTTCTTTGCCTAACACTTCATTTAGCTCGTGAAGCTGTGGAATTCTCTCTTGCGGGAGGTTAATTTTTTTCAAGCCTTCCATGTATTCATCGCATGCTTTGCCCTCAATACATTTCAGCTGACGAGCCACTAGCTCTGACCAAATTTTATTTTCTTCGTCACTCCAAGCAATGATGCCATTTGCATCAGGCTGCTTAGAGGTATATTTACTTGATTTAGCCATTTTAACCTTCTTTTTACATCGTCGACCTACACAGATCGCACTTCAACTTGTGATCTAGATACTATGTAAAAGTTAGTGAAAGTTTAATAGGC
>NZ_JAAUWV010000149.1 GCF_014694405.1 Pseudoalteromonas sp. S16_S37
TTTTCGGCTTCGAGCTTGTGATAAGCTAAATCTTGCATTAGTAATACAAGTTGGTCGGCCACATGCTGGGCATTACCGCCGCCTTCTTCTAACTGCATCACCATACCAATTACTTGGTTAGCAAATTGGTTTAAATGGTTAAGTGTTGGCATGCTTGGCTTTTTACCCTTTGGCATATCAATCAACAGTTTGTCTAAACTGTGTGCCATATATTGCAATGGGTATTCTTTGCCAGTGGCTGCCATGTAAGGGATAAGTAAGCTTGATGGCATATCACCACTACCCAAATACTTGTAAAGCATATCTGTGCTTACACCTGTTCTATCAGCGATACGTGGTACGCTCATATTGCGAGTGGCTTGGGCATGCTCTTTACATATTTGTAGCGACTCAGGCAAGCTACGTGTCACAATGCGGCTCCACTGCCTACGTTTTGGCTTAGTCATGGCAACCTCCATTTTGCAAGTGGCAAGACCCTAAAAGCACATTCCAAAAACATACATTTTTTGGAACTTCACAAACGCGGATCGCACTGGCTAGAATTTGATCATCTTGAAAACAGGGGATCAAACCATGCAAACCAACTACGTTAGTTACCAGTTTAAAAACTGCCTTGAGTGGCTGTGTATTGACGACAAGCCCAAGGCAATGACACATGTTCAAACTAGTGCTTTTGAACTGCGCCAATTGCTCACTGAGCTGGGCCGCTACTCTCATATTGAGCGCAGGGTGGTAGTTAATAGACTGTACAAACAACAAAACACGGCTTTGTTTGCTTTGATTACGCTGTGTTACGTAAAAGCGGATATTGTTCATTGTTTGGCTCCTGTAAGCTGTGTAACTCAAATGATGATTAGTTGGTTACTTAGCCCTTACGAGGCTGCCAATAACTGCTGAAGCATTGCAACACCATGCTTGCGGTCATCACCTTTTAATACCAGCGGGGTGTGATAGCCCTTGGTATCAGGAAACACCGTCTCAATAGGCTTATTGATGATTTTACAAATTGCATTGGCAATACGGCGTGATTGCGTATGGCCGCAAACAACACCTGATACAGAGGCTAAATTAACGCCAAGCGCTTCAGCAATCATAGACAATGTATACCCCTTGTCTGCAATGGCAGCTTTAATTTCGTGAGATTTCATAGTAATCTACCTTTTTGAATGAACCCTTTTGTGATGTTTTGGCGAACGGT
>NZ_JAAUWV010000150.1 GCF_014694405.1 Pseudoalteromonas sp. S16_S37
ACAACTAAGGTGTGATCAATGAATACCACAACATCATTAGAGCAAATTAAAGCACAATTTGACCACTGGCGTCACAACAAAGACACGTTAGGCACTTTTACCCCCGTTGAATTGCGCAGGCAAGCCGTTGAGCTTACACAAGAGTATTCCGTCTCCAAGGTCGTTACTACCCTAGGCTTAAGTGGCTCTGTCATTAAACGCTGGCGCACCGAGCTTAAACATACTCAAACTACCATTGAGCCCATGGATACATTTATCGCATTGCCAACCACCCAACAGGCAAATGCCGCCATTACTAGTGCCTCTATTATATTAAACGACGGGACTAATATTCACCTCAATGGCGAGGCCAGCGCCCAGGTCCTCTCTGTGCTTGCCCAAGCGTTAACCGTTTCAGCATCTCTTTAAAAGGCACACTAATGTTACAACTCTCTGCTCAAACTGCCATATTGCTGGCCACACAGCCTCAAGATTTCCGTAAAGGCATTGATGGTTTTGTTGCCGTCTGTCGCGATTCACTGCAACAAAACCCACGTGCCGATATTCGTTTTGTGTTTATTAACAAAAGCCGAACCATGTTACGCGTATTGGCCTACGATGGCAGTGGCTATTGGCTGATGACCAAACGCTTATCTAAAGGACGATTTCAAAACTGGCCGAAGTCACCAAATACCATATCGTCCATGTTAGCCACTGAGCTTAGAGAGCTATTAAAGGGTGAAACTAAACCCGTGGATAAAAAATATAAAATAAATTGAACCAATTGAGCAAGCAGCGATCTGATCTGGCAACTAAACAAAATACCCATGCAAAATAACAAGATAATGACGCAAACTTTTACTGATATCAGCAGCCAAGAACTCGATGCTCTGATTGAACGGATCACACAAGCCAAAGCGCACCAATTAACACTTTCACCAGAAGATTGTGAATTGTTGTTAGGCGCGTTATTGACCCTAGCCAGTATGCAAGAAAAACTCAGTGATAACGACATCACCATCAGCAAGCTTAGAAAGCTGGCTGGCATCGTTCAATCGTCAGAAAGCTTAAAATCCAATCTAGCTAAGAGCAAAAAAAGCAAACCGCATAGACGAAAAAACAAAGCTCAGGCAGCGCAAATAAACCCAGAAGTAATTCACCACAAACACGCAGACTTACAAAAAGGTGATAACTGCCCAGAATGCC
>NZ_JAAUWV010000151.1 GCF_014694405.1 Pseudoalteromonas sp. S16_S37
CTTTTATTTGTTTATTTTTCATTCATTGCCTATCTTTTATTTATCTGATTAAAAGATAGGCAGCTTCCATGGCAACGGCACGTAAAAGACAGGTAAGTCTTGTTGATACTAAGTATTATCACTGCATATCACGGTGTGTTCGCCGTGCATTTTTGTGTGGTGATGACACGATAACGGGCAAAAGCTATGAGCACCGTCGGCAGTGGGTAGAAGACAAACTGCTGGCACTTGCCCAAGTATTTTGTATTGATGTATGTGCCTATGCAGTGATGAGTAATCATACGCATATTGTGTTGTATGTAGATGATAAAAAAGCGAAACGGTTGCATGATAAAGCCATACTTATTCGTTGGCACAAATTATTTAAAGGTACGCTGCTTACGCAAAAATACCTACAAGGCGACAAGCTAGATAAAGCCCAGCAATTCTTTTTAAATCGTATCATTGCAGATTATCGTGAACGACTGTCGGATATCAGTTGGTTTATGCGGGTACTAAATGAAGATATAGCCAGAAAAGCCAACAAAGAAGATAACTGCACAGGTCGGTTTTGGGAGGGGCGCTTTAAATCCCAAGCGCTACTAGATGAAGCCGCACTGGCGGCATGCATGGCATATGTTGACCTAAACCCCATCAGAGCAAAGATGGCAAAAACCCCAGAAGACTCTGACCATACCAGTGTAAAAAAGCGAATTACAGCCGCCAAAGATGCAAAACAACCTAAACAACTCGCCCGCTTTGCAGGCAGCCCCAGAAAACACATGCCCAAAGGGCTCCCCTTTGAATTAAAGTCGTACTTAGAGTTAGTTGAACTCACAGGTCGCTGCATGCGAGAAGGCAAACGCGGACACATAGAGCAGCGCACTTTCCCTATTTTAGAGAGACTAAACATCGCCCCCGAAAACTGGCTAAAACTCACCACTCAATTTACTAAAGTGTTCAAAGGAGCCGTGGGGCGACCCAATAAACTTGATGGCTACTACGCACATCTAGAAGTAAAACGGCGAACTGGCATCAGTCATTGTGAACAGCTTTTCGGCTAAATCACAATTTACCTCAAAACCACAATCATCATGCTGAAAAGTAGGTAAAACCTCGCCTGACGTTTTGCAAATACCGCCTAATTCCTGAGTTAATTTTAAAAAATAGCAATGAAAGGTGCTTTTGACGCAAAAAT
>NZ_JAAUWV010000152.1 GCF_014694405.1 Pseudoalteromonas sp. S16_S37
TTATGAAATTTATCGCCCTGACACTTAGGGCAAACCGTTACGCCTTCGCCAACCCAGCCACAGCCATTTGTTAAACAGCGCAAACCTGTTGGTTCTGCGATCACTACGATTTCACGCTGGCCAAACACGTTATCCCAACCAGTTACCTGTGCATTTACTGCTTTTGCTAGCAATGTTTGCATTGCGCCATCATCGGCCAATAACGTTTTAGCGTGTTCTTGAGAAACCGTAACCGTTTTACTTACTCGTACTTGGGCCATGCCCGTCAGTTGTATTTGAACTTGCTGCATGGCTTATACCCTCTGTACTAGTTTTTCGGTGATCTGCTTTTCGCCAATTTGAGCGGCTAGGTTCATCGCTTTGGCCAGCCAAGTATTTATACTTAGCGGATAAGATCGGTCTAGCTCTACATCATCAAGTGCAATACCATGCTTTATCCGGGCATAGCACTTGCCTTTAATTGCACTCATTGCGTCTTCTGTAAAGATGCGATCAGCATTGATACCGACACGGCTAAACTTATGCCTTATATAAGCAGGAACTTGCATACCCAACGGCTGCATCCTTATTTGGTTACAGCGCCAAGTAAACTCCCGCACATGTTGACCGCTAAGCTTTTTTTGCAGCTCATTTTGGCCGATTAATACAATCCCCATTACTCGGCGGAACCCGTGAGTTAGCTCCCAAATTCGCTTAAGCAACTTAATAACATCTGAGTTTAAATCGTGTGCTTCATCAATGACCATCAGGTGCAAATGGCCGTTATTCGCACTTTCAATCAATGCTTCTTCAATGGCTGCATCTCGTTCTTCTGCACTGGGGCGGTGTTTAATTTGTAGAGCTCTACAAATCGCTGTTGATATAGACTCAGCCGTGATCTTGCGGCGGTCTAATCTGGCGGGTTGAATTAAAATAACGTCAGGGTGATCTTGTTGAATTTGATGAATAAACGCACGGCGTATAATCGTTTTGCCACTGCCACATTCACCAAACAACGCTATCATGCTGCCTGCATTGGCGGCACTGAGCATGTCTTCTAAAATAATGCGGTGCGACTCAATTAAAAATACATCGTCTTCACACGCAATTTCATTTTCAAATGGGTCGCGGCGTAACTTAAAAAACTTCTTTGCATTGGCGGTTAACATTTCAGGCTCCGGGTCTTCATAATC
>NZ_JAAUWV010000153.1 GCF_014694405.1 Pseudoalteromonas sp. S16_S37
AGGTTTCGCTCTCTTTAAACAGCGGGTTGCGTTTTCTAAATTGGTTATCGGCTATGTAGCTATCAAAACCACTTTGCGCCATGAACTCTAGGTTCGCTTCGCTATTAAAGCCGCTGTCTGCGGTGAACTTAATTGTGTGGTTGTCTGTGGCTTTAACCGTGTTCAACTTATCAAGCTGCTGCTTTAATTGCGTCACTGCAGGTGGCAGTGTTTGTTGCTCGCCCACCGAACCCCACACCTGTGCTTGCAGGATGATTTGGTGCTTATCGTCATTTATCACAATGCCGTTGTAACCTTGGATGGTGCCTTTGGAGGTGGTCATTTTTGCACTGTCTGGGTCGGTGATATTGCTTTTAACCGGCTTCCCTTTGCTGCCTGTTTTTTCTGTATGTGTGGCGAGGAACCTTGTGATTTTAGCCGCGCTTTTATCTAGCTTTTCTTTTTGCTTTAAGTCCTGAGTGACTAGCTCTTCACTTAGGCCGTCTTGTGCTTGATGGCGCTCAATGATGCGTTTACTTGCCCGCTCTAGTTTTGCTTTTTTACGGCCTAACTCATCGAATGTGCCGCTCCACTCCTTGCTCGCATTCGACTTTAACTTGCAGCCATCAATGGCAAACATATTGCGACCTATCAACCCTTCTTCGTCACAAATCATCAGCACTTGTGTGAATAGCGCTTCAATCTGTTCGTGCATTTTAGCCACAAAACCCGCTATTGATGTGTAATGCGGCTGAATATCACCCGACACACTCATAAATAAAATGTTTGTTTCACACGCTTTAGCAATTCGACGACTACTGATTAAACCATGTGCATAGCCAAGTAAAATAACCTTTAGCATCACCGTGGGCGGATACGCCGCAGCGCCTGTTTTGTCGTTGTTATACCAAGTATCAAAACCCGACAAGTCGAGCTTATTTTCGACAATATAACAAAGCGCATATTCAAAGGTTCCTGGCAAAATTTGCTCAGCGAAATTGATTGGAATGAATTTATTTTGGCAGGATAAGTCTGGCTTGTAGTTGGCCATAACCGATTACCATGGGTGAATAATAGCTATTAGATCACAGTAACCAACTCGATTCAAGGTTAAAAAACAGCCAATCCAGAACCAATAATCCAGTACCTGAAAAGAGTAATTCTACAGCCTCAACGCC
>NZ_JAAUWV010000154.1 GCF_014694405.1 Pseudoalteromonas sp. S16_S37
ACATTACGATGTTTACCTCTGCTTAGTAATCGGTTGTAACGTCGACACAGTCTAAGCTGTGCCTGCCATGCGATATCGGTTATTTCTTTAGGTAAACCTTCCTGCCGTTTTTGTAATTCTGTCGATATATTGGCATTGTGTTTATAAGTGTGTGCACCTTGAACAAGTAAGCGCCTTGCTCGTCCATTACCACATTTGGTGATGCTACCCAATCGCCTGTTATCGCCACTACTATGTTCTTTGGATACTAATCCTAAATAGGCCATGAGTTTTCTGGGGTGATCGAAGCGTCTTAAATCACCTAGCTCTGCGATAATGCCGGTAGCAATGAGCAAGCGAACGCCACGGATAGCTTGCAGTGCTTTGACGACAGGATAGAATCGCCAGTTTTTTACTTGATGGAATAACTCATTAGCCAGTCGCTTTTCCCGCCCAATACGTTCAGTGATTGTTTGTATCATTTCTTGTAAAACAATTTGCTGACTTGGATGTGGTAAAACGAGTTCAGTTAGCCAACGAAGGTGTTGAAGTGACCAGTTATCATTAACTTTACAGGTAATATTATTGCGTAAGAACAGTGCTTTTAGCTGATATTTTGCATCTTTTAAATCTTTCATCGCGGTTTCCCTTGCCCTTGATAAGTCGCGTATTGCTTCATCCTCAGATTCAGGTACGTAAATCGGTGTTAATTCTTCATCCTTAAGTAATTTTGCCAATTTAAGCGCATCTCGTTTGTCGGTTTTTACTCGCTCTCCTGGTTTTTTAGGAATTAGTGAGGGCGCGACGACATAGCAACAATGCCCTAAACTAGTGAGTAGTCGATAAATCCAATAGCCCGTTGGCCCTGCTTCATAAACAAAATGCAGTGTTGCGTGTGGATATCTGGATTGATATTGCCGAGCAAGTTTAGTGATTGCGGCTTTGGTGGTATTTACTTTGCCGTAATGTGTAGGTTTCGCGCCACGTTGGTCTTCTATGTGCGCGACTTCGGTAGATGTTTTATGGGTATCTAAGCCGATAAAAATTATGTTAAAGTTATTCATGCTAGCCTCCGCTTTTAGTTGTTTAACACACTAATTATGGCTCTGGTTTTTAGCTAACCCACGAATAGGAGGCTAGCACCTCGTGGGGAGTCATTATGTCTA
>NZ_JAAUWV010000155.1 GCF_014694405.1 Pseudoalteromonas sp. S16_S37
GAGCAAGTGTGCAGGCTTTTGCTTACGAGAACCGATGAAGATAGAAAGGTTCAAGGTGACTTAACCATTAGTTATGTACACCCTCGCACTAAATCAAAACTGGTCTACGACCTCGCTGATTTACAGCATATTAGTAATGGGATCAAAGTAACGGTTAGCCCCATCATTGTGGGGGACTCACCTGATTTACTCGTTGGTGTTAAGACACCATTGGGCGAAGTGGTGTATCACCAAGTTCAGCCTATTGAGTTTGATGTAAGTGGCTTTAGAGCAGACGGGCCAGTGATTGGCGAAGAACATGAACGCCATGCTGATACCCAAACCCAAATAGCGTCAAAAGAAGCGGACCGTTTAGCATTCCCCAACATGAATGACGAAGAAATTAAGAAAGCGAAAAAGCAAAAAGCCGCACCATTTGAGGGCCGTTTGGTTGCACATTCGCATCTTAAAAACGTTGAGCATGAAACTAGGATCACCCCTAAAGGAGAAACAATCACCCCTGATAGCCCAATTGCAAAGCAAATCAGTGATGCACCTAAGCGTAAAGGTAAGGTTTTGGACTCAATTGACTTGCGCATGATGGTTGCCCAACGCTTAGGCCGACCATTACGAGTCAATGAGATTGATTGGTTGGCAGGTCAAGAAGTTGTAGAAACGGAAGTAAACAACGTTGTAGAGCAGTTGCATATGGGTGTAGCAGACACTCCAGTGCTAAAAATAGCGAGATAGCAGTTTGAAGATAACAAAGCTTAGCCATGTTTTAGATGTACTGGGAGTTAAGCAAGCCCAAGTAGTAAAGGCGCTAAAAGCTAAAGGATTCACCTTTAGCACCGCAAGTTTTAGTCGTGTATGCACGCATGCAGATTGGCCAAAAACCTGTGATACCAATGCGTTACAAAAAGCTATTAGAGAGTACTTAAAAGAAGCAGGCGCGACCGACCTGCAATTAAATGACCTTTTTAGTTGGTACGAACCAAGCCAAAAAGTATCGCCAGAAGTAGATTATGAAGACCCGGAGCCTGAAATGTTAACCGCCAATGCAAAGAAGTTTTTTAAGTTACGCCGCGACCCATTTGAAAATGAAATTGCGTGTGAAGACGATGTATTTTTAATTGAGTC
>NZ_JAAUWV010000156.1 GCF_014694405.1 Pseudoalteromonas sp. S16_S37
GACTCAATTAAAAATACATCGTCTTCACACGCAATTTCATTTTCAAATGGGTCGCGGCGTAACTTAAAAAACTTCTTTGCATTGGCGGTTAACATTTCAGGCTCCGGGTCTTCATAATCAACTTCTTGGTGTACTTTTTGGCTTGGCTCGTACCAGCAAAATAAATCTATTACTTGTGGTTCAGACGCACCAACGCCTCTTAAGTACTCTGTTATTGCCGTTTGCACGGCTTTGACATCGCAGGTTTTTGGCCATTCAGCATGTGTGCATACACGGCTTAAACTTGCGGGGCTAAAGGTCAATCCTTTAGCCTTTATTGCCTTTACTACTTGGGCTTGCTTAACTCCCAGTACATCTAAAACATGGCTAAGCTTTGTTATTTTCACTGCTATCTCGCTATTTTCAGCACTGGGGTCTCCGCTATGCCCATATGCAACTGCTCCACAATGTTGTTTACTTCCGTTTCTACAACTTCCTGATTTGCTAACCAATCAATCTCGTTTACTCGTAATGGTCGGCCCAAGCGTTGGGCAACCATCATGCGTAAGTCGATTGAGTCCAGTACTTTGCCTTTTCGCTTCGGCGCTTCGGTTATCTGCTGTGCAATTGGGCTATCTGGTGAGATTGCTTCTCCTTTAGGTGTGATCCTAGTTTCATGTTCAACCTCTTTAAGATGTGAATGCGCAACCAAGCGGCCTTCAAAAGGCGCGAGTTTGGCCTTCTTAGCTTTCTTAATCTCTTCGTCATTCATGTTGGGGAATGCTAAACGGTCCGCTTCTTTTGACGCTATTTGGGTTTGGGTATCAGCATGGCGTTCATGCTCTTCGCCAATTACTGGCCCATCAGCTCTAAAGCCACTTACATCAAATTCAATAGGCTGAACTTGGTGATACACCACTTCGCCCAATGGTGTCTTAACACCAACGAGTAAATCAGGTGAGTCCCCCACAATAATGGGGCTAACCGTTACTTTGATCCCATTACTAATATGCTGTAAGTCAGCGAGGTCGTAGACCAGTTTTGATTTAGTGCGAGGGTGTACATAACTAATGGTTAAGTCACCTTGAACCTTTCTATCTTCATCGGTTCTCGTAAGCAAAAGCCTGCACACTTGCTC
>NZ_JAAUWV010000157.1 GCF_014694405.1 Pseudoalteromonas sp. S16_S37
TGCGATTAAACCCAGAACTTTACTTGCCTTGGAACTATAAATCACAACGCATAGACTAAATTCTGGACTCAAGCATATTTTTGATGGTGAGTTACGCTAACTTGCCGTAAGCTCACATTAGATACGCCTCGTGACCGAGATGCTAGCTTTGAGCCGCAACTGGTTAAAAAGAACCAAACTCGCTTCACGTCAATGGACGACAAGATTTTGTATCTATATTCCAAAGGCATGACGACCCGTGAAATCGTTTCTACATTCAAAGAAATGTATGACGCTGATGTATCACCAACATTGATTTCTCGTGTCACAGATGCCGTTATCGCTCAAGTCGTAGAGTGGCAAGCCAGGCCGCTTGATGCTGTTTACCCAATCGTCTATCTCGACTGTTTAGTTGTTAAGGTTCGCCAAGATAAGCAAGTCATCAATAAAGCCATTTACTTAGCCTTAGGCGTTAATATCGAAGGCCACAAAGAACTGCTTGGCATGTGGATATCAGAGAACGAAGGCGCTAAGTTCTGGCTAAACGTGCTAACAGAACTTCAAAACCGTGGCGTTAAAGATATCCTTATCGCCTGTGTTGATGGCCTGAAAGGCTTCCCTGATGCAATTAATACCGTTTATCCTGATACGCAAATTCAGCTCTGTATCGTACATATGGTGCGTAATTCATTGAAGTTCGTGCCGTAGAAAGACTACAAGGCCATCACGGCTGATTTAAAGCACATATACCAATCGGTAACTGAAGACGAAGCCCTAATGGCCTTAGAACAGTTCGAGCAACGCTGGGATAGCAAGTACCCCAAATATATCTCGCTCATGGCGCAATAATTGGCAAAACGTCAGCACCTTATTTAATTACCCCGAAGATATTAGAAAAGCTATTTATACTACCAATGCCATTGAATCGCTGAACTCAGTTATCCGTAAAGCCATCAAAAAGCGTAAGCTGTTCCCGCATGATGACTCGGCTAAAAAGGTGGTTTACTTGGCTATTGAGCAGGCATCTAAAAAATGGACAATGCCGATAAGAAATTGGAAATCGGCCTTGAATCGATTTATGATCGAATTCGAAGACCGATTAAA
>NZ_JAAUWV010000158.1 GCF_014694405.1 Pseudoalteromonas sp. S16_S37
AGCTGTATTTCATTTATGGTGAACTTGATGGCAGGCCTCATCGCTTATACTTTTCAAGCAAAGAAACCGAGCATAAAGGTTACTCGGCTTTAGTTCTTATACAGATCTCAGGTTAATTACAAAGCACTGTTAAAAGCGGTGACCTATTCGCCAGCAATGGGTTACTACCTAACCTATCTTGGCAATAAAAAAGGCGACCCAAATAAAGGGACTGTACCTGATGAAAACTATGCCAGAGAGCTGCTACAACTTTTCAGTATTGGTTTGTTGGCGCTCAATCAAGATGGAACAACCAAGCTAGATAAAACTGGGCAAGCCATCGAAGTTTACGATAATCAAGATATCACTGGACTAGCGCGCGTTTTTACCGAGCTTAACTATGATGAAGAATCAGCCGAACAGGAAGGTATGTTCTACAATAGCGTATTCACGTTACCTATGATAGCTTTCCCCAATGATCACTCTGCTCAGCCAAAACAATTTCTCGACCTAACCATAGCAGAGAATACTAATGCAAAAGAGTCCATAGATATAGCGATAGAACATATTTTTTCACATCCCAATTTGGCTCCATTTATTGGCAAGCAACTTATCCAACGCCTCGTTAGCTCAAATCCAAGTAGAGGCTATGTAGCAAACGTTGCAAGAGCATTTAACAGTGGAATATATAAGCTGCCTGATGGATCTATCATTGGCGATGGAAAAAGAGGCGCTTTGGATGCAACGCTTGCAGCTATCTTGTTTCACCCAGAAGCTCGCAATCTTGCAACAGTAAGCGGAGGGAAGCTCAAAGAGCCTATATTGCGCTTTACACAATGGGCTCGTGCATTTTCGGTTAAAAATATCACACCACGCTTTCAACCAATGCTTTGGGACACTAGTTTAGTCTCTCGACTCAACCAACACCCCTATCGCTCACCCAGTGTCTTTAACTTTTACCGACCCGGCTATAAAGATAACTGGCCCCCAATTTTCGGACATGACTTTAAGTGATTGTTCTGTTTTTATAGTAACCAAAAATATTGGAATAGATGATGACTAGAAAACGTAGAAACCACTCTCCTGAATTTAAAGCT
>NZ_JAAUWV010000159.1 GCF_014694405.1 Pseudoalteromonas sp. S16_S37
TTGGCACGTGAAAATCAAACAACAAAAACGTTAGATGGTTAACCGACTCTAAAGATGGCAATCCAAATTGAACAACCTCAGTTTTTTGAAAAACCGAGATTTTCAGAATCGACTAATTAACGTCTAATCAAGTCAAAAAGACCAATGATTACTCAACGGCTAAAATAGCAGAGCATCAGCCCCGTATCCAAACTTATTATTCTGAGATATTTAAACTCGAAAATAATTCCAACTTTTAACGTGCAAATTCATTACTATGCGTGTGCATTTGTGTATAAATAAGATATTCCAATAACAAAAGGATTGACTATGAAATACCAACTACTAAGCACATTGCTTTGCTTGGGCTTAAGTACTCTTAGTTATGCAGAACAATTAACAGTTAATGGAGATAAGTGGCTACGGACAGCAAACAGCCACTATGCCTATTACGCAGAGGGAAGTGGCACACACGACATTCTCGCTTGGTTATCACTACTTGATGACAAAATTGATTTCCGCCTTGTGTGGAAAGACGAAAAGCTATGCTCAAACTTACAGAATAAACCAACAAATAATACGCTAGATAACGCAATTATTCTTGTTAACAATAGAAAAGTGAAATTTTCCTACCTCTGTGATAGCAATAAGCAAGTACATTTCACTCCAGAAAACCAGTCTAGAGACGGGTTAATACATATTCTAAAAAGCTTTCGTAGAGCCCGTGGTAACCCTGTGAAATTTGTTTATGAGAACGCCCAGACTCCTGATGCAGTTTACATGGTACCAAGCGAAGGCTTTACTGCTTTTTATGCCGAACTAAAAGAAGCGACTAAAAGTGCTTTGTAGCTCGCGTGCAAAGGGTTAACGACAACGAACGCAGTGAGGGCGTTTCCTTTTGCGCAAGGTGAGATGAGCCAGTTTATAGAATGCCGAGGTGATGGAGTATTGCTTAGCAGCTGTGAAGTCGCTCCCTTTACCTTGCGCTAATTCGTCTCTTTATCAATGTGCATCACCTGTGCACTGTACGAGACGATTTAGCACCAAAACAAAAAAGCCCGACTCTTTC
>NZ_JAAUWV010000160.1 GCF_014694405.1 Pseudoalteromonas sp. S16_S37
GCTCGCTCTACTTTTATTGTCTGTTGCCAGCACTGCGTGGTTTCAAACACTGAGAGTAGATGTGTTTGCCAATTAAGAATGGCTTCACTGAGCACTATATCACTTCGCTGCCAACCTATAGCAGTTGCACTTTTAACACTTTGACTGTTTGACCAAGCATTAACTATAAGTGCGTTAATATCGTTTTGAAGTGCAAACGCTAGAGCAGCTTGTTGTGTCAATGATGCGCGAAGTGTATGGGTTAATACATGTAGTGACGTTCTCAGTAATTCAGTGTTGTGTATCAAGCTATACTCGATGCCAACGAGTTCAGGCTCTTTTGGTGTTGGTGATTGACCAAACCGAATAACGATAGGCGATTTATAAACAGCATAGGGCTTGCTCAACCTTATCTTTATCACTCAGCACTTTCCTGCTCTTGTGATGGCAGTTTTGCTTGCACTCTGTCTACCGTCTCGGCATTAAACTCGCCAGAGTCATCAAATATAGTGACCATTAAGTCTGGCTCTATACCATACTGCTCAGGGGTGATGATGGTCATTTGCCCATTGTTAGGTATGGCACCTTGCCAAATAGCTTTCAGAGTTAATCTGTTTTGAACGGCTATACGTGTTGCATTAGTATCAATATCTAGCTGCAATTGACCTATGGGGGATTTCAGTTTTTGTTTTGACGCGATAACTTTAAACATATTTACCACTGCTCGATATTGATCCATAAACTTGCAGGGTCAGACGACGCACTCCGCAAGCACCAAAAATTTTGGTTGTCTATATTTTTTATTGTTGGCCAGAAATGGGAGTAACCCACACCTGCGATCGTATTAATCATACCGGGCATGTAGCCTCTTATATTCGGTCTGGTTGCGAGTTCTGGGTATTCGGTTTGTGACATCCCAATCGACAGTGAGCTTACGGCAAGTTAGCGTAACTCACCATCAAAAATATGCTTGAGTCCAGAATTTAGTCTATGCGTTGTGATTTATAGTTCCAAGGCAAGTAAAGTTCTGGGTTTAATCGCAATT
>NZ_JAAUWV010000161.1 GCF_014694405.1 Pseudoalteromonas sp. S16_S37
CACGATGCTATCTATGCTGGCCAAGTTGAAGACTTACGTTTAAATGCCAATAAGCTCGATGTAAACCAACTTCGTGAAGACACCATGCATAAAGCGGTGTCGGGGACATTACGAGGTAAACAAAAGCTGAAGATGACTAAATTCGACTCTGAAGTTTACCAAACAAGTAACGATAATTTAGGTTACGTGTATATTGACATCAACGGTTGGGAACGTCCTAGCAGTATTTATGAAAAGCTTCACGGCTGGAATATCACTAAAAACAAGGCTGCAAGTTTATATAAGAGTCCTACTGCTCCCCATGTGTTTAATGTAACTCATGATGATGGTTCACAAATCAGCGTCCAAGATAAAATTATGATTTCGTATTATCGGACCGACTTTAACGCACAATTCGACTCACTCCCTTGGGTTGATATTATCGGCAAACCCGAAAATATCGCAGCTACTTTCCCTGATGGTGTTGTGGGGCAATGGATTCCTCACATCATTGATAATACGCAAATACAGAATGTTGCATTAAACAGAAAAAGTAGTGTTTCAGTTGGAAATCAGGTTTTTACACATGACAATGGGCAAACGTGGACGTCGAACACGTTTACCATAGACGCGGTTAAAAACGCCCGTACACTTGCTGCAAATGAACAAAATATAGTAATTATTAAACATTACGAGTCAATGTCTAATTTCTCTGAGTCTTCGCAAAATTTAGTCGTTCTGGGCGATATTAAAAATGTTTATGCAAGCCAAGCATATTTGAATGAGTACGGTAACAGGCTGCAGTCAAGCTTGGTTGGGAAAGTAGGGAAACGTAACAGCAGTGCGTACTTTCAAGAGTTTTTATCTGTTAGTAAACATACATTTTTCAGCCCTAATCAGACGCTAGGTTGGACGTCAAGAGAAGGCGATGAACCCAAACATACGGGAGTTAGTCTTGACGCACCTAACGACCGGTCTCCAGGTTTCAAAGCTCTTTACTCATGTGCTAAGCGAAATGGTCTTCTCTATCTACAATTCCACGG
>NZ_JAAUWV010000162.1 GCF_014694405.1 Pseudoalteromonas sp. S16_S37
CTCATTAACTGCGTTAAATATTTCTCATGTAGAATAACTACATAGCGAAATATTTGCCTTGTTTCTAAGCCATTTATCTGTCGCAATATCTGATCACTTATTTAATGTAATTGGTATAATTGCGCGAAACTATATAAAGTAAAGCGCTAAGAACTGTAGGTCTATACCAACCAAGTAATAGAAGTTTTCTACGAAATACATATGTACTAATTTTCGCACAATGACTGTTTGTTGTGATTAAAGCAAGGTGTGCTAAACCTAAGCTATGAAGGAGTCGCTTACGGTGTTGCTATATGTTTGCGTTTACCGACAGTGTATTTCAATTATTCATGTTTTTAACGGGGCATTAAATGCAAGATGTAAGCTTTTTAGTCGTGGACGATTGTCAGTTAGTACGTAATCTAGTGCGCAATACCATAGAAAACCGCTTGGGTTCAGAAAATGTTTATACTGCGGCTGATGGCATAGAAGCTTTTGAACTGCTTAATGCACGGAAAATAGACATTATCATCGCTGATTGGCAAATGCCGCAAATGGATGGTGATGAATTATTACGTAGAGTGAGAAAGTCAGAAAAGCTCAAGACAACCCCTTTTATTATGATGAGCTCTTTAGGTGACAAAGAACACGTATTAGCAGCAATTCAAAATGGTGTTTCACAATATGTGATGAAACCATTCACTGCTGAAAAGTTAGAAGATGCTATTCAAAAATCTTGGAATTCTGCAAATCGCCGTGGGGCAGTTCGATTATCGAGTTTGCCTGAACACCGAGTGAGAATTCAAACGAATACTCGCAAAATAGCAGGTACTGTAAAGAATATTAGCCATACTGGTATGTTAATCGAACTGACTTACTGTCGAGAGCTACACCTGTTGTGAGCTTACGGCAAGTTAGCGTAACTCACCATCAAAAATATGCTTGAGTCCAGAATTTAGTCTATGCGTTGTGATTTATAGTTCCAAGGCAAGTAAAGTTCTGGGTTTAATCGC
>NZ_JAAUWV010000163.1 GCF_014694405.1 Pseudoalteromonas sp. S16_S37
CCGTAGCTGTATTTCATTTATGGTGAACTTGATGGCAGGCCTCATCGCTTATACTTTTCAAGCAAAGAAACCGAGCATAAAGGTTACTCGGCTTTAGTTCTTATACAGATCTCAGGTTACCTACTTTGCTTGGTCTTGCTGACATTGATACCGAGCGTGTACGCAAGCAGTTATCAGAAAATCATAGTGAAGCTAGACCTCTCGTTGGTAGAGACCTATCAAATATATTGCTAGATAAACAACGGCCAACAGATGAAGCCATTTATTTTATGACCAACGATAATGTTGAAGTTGGATCTGATATGACAAATCCGGCGACAGGTGTTGCGTATAACAGTATTGTACAACCCAATTATATTGAGGCTATCATTACTAAATTGCCAGACCTTACTGGCGACACTCGCATGAAGTACGTACGCTACTATGATAACGCGCGCCATTGCACCAATAGTGGCTTTTTGGATAGCCGAGATGTCGATAATGAAAATATAGGCAGAGTAGATTCTAAATATGACCTGAGTCACCTAGTTTCAGCAGGGAACCCCGATGGTATCACTACCAGTCGCTTTATCCCCAGCGAATATGAATGCTACAACCTAAGTGACGATCCGACAGAAGAAAATAACCTGCTTAGTCCATTGTGCCCTACACCGCTTAATGAAGAGATACACGCAGCTTTGAAAGCCATAATGAAACAGCAGCGTAAAACAAAACGCCTTTTACCACAGAATATAAATAAGGAAGTAGAAAAACACAGTGATGAACTCATCATCCTAATTCGAAAGTAGAGTGACAACGAACGTAGTGAGGGCGTTTCCTTTGCGCAAGGTGAGATGAGCCAGTTTAGCTACTGCTGAGGGAGTATGGCTTAGCAGCTGTGAAGTCGCTCCCTTCACCTTGCGCTAATTCGTCTCTTTATCAA
>NZ_JAAUWV010000164.1 GCF_014694405.1 Pseudoalteromonas sp. S16_S37
GCCATTGGCACGTGAAAATCAACAACAATAACGTTAGATGGTTAACCGAATCTAAAGATAGCAATCCAAATTGAACAACCTCAGTTTTTTGAAAAACCGAGTTTTTCAGAATCGACTATATAGTAAAGCAAATAAGTTAGATAAGTTTGGCTTTAACCATTGGATCGGACCAGAGCCCCATGGCTCGGCAGAAAATAACTGCGGCACGGTACGCGATCCAGGTTTTGCACGACAAGTATGTGAAACCTTAATGATGCTTGATGAGGCATCGAAGCAAGGTGAAGAACAACCATTTTTGCTGGTATCTTCTTTTGTAAACCCGCATGATATTGTACTGCCTCGACAAAAAGATTGGTTTGCAGATTTTTATCAGCAAAAAGAGGCCGGATTATTACCTAAGGTTAGTCCCGCACCTAGCCAAGCTGAAAGCCTTGCAAGTAAGCCTCGCTGTCAAAAAGATTACCTATATACCTATCCAAGAATGTATTTGCCACAAGCACCTTCAGAAGACTATCGCCAGTTCTACTACTACTTAATGGCAGAAGTTAATAAGCACGTTACCACTGTGTATGAAACGCTCAAACAAACTTCATTGTTTGAAAACACCATTGTGGTTTTCACTTCTGATCACGGCGAGTTGCTTGGTTCACATGGTGGCTTGCATCAAAAATGGTACACAGCATACCAAGAAGTACTAAATGTGCCTTTCATCATCTCAAACCCGAATGTGTTCAAAAAGCCAAATCATCAATTAGATGTTACGACTTCACATGTAGACTTGTTACCTAACCTGAGCTGCGCATAAGAAAATGAACTAAAAGCCCTTGTGGTGATCAGATCTTTCGACCAAGAAACATAAGATTACCAAGGACAAGGGCATGAATAACTTAGACGCAATTTTCGT
>NZ_JAAUWV010000165.1 GCF_014694405.1 Pseudoalteromonas sp. S16_S37
CGATGAGGCCTGCCATCAAGTTCACCATAAATGAAATACAGCTACGGTGCCTTGTGTGGTCTATGTGAGTTATGTTCTTGAGTTGATCAAACACCGTTTCAATAATGAACCGTTTTGACAACATTGCCTTATCCCAATCTGAAATAGGTTGGCGTTTCATATTGCTTCGCTGGCCTGTAATAAAATCAATGCCTTGCTCAGCTAATTCAGCCTTTAAGCTTGCTGATACATAACCTTTGTCGCCATACAAACTACCTGCCACATTATCAACCATATCCAAAACAGGCTTTCTATCATCCACATTACCCTCCGTCACTTTAACCGCTAATAAACCACCTTCATCATTCATGATCAGGTGAAGTTTGAAGCCATAGAACCACCCCATAGACCCTTTGCCTCGCTTCGCAACATCTGAAAATACTTGATGACGAGGGATACGCATGTTGTGGCAAACTTTCAGCGATGTTGAGTCAATAAATGCGATCCCAGTAGGCTTAGCAAATCGCTGCTTTAGATAGCTACATAGGGCTGGTAATACGGTTTGTAGTAACTTCAGCATTCGCGTGTAGCTGACTAAATCAGGAAAATAACACCGCCAATATTGGCAAACGAACTTGGTGTAATAAGTTTTAAAATCTCTAAAGCCTGAATGGTGAAAGGCGATAAGAATAGTCATAACTTCGCTAGAACTCAGCCTTGATGGCTTAATACGCTGCTTTTCACCTGTTTCGAGCAAGTGTGCCAGCCACTGAGGTTCAAACAATAAACAAAAGTCATCGACATCTACGAAAATTGCGTCTAAGTTATTCATGCCCTTGTCCTTGGTAATCTTATGTTTCTTGGTCGAAAGATCTGATCACCACAAGGGCTTTTAGTTCATTTTCTTATGCGCAGCTCAGGTTA
>NZ_JAAUWV010000166.1 GCF_014694405.1 Pseudoalteromonas sp. S16_S37
CTATCGGCATACAGTGCCGAGCGCGCCGCTTCGTAGGTTTTTTCGTCTAAATGGGTGAGTGTTTCAAGCTGCTCGCCAAGCAAGGTTAGCTGGTTAAACCCTTCGCGTACTTGCTTATGGATTGATGTTAACGCCTCAAAAAACTGCTTGGTGTCACCTTGCCATTTATCTACCGAGAACTTTTTAACCTCTAATTGCTCCCTTACGTTTTGCAGTTCAATCGCGGTTTTGTTAGATTGCTCACGGCTTGCTTTTAGCTGTGTTTCAGTCGCATTGAGTTCAGTTTTTAACTTCTCAGACTCTTTTGCGTGTTTGGCTTTTAACTCGTCTATTAACTCCTTAACCGCTTCTTTATCACCTGTTTCAACAGCTTCAGACTCTATAACGAGTTGTTGATCTTCTTCAGGGAGTTGACGCAGAGCGCGTAAGTCTCGATAGCCCAATTTCATTTGCTGAGCGGCTTCAAAGAACTCTTCACCAAACTGCTGAAGATTGACCAAACGGTTATCTAAATTTCTTCTATCTGTTCTAAGGATATGCTTGCAACATTCCTCCCAAGTGGTAACGGTTACCACTTTTCCATTTTCATCCGCATACGTTAAACCCTTATAACTCGCGGATTCCTTCACTTGTTGGACTATCTTCAATTCGGTAACTGTTACCAGTTTGCCAATAAAACTGAACGCTTGAATTTGCCCAAGTTGCAGCAAAACATCTTGCTTAGATGCAAGTAAGTCTTTGCCTTCAACTATGGCCTTTTCAGTTTGTGGTGTAATATCTTTTTCAGGCATAACGACCTCCACAATTAAGGGAAATATATATGGAGGCTACACTAGATATGATCCGTGATTTTATGAAATTACACACCATACAACCTCCCAAGTAATTGATAGCCG
>NZ_JAAUWV010000167.1 GCF_014694405.1 Pseudoalteromonas sp. S16_S37
CGGCTATCAATTACTTGGGAGGTTGTATGGTGTGTAATTTCATAAAATCACGGATCATATCTAGTGTAGCCTCCATATATATTTCCCTTAATTGTGGAGGTCGTTATGCCTGAAAAAGAGATTACACCACAAACTGAAAAGGCCATAGTTGAAGGCAAAGACTTACTTGCATCTAAGCAAGACGCGCTTTTGCAACTAGGGCAAATTCAAGCATTCAACTTTATGGGTAAACTCGTCACTGTGACGGAATTGAAGTTAGCTTTGCAAATCAAGGAAACTAAAAGCTACAAGGGTTTAACGTATAAAGATGATAACGGGAAAGTCGTCACGGTGACGACTTGGGAGGAATGTTGTAAGCATATTTTACAAACGGATTGTCAAAATTTAGATCGTAGACTTGTTAACCTTCAACAATTTGGTGAAGAGTTCTTTGAAGCTGCTCAGCAAATGAAATTGGGCTATCGAGACTTACGTGCTCTGCGTCAACTCCCTGAAGAAGAGCAGCAACAAATAATAGAATCTGAAGCCGTTGAAACAGGCGATAAAGAAGCGGTTAAAGAGCTAATTGACGAGCTAAAAGCCAAACACGCCAAAGAGTCTGAGAAGTTAAAAACTGAACTCAATGCGACTGAAACACAGCTAAAAGCAAGCCGAGAGCAATCCAATAAAACTGCGATTGAACTGCAAAACGTGCGAGAGCAATTAGAGGTTAAAAAATTCTCGGTAGATAAATGGCAAGGTGATACCAAGCAGTTTTTTGAGGCGCTAACGTCAATTCATAAGCAAGTACGCGAAGGGTTTAACCAGCTAACCTTGCTTGGCGAGCAGCTTGAAACACTCACCCATTTAGACGAAAAAACCTACGAAGCGGCGCGCTCGGCACTGTATGCCGATAG
>NZ_JAAUWV010000168.1 GCF_014694405.1 Pseudoalteromonas sp. S16_S37
CTTAATTCATAGCCCATTATTTTGCGTGAATAGGCATCTGTTGTTAGCGATAAATAATGAGTTCCTTCATCCGACTTCAAATAGGTAATGTCACTGACGAACACTTCCTCAGCTTTTGTCGCTTTGTATTCTTTTAGTAAGTTTGGGTGCTTTCGCATCCAATGTTTACTGTTCGTTGTTTTGGTATAGTTTTTCTTTGGCTTTACCAGCAAGTTATTGAGCCTGAGGTACGTAAATAATCCATCTCGACCTAGCTTAATGTTTCGTTCTATTAGCTCTGGCTTTATCAATTTATATAGCTTCAGAGTGCCGATTTGTGGCATGTACTTTCGCCAATAAATAACAAGCTCCTTAACAGGCGCGAGCTTGAGCCGTTTTGCATTGTCTCTTTTAATCGCTTGATAAACACTTTGCCGAGAAATGCCAAATACTCGGCATACTGTAGCCAACTTTATTTTTCTTGCTTCTTTTTCTCGCCAGAGATAATGGCGTAATACTTTTTTCGAATGCCGGCTCCATATTCGTTGTCTATGATATCAATCATACCTTCCATAACGTCATTTTTGAGCTGTAACTCGGCTAACTCTTTTTCTAGCCGTTTGATTTTTTGTGCGGGAGTTTCTTTTGATTTTGGCATATCAGGCATACTAATTGGCTTCGACCAATCTAGCTTACCATGCTTTCGTAACCATGTTAGAACTGTACTTCTGCCTTGAATTCCATAATGTTTCTGAGCTTGCTTGTATGTAAAGTCGCCTTTTTCTATCTGCTCAACCACGGCTAATTTAAAGCCTAGGGTATAATCTCTTTGTGTTCGTTTAATTCTTTGTTTATCTGTACTTGTCATAATAAGTCCTAAATGTGTAAACACATTTCAGGACGAGACAA
>NZ_JAAUWV010000169.1 GCF_014694405.1 Pseudoalteromonas sp. S16_S37
ACATCAACCAATAGCCGTAACGGTAAGAGCAGCAAACGGGTTAAAACTGAAGATGGCGAGTTTGAACTCGATACCCCTCGTGACCGTGAAGGCTCTTTCGCACCACAACTCGTTAAGAAGCACCAAACCCGTTTTACTTCCATGGACGATAAAATCCTGTGGCTATATGCCCAAGGTATGAGTACACGCGACATCGTTAACGCGTTTGATGAATGGTATGGTGCCGAGATATCGCCCACACTGGTGTCACGTGTCACCAATGCGGTTATCGAGCAGGTCATCGAATGGCAGTCACGCCCACTTGATGCGATTTACCCGATAGTCTATCTCGACTGTATCGTCGTTAAAATCCGCCAAGATAAGCGCGTGATCAATAAATCCATTTTCCTTGCTCTCGGCATCAATACGGAAGGCCACAAGGAACTCATGGGCATGTGGATTGCCGAAAACGAGGGTGCCAAATTCTGGTTGAGCGTACTAACTGAACTCCAACAACGTGGCGTTGAAGATATTCTGATAGCCTGTGTTGATGGACTCAAAGGGTTTCCCGATGCTATCAACACCGTATTTCCTGAAACCCATATTCAGCTTTGTATCGTTCATATGGTGCGTAACTCGTTGAAATACGTATCGTGGAAAGACTACAAGGGCGTAACATCTGATCTGAAGCGGATATATCGTTCAGCAACAGAAGAGGAAGCCTTGCTTGAACTGGAGCGGTTTGGTGAGGTCTGGGACAACCAATATCCTCAAATCTCAAAGTCGTGGCGCTCACACTGGCAGAATCTCAATACCCTGTTTAATTACCCTGAAGATATCCGTAAAGCGATTTACACCACCAATGCCATTGAGTCACTTAACAGCGTCATCCGCAAGGCTATC
>NZ_JAAUWV010000170.1 GCF_014694405.1 Pseudoalteromonas sp. S16_S37
ACTGCTAGCACTGTACAGCTGGGTAAATCAACAACGAGAAAAATCAGGCATGCCAGTCATCGCTTTTGATGGCAAGACTATTCGTGGTGCGAGCAAACGCGCTACGGATAAACTCCATTTAGTCTCAGCCTACGATTGTGACTCAGGTCTCACCTTGCTTCACAATTGTGTCGATAGCAAAAGTAATGAAATTCCAGCGGTACGTGAACTACTTCAAATGCTTGATATTACGGGTGCGATGGTCACATTAGATGCAATGCACTGCCAAAAAGATACTCTGACCCAACTTATCAACCGCAAAGCAGATTATGTTGTGCAAGCCAAAGGCAATCAAAAGACTCTGTACTGTGCGATTGCAAATGCATTCCAACAAAAATTTGATGCTGGCGAAATGGATATGGATGTGCAAGTCACTTCAGATAGGGGGCATGGCCGGGAGGAAACCCGAACTGTTTACAGACTCGACGCAACTTTACTAGATAAGAATATTAGGCAAGACTGGTCTGGTATTAAATCCATTATCGCCGTTGAGCGCGCTCGAACTAAGGGGCAAAAAACCAGTATTGATACACATTATTATCTGAGTTCATCGACAGATAACTCACTCATATCAAAAGCAATTCGACAACACTGGCTGATAGAAAATCAACAGCACTGGATTCTGGATGTGGTGTTTAAGGAAGACAACTGTCAAATCCATGAGCCATTAAGTGCTCAGCATATGGCCCTATTTAGGCGAGTTGTACGCAACATGGTTAAGCAGCACACAAAAAGCAAAGGCTCAATTCGCAGCAAGCTCGTTGCTGCTAGTTTTGACGATGATTTTAGAGCAGAGCTTTTGTTTGGTTAACAGGAATTAACAAAGTGTGCTCGGGCCCTG
>NZ_JAAUWV010000171.1 GCF_014694405.1 Pseudoalteromonas sp. S16_S37
CTGGCTGGATTGGAATATCTTAAACAAATTCATAAACTTTCGGATGAAAATACGGTCGCCATGTGGTGTGAAAATCCCTATTGGCAGTATTTTTGTGGGATGCAGTTTTTTACTCATCACAAAAATTAAAAAGGACAGTCACTCGAATTTGAAAGTTTGAGTGAGTAATTAACGTGGACAGGCACTCAAACTTGAAACCTTGAGTGCTTTGTCTAAGCTTTTAGTTCTTCAAAATCATTTCAAATTCTAGGTCAAGGAGTGAACGATGGGATTAGCACGGAAGCGACAAATCAGTTTGTCGGATACGCGATATTATCATTGTGTTTCACGTTGTGTTCGCCGTGCATTTTTGTGCGGCGAAGACAAGTTGACGGGTAAATCGTACGCGCATCGTCGAGGTTGGGTAGAAGAACGATTGTTGTTTTTAGCCAAGGTATTTTGTATTGACGTGTGTGCTTATGCGGTAATGAGCAATCATACCCATATGGTGCTGTATGTGGATGATAAAAAAGCTCAAAGGCTGAGTGACAAAGCTATACTCATACGTTGGCATAAGCTTTTCAAAGGCACACTGCTGTGCCACAAATTCTTGCAAGGTGAGACTTTGGATGAGGGGCAGCGATTTTTTCTCAGTAAAGATATTGAGGAATATCGAAATCGATTATCGAGCATTAGCTGGTTTATGCGCGTGCTGAATGAAAACATCGCCCGTAGGGCTAACAAAGAAGATAATTGCACAGGTCATTTCTGGGAAGGGCGCTTTAAAAGTCAGGCGTTACTGGATGAGGCCGCATTAATGGCTTGTATGGCGTATGTCGATTTAAACCCAATCAGAGCAAAAATGGCAAAGACACCAGAAGAGTC
>NZ_JAAUWV010000172.1 GCF_014694405.1 Pseudoalteromonas sp. S16_S37
ATGTTAAAGTTATTCATGCTAGCCTCCGCTTTTAGTTGTTTAACACACTAATTATGGCTCTGGTTTTTAGCTAACCCACGAATAGGAGGCTAGCACCTCGTGGGGAGTCATTATGTCTATACGTGCTTATCAGAATTATCGTCAAACTGTTTATTTATACAGTTGTAAAATGTATGCTTCATATGAATCAATAGGAGCGTCATGATGACAATAAAATTCGAAGAAAAAGTGCCTAGTCCAAAAGAATTCTGTGACATGCGTGTAAAGGCTGGCCTCTCTCCAAAATCTCTCAAAGCGGCCACAATTGCTTTACCAAATAGCTTATATGGCATTTCAATAAGAAATGGTGATGAGCTAATCGCAATGGGTCGTGTAGTTGGGGATGGCGCATGTAATTTTGAGGTAGCGGACGTTGCAGTTGATCCCTCTTACCAAGGTAGGGGTCTTGGTCGAAAAGTTATGGAGTATATAGATAGTTATTTGTCATCAGTTGCTTTAGATGGTTCGTATGTATCAATGATTGCAGATGAACCAGCATTTTATGAAAAGTTAGGGTACAAGCTAGTATCTCCATCTAGCGAAGGTATGACAAAAAAGTTTAAACCGCACGTATAACAAACGGTTCAAGAGGGACAACCAACGCGTGGCATTTTTATTATGCGTTGGTTTTTGTGGTTACAGTGTTATGCGGAAGCTTGGTAGTGGCGTTGGTTGCCCCTTAACCGGGCGTTGAGGCTGTAGAATTACTCTTTTCAGGTACTGGATTATTGGTTCTGGATTGGCTGTTTTTTAACCTTGAATCGAGTTGGTTACTGTGATCTAATAGCTATTATTCACCCATG
>NZ_JAAUWV010000173.1 GCF_014694405.1 Pseudoalteromonas sp. S16_S37
GTTGTATCAGACAGTGTGCTGAATCAATTACGTTGTTATTGGAAAATGTATCACCCAACGGGTTGGATGTTCTATTCCCGATGGTTAATAGATAAACCTATGTCACCCTCAAGCTTCAGTGGAGTATTTAAGAGGACATCCACCCCGACTTGAATGTCGAGGTGGGTAGCCTACACTTTTAGCTCTCAAAATCAAATTCAATTCTAAGTTCAAGGAGTGGACGATGGGATTAGCAAGGAAGCGGCAAATCAGTTTGTCGGATACGCGATATTATCATTGTGTTTCACATTGTGTTCGCCGTGCATTTTTGTGCGGCGAAGACAAGTTGACGGGTAAATCGTACGCGCATCGTCGAGGTTGGGTAGAAGAACGGTTGTTGTTTTTAGCGCAGGTTTTTTGTATTGATATATGTGCGTTTGCGGTGATGAGCAATCATACCCATGTGGTGCTGTATGTGGATGATAAAAAAGCACAAAGACTCAGTGACAGTGCTGTACTCATACGTTGGCATAAGTTGTTTAAAGGCTCGATTCTGGGTCATAAATATCTACACAATGAGCGTCTGGACAAAGGTCAACGGTTCTTTTTAGACAAAGAGATAAAAGAATATCGACACCGACTGTGCAGTATTAGCTGGTTTATGCGGGTGTTGAACGAAGGCATAGCACGACAAGCAAACAAAGAAGATGGTTGTACTGGCAGATTCTGGGAAGGGCGCTTTAAAAGTCAGGCGTTACTGGATGAGGCCGCATTAATGGCTTGTATGGCGTATGTCGATTTAAACCCAATCAGAGCAAAAATGGCAAAGACACCAGAAGAGTC
>NZ_JAAUWV010000174.1 GCF_014694405.1 Pseudoalteromonas sp. S16_S37
TAATACCAATTGACTTAAAAGTTTGATCTAATAGCAATATCCAGATTCATTTTAATTCAGATATGCATACAGCAGAAGATTTTAAGCTATTGGCAAGGCAAACCTCCCGCGGACAATTAAGAACCCGATATTTAGCCTTGTTCCATTTCAAACGAGGTCAAACCCACGCCCAGATTGCAATTAACCTCGGTGTTGCTAGAGGCAGTGTTAATACTTGGGTCTCCAACTACCTTGCATATGGCCTTGATGGTTTGCAAGATAAGCCCAGACTAGGCAGAACCCATCTGCTTTGTGTAAACCAACAAAACAACTCAAGAAGTTCATCCTAGATAACGCAGTGAAACCTGACCGAGGTCGCCTAATCGCAGAGGATGTACGCTGCTATATTCGCGATACCTTGCAGGTCGATTACGAATTGAGAAGTGTCTATCGCATCATGCATGCATTGGGATTTAGCTGGATAACCAGTCGCTCGAAACACCCAAAGCAATCTCCTGAGGCGCAAGACACTTTTAAAAAACTTTCAGCTGGAAACGATCCTTCACACCCCAGGTCACCTACCACTTGAAGGAGTTGATGTCTGGTTTCAGGATGAAGCACGATTTGGGCAACAAAACCAAACAACCCGAATATGGGCTACTAAAGGCAGCAGGCCGAGGGTAGTTAAGCAACAACAGTTTGAGTATGGCTATCTGTTCGGCGCGGTGTGCCCAAGTAATGGAAAAACGGAGGCATTCATTAGTCCGTTTGTGAACAAAGATGGCATGAGACAACACTTGAAACAGATCAGCGACGCAACGGAGGC
>NZ_JAAUWV010000175.1 GCF_014694405.1 Pseudoalteromonas sp. S16_S37
ACCATGGGTGAATAATAGCTATTAGATCACAGTAACCAACTCGATTCAAGGTTAAAAAACAGCCAATCCAGAACCAATAATCCAGTACCTGAAAAGAGTAATTCTACAGCCTCAACGCCGTTTTAAGCGGCGAGAAATAGTTTGCTAAAATGTGAAACGAAGTGGAACTGAGCAAACTGTTGCGAGTCCGACTTGAAAACCCTTGTTAGTTTTCGATTTCTGATATTAGTTTACCATCTATCGACATTACACCATCTTTTATGACAACATCGCCCGTCCAGATAGAACCATAAAACCTACCATCAAGGTACAAATCTTTGTGGTATCTGCCTATAATTTCTAGTTTATGGAAATTTGATTCTCTGCCGAACTTTACTGTATGTCGTAAAGGAGATGGTGACGTTTTACCTACGGTAGAAATTGGCATTAGCTCCTGACTAAATGGTTCGATAATCTTTACAGTCAACCCCGGGTGATTGACATTATATTCAACCCACTCACCAACCCTATTGCCAGAATCGGCACCAGTAAATCCTGTCAGACCTGCACAACCAGACATAAAGGAAAGAAGAGCCAAAATACTTAATTTATATATATCGTTCATTGTGAACTCCAGAAAACATAACGTTTTAGTATTTATGCGACACGTAGTTTGTGTTGCATAATCGCTTGTTGGACTGAGGCGCTACCTGCTCGATGTGTCAGAGTTGGTGCTCTTTATGCTATGGGAATTTGCTTTTTATGGCCTAAACGATATCTTGCCAATTTCATTGGCGTGTCTATCGTATCTAAGCTG
>NZ_JAAUWV010000176.1 GCF_014694405.1 Pseudoalteromonas sp. S16_S37
AAAGCACCAACTTACTTTTGAGCAAACAAGTGAACACTTTGGTGTCAATATCGCTTCTTTATTCCGTTGGCAGAATAAGTTGGAGCCTTGCCTCAAACGAGATAAACCAGCAAGTAAAGTCACTATGGAATTACTTAAAGACGATATTGCACAGTTTCCTGATGACTATCAGTGGGAACGCGCTAAACGATTGAATGTAACCCAACCAACCATTCATTACGCGCTTAAACGTCTCAATATTAGCTATAAAAAAAACACTAAAACATCCTAAAGCGTGCGAGGACAAGCGAGCTGCGTTCGTCGCTCGAATTCAAGCATATGAAACCCAAGGTAAAGAAATAATCTATCTGGATGAAAGTGGTTTTGCACAGGATATGCCTCGTCATTACGGCTATTCCGTAAAAGGAACCCGCTGCTATGGGACTCAGGATTGGCATGCAAAAGGACGGTTAAATGCGATTGGTGCTATCGTAGGAATGACCTTCCTGACACTGAGTTTATTCACATCGAGTGTCAACTCCGATGTATTTTATGCGTGGCTAACGCAAGACTTATTGCCCAAGGTGAAAGAAGGGGCGGTCATAGTGATGGACAATGCCACTTTCCATAAGCGCAGTGATATGCTTCAAGCAATACAAAATAGCGGTTGTATTGCTGAGTTTTTACCGCCATATAGCCCAGATCTGAATCCTATTGAAAAGAAGTGGGCACACGCAAAATCAATCAGGCGAAAGTTTCGCTGTTCTATCGAAGAACTGTTTACTAAGCACTTGGACTATCGCAATTTATTTTGAT
>NZ_JAAUWV010000177.1 GCF_014694405.1 Pseudoalteromonas sp. S16_S37
GCCCACACCAGTATTAAAATACGCTGTGCACATGCCACAGAAGGTAAGCAGCCAAAACAACTCGCACGCTTTGCAGGTAGTCCACGAAAACACATGCCCAAAGGGCTACCATTTGAACTTAAAAGCTATTTGGAATTAGTTGAACTGACAGGCAAATGTATTCGGACCGACAAACGGGGCTACATAGAGCAACACCAAGCCCCAATTCTCGGGCGGTTGAACATTAAAGCAGAGAATTGGCTGAAATTGACTACTCAGTTTGAGAAAATATTTCATGGTGCTGTTGGAAAGGAGCAAGCACTTGATAAGTATTGTGAGCGAGCTACTCTGAAGCGACGAAGAAATATCAACAGCAGCAAAGCACTATTGGCCTAATCGACAATTGCTTCATTAAATAATATGTTCAGATGCTAAAAAGAAAGGGCAGGGAAAGTCGTATCTAAATAACAGGCAAAACGGCAAAACAGTCTATACGCGTATCACAAAATTGGTACTAAAGGTGCGTAGATTGATAATTTATGTGGAGTTGGTGAGTTTTAACTAATTCTTGCGGTGTACTTGTTTAAAATGGATGTCCGCGTAGATGTCCTTGTTTAAATGGATGTCCGCGTAGATGTCCGCGTAGTCCGCGGCCTATTAAACTTTCACTAACTTTTACATAGTATCTAGATCACAAGTTGAAGTGCGATCTGTGTAGGTCGACGATGTAAAAAGAAGGTTAAAATGGCTAAATCAAGTAAATATACCTCT
>NZ_JAAUWV010000178.1 GCF_014694405.1 Pseudoalteromonas sp. S16_S37
AAAAAGCAAATTCCCATAGCATAAAGAGCACCAACTCTGACACATCGAGCAGGTAGCGCCTCAGTCCAACAAGCGATTATGCAACACAAACTACGTGTCGCATAAATACTAAAACGTTAGAGCACACGCAGCTGCACCGTGCAGCCCAAGGAAGATTGCATGCAAGATCAATTCGTCGCAGGCGCCGTCATTTATGCAAAAGACATTGAGCGTGTGAGCCATTTTTATTCAGCGCTTGCTGGCCTGCCAATTGTCCAGCAAGAGCCTGACTATGTGTTGCTTGAATCCGCAAAATTCCAACTCGTCGTGGTAGCCATCGCGCCATCAATCGCAAATCAAATCATCATCTCTTCGCCACCAGAACGTCGAGAGAACACAGCCATCAAAATTTGCTTTGCCGTTCATAACCTTGCCACAGCTCGGGAAACAGCTATACGTTTAGGTGGCGAGCTTAATAGCCCTGAACGCGAGTGGGCGTTTCAAGGCAATAAAGTCTGTGATGCTTATGATCCCGAAGGCAATATCTTTCAGGTTCGGGCCAGTATGCTCTAACAATTGGTTCAAATCGTTCGCTTCGCTCACTGGGACGGGCTAAAGCCCGCCCCTTAACCAAACGTTGGTATGACTCCCCACGTCAAGTTAAACCATAAAAATCTTTGCTTTTTTTCGAGCCATAATTTTCTCTTTTTAAGTTGAGTGAGTTAACGCATAGATGAAGCAAGTAATTTCGTCG
>NZ_JAAUWV010000179.1 GCF_014694405.1 Pseudoalteromonas sp. S16_S37
GAGTGATTCATGACTGGGGTGAAGTCGTAACAAGGTAGCCCTAGGGGAACCTGGGGCTGGATCACCTCCTTATACGATTTAGAACTTATTTGTTCGAAGTGTCCACACAGATGATTGTTGATTAGAATTAGAGAACACAAACATTGTTTGGGTCTGTAGCTCAGCTGGTTAGAGCGCACGCCTGATAAGCGTGAGGTCGGTAGTTCAAGTCTACTCAGACCCACCACTTCTTCTCGATGCTGCGTTATAAAGCTCGTCGTTTAGTTGACTAAACGTCCTCACTTTATGCCTAGCCTCAATAAGAAGCTTTGGTTACAAACAATGTACACACCAGTAATGTGGGGCTATAGCTCAGCTGGGAGAGCGCCTGCCTTGCACGCAGGAGGTCAGCAGTTCGATCCTGCTTAGCTCCACCACTTTACTTTTTAAAGATAAACATACTTCAGGTATATCCTGAGTATGAAGTGTGTTTCTCTTTGAGAAGTTAAATTCTCTTGCTCTTTAAAAATTTGGAAAAGCTGATAATTAAATTCTTATAGATATTCGTATCTATAAAGAGTTTTCAAAAGTAAAACAATGCCAATTAATCATTCATTTGATTAGTTAGCATCTACTTTAGTATTCAATATTAACTTCTGGCGAAGTTGAAATCAGTCTTTGAATATACAATGTCAAACTAGATATTTTTCAATGATTTTGTTTTTTAGACAAGGCGTTTAATA
>NZ_JAAUWV010000180.1 GCF_014694405.1 Pseudoalteromonas sp. S16_S37
GTTGGGTGTGAGTTGTTATTTTAGGGCATTTTTAAGCTGGTTTGTTGTAGTTTGAGAGGCGTTTCGGAGCTGTTGGGTCAGGTTGTTCTTGGCTTACGACACCCTTTCTCGCAACTTTTCGATATTGTGAACAAGGCAGTATAGCTGCCATTGTGCATTGACTTTTACTTGGCCGCGTAATGTGAGCTTATTCATCCCTTTATTCACCGTGATGTTGCCGAACACAGGTTCGATACATCCAAGTCGCTTGCTGTATTGTCGTCGCCCCATGGGACTGTCTATTTTCACTTTCATTTTGTCGATAAAACTGATTTTTTTGCGTGATTCATCATTCTTAAACTGCACTTGTCGCCCTGTTTTTATCGGTGGTTTTCGCATACATTGCTGTTGCAGAGGGCAGATTTTACAGTCTTTTAAGTAACCGCAGAATCGTGTGTATTGTTGATGATGGCTGTTTACATTGATACCACTTCGCCACATCTCATTGCCTGCGGGGCAGCGGCAGGTTTGTGTTACTTCATCATATTGGAAGTCGTCTGAGGTAAATAACCGTGGCTTGCCTTTATTGCGTTTTAATCGGCGTTTTTCTTGCTCTGTTTCGTAGGTTTCGCTCTCTTTAAACAGCGGGTTGCGTTTTCTAAATTGGTTATCGGCTATGTAGCTATCAAAACCACTTTGCGCCATGAACTCTAGGTTCGCTTCGCTATTAAAGCCGCTGTCT
>NZ_JAAUWV010000181.1 GCF_014694405.1 Pseudoalteromonas sp. S16_S37
ATGTTAAAGTTATTCATGCTAGCCTCCGCTTTTAGTTGTTTAACACACTAATTATGGCTCTGGTTTTTAGCTAACCCACGAATAGGAGGCTAGCACCTCGTGGGGAGTCATTATGTCTAGGCATCAAGGAGTATCACGGAATGATTGAAGCAAGTTGCCACTGTGGCAATATTAAAATAGCTGTCCCTGAAACTACGGAAACAATCACAAGTTGTAATTGTTCTGCTTGTAGCAAGTATGCTTCATTATGGGCTTATTTTTCACCTACAGATATTACAATTACTACAGCAAAAGATGCACTCAAATCGTACTGTTGGGGCGACAAAACTATTGAATTTCATCATTGTAATAACTGTGGTTGTTTAACTCATTACACGCCAACAGAACTTGGCAATAAAGATAAAATGGCTGTCAATTTTCGTTTAGTAAATGCAAATGTTGTTAACGCTCTTAAAATTAGATATTTTGATGGCGCTGATAGATGGGAAGAAATAAAGCAGTAAATGCCTAACAAGCGCATTAAGACGGGACTGCTAACAGTTGGCTCAGTTTCGCTCCGCTACACATTTTAGCCAACAATTATCAGCCCCTTATGCGGGCGTTGAGGCTGTAGAATTACTCTTTTCAGGTACTGGATTATTGGTTCTGGATTGGCTGTTTTTTAACCTTGAATCGAGTTGGTTACTGTGATCTAATAGCTATTATTCACCCATGG
>NZ_JAAUWV010000182.1 GCF_014694405.1 Pseudoalteromonas sp. S16_S37
TAAAAATGCCCTAAAATAACAACTCACACCCAACTAAACGATTGAATCAAAATAGGAACTCAGTTATCGTTTGTTGATTACAAAAACAGATTTGAAACGAGTTATTCTACAGGCTCGTTAGCTATTTCGGGGGATTCATGAACTGGTTAGAACTTTCAGATAATGAAATTATGAAATTAGTTACTCCTATAATGAATAACCTCATGGATGCTTCTTCTGAAATTGATCATGAAAAACATGTACGTGATTTCAGTGAAAACATGAAGAATATTGTTACCAAAGAAGAGCTAGAAAAACAGTGTAAGATTTATCAAAAAACTCTAGGTTTTTTTACCAAAAGAGAGTTGGTTGGGATTTTTAAAAAGAAAGGTGATGTAAGAGTTTTTTGGAAGCAATGGTATTCAAAATCAGATGACGAGTTTCTTGCATTTGTTCACATTGTTCAACGCAATGGCAAACTGGAAGTAGTTAATGCTTCGGTATCGTAGTATAAATAGCTAACAAGCTGTTAAACAAGGACAAAATACAGTTGGCTTTTGCTCCTTCGTCGCTAATTTTAGCCAACTATATTTAGTCGATTCTGAAAATCTCGGTTTTTCAAAAAACTGAGGTTGTTCAATTTGGATTGCCATCTTTAGAGTCGGTTAACCATCTAACGTTATTGTTGTTGATTTTCACGTGCCAATGGCGCACATAGCCAACATAAA
>NZ_JAAUWV010000183.1 GCF_014694405.1 Pseudoalteromonas sp. S16_S37
CTCCATTTTGCAAGGTTTTGAGGGGTGAGAAAACAAACGTTGCAAAATGAGGATAGTAAGATCGTTTAGATCATCAAGAAGATCAATGCATTAAGTGATTTTCAGTGTCGACTAATTACAGTTTCTTATTCTCCATAATTTTTTTCGTAATCAAAGCCTCTAGCCGACTATAAACAAAAGATCTTTGATATCATATAGATATTTAAAGACACTAATATAGTTCACCACTTTCACACTCAATTTAACTTTAAATGGCTGAATATTGGCATGTTAACCTCTATTTGTACCCACCATGGTTGAACTGAATAAATAACAATAAAACCGACAACCGACAACCGACAACTTTACTTTCTTTTGAGATGTGAATTTTAGTTATGGCTTTTCTAGTTACAAAATTGAGTAGTATACAAATGAGCACAATAACTTATGGTTGAAACAACACGCCCTTGCTGAACACACGTCATAGCATTTCACATATTTCACTTTCCTTAACTCACAAGGTTAACTTAAGGTTAAATATAATAATAAATTAAAACCAAATTGTTATAAAAAGTGGATAATTAGTTATTTAGTGCTATTATCCTAAGGTATCCCCAAAACTAGTGTTTATATATCAATAAGATGGAGATTTTAGAAATTTTGGAAAATGTGGGGAACATTCATGATGTTTAGTGATCTTATGAATCGCTAAATAAAAAAA
>NZ_JAAUWV010000184.1 GCF_014694405.1 Pseudoalteromonas sp. S16_S37
TATTAGCCGTGTCCGTGGTACAGCCCATCTCAAAACAGAGCACAGTGATGAATTCGTATCTTGCCAATCATTGTTCAAAAGCAACGCTCGAAAAAGCCATTTTCTGGGCGCAACCGAGTTAACCAAAGGCACCCGATATCAAACACATGCAGTTTTAGTGGGTAAAGGCCATAAGCTGTTGAAAAGAGATAAGAACAGAACCTACAAAGAGCCCTGGCTGCTGGTGTCCTCACTACCCAAAAGACACAACTTTCTGGAAAAAGTGATCAAGTTATACAGTATGAGAATGCAAATAGAAGCCGGGTTTAGAGATCAAAAAAGTGTTCGCTTTGGGCTGGGCTCCGATCTGCACAGAACAAGCAAACTCAACCGATTGAATATATTATTGTTACTCGCCACATTGGCTCACTGGTTTAGCATGATCCTGGGCGCGGTGATAGACAAAGCGGGAAAAACAGGCGCTTTTCAGGCGAACTCAACCAAAAACAGGCGAGTCGTATCCTGGGCGTTTGTGGGGCTTCGCTACTTCAATAAGCAACCCTTCAAATTGTATAAGCAAGACTATATGGCGGGGCTCCGGCATTTTAAGAAAACCATCACTGACTTGAATTGGCAAAATTTGGATGTTAGTGATGTGTTTGAATTTAAATGATTATTTATGGGGATCCCT
>NZ_JAAUWV010000185.1 GCF_014694405.1 Pseudoalteromonas sp. S16_S37
CCGCTTTATATATGCACTATGGCGGATGTTTGGCACTATTATTTCAATATTAAGTACCCTTGGCATATGGATAACTATACTTTGCGAAGCAATATACACAATCCAATTTAACTCTCTTGCCAATGGGAAATAGCCAACACCATCGTTACCAAACAACCACAATATGCCAATAATTGCATCAGCCACAGTAGCCATCATTAGACCTAGCGCAATAACACATATATTAAGTGGAGATTGCCGTATATCAATCGCAAACAGCAACAATATTGCGCAGGTCGTAGGTACAGCAATAATCACACTGTAAAGCGATGACATACCAAGAATGTACGCGCCGCTGCTAAACATTGCCATATTTAAGTAACATGCCAAAGCAAACACTATCGTTAACAACAAGCAAATTATGAGGATTTTAACAGAATATAAACGAGACAATACCGGCCAAATTGCACATATCAATAACAAGTATCCAGGCGCAAAAAACCAAATAGAGTCAATAAGGTAGTCGTGCTTTATGACATTGTTACCTATGTAATACTGCTGAGTGAGGTTAAAGTTCACCACATCGCCACATACGCATAATAATAAAGCACCAAAACAAAGTATTGCCATTTTAAATTGCGTTGCATTTGTTTTAACTGACCGCATTATCAGATAGC
>NZ_JAAUWV010000186.1 GCF_014694405.1 Pseudoalteromonas sp. S16_S37
CAGGGCGGGATCGCACTTTTAGCTAATTTATGATCAAATAGCGCCAATCCCATTGCTAGGCGCAACCAATGAACCTGATTGAACACCTTACAGTTGTAGAAGAAACTCGCTCTGATATTAACAAAAAGCACGACTTAGTTGATGTCATTTTCCTTGTTATTAGTGCCATCATGGCAGGTGCTGAAGGTTGGCAAGATATTCAGCTCTATGGCGAGTCGAAGGAAGATTGGTTGCGGCAGTATCGGCCATTTAAAAACGGGATTCCAAAGCGCCATACCAGCGCTCGGATCCTCAAAGCTGTGGTGGCAGAATCACTGCTGGAAGCTCTGTTAAACTGGGTCAACGAGCAGCGACAAAGCACAGGTAAACAAATTATTGCACTCGACGGCAAAGTACTGCGTGGTTCGTATCGCGGCGATAAAAAGACGGCGTTACAACTTGTTACTGCATACGATACAGAGTCAGGGTTAGTACTGTCACAACAGTCCACTGAAACCAAGCAAGGCGAGATAAGTGTTGTGCGGCAATTGCTTGAAGTGCTTGATATTAAGGGCAGTGTTATCACAGTGGATGCGCTACATTGTCAACGACAAACACTTGAAATGATCGCTGCGAAAAAAGCCGATGTTGTGGTGCAGGTTAAAAAGAATCAGCC
>NZ_JAAUWV010000187.1 GCF_014694405.1 Pseudoalteromonas sp. S16_S37
AAAATGCCCTAAAATAACAACTCACACCCAACTAAACGATTGAATCAAAATAGGAACTCAGTTATCGTTTGTTGATTACAAAAACAGATTTGAAACGAGTTATTCTACAGGCTCGTTAGGTTTAAAGGAGTATTGGTGCAAGCTAGGTCTAAATACCCTATGATCACTTTTGGTGATTGGGTTCTAATTGGAATTCCCTTAATTGGCTATTGGTATACGTCAATACCTCTTATGTTATTACCTTTACCTATCGCGATTGCATACTCTATTTTTGGTGCGTTAAAAAGGCATCACTTAAACCAACCTTTAGTTGAGCCAGAAAAAGTCCGACTCTACTCTAGCTTGCATATGAAGTTTAAGCTTGGTTTATTATTTAGTTACTGGTCACTAGAACTTATAGCTTTGTACCTTGCAGAAATTTAAACCTAACAAGGCACTCAAAAGGACAAAAAACAGTTGGTTTTTGCTCCTGCGTCGCTTATTTTAACCAACTATTTTTTGCCTCTTAGTGAGGCGTTGGTATGACTCCCCACGTCAAGTTAAACCATAAAAATCTTTGCTTTTTTTCGAGCCATAATTTTCTCTTTTTAAGTTGAGTGAGTTAACGCATAGATGAAGCAAGTAATTTCGT
>NZ_JAAUWV010000188.1 GCF_014694405.1 Pseudoalteromonas sp. S16_S37
TAAGGCCATTAGAGCTTCGTCTTCGGTTATTGATTGATATATACGCTTTAAATCAGCCGTGATGGTTTTGTAGTCTTTCCACGGCACGAACTTTAACGAGTTGCGTACCATATGGACAATGCAGAGCTGAATTTGCGTATCTGGGTAAACCGTATTAATCGCATCAGGGAAGCCTTTAAGGCCATCTACACAGGCGATAAGAATATCTTTAACACCACGGTTTTGAAGTTCGGTAAGCACGTTTAGCCAGAACTTAGCGCCTTCGTTTTCTGATATCCACATACCTAGAAGCTCTTTGTGGCCTTCGATATTAACACCTAAGGCTAAGTAAATAGCCTTGTTGATGACTTGCTTATCTTGGCGTACTTTTACGACTAAGCAATCGAGATAGACGATTGGGTAAACAGCATCAAGCGGCCTGGCTTGCCATTCAACAACTTGAGCAATAACGGCATCAGTGACACGAGAAATCAGTGTTGGTGAAACGTCAGCGTCATACATTTCCTTGAACGTAGAGACGATTTCACGGGTCGTCATGCCTTTGGAGTACAGATATAAAATCTTATCGTCCATTGACGTAAAGCGGGTCTGGTTCTTTTTAACCAGTTGTGGCTCAAAGCTAGCGTCTCG
>NZ_JAAUWV010000189.1 GCF_014694405.1 Pseudoalteromonas sp. S16_S37
AATGAGCTAATACCCGCTTTAATGGTTACGCGGCCTAAATCTTTGTCATAACTGTAGTTATCATCGTTCGCGCTGTATAAACTTAGCCCCTCGTTATCAACAATATCCACCCAGTTAGCGCCTGTTGTTACACTTATCGTCTGGCCATTGCTTAAGCTTGTATGCACCGTTCTATTTCTGTTTTGCACACATATTATGTTGAACTCATGAAAGATGGGCACGTGACCGCCTGCGGGGAGTTTATTACGGTCAATGCCACCGGGTGGGCTGGGTACGTTTATTTCGGTTACTTCGTCATAATCATAGGTAATGCTGTCTGATTGCATTTCAGTTGCAAAATTGAGCGTTACAACACCTTCGCTGGTGACATTACCCGATATATTGGTGCCAGAGATTGCGCCCGCGCTGTTACTGGATGCACTAAACCCCGCGCCACTTAAACTAATTGCACGAATGTACAGGCTGTCTTTGGCAAATTGTGTGGGTATCGCAAACTCAATATTCGTGACAGTGTGCGGCTTAGTTTTAATGAGTGCGCCTAGGTTTTCACTCACTGTGCCTGTGTAGTTCACGGGTTCAATTTCAGTAATTGTGCCTGTGTTGTAATCTATTTTTGCAAATACAAAGCC
>NZ_JAAUWV010000190.1 GCF_014694405.1 Pseudoalteromonas sp. S16_S37
AATGAGCTAATACCCGCTTTAATGGTTACGCGGCCTAAATCTTTGTCATAACTGTAGTTATCATCGTTCGCGCTGTATAAACTTAGCCCCTCGTTATCAACAATATCCACCCAGTTAGCACCAGCTACAACACTGAGTGTTTGGCCATTACTTAGGCTTGTATGTATCGCTCTGTGGCGGTCTTGTACACATATGATATTGAACTCATGAAAAATAGGAACCTGACCGCCTTCGGGTAGTTTACTACGGTCAATTCCACCGGGCGGGCTGGGCACGTTTATTTCGGTTACTTCATCGTAATCATAGGTAATGCTGTCTGATTGCATTTCAGTTGCAAAATTAAGCGTGACTAACCCTTCGCTAGTGACATTACCCGATATATTGGTGCCAGAGATTGCGCCCGCGCTGTTACTGGATGCACTAAACCCCGCGCCACTTAAACTAATTGCACGAATGTACAGGCTGTCTTTGGCAAATTGAGTGGGTATCGCAAACTCAATGCTAGTCACTGTGTGCGGCTTAGTTTTAATGAGTGCGCCTAGGTTTTCACTCACTGTGCCTGTGTAGTTCACGGGTTCAATTTCAGTAATTGTGCCTGTGTTGTAATCTATTTTTGCAAATACAAAGCC
>NZ_JAAUWV010000191.1 GCF_014694405.1 Pseudoalteromonas sp. S16_S37
ATCCAACCCGTTGGGTGATACATTTTCCAATAACAACGTAATTGATTCAGCACACTGTCTGATACAACAACGTAACGAGATTTATCCCCTTTACCTTGCTCTATTAAAATAGTTTTACGCTGGCCATCAATGTTTTGCACTTTAATGCGCAGCAGCTCGCCAATACGTAAACCACAACCGTAACACACCACAATTAACGTTTTTAGTCGCATATCATCAGTGCAGCTTTCTATCAGCCGCCGCATATCATCACGTGATAAATAGGTGGGTGCGCCCGACTTCGCTTTTGGCAGCGCAATATCTAAGTTAAGTGGCCGGTGTAAAATATTCTTAAACAAGAACCAAATACTGTTTATCTGTACTTTTTGACTTGCTCTAGAAAGTTTACGAATCGCTGGATCGTTAAAAAAGGCGTTAAGTTCGTCATCAGTAATTGAATCGAGTGGTTTATTAAAATAATGACTGAGTTTGAGTAAATGCTCGCAGTAGCTTTTAGAGGTTCTTTGCGAATAACCACGATAGGCTATTTCAGTTTTGACTTGTTCAATGAGTGTATTCATGACTTACCTCCAAGTTATGGGATAACCCCAAGGTAAGTGTGGCTCAAAT
>NZ_JAAUWV010000192.1 GCF_014694405.1 Pseudoalteromonas sp. S16_S37
GGCACACAAGGTTTACCCCTATCTGCTGCGTGATATCGAAGTGACTTACCCGAACCAAGCTTGGGCAATTGATATTACTTATATTCCCATGGCTAAAGGCTTCTTATATTTAGTTGCGATTATTGACTGGTATAGTCGAAAGGTATTGTCTTGGCGACTTTCAAACACCATGGATACGCACTTTTGTATTGAGGCACTTGAAGAGGCAATACAACGCTACGGAGCCCCTGAAATCTTTAACTCAGATCAAGGCAGTCAGTTTACCAGTACGGAGTTCACACAAAAACTGGTTGAACAAAATATACGGATCAGCATGGATGGTAAAGGTCGCTGGATAGACAATGTATTTATCGAAAGGTTATGGAGAAGTCTAAAATATGAGGAGGTTTATTTAAAGGCGTACAACACCCCAAGAGAAGCAGAGCTTGAAATTGGCAATTATATGGTGTTTTATAATGAAGAGCGTAATCATCAAGGGCTAAACGAACTAACACCTGATGAAGTTTACTTCGGTAAGCAAAGATACGCGGCATGACTGGATCAACCACTTAAAAAGTTAGCTTATGTGTCCAACCAATGGGGTCCAGCTCT
>NZ_JAAUWV010000193.1 GCF_014694405.1 Pseudoalteromonas sp. S16_S37
GGAAAAGGAAATCCTAAAAAAGGCCAGTGCCCTCTTGCTAAAAGAAACCAAATAGCGTTTAAAACGATAAAACAACTCTCGTCGATATTTCCTGTTACGCAGCTTTGCAGAGTAATAGGTGTGAGTCGCAGCGCTTATTATGCTTGGCTAAATAGGCCTGTGAAGCGCATTGCACCTGAGCAGCTTAATCTATATCGAAGAGCCAAAGCTATTTTTAAAAACAGTCGAAATAGCTTGGGTTACCGAGAGTTAAAGAAACGGTTATGCAAGGAGGGCTTTCAGGTGAGTAATTATGGAGTTCAACAGCTCATGAAAAAGCTTAGCTTAACCGTGACACAACGGGTTGCTTATAAGGTGACGACGAAGCGCAAGCATAGTGATAGCGTAGCTGATAACTTATTGAATCAAAACTTCAATCCAGTAGCTGCAAATCAAGTTTGGGCTGGTGATGTCACGTACTTGAAAACGGGTGAAGGCTGGATGTACCTAGCAATAGTAATGGATTTATACTCCAGACGAATCGTCGGTTGGCACATCGATAAGCGCATGACGACAGACTTAGTAAGTAAAGCGATGCTAAAAGCGTA
>NZ_JAAUWV010000194.1 GCF_014694405.1 Pseudoalteromonas sp. S16_S37
TACGCTTTTAGCATCGCTTTACTTACTAAGTCTGTCGTCATGCGCTTATCGATGTGCCAACCGACGATTCGTCTGGAGTATAAATCCATTACTATTGCTAGGTACATCCAGCCTTCACCTGTTCTCAAGTACGTGACATCACCAGCCCAAACTTGATTTGCAGCTACTGGATTGAAGTTTTGATTCAATAAGTTATCAGCTACGCTATCACTGTGCTTGCGCTTCGTCGTCACCTTATAAGCAACCCGTTGTGTCACGGTTAAGCCGAGCTTTTTCATGAGCTGTTGAACTCCATAATTACTCACCTGAAAGCCCTCCTTGCATAACCGTTTCTTTAACTCTCGGTAACCCAAGCTATTTCGACTGCTTTTAAAAATAGCTTTGGCTCTTCGATATAGATTAAGCTGCTCAGGTGCAATGCGCTTCAAAGGCCTATTCAGCCAAGCATAATAAGCACTGCGACTCACTCCTATTACTCTGCAAAGCTGCGTAACAGGAAATATCGACGAGAGTTGTTTTATCGTTTTAAACGCTATTTGGTTTCTTTTAGCAAGAGGGCACTGGCCTTTTTTAGGATTTCCTTTTCC
>NZ_JAAUWV010000195.1 GCF_014694405.1 Pseudoalteromonas sp. S16_S37
ATCTGCTGCGACTCCCCACAGCTATCACATTGCCATGCTTGATAACCGAGCTGACCTGTTCTGCATGATTGAAGATGCTGACAGACACGCAGTTGTTGATAGCTCACCGTATGATGTTGCCGATAATTCTCAAGGTTTGAGTTTAAAATATCAGCGAGGTGCAAAGCGGTCATTGTTTACTCCAACTCGCAAGCAAATCAATGCCGCCATGCCCTAACTCAGGTAACCAGTGTAAGTAACTTTGTGTCGTTTTAATATCACTATGACCAAGCTGATGTTGCAATTGATGAAGTGGCATCCCTGATTCAAGTTGATGTGTTGCATAAGCATGGCGTAAGGCATGTGGATTACAGTGTTTTAAGCCACACATTTGTGCATGCTTCCTCAATGCCTTTCTGAAGCTTGAGGGTGACATAGGTTTATCTATTAACCATCGGGAATAGAACATCCAACCCGTTGGGTGATACATTTTCCAATAACAACGTAATTGATTCAGCACACTGTCTGATACAACAACGTAACGAGATTTATCCCCTTTACCTTGCTCTATTAAAATAGTTTTACG
>NZ_JAAUWV010000196.1 GCF_014694405.1 Pseudoalteromonas sp. S16_S37
CCCAGATCTGAATCCTATTGAAAAGAAGTGGGCACACGCAAAATCAATCAGGCGAAAGTTTCGCTGTTCTATCGAAGAACTGTTTACTAAGCACTTGGACTATCGCAATTTATTTTGATTTAGCTATATACGCCAGTGTTGGCGGATGTAGTGGCCTAGCTCCTTATTTTTTGGTGACATTGAGCTGACGTAGTAGCTGGTATCAATACTGGTTTTACCGCCGCAGGTTCTGTGTCGTTCTACCGCAATGATGCTGCGAATTGTCGGCCAACTCGCCGCTAACGCTTCGTCTAATTTTGGCTTGAGTTGATACACTATCCGCGTCTCTGTGCGACCATGTGCTTGCTGCTTTACCTCCGTTACGACTTGCTCCTTGCCAGCACCGAATACGCGTTGAAATTGCTCGGTTACAGCCTGATATAGCTTGGGCTGATTCTTTTTAACCTGCACCACAACATCGGCTTTTTTCGCAGCGATCATTTCAAGTGTTTGTCGTTGACAATGTAGCGCATCCACTGTGATAACACTGCCCTTAATATCAAGCAC
>NZ_JAAUWV010000197.1 GCF_014694405.1 Pseudoalteromonas sp. S16_S37
AGACCTACCGTATACAGAGATAGAGGTTTAATAATTTGGAAAGCTGTTTAATATAGTGAAACTTTCATTTTTCGCAGTTTTCGCGCAATTGGCGCTAAGTTTTCGCGCGCGGCATCAACGAAGTGCTTACATTCCTTTTGCGCAAGGTGAAGTAAGCCAGTTTAGCTACTGCTGAGGGACTCGCACTTGAACACTGTACGAGACGATTTAACACCATAAAAAAACCCGACTCTTTGGAATCGGGCTTTCTCTAATTAGGTGCTTGACGATGTTCTACTTTCACATGGCAGCTGCCACACTATCATCGACGCTGTTTCGTTTCACTTCTGAGTTCGGCATGGGGTCAGGTGGTTCCAAAACGCTATGGTCATCAAGCAAATTTTTTAATATTTTTTATTATTTTTATCATATCACAAATTGGGTCCTGGCGATGTTCTACTTTCACATGGCAGCTGCCACACTATCATCGACGCTGTTTCGTTTCACTTCTGAGTTCGGCATGGGGTCAGGTGGTTCCAAAACGCTATGTTCACCAGGAAAAT
>NZ_JAAUWV010000198.1 GCF_014694405.1 Pseudoalteromonas sp. S16_S37
CAAGAGAGTTAAATTGGATTGTGTATATTGCTTCGCAAAGTATAGTTATCCATATGCCAAGGGTACTTAATATTGAAATAATAGTGCCAAACATCCGCCATAGTGCATATATAAAGCGGAGGATGTCTGCACAAATTTAATTTACCTTATTTAGGGTTAAGTACTAATGGACTACTTCGTCGCTATTTTTTTATTTGCTATTTCATCCTCAATTACACCAGGCCCTAATAATGTGCTTGTAATGACGTCAGGCCTTAACTTCGGTATAAAAAAGAGTCTCCCTCTTTTATGTGGTATTTGCCTTGGCTTTACTGCGATGTTATTGATAGTTGGTATTGGTTTTATGCAGGTGTTTACGTATTTTCCTTCGTTGCATTTGGTCATAAAAGCACTGGGTGTAGGCTATTTGCTTTATTTAGTCGACACTGAAAATCACTTAATGCATTGATCTTCTTGATGATCTAAACGATCTTACTATCCTCATTTTGCAACGTTTGTTTTCTCACCCCTCAAAACCTTGCAAAATGGA
>NZ_JAAUWV010000199.1 GCF_014694405.1 Pseudoalteromonas sp. S16_S37
CTGTTGAGCGATTAATGCGAATTATGGGTATTCAAGGCGTTCGTCGTGGTAAGGCTTGTAAAACAACGATACCAGATGAGCAACAAGATACACCGATGGATTTAGTTAACCGTCAATTTATCGCTGAGCAGCCTAATCAGCTTTGGGTTGCTGATATCACTTACGTCGCTACATGGAGTGGATTTGTTTACGTAGCCTTCGTAATAGACGTATTTTCTCGATATATTGTGGGCTGGCGCGTATCAACAACAATGCACACAGGGCTTATTCTTGACGCGTTAGAACAAGCAATTTGGCATCGTGGTAAAACAGAAGGGTTGATCCATCACAGCGACAGAGGGAGCCAATACTTGTCTATTAGATACAGTGAGCGACTTGCAGAAGCGGGGATCCAAGCATCTGTTGGAAGCGTTGGAGATTCTTATGACAACGCAATGGCTGAGACGATAAATGGTTTATTTAAAACAGAAATTATCCGAAGAAATGGACCATGGAAAAATGTTGATGCTGTCGAATACGCCAC
>NZ_JAAUWV010000200.1 GCF_014694405.1 Pseudoalteromonas sp. S16_S37
GCAATGGGGCTACGACTATCAAGCACCGTATTCAAAGCCGCTAAACCTTGTTGCTTGCCAAGTTGCGTTAAATAGTCCACTTCAGAGGCCACCACACGACCATCTTGCTTGGCTTTATCAATGGTGCTTTCGATGGTCATACCTTGGTGTTCTGTGTTCAGCGCAGCCAGTTGGCCGAACAGGGCATTGTAGGCTTCAACGGGTACATATTTGCTAAGGTCCACTTGCTGTGTGCCTTGCTCAACTTGTGCGGTGAGCGCGGCAATTTGTGTGTCTTTGCTCTCGGCGGCTTTTACTTTTTGGTTAAGGTCGGCAATAGCGGCTTCACCTTGAGCAATGTGCTCGTCAGTGACATCACCTGTGACGGTAATATCAAGCTTTTTAAGCAGTTGTATAGCTTTGTTCATGGGGCTTGTTCCTGTGGTTTGGGTAAAAAATTGGGCGTTTAATACGGCGATTTCATTAAGGCCCGTTAATGCAGGGTCGTTGGTTAATGCAACGTGCAGTAATACAAGGGGGC
>NZ_JAAUWV010000201.1 GCF_014694405.1 Pseudoalteromonas sp. S16_S37
TAAGGCCATTAGAGCTTCGTCTTCGGTTATTGATTGATATATACGCTTTAAATCAGCCGTGATGGTTTTGTAGTCTTTCCACGGCACGAACTTTAACGAGTTGCGTACCATATGGACAACGCAGAGCTGAATTTGCGTATCTGGGTAAACCGTATTAATCGCATCAGGGAAGCCTTTAAGGCCATCTACACAGGCGATAAGAATATCTTTAACACCACGGTTTTGAAGATATTGTTGAGTAAGTTTCAAAAGCATGGAACAAATTCATTTCCGTTCCAGAGAGAGTTAAAAAAATGTGCTCAAGAGATTGGATAAAATTGACTTAACCTTTATGCAGGTTGGTATAAGGTGCAAAGGGTTAACGACAGCGAACGCAGTGAGGGCGGTTCGACCGTGCAAAGGGTTAACGACAACGAAGCAGTGAGGGCGTTTCCTTTGCGCAAGGTGAGATGAGCCAGTTTAGCTGTTGCTGAGGGACTCGCCTACTTAACTGAGGGAGTATGGCTTAGCAG
>NZ_JAAUWV010000202.1 GCF_014694405.1 Pseudoalteromonas sp. S16_S37
TTGCGATTAAACCCAGAACTTTACTTGCCTTGGAACTATAAATCACAACGCATAGACTAAATTCTGGACTCAAGCATATTTTTGATGGTGAGTTACGCTAACTTGCCGTAAGCTCACGTAATAAAAGGTCTGTTAACAAGTTCAAGATCTTTATTGGTGACCTCATAGATTTGATGGCGAATGTCTTTTGAATCTAAGTAGTCAGACATTTGAATTAATGTTACGACAGGAAAGGAGTCAATTTGACGAAAGTATCTATACATATCAATTACTGGTACGGCCTGAGTTTGGCTACCCAACAAACAGAAAAGTGAGGATAGGCAACTGGATGAGTGCAGGAAAAATTCAGTATTCATAGTTTATCTCAATAAAAGAAGGGGGATTACCCTAAGGTATCCCCAAAACTAGTGTTTATATATCAATAAGATGGAGATTTTAGAAATTTTGGAAAATGTGGGGAACATTCATGATGTTTAGTGATCTTATGAATCGCTAAATAAAAAA
>NZ_JAAUWV010000203.1 GCF_014694405.1 Pseudoalteromonas sp. S16_S37
AGCCAGTCCTAGAGACACATTCTGTGTCCCCTTCGTCTAGAGGCCTAGGACACCGCCCTTTCACGGCGGTAACAGGGGTTCGAATCCCCTAGGGGACGCCACTTCACCTTAGGTGAAGTGCAAAAAACTCATATGGTGCGAGTTAAAACAACCAGTCCTAGAGACACAGAAACAAGTTTCTGTTTTAAATAAGGCCATTCGCCTCGCAGGCTCGGTCTCATCTAACACAGAAATAGCAAATCAGTGATTTGCAAAACAATTTCTGCGTCCCCTTCGTCTAGAGGCCTAGGACACCGCCCTTTCACGGCGGTAACAGGGGTTCGAATCCCCTAGGGGACGCCACTTATCTTTTAAGTGATATTTTTGCAAGTTCTCGAGTAGCTTGTAGAATTAAATCTCATATGGTGCGAGTTAAAACAGCCAGTCCTAGAGACACATTCTGTGTCCCCTTCGTCTAGAGGCCTAGGACACCGCCCTTT
>NZ_JAAUWV010000204.1 GCF_014694405.1 Pseudoalteromonas sp. S16_S37
GGCTGGATTGGAATATCTTAAACAAATTCATAAACTTTCGGATGAAAATACGGTCGCCATGTGGTGTGAAAATCCCTATTGGCAGTATTTTTGTGGGATGCAGTTTTTTACTCATCACATGCCGTGTGACCCCAGTTCGATGGTTCGCTTTCGCAAGCGAATTGGCGAGCAAGGTGCGGAACTCATGTTATCGCTGACCGTCGATGTCGGACTAAAAGTCGGCGCGGTAAAAGAAAGTAGTTTGCGCGAAGTGGTGGTGGATAGCACCGTGATGGAAAAGAACATCTGTTTTCCAACCGACAGTAAACTGCTTGAACGATGCCGTAAAAAACTGGTCGACCTTGCCAAACACGCAGGTATCACACTGCGGCAAAGCTATGCGAGAGCAGGTGTGAAGGTCGCAAATTCAGTCAGTCGTTATGCGCATGCCAAACAATACAAGCGGATGCGTAAAGCATTGAAAAAACAAAAGTCGT
>NZ_JAAUWV010000205.1 GCF_014694405.1 Pseudoalteromonas sp. S16_S37
TTTTTTATTTAGCGATTCATAAGATCACTAAACATCATGAATGTTCCCCACATTTTCCAAAATTTCTAAAATCTCCATCTTATTGATATATAAACACTAGTTTTGGGGATACCTTAGGACATTAACCGTCGTGAACGCTGCTATCGCACCTGATGCAACAATCCATGCCTTTGCATTAATCCACTGAAATAACGCACCGTTTAGAAATGACAATGGCGTTTGTTGATTCCCTAATGAAACAGTGTTAGATGAATTTGCTATCAAATACGCTAAATAGTCGATTCTGAAAAACTCGGTTTTTCAAAAAACTGAGGTTGTTCAATTTGGATTGCTATCAGAACTGGCCCCCAATTTTCGGACATGACTTTAAGTGATTGTTCTGTTTTTATAGTAACCAAAAATATTGGAATAGATGATGACTAGAAAACGTAGAAACCACTCTCCTGAATTTAA
>NZ_JAAUWV010000206.1 GCF_014694405.1 Pseudoalteromonas sp. S16_S37
GTAGAGACGATTTCACGGGTCGTCATGCCTTTGGAGTACAGATATAAAATCTTATCGTCCATTGACGTAAAGCGGGTCTGGTTCTTTTTAACCAGTTGTGGCTCAAAGCTAGCGTCTCGGTCACGAGGAGTATCTAATTCAACTTCACCATCTTCGGTACGAATGGTTTTAGCTGAATAGCCGTTGCGGGAATTATGATGGTTGGATTGCTCATGTCGAGCATAACCAAGGTGTTCGTCTAATTCAGCATTGAGTGCTGCTTCAACTGTCACCTTGGTTAACATTTTACGAAAGTCAGTTAAATCTGCTTCTGACTTAATTGATTTAGCAGCTTGCTTGGCAAACGCTTCCAGTTCTTTTTTATTCATCATTGCCTATCCTAAACCCTTTATAGGGATTAATAATAGGCAGTTACACAGATTTAGTTACAGGGTC
>NZ_JAAUWV010000207.1 GCF_014694405.1 Pseudoalteromonas sp. S16_S37
TTGTCCATATGGTACGCAACTCGTTAAAGTTCGTGCCGTGGAAAGACTACAAAACCATCACGGCTGATTTAAAGCGTATATATCAATCAATAACCGAAGACGAAGCTCTAATGGCCTTAGAGCAGTTCGAGCAGCTCTGGGACAGTAAATACCCCAATATCTCTCGTTCATGGCGTAATAACTGGCAAAACGTCAGTACTATCTTCAATTACCCTGAAGACATCAGAAAAGCCATTTACACCACTAACGCTATTGAATCGCTGAACTCAGTTATCCGCAAAGCGATTAAGAAGCGCAAGCTGTTTCCGCATGACGATTCGGCTAAAAAGGTGGTTTACTTGGCTATTGAGCAGGCATCTAAAAAATGGACAATGCCGATAAGAAATTGGAAATCGGCCTTGAATCGATTTATGATCGAATTCGAAGA
>NZ_JAAUWV010000208.1 GCF_014694405.1 Pseudoalteromonas sp. S16_S37
CGTTGGTATGACTCCCCACGTCAAGTTAAACCATAAAAATCTTTGCTTTTTTTCGAGCCATAATTTTCTCTTTTTAAGTTGAGTGAGTTAACGCATAGATGAAGCAAGTAATTTCGTCGGTTATCATGCTGATATTCGTGGATTATTAACCTATTGGCTAACAGCGCCTACCTTACTTATTCCGTCGTGACACCTAATTTCAGTCTATGCTCGTGGTTCAATAGCGCGTTAACGCTATTGCCAGCCTAACGCCCTCGGTGGTTGTGCCACAGCCGATGCTTGACCCAATGCGCTAACTCAAAACTTTTCATCATGCAGGTACTCTCGATATTCTTAAACGTGGATTAACAGGTGAAATGACCACTTCACGGGCAATTGCCCAAATATAGGCTGCCATTTCTCGGGCAATGGCAATTACCACAACA
>NZ_JAAUWV010000209.1 GCF_014694405.1 Pseudoalteromonas sp. S16_S37
GAATTAAGTGATGAAATGAAAGCATCAGATGTGGTTAAAGCACTAAACATGAGTATCTGTAACAAAAGGTACTCTCATCGCGCAATTCACCACTCCGACAGAGGCTTGCAATATTGCTCTGATGAATATCAGCAGGTGTTAAATAAATACGATATCAAGCCGTCCATGACAGATGGGTATGATTGTTACCAGAATGCGCTAGCAGAGCGAGTTAACGGCATATTGAAGCAAGAGTTTTTACTGTATCAATGTAAAGACATTTATGAGCTAAAGCAGCTCGTTGATGAGTCAATTTACATTTACAATGAAATGAGACCGCACTTAAGTTTAGGAATGAAAACACCTAATCAAGTGCACAATGAAAAGGCCAATGACAATAATCACTGGCCTTTAAAAACCGTCAACTTATTTTAGGACGGGACAT
>NZ_JAAUWV010000210.1 GCF_014694405.1 Pseudoalteromonas sp. S16_S37
GCCATTGGCACGTGAAAATCAACAACAATAACGTTAGATGGTTAACCGAATCTAAAGATAGCAATCCAAATTGAACAACCTCAGTTTTTTGAAAAACCGAGTTTTTCAGAATCGACTAAATATAAAGGAAATTCATATGAAAAACACACAAACAAAAGAGCGTGTATTAGGTCGTAAAATGTCTAAGCAGGAGCTTGAAAAAATTGCAGGTGGTGCAACCACGCCTGCAACTGACGGTTGTGTAGATGACAAAGGTAATGATACGCCTTGTCCTTAAGTAAGCATTTAGGGAAGGGGGTAATCCCCTGAGGGATCCCCATAAATAATCATTTAAATTCAAACACATCACTAACATCCAAATTTTGCCAATTCAAGTCAGTGATGGTTTTCTTAAAATGCCGGAGCCCCGCCATATAGTCTTG
>NZ_JAAUWV010000211.1 GCF_014694405.1 Pseudoalteromonas sp. S16_S37
GCTGTATTTCATTTATGGTGAACTTGATGGCAGGCCTCATCGCTTATACTTTTCAAGCAAAGAAACCGAGCATAAAGGTTACTCGGCTTTAGTTCTTATACAGATCTCAGGTTAAATAATTACTATTAGGTAACGCTTCTAAGGTGAAATTAAAAACTGGATGGGTTCGAGCTCGATTGAAGTGCCAAGGTTAACTCTATATAAAGTATTGCCAACAAAAAGGCCTCAATGGAGGCCTTCTTCAGTAATTAAAAATGCTTTGGTTACAGTGCTGCAAATACATCATCAGTTTTAGCTGCGCAAACAAAATCATTTTTGTGCAAACCTTTGATTGAATGGCTCCACCAAGTCACGGTTACTTTACCCCACTCGGTAAGTAAACCAGGGTGATGACCTTCTTCTTCTGCCATTGCACCTAC
>NZ_JAAUWV010000212.1 GCF_014694405.1 Pseudoalteromonas sp. S16_S37
AAATTGACGGTTAACTAAATCCATCGGTGTATCTTGTTGCTCATCTGGTATCGTTGTTTTACAAGCCTTACCACGACGAACGCCTTGAATACCCATAATTCGCATTAATCGCTCAACAGTGCAACGCGCTACTTGATGGTCGTCAAGTAGGAGTTGTTTCCATATTTTTCTTGCGCCATAAACAGACATATTATCCAGCCATACTTGGCGAATGAGTATCATCAGCTCAGCGTCTCGCTTTTTGCGATTAGACAGGCGCTCAGGCTGCCTTTGTAGCTGTTTATGGGCATAATACGTTGAAGGTGCAATCGGCAATTCCTTGCATATTGACTCGACACTGTAATGCTTGCGGTAAGCATCAATAAAAGCCACGCTTATTTCTGTTTGCGGTCGAGTTCCGCTTGGGCGAAAAAAGCGGC
>NZ_JAAUWV010000213.1 GCF_014694405.1 Pseudoalteromonas sp. S16_S37
CATATTCTGACAGCGAACGAAAACTTTTTGGCAACCGTCGGTTATCAGTTAGCGGAAATTGTCGGTAAGCACCATCGCATTTTTGTCGAACCGTCCAAACATCAGAGTCAAGAATATCAACAGTTCTGGCAGAAATTAGCCCGCGGTGAATTTGATTCAGGCCAATATAAACGCATCACCAAAGATGGTCGTGAGATTTGGATCCAGGCCAGTTATAACGCCATCATGGATGCGGAGAATCGACCCTATAAAGTCGTGAAGTTCGCTACCGACATCACCAAAGATGTCATGCGAACTAGTGATTACTCAGGACAGCTCTCAGCCATCAGTAAATCACAGGCCATCATCGAGTTTGATTTAAATGGTCATATTCTGACAGCGAACGAAAACTTTTTGGCAACCGTCGGTTATCAGTTAGC
>NZ_JAAUWV010000214.1 GCF_014694405.1 Pseudoalteromonas sp. S16_S37
GCTTTAATTTGCTCTAATGATGTTGTGGTATTCATTGATCACACCTTAGTTGTTTAGGTTGCAATCAAGTATGCCGGATGGTTTTTACTTATTTGCGCTATCTTGCCGTAAGGTCACGTGAAAATAGAGTTTGAAATTCGGTAAACTCTGGTACTGAAAAATTGGCACAATACTCTGAGAACAAACTTTTGTTTCCTGATATTTCAAATACATTAGTATTCAAAATATTTTCGCCTTTTATTCCATATCTTTCGAGTATTATGTCACTAAAGAAATGTTCGATTACCACTGTTCTGCACAACTAAATCAGGACACTTTCCTTAAGGAATTTAGTTCATACTCCGCTGGCGATAAATCACCGTTAGCAGTATGCAGTCTTTCTAAATTGTAATAGCGCATATACGC
>NZ_JAAUWV010000215.1 GCF_014694405.1 Pseudoalteromonas sp. S16_S37
GAGTGATTCATGACTGGGGTGAAGTCGTAACAAGGTAGCCCTAGGGGAACCTGGGGCTGGATCACCTCCTTATACGATTTAGAACTTATTTGTTCGAAGTGTCCACACAGATGATTGTTAGTTGGTAAGGTAACTTACTGATTAATATTGCTCTTTAAAAATTTGGAAAAGCTGATAATTAAATTCTTATAGATATTCGTATCTATAAAGAGTTTTCAAAAGTAAAACAATGCCAATTAATCGACAGATTAATTAGCATCTACTTTAGTATTCAATATTAACTTCTGGCGAAGTTGAAATCAGTCTTTGAATATACAATGTCAAACTAGATATTTTTCAATGATTTTGTTTTTTAGACAAGGCGTTTAATA
>NZ_JAAUWV010000216.1 GCF_014694405.1 Pseudoalteromonas sp. S16_S37
GAATCCTATTGAAAAGAAGTGGGCACACGCAAAATCAATCAGGCGAAAGTTTCGCTGTTCTATCGAAGAACTGTTTACTAAGCACTTGGACTATCGCAATTTATTTTGATCTAGCTATACTTTCTTTTACCGCGCCGACTTTTAGTCCGACATCGACGGTGAGCGACAACATCAATTCCGCACCCTGTTCGCCAATTCGCTTGCGAAAGCGAACCATCGAACTTGGGTCACACGGCATCTGATGAGTAAAAAACTGCATCCCACAAAAATACTGCCAATAGGGATTTTCACACCACATGGCGACCGTATTTTCATCCGAAAGTTTATGAATTTGTTTAAGATATTCCAATCCAGCCAG
>NZ_JAAUWV010000217.1 GCF_014694405.1 Pseudoalteromonas sp. S16_S37
TAATATAGTGCCAACCTTGCCTGCGCACGGCCTTGAGCCAGGGCACTTTAAAACCCGCATCTGTTACAATGACCGGGCGGCATTCGCTCGGTAAGATCAGCTTGAGCATGCTTAGAAATCGTTTTTGTATTTTAGGGCAATGATATTGCTCACTCAGGGCGCTTTGCTGGTAAAGCGTGATTGCGCGCCCTTCACCCACAATGCTGGCACGCAGAATACAATGTTTTGTCTGTGTATCAGCGTGACTCCAGTCCACCAAAATGACCGGATGCTTTTCGGTCACCACAAGACGGCATAAACGAACATAAACCGTTGTCGATTCACGTAATAACTCATGGTTACTGAGCAGCCGA
>NZ_JAAUWV010000218.1 GCF_014694405.1 Pseudoalteromonas sp. S16_S37
TATTTGCTAGTGTTGTTTTTGGCTTGGGATAAATCGCGCCGATGCCCATCTCCCGCATGATCCTGACAATTCGCTTGCGATTAACAAGGCGATTTTTTTTAGCCAGCTCAGTACGAATACGCCGACTGCCCATAAAGGGATACTGGAGGTGAATTTCATCAATCATACGGCGTAACTCAATCTCCTCAGCAGAGAGACCAATGGGTTGATAGTAAGCGGTCGAGCGAGCAATATTGAGTAGCTCACACTGACGCTTTATTGATAGTTGGGTTGATTTATCCAGCGAATGCTTACGCTGTGCCCGCTCTAACGACCGAGCACTTTCGCCAAAAAATCATTTTCCATCGTTAAC
>NZ_JAAUWV010000219.1 GCF_014694405.1 Pseudoalteromonas sp. S16_S37
GGTGAAGGCTGGATGTACCTAGCAATAGTAATGGATTTATACTCCAGACGAATCGTCGGTTGGCACATCGATAAGCGCATGACGACAGACTTAGTAAGTAAAGCGATGCTAAAAGCGTATAACTTGCGCCAACCACCAATAGGTTTAGTGTTCCATTCAGATCGGGGTTCACAATACACCAGTAAACGTTACCGCCATTTATTGGCGAGCTATGGTATTCGGGCCAGCATGGGAGATGTGGGTGCTTGTTGGGATAACGCTGTTGTAGAACGCTTCTTCGGCAGCTTAAAGCATGATTGGTTGTTGAAAGTGCCTCAGCCAACACGTGAATATATGAG
>NZ_JAAUWV010000220.1 GCF_014694405.1 Pseudoalteromonas sp. S16_S37
CTAGGAGGTTGGCTTAGAAGCAGCCACCCTTTAAAGAAAGCGTAATAGCTCACTAGTCGAGTCGGCCTGCGCGGAAGATGTAACGGGGCTAAACATACCACCGAAGCTGCGGCTGCGAATATACCACCCAAACTATTTTAAGATTAACGTTGACGCACGAAGTGCCCAACGGTCAAGCGTTCAACCTGTTGAGTTGGACAGAGATAGTTTCGGGGTATATTCGCGGGGTAGGGGAGCGTTCTGTAAGCCGTTGAAGGTGTACCGGGAGGTATGCTGGAGGTATCAGAAGTGCGAATGCTGACATGAGTAACGACAATGCGGGTGAAAAACCCGCACGC
>NZ_JAAUWV010000221.1 GCF_014694405.1 Pseudoalteromonas sp. S16_S37
AAGGGCTAAACGAACTAACACCTGATGAAGTTTACTTCGGTAAGCAAAGATACGCGGCATGACTGGATCAACCACTTAAAAAGTTAGCTTATGTGTCCAACCAATGGGGTCCAGCTCTCACTGACGCTTTATTGATAGTTGGGTTGATTTATCCAGCGAATGCTTACGCTGTGCCCGCTCTAACGACCGAGCACTTTCGCCAAAAAATCATTTTCCATCGTTAACTGACCGATTTTAGCGTGAAGCTTATCCGTTTCTTCTGTGTTGCCTTTACTTACTTGGCTTTCAGAAGCGAAGATCATAGCCGCATTTTCAAGGAGTTCTTTTTTCCATGTA
>NZ_JAAUWV010000222.1 GCF_014694405.1 Pseudoalteromonas sp. S16_S37
GCTAGCAGTAATGAGTCGCTATCAAGGCCTCGAAAGATACGAGCGATGCTGTGCCGTGTTGGAATGCCATGTACAAAAGGGCGAAAACGCCTTAACCATGTAAGTTTTTTATTGCCATATATTTCAATATCTTGCCAGCCTTCACAGCCTGAGGTTATGGCGCTTATTATCAGAAACATGATATCAACCAAGTTGTGGTGCTGGTTAATCGTAGAACGGTTTTCTTTGACTAATTCGAGATGTGAAAATAAAGACATTGCGATAGATAAATAGGAAAAATTAACGCTATTAGATCATAGATTTTCCTTGTTTACAAAGTGTGATCCCGCCCTG
>NZ_JAAUWV010000223.1 GCF_014694405.1 Pseudoalteromonas sp. S16_S37
TAGGGAAGTTGTGTTTTGTAAGGTGGCTAATTGAGGCGAGAGCGCATCAATTTTGCCGCCTACTTCGAGTAGGCTTTTCTCTAATCCATGAAAGTCATCAGCACTTGGCATGTCTTCAACTCGTCGCTCAACTGCATGTACACGCCGTTCAAGCTCATCATGCTTTACTCGGCTAACAAATGTGGCTCTTAGCCATGCAATCGAACCTGCGCCTACGACTACCACACCAGCGGCTAGCATTTGCTTCCACCACTCTAAGATAAATTCCATCACGGCTTCCTATAGTGCTTTGCAGCAAGCTCTTGTAACTCTTGGCAATCAACGCAGTA
>NZ_JAAUWV010000224.1 GCF_014694405.1 Pseudoalteromonas sp. S16_S37
TATCAGCGTGACTCCAGTCCACCAAAATGACCGGATGCTTTTCGGTCACCACAAGACGGCATAAACGAACATAAACCGTTGTCGATTCACGTAATAACTCATGGTTACTGAGCAGCCGACCAATGCGTTTAATGTCATGCTTTTCAGTTGTTTTTGACGCCAGATTGCGCCCAATCGAAGTCATACCAATTACATTAAATAAGTGATCAGATATTGCGACAGATAAATGGCTTAGAAACAAGGTAAATATTTCGCTATGTAGTTATTCTACATGAGAAATATTTAACGCAGTTAATGAGTCATTTAGCTCGCTAGAATGATC
>NZ_JAAUWV010000225.1 GCF_014694405.1 Pseudoalteromonas sp. S16_S37
ATCATTGCGGCCCAATGACAACGAAAATTGGCCCTCCTTGTTTGTCGTCACAGTATCAAGCGGTGTGAGAGTTAACTGTTCAACCAATAAACTTTGCATAGAGCACTTATCAATTAACTCTTTGGCTTTGTTGTACTCAGGTCTCTTGCTCGGATTTTTAAGTACAGCGAGTTGTAATTTAAGTAAGTCATTTTGGGTGGGCACAACACCACAATTCATTGCGGCATAATGGCGTTGATTTGCTAAAAAATCTGCAAACTCACCATAATCATAAGCATGAACTTCTATCAATGACATCGGAACAGTATCGCGTGACTTTGT
>NZ_JAAUWV010000226.1 GCF_014694405.1 Pseudoalteromonas sp. S16_S37
CTTTTACCCCAAACTCGTACGGTTTTGCACTTTTACCTTTCGCGATGCATTCAACGTGCGGCTCATGCAGTGAGTACAGCTTCGATTTACTGAATTTATCTTGCTTGAGCAGTTTTTCAGCTTGGCGGAGTTGAACGACCATCGCCGCTGAAGGGTTGGTATCTAACTTACGAAGAATGTCGCGGAACACACGACCAAGATACGACTTTTGTTTTTTCAATGCTTTACGCATCCGCTTGTATTGTTTGGCATGCGCATAACGACTGACTGAATTTGCGACCTTCACACCTGCTCTCGCATAGCTTTGCCGCAGTGTGATA
>NZ_JAAUWV010000227.1 GCF_014694405.1 Pseudoalteromonas sp. S16_S37
TTTAAATTCAGGAGAGTGGTTTCTACGTTTTCTAGTCATCATCTATTCCAATATTTTTGGTTACTATAAAAACAGAACAATCACTTAAAGTCATGTCCGAAAATTGGGGGCCAGTTCTTGTGGTAATGGACGAGCAAGGCGCTTACTTGTTCAAGGTGCACACACTTATAAACACAATGCCAATATATCGACAGAACTACAAAAACGGCAGGAAGGTTTACCTAAAGAAATAACCGATATCGCATGGCAGGCACAGCTTAGACTGTGTCGACGTTACAACCGATTACTAAGCAGAGGTAAACATCGTAATGTTGTG
>NZ_JAAUWV010000228.1 GCF_014694405.1 Pseudoalteromonas sp. S16_S37
CTGCGATAAAGACTTCATACCGCTCTGCCATATGACCGCGATAACCTCGGTCTACAAAACACGTAAACGGGCGCATGTTGGTGACGTCTTCGACTATTTTCAAGGTGCGATACAAGGTGTCACCATCATAAGGGTTGCCGTGCATGGCATGACAGCATAGGACAAATTGTTCCTTCACCGTCGTTGCTACGCTGACTTTTACCCCAAACTCGTACGGTTTTGCACTTTTACCTTTCGCGATGCATTCAACGTGCGGCTCATGCAGTGAGTACAGCTTCGATTTACTGAATTTATCTTGCTTGAGCAGTTTTTCA
>NZ_JAAUWV010000229.1 GCF_014694405.1 Pseudoalteromonas sp. S16_S37
TTCATCATGCAGGTACTCTCGATATTCTTAAACGTGGATTAACAGGTGAAATGACCACTTCACGGGCAATTGCCCAAATATAGGCTGCCATTTCTCGGGCAATGGCAATTACCACAACAAGAACTGGCCCCCAATTTTCGGACATGACTTTAAGTGATTGTTCTGTTTTTATAGTAACCAAAAATATTGGAACAGATGATGACTAGAAAACGTAGAAACCACTCTCCTGAATTTAAAGCTAAAGTGGCCTTGGCCGCCGCTAAAGGAGATAAAACCGTTGCTGAATTAGCACAGAAATACAATCTTCACGCA
>NZ_JAAUWV010000230.1 GCF_014694405.1 Pseudoalteromonas sp. S16_S37
CAAGACTATATGGCGGGGCTCCGGCATTTTAAGAAAACCATCACTGACTTGAATTGGCAAAATTTGGATGTTAGTGATGTGTTTGAATTTAAATGATTATTTATGGGGATCCCTCAGCATCATAAGGGTTGCCGTGCATGGCATGACAGCATAGGACAAATTGTTCCTTCACCGTCGTTGCTACGCTGGCTTTTACCCCAAACTCGTACGGTTTTGCACTTTTACCTTTCGCGATGCATTCAACGTGCGGCTCATGCAGTGAGTACAGCTTCGATTTACTGAATTTATCTTGCTTGAGCAGTTTTTCA
>NZ_JAAUWV010000231.1 GCF_014694405.1 Pseudoalteromonas sp. S16_S37
ATCTGCTGCGACTCCCCACAGCTATCACATTGCCATGCTTGATAACCGAGCTGACCTGTTCTGCATGATTGAAGATGCTGACAGACACGCAGTTGTTGATAGCTCACCGTATGATGTTGTCGATAATTCTCAAGGTTTGAGTTTAAAATATCAGCGAGGTGCAAAGCGGTCATTGTTTACTCCAACTGTGACCTTACGGCAAGATAGCGCAAATAAGTAAAAACCATCCGGCATACTTGATTGCAACCTAAACAACTAAGGTGTGATCAATGAATACCACAACATCATTAGAGCAAATTAAAGCA
>NZ_JAAUWV010000232.1 GCF_014694405.1 Pseudoalteromonas sp. S16_S37
AATTTGCTCTAATGATGTTGTGGTATTCATTGATCACACCTTAGTTGTTTAGGTTGCAATCAAGTATGCCGGATGGTTTTTACTTATTTGCGCTATCTTGCCGTAAGGTCACGTTTAATTACCCTGAAGATATCCGTAAAGCGATTTACACCACCAATGCCATTGAGTCACTTAACAGCGTCATCCGCAAGGCTATCAAGAAACGGAAAATCTTCCCCAGTGATGATTCAGCTAAAAAGATGATTTATCTTGCCATCAAAGATGCCAGCAAAAAATGGACAATGCCCATTCAAAACTGGCGTC
>NZ_JAAUWV010000233.1 GCF_014694405.1 Pseudoalteromonas sp. S16_S37
CACCTTGTATCGCACCTTGAAAATAGTCGAAGACGTCACCAACATGCGCCCGTTTACGTGTTTTGTAGACCGAGGTTATCGCGGTCATATGGCAGAGCGGTATGAAGTCTTTATCGCAGGACAAAAACGCGGTGTGACACCTGCGATTAAGAAAAAACTCAAGCGCCGCAATGGGATAGAGCCCATCATCGGGCACATGAAAAGTGATGGCCATTTGGGATTAAACCGCTTGAAAGGCATATTGGGCGACAAACTCAATGCCATTCTAGCGGGTGTGGGCCAAAACTTTAGAAAAATCCTAA
>NZ_JAAUWV010000234.1 GCF_014694405.1 Pseudoalteromonas sp. S16_S37
CCTATTACTCTGCAAAGCTGCGTAACAGGAAATATCGACGAGAGTTGTTTTATCGTTTTAAACGCTATTTGGTTTCTTTTAGCAAGAGGGCACTGGCCTTTTTTAGGATTTCCTTTTCCATCCTAAGCTCTTTATTTTCCTTACGAAGTTTCAACAACTCAGCTCGCTCATCAGCATTTAAGCTTGTTCCAGATTGCTCTGCTTCAAACTTGGCTTTCCAGTTGTATAGTAACTTATCAGTGATCCCCAAGGATGCTGCTGCCTTCGCAACGCTATAACCTTGTTCAGTGACCAATGC
>NZ_JAAUWV010000235.1 GCF_014694405.1 Pseudoalteromonas sp. S16_S37
TAATTGTCCGCGGGAGGTTTGCCTTGCCAATAGCTTAAAATCTTCTGCTGTATGCATATCTGAATTAAAATGAATCTGGATATTGCTATTAGATCAAACTTTTAAGTCAATTGGTATTAGGTGCAAAGGGTTAACGACAGCGAACGTAGTGAGGGCGTTTCCTTTGCGCAAGTAGGGTGCAAAGGGTTAACGACAACGAACGCAGTGAGGGCGTTTCCTTTTGCGCAAGGTGAGATGAGCCAGTTTATAGAATGCCGAGGTGATGGAGTATTGCTTAGCAGCTGTGAAGTCGCTC
>NZ_JAAUWV010000236.1 GCF_014694405.1 Pseudoalteromonas sp. S16_S37
TCACTGTATCTAATAGACAAGTATTGGCTCCCTCTGTCGCTGTGATGGATCAACCCTTCTGTTTTACCACGATGCCAAATTGCTTGTTCTAACGCGTCAAGAATAAGCCCTGTGTGCATCGTTGTTGATACGCGCCAGCCCACAATGTATCGAGAAAATACGTCTATTACGAAGGCCACGTAAACAAATCCACTCCATGTAGCGACGTAAGTGATATCAGCAACCCAAAGCTGATTAGGCTGCTCAGCGACAAATTGACGGTTAACTAAATCCATCGGTGTATCTT
>NZ_JAAUWV010000237.1 GCF_014694405.1 Pseudoalteromonas sp. S16_S37
TCACTGTATCTAATAGACAAGTATTGGCTCCCTCTGTCGCTGTGATGGATCAATCCTTCTGTTTTACCACGATGCCAAATTGCTTGTTCTAACGCGTCAAGAATAAGCCCTGTGTGCATCGTTGTTGATACGCGCCAGCCCACAATATATCGAGAAAATACGTCTACTACGAAGGCCACGTAAACAAATCCACTCCATGTAGCGACGTAAGTGATATCAGCAACCCAAAGCTGATTAGGCTGCTCAGCGACAAATTGACGGTTAACTAAATCCATCGGTGTATCTT
>NZ_JAAUWV010000238.1 GCF_014694405.1 Pseudoalteromonas sp. S16_S37
GGAAGCGTTGGAGATTCTTATGACAACGCAATGGCTGAGACGATAAATGGTTTATTTAAAACAGAAATTATCCGAAGAAATGGACCATGGAAAAATGTTGATGCTGTCGAATACGCCACTTTAGAGTGGGTCAATTGGTTTAATAATCAACGCTTACTGTCTTCTATTGGATATATTTCACCAGCTCAATATGAAGCTGATTTCTATGATAATTTAAAAGAGTCAGGTAAAGTAGCCTGACTTAAACAACTAGTCTCCGATGAACTCGGGGCGATTCA
>NZ_JAAUWV010000239.1 GCF_014694405.1 Pseudoalteromonas sp. S16_S37
ATGCACACAGGGCTTATTCTTGACGCGTTAGAACAAGCAATTTGGCATCGTGGTAAAACAGAAGGATTGATCCATCACAGCGACAGAGGGAGCCAATACTTGTCTATTAGATACAGTGAGCGACTTGCAGAAGCGGGGATCCAAGCATCCGTAGGAAGCGTTGGAGATTCTTATGACAACGCAATGGCTGAGACGATAAATGGTTTATTTAAAACAGAAATTATCCGAAGAAATGGACCATGGAAAAATGTTGATGCTGTCGAATACGCCAC
>NZ_JAAUWV010000240.1 GCF_014694405.1 Pseudoalteromonas sp. S16_S37
ACCGTTCTTTAAAAATATGAAGCAATCATCTGTGTGGGCACTCGTACAGATTGAGTTCTAACAGCAGAACTACTTAGGTAGGGACGCAAACAAATTTAGAGTCTCAATGTTTTTTCCTTAAATGGAAAGTGAGTGACCAACGGAAACAAGTTTACTTGTTTCAACACAGTCAATTCGATATCTCATCTTTATATTAGGTGAGTATCAAAATCAGAATTCATTGAGCATGTCCTTCGGGACAGAAAAAACTTTTAATTGAAGAGTTTGAT
>NZ_JAAUWV010000241.1 GCF_014694405.1 Pseudoalteromonas sp. S16_S37
CTGCGATAAAGACTTCATACCGCTCTGCCATATGACCGCGATAACCTCGGTCTACAAAACACGTAAACGGGCGCATGTTGGTGACGTCTTCGACTATTTTCAAGGTGCGATACAAGGTGCGATACAAGGTGTCACCATCATAAGTTAAGGTATCCCCAAAACTAGTGTTTATATATCAATAAGATGGAGATTTTAGAAATTTTGGAAAATGTGGGGAACATTCATGATGTTTAGTGATCTTATGAATCGCTAAATAAAAAAAGA
>NZ_JAAUWV010000242.1 GCF_014694405.1 Pseudoalteromonas sp. S16_S37
GCAGCCATTGCTGCGCGGTCTTGTGTTTAGGCATGTTCAGCTCCAAATTGAGATCAGAGCGTTACTTTATAAGCTGACAACACCCAGTTGCTAGGTGTGGTTTAGGCGACGCTTACAATTAGCGCAAGGTGAAGGGAGCGACTTCACAGCTGCTAAGCAATACTCCATCACCTCGGCATTCTATAAACTGGCTCATCTCACCTTGCGCAAAAGGAAACGCCCTCACTGCGTTCGTTGTCGTTAACCCTTT
>NZ_JAAUWV010000243.1 GCF_014694405.1 Pseudoalteromonas sp. S16_S37
TCGTTAACTGACCGATTTTAGCGTGAAGCTTATCCGTTTCTTCTGTGTTGCCTTTACTTACTTGGCTTTCAGAAGCGAAGATCATAGCCGCATTTTCAAGGAGTTCTTTTTTCCATGTAGAAATTTGGTTTGCGTGAAGATTGTATTTCTGTGCTAATTCAGCAACGGTTTTATCTCCTTTAGCGGCGGCCAAGGCCACTTTAGCTTTAAATTCAGGAGAGTGGTTTCTACGTTTTCTAGTCATCATCT
>NZ_JAAUWV010000244.1 GCF_014694405.1 Pseudoalteromonas sp. S16_S37
CCATGGGTGAATAATAGCTATTAGATCACAGTAACCAACTCGATTCAAGGTTAAAAAACAGCCAATCCAGAACCAATAATCCAGTACCTGAAAAGAGTAATTCTACAGCCTCAACGCCCTGTTAATAGGCTAAATAGTCGACACTGAAAATCACTTAATGCATTGATCTTCTTGATGATCTAAACGATCTTACTATCCTCATTTTGCAACGTTTGTTTTCTCACCCCTCAAAACCTTGCAAAATGGAGA
>NZ_JAAUWV010000245.1 GCF_014694405.1 Pseudoalteromonas sp. S16_S37
TGCGCCATTGGCACGTGAAAATCAACAACAATAACGTTAGATGGTTAACCGAATCTAAAGATAGCAATCCAAATTGAACAACCTCAGTTTTTTGAAAAACCGAGTTTTTCAGAATCGACGAATTAGATAGTGACCTTACGGCAAGATAGCGCAAATAAGTAAAAACCATCCGGCATACTTGATTGCAACCTAAACAACTAAGGTGTGATCAATGAATACCACAACATCATTAGAGCAAATTAAAGC
>NZ_JAAUWV010000246.1 GCF_014694405.1 Pseudoalteromonas sp. S16_S37
GCTTTAATTTGCTCTAATGATGTTGTGGTATTCATTGATCACACCTTAGTTGTTTAGGTTGCAATCAAGTATGCCGGATGGTTTTTACTTATTTGCGCTATCTTGCCGTAAGGTCACAGCAAATAAGGCACACAAGGTTTACCCCTATCTGCTGCGTGATATCGAAGTGACTTACCCGAACCAAGCTTGGGCAATTGATATTACTTATATTCCCATGGCTAAAGGCTTCTTATATTTAGTTGCGA
>NZ_JAAUWV010000247.1 GCF_014694405.1 Pseudoalteromonas sp. S16_S37
CTAGGAGGTTGGCTTAGAAGCAGCCACCCTTTAAAGAAAGCGTAATAGCTCACTAGTCGAGTCGGCCTGCGCGGAAGATGTAACGGGGCTAAACATACCACCGAAGCTGCGGCTGCGAACTTATGTTCGCGGGGTAGGGGAGCGTTCTGTAAGCCGTTGAAGGTGTACCGGGAGGTATGCTGGAGGTATCAGAAGTGCGAATGCTGACATGAGTAACGACAATGCGGGTGAAAAACCCGCACGC
>NZ_JAAUWV010000248.1 GCF_014694405.1 Pseudoalteromonas sp. S16_S37
GGGGGGGGGGGGGGGGGGGGGGGGGGGGGGGGGGGGGGGGGGGGGGGGGGGGGGGGGGGGGGGGGGGGGGGGGGGGGGGGGGGGGGGGGGGGGGGGGGGGGGGGGGGGGGGGGGGGGGGTGGGGGGGGGGGGGGGGGGGGGGGGGGGGGGGGGGGGGGGGGGGGGGGGGGGGGGGGGGGGGGGGGGGGGGGGGGGGGGGGGGGGGGGGGGGGGGGGGGGGGGGGGGGGGGGGGGGGGGG
>NZ_JAAUWV010000249.1 GCF_014694405.1 Pseudoalteromonas sp. S16_S37
TTCTGGGAAGGGCGCTTTAAAAGTCAGGCGTTACTGGATGAGGCCGCATTAATGGCTTGTATGGCGTATGTCGATTTAAACCCAATCAGAGCAAAAATGGCAAAGACACCAGAAGAGTCAGCCCACACCAGTATTAAAATACGCTGTGCACATGCCACAGAAGGTAAGCAGCCAAAACAACTCGCACGCTTTGCAGGTAGTCCACGAAAACACATGCCCAAAGGGCTACCATTTGAACT
>NZ_JAAUWV010000250.1 GCF_014694405.1 Pseudoalteromonas sp. S16_S37
CGAGACGCTAGCTTTGAGCCACAACTGGTTAAAAAGAACCAGACCCGCTTTACGTCAATGGACGATAAGATTTTATATCTGTACTCCAAAGGCATGACGACCCGTGAAATCGTCTCTACTTTCAAGGAAATGTATGACGCTGACGTTTCACCAACACTGATTTCTCGTGTCACTGATGCCGTTATTGCTCAAGTTGTTGAATGGCAAGCCAGGCCGCTTGATGCTGTTTACCCAATCGT
>NZ_JAAUWV010000251.1 GCF_014694405.1 Pseudoalteromonas sp. S16_S37
ATATGAAGCAATCATCTGTGTGGGCACTCGTACAGATTGAGTTCTAACAGCAGAACTACTTAGGTAGGGACGCAAACAAATTTAGAGTCTCAATTGAACTGAGTGACCAACGGAAACAATTTTACTTGTTTCAACACAGTCAATTCGATATCTCATCTTTATATTAGGTGAGTATCAAAATCAGAATTCATTGAGCATGTCCTTCGGGACAGAAAAAACTTTTAATTGAAGAGTTTGAT
>NZ_JAAUWV010000252.1 GCF_014694405.1 Pseudoalteromonas sp. S16_S37
AGCAAGACTATATGGCGGGGCTCCGGCATTTTAAGAAAACCATCACTGACTTGAATTGGCAAAATTTGGATGTTAGTGATGTGTTTGAATTTAAATGATTATTTATGGGGATCCCTCAGATCCAACCCGTTGGGTGATACATTTTCCAATAACAACGTAATTGATTCAGCACACTGTCTGATACAACAACGTAACGAGATTTATCCCCTTTACCTTGCTCTATTAAAATAGTTTTACG
>NZ_JAAUWV010000253.1 GCF_014694405.1 Pseudoalteromonas sp. S16_S37
CCTCACTGCATTCGACTACGTGATGCATTGTTTAAATGAACTTGCTCAACCACACTGCGATATCGACAGCTTACTGCCTTGGATAGTTAAGCTCTAGGTGTGGTTCGCTGCACGCTTACCGCTAATTCGTCTCTTTATCAATGTGCATCACCTGTGCACTGGACGAGACGATTTAGCACCAAAACAAAAAAGCCCGACTCTTTCGAATCGGGCTTTCTCTTAATAAGGACCTGGCGAT
>NZ_JAAUWV010000254.1 GCF_014694405.1 Pseudoalteromonas sp. S16_S37
CATTCATGGTGTTATATTGTTCTTTTTTTATTTAGCGATTCATAAGATCACTAAACATCATGAATGTTCCCCACATTTTCCAAAATTTCTAAAATCTCCATCTTATTGATATATAAACAAGAGCTGGACCCCATTGGTTGGACACATAAGCTAACTTTTTAAGTGGTTGATCCAGTCATGCCGCGTATCTTTGCTTACCGAAGTAAACTTCATCAGGTGTTAGTTCGTTTAGCCCTTG
>NZ_JAAUWV010000255.1 GCF_014694405.1 Pseudoalteromonas sp. S16_S37
ATTCGTACTGAGCTGGCTAAAAAAAATCGCCTTGTTAATCGCAAGCGAATTGTCAGGATCATGCGGGAGATGGGCATCGGCGCGATTTATCCCAAGCCAAAAACAACACTAGCAAATAGGGCACACAAGGTTTACCCCTATCTGCTGCGTGATATCGAAGTGACTTACCCGAACCAAGCTTGGGCAATTGATATTACTTATATTCCCATGGCTAAAGGCTTCTTATATTTAGTTGCGA
>NZ_JAAUWV010000256.1 GCF_014694405.1 Pseudoalteromonas sp. S16_S37
TACATGGAAAAAAGAACTCCTTGAAAATGCGGCTATGATCTTCGCTTCTGAAAGCCAAGTAAGTAAAGGCAACACAGAAGAAACGGATAAGCTTCACGCTAAAATCGGTCAGTTAACGAGTGACCTTACGGCAAGATAGCGCAAATAAGTAAAAACCATCCGGCATACTTGATTGCAACCTAAACAACTAAGGTGTGATCAATGAATACCACAACATCATTAGAGCAAATTAAAGCA
>NZ_JAAUWV010000257.1 GCF_014694405.1 Pseudoalteromonas sp. S16_S37
TGCTTTAATTTGCTCTAATGATGTTGTGGTATTCATTGATCACACCTTAGTTGTTTAGGTTGCAATCAAGTATGCCGGATGGTTTTTACTTATTTGCGCTATCTTGCCGTAAGGTCACGATAGCCTTGCGGATGACGCTGTTAAGTGACTCAATGGCATTGGTGGTGTAAATCGCTTTACGGATATCTTCAGGGTAATTAAACAGGGTATTGAGATTCTGCCAGTGTGAGCGCCACG
>NZ_JAAUWV010000258.1 GCF_014694405.1 Pseudoalteromonas sp. S16_S37
ATTGCGATTAAACCCAGAACTTTACTTGCCTTGGAACTATAAATCACAACGCATAGACTAAATTCTGGACTCAAGCATATTTTTGATGGTGAGTTACGCTAACTTGCCGTAAGCTCACACATCAACCAATAGCCGTAACGGTAAGAGCAGCAAACGGGTTAAAACTGAAGATGGCGAGTTTGAACTCGATACCCCTCGTGACCGTGAAGGCTCTTTCGCACCACAACTCGTTAAGAA
>NZ_JAAUWV010000259.1 GCF_014694405.1 Pseudoalteromonas sp. S16_S37
CTTTAAATTCAGGAGAGTGGTTTCTACGTTTTCTAGTCATCATCTGTTCCAATATTTTTGGTTACTATAAAAACAGAACAATCACTTAAAGTCATGTCCGAAAATTGGGGGCCAGTTCTGGGTTTTCCCAATGCGCCAGTATCTGCACTATAAAGTTGACCAAATTCGGCTTCTAAACGCTGCCAATCAATGATGTTGGCCAATTTAACCAGTTCGTGGTTGGGCGCCACGAGGTCA
>NZ_JAAUWV010000260.1 GCF_014694405.1 Pseudoalteromonas sp. S16_S37
TGCTTTAATTTGCTCTAATGATGTTGTGGTATTCATTGATCACACCTTAGTTGTTTAGGTTGCAATCAAGTATGCCGGATGGTTTTTACTTATTTGCGCTATCTTGCCGTAAGGTCACCTTAATTCATAGCCCATTATTTTGCGTGAATAGGCATCTGTTGTTAGCGATAAATAATGAGTTCCTTCATCCGACTTCAAATAGGTAATGTCACTGACGAACACTTCCTCAGCTTTTGT
>NZ_JAAUWV010000261.1 GCF_014694405.1 Pseudoalteromonas sp. S16_S37
AAGGGCTAAACGAACTAACACCTGATGAAGTTTACTTCGGTAAGCAAAGATACGCGGCATGACTGGATCAACCACTTAAAAAGTTAGCTTATGTGTCCAACCAATGGGGTCCAGCTCTCCCATTCGGTTACTGGCTGGATTGGAATATCTTAAACAAATTCATAAACTTTCGGATGAAAATACGGTCGCCATGTGGTGTGAAAATCCCTATTGGCAGTATTTTTGTGGGATGCAGTT
>NZ_JAAUWV010000262.1 GCF_014694405.1 Pseudoalteromonas sp. S16_S37
ACCAGTTCGTGGTTGGGCGCCACGAGGTCAATCAATTCGATCGCAAACAGTTGCTTTTGTGGTGTATGGTTGGTCGCTTTTGGCTTCATTTTTAATCTCCATTTTGCAAGGTTTTGAGGCTGAGGGATCCCCATAAATAATCATTTAAATTCAAACACATCACTAACATCCAAATTTTGCCAATTCAAGTCAGTGATGGTTTTCTTAAAATGCCGGAGCCCCGCCATATAGTCTTGC
>NZ_JAAUWV010000263.1 GCF_014694405.1 Pseudoalteromonas sp. S16_S37
GAATTACAAAAACGGCAGGAAGGTTTACCTAAAGAAATAACCGATATCGCATGGCAGGCACAGCTTAGACTGTGTCGACGTTACAACCGATTACTAAGCAGAGGTAAACATCGTAATGTAGAGCTGGACCCCATTGGTTGGACACATAAGCTAACTTTTTAAGTGGTTGATCCAGTCATGCCGCGTATCTTTGCTTACCGAAGTAAACTTCATCAGGTGTTAGTTCGTTTAGCCCTT
>NZ_JAAUWV010000264.1 GCF_014694405.1 Pseudoalteromonas sp. S16_S37
TTTTTTTATTTAGCGATTCATAAGATCACTAAACATCATGAATGTTCCCCACATTTTCCAAAATTTCTAAAATCTCCATCTTATTGATATATAAACACTAGTTTTGGGGATACCTTAGACTGCTAGCACTGTACAGCTGGGTAAATCAACAACGAGAAAAATCAGGCATGCCAGTCATCGCTTTTGATGGCAAGACTATTCGTGGTGCGAGCAAACGCGCTACGGATAAACTCCATT
>NZ_JAAUWV010000265.1 GCF_014694405.1 Pseudoalteromonas sp. S16_S37
TTAAATTCAGGAGAGTGGTTTCTACGTTTTCTAGTCATCATCTATTCCAATATTTTTGGTTACTATAAAAACAGAACAATCACTTAAAGTCATGTCCGAAAATTGGGGGCCAGTTCTGTGTGAGCTACTCAATATTGCTCGCTCGACCGCTTACTATCAACCCATTGGTCTCTCTGCTGAGGAGATTGAGTTACGCCGTATGATTGATGAAATTCACCTCCAGTATCCCTTTATGG
>NZ_JAAUWV010000266.1 GCF_014694405.1 Pseudoalteromonas sp. S16_S37
AGGTCCTTATTAAGAGAAAGCCCGATTCGAAAGAGTCGGGCTTTTTTGTTTTGGTGCTAAATCGTCTCGTACAGTGCACAGGTGATGCACATTGATAAAGAGACGAATTAGCGCAAGGTTGATGCCGCGCGCGAAAACTTAGCGCCAATTGCGCGAAAACTGCGAAAAATGAAAGTTTCACTATATTAAACAGCTTTCCAAATTATTAAACCTCTATCTCTGTATACGGTAGGTCT
>NZ_JAAUWV010000267.1 GCF_014694405.1 Pseudoalteromonas sp. S16_S37
ACGACTTTTGTTTTTTCAATGCTTTACGCATCCGCTTGTATTGTTTGGCATGCGCATAACGACTGACTGAATTTGCGACCTTCACACCTGCTCTCGCATAGCTTTGCCGCAGTGTGATATAGCTAAATAATCATAATGTGCGATAATACTCTAATGGCATATAGTTTAGATTTCAGGCGACGGGTGTTTGCCTATAAAGAAAAGCACCAACTTACTTTTGAGCAAACAAGTGAACA
>NZ_JAAUWV010000268.1 GCF_014694405.1 Pseudoalteromonas sp. S16_S37
GACGCCAGTTTTGAATGGGCATTGTCCATTTTTTGCTGGCATCTTTGATGGCAAGATAAATCATCTTTTTAGCTGAATCATCACTGGGGAAGATTTTCCGTTTCTTGATAGCCTTGCGGTGAGCTTACGGCAAGTTAGCGTAACTCACCATCAAAAATATGCTTGAGTCCAGAATTTAGTCTATGCGTTGTGATTTATAGTTCCAAGGCAAGTAAAGTTCTGGGTTTAATCGCAAT
>NZ_JAAUWV010000269.1 GCF_014694405.1 Pseudoalteromonas sp. S16_S37
ATTGCGATTAAACCCAGAACTTTACTTGCCTTGGAACTATAAATCACAACGCATAGACTAAATTCTGGACTCAAGCATATTTTTGATGGTGAGTTACGCTAACTTGCCGTAAGCTCACTATTTGCTAGTGTTGTTTTTGGCTTGGGATAAATCGCGCCGATGCCCATCTCCCGCATGATCCTGACAATTCGCTTGCGATTAACAAGGCGATTTTTTTTAGCCAGCTCAGTACGAAT
>NZ_JAAUWV010000270.1 GCF_014694405.1 Pseudoalteromonas sp. S16_S37
AGGCATGTGGATTACAGTGTTTTAAGCCACACATTTGTGCATGCTTCCTCAATGCCTTTCTGAAGCTTGAGGGTGACATAGGTTTATCTATTAACCATCGGGAATAGAACATCCAACCCCTAAGGTATCCCCAAAACTAGTGTTTATATATCAATAAGATGGAGATTTTAGAAATTTTGGAAAATGTGGGGAACATTCATGATGTTTAGTGATCTTATGAATCGCTAAATAAAAAA
>NZ_JAAUWV010000271.1 GCF_014694405.1 Pseudoalteromonas sp. S16_S37
CACCATGAATGCTGATACTATTTTGCACAATATGCTACACGCTGTCACCCCTGATTTAATGCACAAGGCCAGATTTAACACACTGCTTTCTTCCGTAAATTCTCTTCTGCGTTGTCAGCCTAAGGTATCCCCAAAACTAGTGTTTATATATCAATAAGATGGAGATTTTAGAAATTTTGGAAAATGTGGGGAACATTCATGATGTTTAGTGATCTTATGAATCGCTAAATAAAAAA
>NZ_JAAUWV010000272.1 GCF_014694405.1 Pseudoalteromonas sp. S16_S37
CTTTTTTATTTAGCGATTCATAAGATCACTAAACATCATGAATGTTCCCCATATTTTCCAAAATTTCTAAAATCTCCATCTTATTGATATATAAACACTAGTTTTGGGGATACCTTAGGCATTCTGGGCAGTTATCACCTTTTTGTAAGTCTGCGTGTTTGTGGTGAATTACTTCTGGGTTTATTTGCGCTGCCTGAGCTTTGTTTTTTCGTCTATGCGGTTTGCTTTTTTTGCTC
>NZ_JAAUWV010000273.1 GCF_014694405.1 Pseudoalteromonas sp. S16_S37
GAATTACAAAAACGGCAGGAAGGTTTACCTAAAGAAATAACCGATATCGCATGGCAGGCACAGCTTAGACTGTGTCGACGTTACAACCGATTACTAAGCAGAGGTAAACATCGTAATGTTGTGGTAATTGCCATTGCCCGAGAAATGGCAGCCTATATTTGGGCAATTGCCCGTGAAGTGGTCATTTCACCTGTTAATCCACGTTTAAGAATATCGAGAGTACCTGCATGATGAA
>NZ_JAAUWV010000274.1 GCF_014694405.1 Pseudoalteromonas sp. S16_S37
TTGAGTAGCTCACACTGACGCTTTATTGATAGTTGGGTTGATTTATCCAGCGAATGCTTACGCTGTGCCCGCTCTAACGACCGAGCACTTTCGCCAAAAAATCATTTTCCATCGTTAACGTGAGCTTACGGCAAGTTAGCGTAACTCACCATCAAAAATATGCTTGAGTCCAGAATTTAGTCTATGCGTTGTGATTTATAGTTCCAAGGCAAGTAAAGTTCTGGGTTTAATCGCA
>NZ_JAAUWV010000275.1 GCF_014694405.1 Pseudoalteromonas sp. S16_S37
GAGCAATATTGCAAGCCTCTGTCGGAGTGGTGAATTGCGCGATGAGAGTACCTTTTGTTACAGATACTCATGTTTAGTGCTTTAACCACATCTGATGCTTTCATTTCATCACTTAATTCGTGAGCTTACGGCAAGTTAGCGTAACTCACCATCAAAAATATGCTTGAGTCCAGAATTTAGTCTATGCGTTGTGATTTATAGTTCCAAGGCAAGTAAAGTTCTGGGTTTAATCGCA
>NZ_JAAUWV010000276.1 GCF_014694405.1 Pseudoalteromonas sp. S16_S37
CCTTCACGGTCACGAGGGGTATCGAGTTCAAACTCGCCATCTTCAGTTTTAACCCGTTTGCTGCTCTTACCGTTACGGCTATTGGTTGATGTAGCCTTTTGGTGTTTTTCATAACCCAGTGAGCTTACGGCAAGTTAGCGTAACTCACCATCAAAAATATGCTTGAGTCCAGAATTTAGTCTATGCGTTGTGATTTATAGTTCCAAGGCAAGTAAAGTTCTGGGTTTAATCGCAA
>NZ_JAAUWV010000277.1 GCF_014694405.1 Pseudoalteromonas sp. S16_S37
AACCTGTGTTCGGCAACATCACGGTGAATAAAGGGATGAATAAGCTCACATTACGCGGCCAAGTAAAAGTCAATGCACAATGGCAGCTATACTGCCTTGTTCACAATATCGAAAAGTTGGACCCTGTAACAGATTCTGTGTAACTGCCATTTAGTTGATATGTCTTTCGAGGCGTTCCTCGAATTCGATAATAAATCGACTCATCGCCTGACGCCAGTTTTGAATGGGCATTGTC
>NZ_JAAUWV010000278.1 GCF_014694405.1 Pseudoalteromonas sp. S16_S37
CTTTAATTTGCTCTAATGATGTTGTGGTATTCATTGATCACACCTTAGTTGTTTAGGTTGCAATCAAGTATGCCGGATGGTTTTTACTTATTTGCGCTATCTTGCCGTAAGGTCACGTTGATGTAGCCTTTTGGTGTTTTTCATAACCCAGATGCTCATCCATTTCAGCGTTCAATGCCGCTTCAATGGTGATCTTCTTCAACATCTGGCTAAACTCGTTCAAATCCTCAGGTGT
>NZ_JAAUWV010000279.1 GCF_014694405.1 Pseudoalteromonas sp. S16_S37
TTCTATTGGATATATTTCACCAGCTCAATATGAAGCTGATTTCTATGATAATTTAAAAGAGTCAGGTAAAGTAGCCTGACTTAAACAACTAGTCTCCGATGAACTCGGGGCGATTCAAAGCGACCAACCATACACCACAAAAGCAACTGTTTGCGATCGAATTGATTGACCTCGTGGCGCCCAACCACGAACTGGTTAAATTGGCCAACATCATTGATTGGCAGCGTTTAGAAGC
>NZ_JAAUWV010000280.1 GCF_014694405.1 Pseudoalteromonas sp. S16_S37
AAGACTATATGGCGGGGCTCCGGCATTTTAAGAAAACCATCACTGACTTGAATTGGCAAAATTTGGATGTTAGTGATGTGTTTGAATTTAAATGATTATTTATGGGGATCCCTCAGGGTCACACGGCATGTGATGAGTAAAAAACTGCATCCCACAAAAATACTGCCAATAGGGATTTTCACACCACATGGCGACCGTATTTTCATCCGAAAGTTTATGAATTTGTTTAAGATA
>NZ_JAAUWV010000281.1 GCF_014694405.1 Pseudoalteromonas sp. S16_S37
CAACAATCCTATAACTTATTTCAATAAATACAATAGTTTACTTTTTAATATGCTTTTATACAGCTAATCATGAGTCATTTGTTAAATATAATGTGTTTACAATGGTTCACTTAATAACCTAAGGTATCCCCAAAACTAGTGTTTATATATCAATAAGATGGAGATTTTAGAAATTTTGGAAAATGTGGGGAACATTCATGATGTTTAGTGATCTTATGAATCGCTAAATAAAAA
>NZ_JAAUWV010000282.1 GCF_014694405.1 Pseudoalteromonas sp. S16_S37
GTTGGGTGTGAGTTGTTATTTTAGGGCATTTTTAAGCTGGTTTGTTGTAGTTTGAGAGGCGTTTCGGAGCTGTTGGGTCAGGTTGTTCTTGGCTTACGACACCCTTTCTCGCAACTTTTGAGTCTGTAACTAATTTTGTGTAACTGCCTATCACAACATACTCTATTGAGAGTTAATGATAGGCAGATGCAAATGAACAAAAAAGAACTTGAAGCTTTCGCAAAGGAAGCGGCC
>NZ_JAAUWV010000283.1 GCF_014694405.1 Pseudoalteromonas sp. S16_S37
ATTTCTAAGCATGCTCAAGCTGATCTTACCGAGCGAATGCCGCCCGGTCATTGTAACAGATGCGGGTTTTAAAGTGCCCTGGCTCAAGGCCGTGCGCAGGCAAGGTTGGCACTATATTATACCAATTACATTAAATAAGTGATCAGATATTGCGACAGATAAATGGCTTAGAAACAAGGCAAATATTTCGCTATGTAGTTATTCTACATGAGAAATATTTAACGCAGTTAATGA
>NZ_JAAUWV010000284.1 GCF_014694405.1 Pseudoalteromonas sp. S16_S37
AGACTATATGGCGGGGCTCCGGCATTTTAAGAAAACCATCACTGACTTGAATTGGCAAAATTTGGATGTTAGTGATGTGTTTGAATTTAAATGATTATTTATGGGGATCCCTCAGGCTAGCAGTAATGAGTCGCTATCAAGGCCTCGAAAGATACGAGCGATGCTGTGCCGTGTTGGAATGCCATGTACAAAAGGGCGAAAACGCCTTAACCATGTAAGTTTTTTATTGCCATA
>NZ_JAAUWV010000285.1 GCF_014694405.1 Pseudoalteromonas sp. S16_S37
AGGGCTAAACGAACTAACACCTGATGAAGTTTACTTCGGTAAGCAAAGATACGCGGCATGACTGGATCAACCACTTAAAAAGTTAGCTTATGTGTCCAACCAATGGGGTCCAGCTCTGAGTTCCTATTTTGATTCAATCGTTTAGTTGGGTGTGAGTTGTTATTTTAGGGCATTTTTAAGCTGGTTTGTTGTAGTTTGAGAGGCGTTTCGGAGCTGTTGGGTCAGGTTGTTCTT
>NZ_JAAUWV010000286.1 GCF_014694405.1 Pseudoalteromonas sp. S16_S37
AGACAGCGGCTTTAATAGCGAAGCGAACCTAGAGTTCATGGCGCAAAGTGGTTTTGATAGCTACATAGCCGATAACCAATTTAGAAAACGCAACCCGCTGTTTAAAGAGAGCGAAACCTGAGGGATCCCCATAAATAATCATTTAAATTCAAACACATCACTAACATCCAAATTTTGCCAATTCAAGTCAGTGATGGTTTTCTTAAAATGCCGGAGCCCCGCCATATAGTCTT
>NZ_JAAUWV010000287.1 GCF_014694405.1 Pseudoalteromonas sp. S16_S37
ATTTCTAAGCATGCTCAAGCTGATCTTACCGAGCGAATGCCGCCCGGTCATTGTAACAGATGCGGGTTTTAAAGTGCCCTGGCTCAAGGCCGTGCGCAGGCAAGGTTGGCACTATATTAGCCGTGTCCGTGGTACAGCCCATCTCAAAACAGAGCACAGTGATGAATTCGTATCTTGCCAATCATTGTTCAAAAGCAACGCTCGAAAAAGCCATTTTCTGGGCGCAACCGAGT
>NZ_JAAUWV010000288.1 GCF_014694405.1 Pseudoalteromonas sp. S16_S37
GAAAAATCCTAAGCCTATTGAGGCTTTTTTACGTCTGGATTTTATGTTGGCTATGTGCGCCATTGGCACGTGAAAATCAACAACAATAACGTTAGATGGTTAACCGAATCTAAAGATAGAGCTGGACCCCATTGGTTGGACACATAAGCTAACTTTTTAAGTGGTTGATCCAGTCATGCCGCGTATCTTTGCTTACCGAAGTAAACTTCATCAGGTGTTAGTTCGTTTAGCCC
>NZ_JAAUWV010000289.1 GCF_014694405.1 Pseudoalteromonas sp. S16_S37
GCCCCAGCGGGGTAAGTGCGTTTCAGCGGGGTTAAAATACGTAGCGTGCTGCCTTGAATATTGTCTACAGTCACAAGCTCTGACAACACCGCTGTTATGATGAACGGGCCAGTAAATGAGCTAATACCCGCTTTAATGGTTACGCGGCCTAAATCTTTGTCATAACTGTAGTTATCATCGTTCGCGCTGTATAAACTTAGCCCCTCGTTATCAACAATATCCACCCAGTTAGC
>NZ_JAAUWV010000290.1 GCF_014694405.1 Pseudoalteromonas sp. S16_S37
CATCGTTCAAGCAGTTTACTGTCGGTTGGAAAACAGATGTTCTTTTCCATCACGGTGCTATCCACCACCACTTCGCGCAAACTACTTTCTTTTACCGCGCCGACTTTTAGTCCGACATCAACGGTCAGCGATAACATGAGTTCCGCACCTTGCTCGCCAATTCGCTTGCGAAAGCGAACCATCGAACTGGGGTCACACGGCATCTGATGAGTAAAAAACTGCATCCCACAAAA
>NZ_JAAUWV010000291.1 GCF_014694405.1 Pseudoalteromonas sp. S16_S37
AACCGCTTGAAAGGCATATTGGGCGACAAACTCAATGCCATTCTAGCGGGTGTGGGCCAAAACTTTAGAAAAATCCTAAGCCTATTGAGGCTTTTTTACGTCTGGATTTTATGTTGGCTCTGTGCGCCATTGGCACGTGAAAATCAAACAACAAAAACGTTAGATGGTTAACCGACTCTAAAGATGGCAATCCAAATTGAACAACCTCAGTTTTTTGAAAAACCGAGATTTTC
>NZ_JAAUWV010000292.1 GCF_014694405.1 Pseudoalteromonas sp. S16_S37
ACTCGGTTGCGCCCAGAAAATGGCTTTTTCGAGCGTTGCTTTTGAACAATGATTGGCAAGATACGAATTCATCACTGTGCTCTGTTTTGAGATGGGCTGTACCACGGACACGGCTAATACCAATTTTATTAATACATTGATCATTCTAGCGAGCTAAATGACTCATTAACTGCGTTAAATATTTCTCATGTAGAATAACTACATAGCGAAATATTTGCCTTGTTTCTAAGCCA
>NZ_JAAUWV010000293.1 GCF_014694405.1 Pseudoalteromonas sp. S16_S37
TTTTGTGGGATGCAGTTTTTTACTCATCAGATGCCGTGTGACCCCAGTTCGATGGTTCGCTTTCGCAAGCGAATTGGCGAGCAAGGTGCGGAACTCATGTTATCGCTGACCGTCGATGTTGGGCTAAAAGTCGGCGCGGTAAAAGAAAGTAGTTTGCGCGAAGTGGTGGTGGATAGCACCGTGATGGAAAAGAACATCTGTTTTCCAACCGACAGTAAACTGCTTGAACGATG
>NZ_JAAUWV010000294.1 GCF_014694405.1 Pseudoalteromonas sp. S16_S37
TGATGAGTAAAAAACTGCATCCCACAAAAATACTGCCAATAGGGATTTTCACACCACATGGCGACCGTATTTTCATCCGAAAGTTTATGAATTTGTTTAAGATATTCCAATCCAGCCAGTAACCGAATGGGTTTTCCCAATGCGCCAGTATCTGCACTATAAAGTTGACCAAATTCGGCTTCTAAACGCTGCCAATCAATGATGTTGGCCAATTTAACCAGTTCGTGGTTGG
>NZ_JAAUWV010000295.1 GCF_014694405.1 Pseudoalteromonas sp. S16_S37
CGACGAAATTACTTGCTTCATCTATGCGTTAACTCACTCAACTTAAAAAGAGAAAATTATGGCTCGAAAAAAAGCAAAGATTTTTATGGTTTAACTTGACGTGGGGAGTCATACCAACGAGCCTGTAGAATAACTCGTTTCAAATCTGTTTTTGTAATCAACAAACGATAACTGAGTTCCTATTTTGATTCAATCGTTTAGTTGGGTGTGAGTTGTTATTTTAGGGCATTTT
>NZ_JAAUWV010000296.1 GCF_014694405.1 Pseudoalteromonas sp. S16_S37
AGCCAGTAACCGAATGGGTTTTCCCAATGCGCCAGTATCTGCACTATAAAGTTGACCAAATTCGGCTTCTAAACGCTGCCAATCAATGATGTTGGCCAATTTAACCAGTTCGTGGTTGGTCGCTTTTGGCTTCATTTTTAATCTCCATTTTGCAAGGTTTTGAGGGGTGAGAAAACAAACGTTGCAAAATGAGGATAGTAAGATCGTTTAGATCATCAAGAAGATCAATGC
>NZ_JAAUWV010000297.1 GCF_014694405.1 Pseudoalteromonas sp. S16_S37
GAGCAATATTGCAAGCCTCTGTCGGAGTGGTGAATTGCGCGATGAGAGTACCTTTTGTTACAGATACTCATGTTTAGTGCTTTAACCACATCTGATGCTTTCATTTCATCACTTAATTCATAGCCCATTATTTTGCGTGAATAGGCATCTGTTGTTAGCGATAAATAATGAGTTCCTTCATCCGACTTCAAATAGGTAATGTCACTGACGAACACTTCCTCAGCTTTTGT
>NZ_JAAUWV010000298.1 GCF_014694405.1 Pseudoalteromonas sp. S16_S37
TATTCGTACTGAGCTGGCTAAAAAAAATCGCCTTGTTAATCGCAAGCGAATTGTCAGGATCATGCGGGAGATGGGCATCGGCGCGATTTATCCCAAGCCAAAAACAACACTAGCAAATAAGGCACACAAGGTTTACCCCTATCTGCTGCGTGATATCGAAGTGACTTACCCGAACCAAGCTTGGGCAATTGATATTACTTATATTCCCATGGCTAAAGGCTTCTTATATT
>NZ_JAAUWV010000299.1 GCF_014694405.1 Pseudoalteromonas sp. S16_S37
AATGGAGTTTATCCGTAGCGCGTTTGCTCGCACCACGAATAGTCTTGCCATCAAAAGCGATGACTGGCATGCCTGATTTTTCTCGTTGTTGATTTACCCAGCTGTACAGTGCTAGCAGTAATGAGTCGCTATCAAGGCCTCGAAAGATACGAGCGATGCTGTGCCGTGTTGGAATGCCATGTACAAAAGGGCGAAAACGCCTTAACCATGTAAGTTTTTTATTGCCATA
>NZ_JAAUWV010000300.1 GCF_014694405.1 Pseudoalteromonas sp. S16_S37
TTTTGGTTTATCTCGTCATCGAGAAAGCTCACTACAGTTTTGTGTTGTGGCCGTGGGCCAAACTCCCTTAGCCCTTGCTTGTCTTTGGCAAGCTTAGCGGCTTGATAGCGTTCGATACGCTCAATGCTTTTACGGGCCCATAATTCAAACGCTTTGGCTCGCTCTTGGCTATTGTTGAGTGCTTGAATAGTCTCGGCGCGTAGCTGTATATCTTCAACTTTGCC
>NZ_JAAUWV010000301.1 GCF_014694405.1 Pseudoalteromonas sp. S16_S37
CCGCAAGGCTATCAAGAAACGGAAAATCTTCCCCAGTGATGATTCAGCTAAAAAGATGATTTATCTTGCCATCAAAGATGCCAGCAAAAAATGGACAATGCCCATTCAAAACTGGCGTCAGGCGATGAGTCGATTTATTATCGAATTCGAGGAACGCCTCGAAAGACATATCAACTAAATGGCAGTTACACAGAATCTGTTACAGGGTC
>NZ_JAAUWV010000302.1 GCF_014694405.1 Pseudoalteromonas sp. S16_S37
TCAATTTGGATTGCTATCTTTAGATTCGGTTAACCATCTAACGTTATTGTTGTTGATTTTCACGTGCCAATGGCGCACATAGCCAACATAAAATCCAGACGTAAAAAAGCCTCAATAGGGTTAGGATTTTTCTAAAGTTTTGGCCCACACCCGCTAGAATGGCATTGAGTTTGTCGCCCAATATGCCTTTCAAGCGGTTTAATCCC
>NZ_JAAUWV010000303.1 GCF_014694405.1 Pseudoalteromonas sp. S16_S37
AAAAGTTGCGAGAAAGGGTGTCGTAAGCCAAGAACAACCTGACCCAACAGCTCCGAAACGCCTCTCAAACTACAACAAACCAGCTTAAAAATGCCCTAAAATAACAACTCACACCCAACTAAACGATTGAATCAAAATAGGAACTCAGTTATCGTTTGTTGATTACAAAAACAGATTTGAAACGAGTTATTCTACAGGCTCGTT
>NZ_JAAUWV010000304.1 GCF_014694405.1 Pseudoalteromonas sp. S16_S37
CCTTCACGGTCACGAGGGGTATCGAGTTCAAACTCGCCATCTTCAGTTTTAACCCGTTTGCTGCTCTTACCGTTACGGCTATTGGTTGATGTAGCCTTTTGGTGTTTTTCATAACCCAGATGCTCATCCATTTCAGCGTTCAATGCCGCTTCAATGGTGATCTTCTTCAACATCTGGCTAAACTCGTTCAAATCCTCAGGTGT